>CAPEBR010000027.1 GCA_948602995.1 uncultured Dorea sp.
ATCAACGCCATGTTCGATTTTAAGACGGACTGCATCAAGCCAGAGGGGATGCACGCAGGCTGGCAGACGAGCGGCACGGTCAAAGTCTGCCACCTTGCTTTTAACCTCTGGAACGGTTACGCCGAGGAGGGGCGTGAGAGGTATTTCACGCCAGAGGAATTGTTCTGCTGCGAGTTTGCCCCCTACTTTATGGAGGGCATCAAGGTGAGGTATCCCGAATATTGCAGGGATTTACCCACGCCTAAGTAGCACACCGATAATGTAAGGTAAACCAAGAAAGGAAAAGAAAAGCCTATGAAAGAATATCTGAAAAAATACCAGTCTGTTATCTGTATCGTTGCCGCCGTTGCCCTTTTAGGGGCAGCGGCTTTTTGCGGCTGGCATATCTGCCGCCATTATGCACAGGTGGAGGAGCAGACAGAAGCCTTTGCGGAGATTGCCGAGGTCGTGGAGAACGCCCCTGCGGAGGAAGAAACGCCAGAGGATACGTCCGTCAGCGAGGGCGAGGACATTCTGGCAAAATATAAGGAACTGTATTTGCAGAATGAGGATATGGCAGGTTGGATTTCCATTGACGGAACGACCATCAATTACCCTGTCATGCAGACGAAGAACAACCCGAATTTCTATCTGAAGCACAACTTTGAAAAGGAATACAGCGATTTGGGAGTGCCGTATATCCAAGAGGACTGCGACCTTGCAACAAGCGACAATCTCATTATTTACGGACACCACATCAAAGGTCAAAAGATGTTTGGAGCGTTGGAGGATTACAAATCCGAGAGCTTTTATGAAACGCACAAGACCATACAGTTTGACACGCTCACGGAGCAGGCTGAATATGAAATTATCGCCGTATTTAAGACCGTGGCGTACAGTGCGGAGGGCTACCGCTATTATGATTTTGTGGATGCGGAGAATGAGGAAGAATTTAACGCCTATGTCGGGAAGTGTAAGGAACTTGCATTGTATGATACGGGCGTGACCGCCGAGTACGGCGACAGGCTCATTACCCTCTCCACCTGCGAATACTCTGCACAGAACGGCAGGCTTGTTGTGGTGGCGAAAAAGATAAATTGAAATGACCGCAAATCCTCTGGGAAAGGAGGTTTTGCATGGCTGATATAAAGACCAGAGATGCGGTCAAGGGTACGATAAAGACCATAGACAAAGCCGCCATAGCCAGTGAGCGTATGAAATCCGCTTATGCCAAGACGAAGGACAAGGCGGAGCAGGGATATTATGCTGAGGAAAACTCTGCCACCGAGTATGCGGCGGATAAAATCTCCCATGCCGCAGACCGTGTAAAGGACGAGGGCATCCACCAGTTTAATAAGCAGGGGCAGATATCCGTCCAGACCACGAAAGAAAATATCGTCAAGGCAAAGGATAAGGTTTCAGACTTTAAGCAGAAAAGGGCAATGAAAGCTGCCGGGCAGAAAAAAGCACAGGCTGCTGCAGAACGGAACGGCTCACAGATCCGCCACGGAACTGTGAGCCGTTCTCCTGCCCCCGATGCTCCCGAAAATGGGAAAAGCCAGTTGATAAAGACCCGTCAGCAGGGGCAAAAGACCATCAAGACCACCGCCAAAAATGCGGAAAAGACCGTGAAATCTACGGCAAAAGGCACGGTCAAGGCAGCGGAAAAAGGCGTAAAGACCGCACAGGCAACTTCTAAGACGGCGATTAAGACCACCGAGCAGACCGTCAAGGCGGCACAGAAAACGGCGAAAGCGTCTGCCAAAGCTGCCCAGAAAGCAGCACAGGCAGCAAAAGCCACCGCAAAGGTGACAGCCGAAGCGACAAAAGCAACCGTAAAGGCTACCATTGCCGCAGTCAAGGCGATTATCGCAGGCACAAAGGCGTTGGTTTCCGCCCTAATCGCAGGCGGCTGGATTGCCGTCGTGATTATCTTGATTGTTGTCCTGCTCGGATGTGCCGTGTCCTTATTTGGGAGAGGAAGCGAAAGCACTTCCTATACCCCCGTCAGTGCGGAGGTGGAAGCCTACACGCCGTTGATACAGAAGTATGCGAAGCAGTACGGCATCCCCGAATATGTGGAGCTTATCAAGGCGGTGATGATGCAGGAAAGCGGCGGGCGTGGGCTTGACCCCATGCAGGCGGCGGAGGGCAGTTTTAACACAAGGTATCCCCATGAGCCGAACGGAATACAAGACCCAGAGTATTCCATTCAGTGCGGCGTGCAGGAGCTGAAAGCCGCCCTTATCTCTGCCGAGGTGGAAAACCCGATTGACATGGAGCGTATCAAGCTCGCCTTGCAGGGCTATAACTTCGGCAACGGGTATATCTCATGGGCAAAAATCAACTATGGCGGATATTCCTACGCCAATGCGGTAGAATTTTCTACCATGCAGGCACAGCGGTTAGGGTGGGAAAAGTACGGCGACACACAGTACCCCGCCCATGTGTTACGCTACTATCCGTATGGACGGGCGTTCACAAGCGGCGGCAACCAAGCCATTGTAGAGGTCGCCTTGACGCAGCTCGGCAATGAGGGCGGTCAGTCTTATTGGAGTTGGTACGGCTTTGAGGGGCGTGTGGAATGGTGTGCCTGCTTTGTGTCGTGGTGTGCCGACCAGTGCGGCTATCTGGAAAGCGGCATTGTGCCGAAATTCTCCCTCTGCTCGGACGGTGTGGATTGGTTTAATGGAAATGGACAATGGCAGGGAAAGGATTATGAACCGAAAGCAGGCGACATTATCTTTTTCGACTGGAGCAACGACGGACAGGACGGAGATGCTGACCATGTGGGTATCGTGGAGAAATGCGAGAACGGTGTCGTTTACACCGTGGAGGGCAACTCTGGAGATGCCTGCCGACAAAACAGCTACCCCGTAGGATATTATGAAATCCTTGGATATGGCTGTCCAAGATATTAGAAAAGGGGCGAAAGAAAAACAGAGGGGCTTATCCCTCTGTTTCCTCCTTTGCCTTACATAGTCCGTTTACAGTTGCTTCTATGACGAAAAGCTCTTTATCATCTAATCTGTTGAGCTGTGCGTCTAAGCGTCTGCGGACAGAACTTTTTTTGACTTCTTTGTTTGGGAATATGTACTCATCAACTGACACATCAAACATTGTAATGAGTTGAATAAACAGCTCAATGCTGGGATACTGCCCCTCATTCTCAATCGCTTGAATATGTCTGGGAGCATAACCGATAATACCAGAAAGCTGCTCCCTCGTCATCCCTCTGGCTTCACGGGCTTTTTTGATTGCCTGTCCTATCGGAGTAAAATCGAAGTCAAAATGATTGTTCCTTTCGTCCATTAGCTCACCACCTATACTCTGAAAATCTTACCCTTATATTTTACAGATATATGGCTTCCAGTTAAACGATGTGAAATCTCTTAATGTAGGATATAAAATTTCTTATAGCAAGAGATATTAAGACTTATTCAAAATTATTTTGAGGAAGGAATAAAAAAATCTTCTGAAGCTATTGACAAGTAAACGAACGTTTACTATAATATAAAAGTGAACTATCGTTTACCAAAGGAGGTTACAATATGACTGACACAAAGGAGAGAATTTTGATGTCAGCTCTTCACTTGTTTGCAAGAGATGGGTATGAAGCCGTTTCAGTAAGTACCATTGCAGGTGAGCTTGGTATGACGAAAGGTGCATTGTATAAGCATTATAAGAATAAGCGTGACATTTTTGATAGTATAGTGGAGAGAATGTATCAACTTGATGCGGAACGGTCACGACAATACGAAGTACCAGAGGAAAAGTATGAAGTAACATCGAAAGCCTATGAGAATGTGTCTATGGATAGTATTAAGAATTTTACTGTTGCTCAATTTACATTTTGGACAGAAGATGATTTTGCTTCAAACTTTCGTAAGATGTTGACATTAGAGCAATACCGAAATACTGAAATGGCAGAATTATATAGCAATTGTATTACTTTGGGTCCTGTTGCATATATGGAAGATATATTCCGTGAAATGATATTAAAGGGTAAATTAAAAAAAGCAGACCCTAAGCAACTTGCTTTTGAATTTTATGCACCAATGTATCTGCTTATAAATGTATCGGATACTTCAAAGGATAAGGGAAAACTGATGGAATTGCTGAATACCCATATTCAAAGATTTTTTCATAACAACATTACTGAAGGAGATGAGAAGTAATGGAAAATATAAATATGGCAGAATTTGGTTTGCCGAACCAATATGTGGCTCTTGCAAAGGAATGTAAAAGAGAATATGTAGCAGGAAGAATACTTTTGCAGGAAAAGGGACTTTACCGTTTAATAAGTGAAAAAGGAGAACAGTCCGCAGTAATATCTGGGAAATTACGACATAATGCGAAAAGTGCATCGGATTTTCCTGCTGTTGGTGATTTTGTAGTGATAGATTGTAATAATATGCAGGGTCACGCTATTGTACACAGTATTTTTCCAAGAAAAAGTGTTTTTATTCGTAAAGCAGCAGGAACGGTTCGTACAGAGCAGATTGTCGCCGCTAATATTGATACGGTATTTATTTGTATGTCATTAAATAATGATTTTAATATTCGAAGATTAGAGCATTACCTTTCTGTTGCTTGGGATAGTGGGGCGACTCCTGTAATCGTTTTGACAAAATCAGATTTATGTTCAGACCTTAAAGCGTATATACACGCAGTTTCTATGGTCGCTGTTGGAAGTGATATTGTCGTAACATCTGGAATTGATAAAGATGGACACTTAAAACTTTTACCTTATATTCAAAATGGAAAAACAATAGCGATGATTGGTTCATCTGGAGTTGGTAAATCAACACTCATCAATCGTTTACTCGGAGAAAATCGTTTGGAAACAAATGGTTTGCGAAATGATGATAAGGGCAGACATACGACGACAAGGCGAGAGTTATTTTTATTAAAGCAGGGTGGAATGGTAATTGACACACCGGGAATGAGGGAGCTTGGTTTATGGGATGTAGATGAGGGATTGGATAAATCTTTCGCAGATATTGAAGAACTGGCAGCAGGGTGTAAATTTCGCAATTGCAGTCACACCAATGAGCCTTGTTGTGCAATCAGGGAGGCTATTTTTAAGGGAGAGCTTTCGGAAGAAAGATGGTTTTCCTATCAGAAATTAAAGAATGAAAATAGCTATGCTGAGAACCGAAATGAATATTTAGTGGAGAAAAATCAAAAATTCAAAAATATTGCTAAGATAAATAAATCTGCTCGTGAAAGGTAAAGGAGAATTGAAAATGAAGTATATCAAAAGCGAAAAGTATAATACACCTGCGTTGCAGAAAAAAATAATGGGTCCAAATCCAATTAAATTAGAGGAAGAATTACTAATCAATCATAATATTCCAGAAGGGGCGGTTGTTTGCGATTTAGGAAGCGGACAAGGCTTAACAAGCGTATTCCTTGTAAACGAATATGGTTTTACTGTATATGCAGCCGATTTATGGAGTAACCCAGAAGAAAACCATCATTTTTTTGATGATATGGGATTGGATAGGAAACAGATTATCCCTGTTAAAGCTGATGCCACAAATTTACCGTTTGAAAGAGAGTTTTTTGATGCTGTTATAAGTACAGACTCATATAATTATTTTGGACGAGATGAGCATTATCTTGATGATAAACTTTTGCCGTTTCTTAAGAATGGCGGATATATTTATATTGCAATCCCTGGTATGAAAAAGGATTGCCACGATAATCTGCCACCAGAGCTTTTGTTATCTTGGACACCAGAACAGCTTGATTATATGCACGATATTGATTATTGGACTAAAATAGTAAGTAAATGCAAAGGTGCAGAAGTGCTTTCTGTTAAAGAAATGGAAAGCAATGAGGAAGTATGGTCTGATTGGCTGATGCAGGATAATGAATATGCTGTTGGCGACAGAAAAGCAATGGAAGCAGGCGGAGGAAAATATCTTAATTTCATTTCAATAGTATTGAGAAAAAATAGGAATTTGGAGCTGTAGAGATGGATAAATAAATGACACGGAAAGTATCGCACATAAGTGTCAATGTGAATTTGCGGCTCTTACCTTTGCTACCAAAGTACAATATAATTACCATAGAATATACAGTGAAAAGGATTGAGTGTATGGAGTTATCAGAGAAAATACAAAAGTTGCGTAAAGAGCGTGGTCTTACACAGGAACAATTTGCCGAGCAGTTATTTGTATCCCGTACCGCTGTTTCAAAATGGGAAACAGGTAGAGGGACACCGAGTATGGAGTCTTTACAAATGATTGCGAAACTATGCGGAATTACACTTGATGATTTACTGCGAGCCGAAGAAGTTATCACGATAGCAGAAAATGAGAATAAGGAAAATATAAGCCGTTTTGCTTCCTACATAGATGCCATATTCAACATAGCCGCAATCATAGGTCTGCTTTTGCCATTGTATAAGGTTGAAGCGAATAGTGTGTTTTATTCCGTTCCTTTGTATCAATTCAAGGGTTGGCTTGCTTTTCTTTATTGGGTATTCCCCGTAGCAATGGCAATTTGCGGTGTTGTTCAAATTGTTATTAACAAAAGTGAACGGGAAAAACTAAAGCAGGCTATGAATATCGTTGGAATGATTTTGAATATGGGTGCTGTTTTTGTACTTATTTTAAGTGGTCAGCCGTATCCTGCCGTAATGTTTTTCACTTTGCTTATGATAAAAGGCTTTGTAATGTTTGTGAAAAAGAAATGACACGCACGGTATCGCTTATGTGACGGCAAGGTTCTACCATTTTGTAATTTCTGACCTTATATTTTTTTTAGCTGACAGCCAAAAGAATTATCAAAGGAGAAAAAACAAATGGAAAGAAAAACAAGAAATCAATTTATTATTGGAACAACGGTTTTAGTCCTATTTATCTTATATACGGTGTCACTGACATTCGTGGATATGCAGCCTATCGGTCCGCAGGGGTCTTATGTGGCGTATGCAGGCATCAACAGAGCGGTACACGAATTATTTGGTGTCAATATGATGCTCTATAACATAACCGATTGGGCAGGCGTTGTGGCGATATTCATTGCACTTGCCTTTGCAATACTCGGTTTGGTGCAATGGATTAGAAGAAAGAACATTCTGAAAGTTGACAGCAGTATTTTAGTGCTTGGTGCATTTTACATTCTTGTATTTGGTGCGTATGTGTTTTTTGAATTTATTGTTATCAATCGCCGCCCTATTTTGATAAACGGTATTTTGGAAGCATCTTATCCGTCATCTACCACAATGCTTGCTATGTGTGTTTTGCCAACGGCTATGATGCAGTTTCATCGCCTAATTAAGAATTATAAAATTAGGAACACGGTTAATGTAATTTGCGGTATGTTTACAGTTTTTATGGTTGTCGGGCGACTTGTTTGCGGTGTGCATTGGTTTACCGATATATTAGGCGGATTGATTTTCAGCGTAGCTATGATTTTGCTTTATTGCTTTGCAAACAATTATATTGATTTGAAAAAGAATAGCTTTGTGAAAGGAGATGCGGGCGTATGATATTAAAGACAGAATGGGTTTTATGCCCTGTTTGTGGAAATAAAACTCGTAATCGAATAAGAGAAGATACAAAATTAAAAAACTATCCGTTGTTTTGCCCGAAATGTAAGCACGAAACACTTATAGAAGCAAAAAATCTAAAAGTAACAGTTATAAAAGAGCCAGACGCAAAGACGCAGAGCCGATGAACTTGTGAGGAAACTCACATAGATCATCGGCTCTTTCTTTATAACAATGGAAAAATGAAATTTGGCAGCACAGCCCACCAAATAAAAAAAACGGTGCTTTGGTGGGCTGTATAAACACGCCCAGATGAATATTTGCTTCCCTCTGAACCCGTTTTCGAGTTTGGAGGGATTTTTTATGCGATGGTCGAATATGACCGCAATGCTGCTTATCAGAAGCAGCTACTATTTACGGAGTGTCACAGTGGAGTGAAGATTACCTTTTAGAAAAAATCATCACTCACTCGTGGCACTCTTACATTTTACAAGTAGAGATTACATCTCTTAATTATAGATATGCTTACGCTTATTGCCGTAGAGGTCTTAGTACCTTTGTGGCTTTTTGTTTGTCGAAAAATGTCTTAATACAGAACAAAGCTACTTCTTGCGTTGGTTGCCGTTCTCCGCCTGCCAATCTGGATTTTCAAAAATTCAGATTGGAGGAAACAATATGGCATACAACAAAGCCAAAGAAGAAAAGAAATGGCGGCTCTGGAAAGAAGCCGAGGAAAAACAGTTACGAAACTTAGGCGTTAATGAGGACGATATAGAAAAACTCCGTATTCACGATTGGGCGATTTTTAATTCCGACAGACGGTACTATCAGCGAGTGCAGGAAACAGGTACATATCTTGATGAACTTGCTGAAGATATCACGCAACCCGAAGTGAAAACGGTTGAGAATTTTCTGGACAGCATTGAAAACCAGTGCCTATATCAAATCTTGATTAAGGTGGACAGGCTTACATTGCGGATTGCTTTGATGAAGATACAAGGATATTCAACCCGTGAAATTGCGGTGTGTCTGAATATTACTGAAAAAGCTGTTTACAGACGAATGGACAGGCTCAAAGAAAAATTAAAAAAGTTTTTTGAGTAGAGGGGAAAATCGAATATTCCCACGGGCTACAGGGAGAGAGGACAAAAACCTCTTACCCTGTTTTCCTTTGTGTGGCGAAAACGGGGGCGTTCCTTGACAAGTGAATACCCATTCGCCAAATACTTTCTCTTTGTGATTGTGATGAGCATAAGCGTGTGCAGCGGTACGCCAAGACCTGCCGACAGGCAGCGAGCGATTGAAAGGTGGTGAGCCAATCTTACCGACTCAAAATATCGGGCAGCTCCCGATTTCGCCATGACCCACAAAGAGAACAATGGTACTCCCGTCCAGTCACAGCCCGAACGGTATCCAACCCGTCGCAGGCAATGAGGGCGGCTCTGTCAGAACGACAGTTGGGGTGGAACTCCCGTGGCGTCAGTTCGCTGCTGACCGTTTGGCGACTTCCCTGCGTCTAAGACGCATTGCATTTCGGGGTGTCGAGGACAAATTGAGATGCTCCTATCATAAAGCCAGATATAAGGCGGTCATTAGAACAGAGATTTTGTTAATGCTCTCCCGACCTTAAATACTTCCTTGTGTCTGGCTGATACATAGGCAGAAAGCCCCTGCCTAAATCCAGATAGGAGGTTAAACACATAATGGAAAGGACTATTAAGCGTGGGGACATCTTCTACGTAGACTTAAATCCCGTTGTCGGCTCGGAGCAGGGCGGCACAAGACCCGTACTTGTCATTTCTAATGATATAGGAAATAGGCATAGCCCTACGGTAATTGTGGCGGCTATTACGAGCCGAGTACACACAAAGGCAAAGTTACCTACACATACGGCAGTAAATGATTTTGAGGGACTTGATAAAGACTCCATTATCCTGCTTGAACAGATACGGACGATTGATAAACAACGGTTAAAACAGCATATGGGAATGATGCCCGAAAACATAATGGCAAGAGTAGATAAAGCTCTTGCCATTAGTATTTCACTTAATAACAGACCCAACGGAAAATGTGCAAATTAGAGGAAACGGAGAAATTTGCACATTGGTCAGACTGCGGTTGTATCTCTATAATTTAGGGCATACAGCCGCTTTGTTTTGCGGAGGTAGCCAGATGGAAAATGTTAAAGCGTCCACAAATGCAGAACAGCAGCACGAAAGTAAGGTTGATGAAGAGGAAAATTTCGATACTTTTATCAAAGCTATGGTGCAGATTGTTGAAAAATACGGAAGATTTGTTTTGCAGGAATTGGATAGTGTTGCGTAGGCTTACGCAACCGTACATATCACATTTTCCTAAATTATCGGAGGTGGTAGAATGAACAGAGAAGGAAAGAAATGTGTCTTGTATCCCAGAGTAAGTACCGAGATGCAGGTTGACGGATACAGCCTTGAGGGGCAGAAAAACAGCTTGAAGCGTTTTGCAGACCGTGAGGAAATGGAGATTGTCGGCATCTATGAGGACGCAGGAAAGTCAGGTAAATCAATCGAGGGGCGACCTGCATTTAAGAAAATGCTTTCCGACATAAAAAACGGATTGGAGATAGAATATATTCTTGTTTATAAACTTTCCCGTTTTGGAAGAAACGCAGCCGACATTCTAAATTCTCTGGAGTTTGTGCAGTCCTATGGAATAAACCTTATCTGTATTGAGGAAGGAATAGATTCATCCCAGACAAGCGGCAAACTCTTAATATCCGTTCTCTCTGCTGTTGCGGAGATTGAGAGAGAAAACATTATCGAGCAGACCATGAACGGACGCAGGGAAAAAGCAAGACAGGGTGGTTGGAACGGTGGCTTTGCCCCGTATGGCTATTATCTAAAAGACAATCAACTTTTAATAGAAGAAACCGAAGCTGAAGCAATCCGAATTATATTTGACAAGTTCGGAAATTCAGATATAGGACTTGGCGGAGTTGCGAAATACCTTAACTTGCAAGGAATAAAGAAAATTCCCCGTCAGAACGGAAAGTTAGAAACATGGAGCAGCCATTTAATACGGCAGATATTAGACAATCCTGTTTACTGCGGAAAAATTGCTTACGGCAGGAGGACACGGGAAAAGGTCAAGGGAACAAAAAACGAATATAAGCAGGTTCATACCGATGATTATATTTTAGAGGACGGACAGCATGAGGGAATTGTCAGTGAAGAACTCTGGCAGAAAGTCCATGCAAAACGTCTGGCAACAGGAATCAAGCAGCCGTCAAGAATTGGCAAAGAAAGGTCGCATCTTCTGACGGGTGTTTTGAAATGCCCCCTTTGCGGTAGTTCGATGTATACGAATAAACACGCATGGACAAATAAAGACGGCACATATAAGGAAGTTTACTATTATATATGCGGCAGAAATAAGCAGGAGCGAGGTCATCATTGCGATTATAAAGCATCCCTTCGGAAAACAGATATTGAGCCTCTTGTAGTTGAAGCCGTAAAAGAACTGGTAAGCGATGCCTATTTTGCGAAAGAGATTGAAAAGCGAATTGGAGTGCAGACAGATACAAGCACGGTGGATAAAGAACTTGCCAATTATGAAAACAAGCTGAAAGAAGTGGACTTGAATAAGGCTCGTCTGGAAAATGAGATTGATAATCTTCCTGCGGATGCCCGATTTCGTGAGAGAAAAATCCATGATATGACATTAAGGCTTGATGCTTTGTATGATACAATGGTAGAGTTGGAGGAACGCATTGAGGATGCAAAATTGAGGAAAAGCTCTATTGAGATGGAAGCAATTACTCTTGATAATGTTTACAAAATCATGCAGAATTTTGGAAAACTGTATGCTATAATGAGTGATGAGGAGAAGAAAAGTCTTATCACTTACCTCATTAAAGAAATCCAGATATACCCGAATGGAGAATCGGAAATGCCTTTGAAGTCGATAGAGTTTAACTTTCCGATTTATATTGACGGCAGGCAGGTAAGGAAAGTTTTGTGGGAAAGAGGTAATACCGTTGAAAGTATCGTGCTTTTGTCCCACAAGTCATTAGATAGTACTATAAATGTTAAAGTTGAATTTAGGGAAGGCGAGGGCAAGGTGTCGTTGGATGCAATAGTGGAGCGTGCAAAGAAATATCAGCCGAAACCGAAAATTATATATAAAATGATACAGGAATATGTTGAGATGAAATATGGATTTAAAGTGCATACTGCGTATATTGCAGAGGTAAAGCGGTCATTAGGTCTGACAATGTATGATGCACCAAATACGACAGAGGAATTGAAACATCCAAGAAAACATCCACCGAAAGAAAAAGTAGAAGCGATAACGGATGCGCTTAAGTATTTTGAGGTAATTTAATGGATGAAAAGATTTATCTGATTGCAGAACAGATAGTCCAATTGCATCAGAAAGCCTATGAGGTTTATTTGCCATTGGTTGAAGATGTGCGTAATAGGTTTCCAAACAACACGTTGCAAATGTGGGGGACAGTATGGCAAAAAAAGATACCAAACTTGATCACTTATCAAAATCGGTTCATATGCTCGTAGAGGAGATCCATATTTCAGAAACAGAAGGGCTGGACCGCATTTTCATGGATGTTTATACCCGGCAGGCCGGTATGATGACGGACAGCAGGCAGCAGAGTAAAGTGAAGCATGCCCTCAAAGATATTCTTGGCATTGTCTTTTTTGGTGTGCTTGCCGGAAATGATGAATGGGAGGATATTTATGATTTTGCGGTGGACGAAAGGGAAACTTTGGGAAATTATCTGGAATTAAAGAACGGAATCCCGTCCCATGACACGATGCAGAGGGTCTTTTCCATCATCCGGCCGGACGAACTGCAGGATATGCTCAGGGAGATTCTGGTTCAGATGGTAGAAATGGCTGGGCAGCACCTGGACCAGTACCTGTATCAAAATGAAGAACTGGACTGTTATGTACACGACATCATTGCGGCAGACGGAAAGGAAACCCGCCATACCGCGAAGAAACACGGGAAAGAGCCGGAAGACCTGTGCAACCTGAACGAATTTAATGTCATGTCCACAGAATGGGGCATCTGTCTGTCCAGCACACGAATTGACGAAAAAACCAGTGAAATTCCCGAAATGCAGGCGGTCATGAAAAGTCTTGACTGCAGGAAGTGTATTGTGACTGCGGATGCCATGAATGCCCAGAAAGAAACCGCACGGGTCATTGTGCAGGAAGCGCATGGAGACTATTGTCTTGCACTCAAAGGGAACCAGAAGCAGGCTTATGAGGAAATCCGGGATTATTTTGCCTGTACGGATCTGCTGGAAAACATACGCCAGAAGGCAGGGCAGTACCAGAGTGAGACAGAGGAATCCACTTATACCATAGCCACAAGGGAATATTACATCACGGATGACATCCAGTGGTTTGAGGACCGTGACAGATGGGAGAAGCTCAGAACAATCGGGTATGAGCGAAAGACCATAACCAATAAGGAGACAGGGGAGAGGCATAAAGAAGGACGGTATTACCTGTGCAGCATCAGACCAATTGCCGAATTATTTGCAATCGTAGTCCGGAGACACTGGAATATAGAGAACAACCTGCACTGGACACTGGATGTCGTATTCAGGGAAGACAGTCTGGGTTCCAAAGAAAAGAAAGCAGTCCATAACCTGGGGCTTATCAGACGGTTCGTCATGTTTATTATCAAGTTGATGAAAGCATATTATGGACGAAGCATGAGAAGAGTCCGAAAAACGATTGGGAGAAAACCCGAAACAGAACTTCCGCTTATTCTTGCTGTCCTGAGAGTATTATATACCAATGATTTATTGGATTCCATTGACAAACTGGCCAAATAATTGTAGAGTAACTTAGAAGGTCTTCGTTCATGCGTTTATTCTGACCCGGCTGAGTGGCTATGTTATAATCAAGTTACAGCTTAGACCCGAGCCAGTCACTCCGCTGATTGGCTCAGAGCCATAGCGTAAGCTTTGCCAGGGGGCCTGCCCCACTCGGGGAAGTTGATTTTTGAAAGGAGAAGATTGTAGAAGACATGATTGTAAAAATGGAGTGTTCTCATAGCCAGAAATCGCTTTCTGAACTGGCGGAGATATTAAAAAGAGAGGTTAGTGCAGAACTGATATGTGAGGAGCTTAAAAGCCTGGGAAGCGGAAGTGTTCTGCTGCTTGCGTTTGAGAAATATTATTTCCGGAACGGCAGCTATGCAAGCCTGACTGTTATGATCACAGAGGATTGCGGTTATCAGTCTGCAAGCATTATTGGTTCCGGCGGAGGAGAGGGTATTTTTAATGTCAGCTGGGGAGCAAACCAGTCATTTGCAAATATGGCATTAGATGCCCTGCAGGACTATGGATTCAGGCAGATATATAGATAAGAGTCAAAGAGGACATGGAAAAGCACATGTCCTCTTGCTGCTTTATGATATACAAAATTTTATTCGCGTCTTTCCAGGATTTCGTTTTCACGTACAGGAGGCTGGCCGATCCAGGAAAAAGCCTCGTCAATGTCTAATGTTATTTTATTATCATCACTTACAAAGCAGGGGATGCCGATTCCGCCGTTCTCCCGGCATTCCTTAAAGACGTCATTTTTATCACGCAGCATTAGAAACTCTTTAAGTGCAGTAGTATCTGCGGTGATATTGGTATATTCTAGATTTAAATCACGAAGCTTATTAATATGTTTGAAGTTTCTGCAGTCAATGCAGATATCTGCGCCGTATACTTTCATTAAAGATAGTCCTCGCTTTCTTCTTTTGATTTTTTGTGAATAGTTCCTTATCTACTCTTGTTGTACCATTTTCCCGCTGGGGATAAGTCTTTGTTTTTAAACTTCCCGTTTTTCCTGCAGGAGCTTTTTAAAAGAGCACAGCTCTCGTCTTTATTGGAAAGATTCCAGCATACCCGGCTGATTTTATTCTTATTTAGAAATTTTATCCACCGGTTAGCTTCAGCCTTGTCAATTCTTCCGTTCCCTGAGCTTTCCGAGATTCCGAATTCGCTTACAAATACAGGAAGTCCTTTTTTTACAGCGTTCTCTACCTTTGCGCGGTATGCTTCTCCGTGGGTGGCTGCATAAAAATGAAAGGTATACATCAGGTTTGAGTATCCTTTGACCGGGCTTTCAGCCGCAAGATCTACATCCTGTGACCAGGTCGGGGTTCCTGTGAGAATAATATTTTTCTTGTCATAAGTGCGGATGGTCTTGATAATGGATTTTGCATAGGACTTAATGTCCTTCCACTGGGTGCCGCCGTTTGGTTCGTTGCAGATCTCATAGATGACATTCTTGTGCTTTTTGTATTTCTTTGCCATATACTTAAAGAAGGACTTTGCCTCTTTTTTGTACTGGTTCGGATTACAGTCGCTTAAGGTGTGCCAGTCTATGATGACATACATGCCAAGATCTGTGGCATATCGTACGCCTTTGTCGATCAAAGCCCTTAATTCCTTTTTATTTCCGCCCGAGCAGTAGCCATTATATTCAGCTGTGTACATGGCAAGCCGGATACAGTTTACACCCCAGTTGTCCCGGAGAGTCTGAAAGGCAGAGGGATTTACATATTCAGGAAACCAGTTGATTCCATGAGTGCTGACGCCTTTAAGGACAACGGACTTCCCTTTATTGTTAACTAGCCTGGAGCCCTTTACCTGCAGGCGTCCGTTCTTTCTAAGGGGCGTTTTCGCGGCGGCAGATACGTGTGCCGCAGGCGCTGATGCAAAAAGAATGACGGCCAGAATCAGACAGAATTGTTTTTTTGCGGTTCTTATAGAAAAATGCATAATTATTCCTCCTGGAAAATATTTAGTAAAAAGTATTGTATTTCTTCTGAAATATGCTGATATTTTGTCTGTATTTTAGCATGGAAAGAAGAACAAGGCAATATCTGAATTAAAAATATGACATTCTGCTGCCAAATCCATCTCCGGATTGTTGGCAGAATTGACGGAGAATCTAGCTCAGATGACAGAACTGGCGGGAGGAACTGCGCTTGACAATTTTAAAACGAAATGCTATGATGCAGCATGTGGAACGAAGAGGTTGCGGATTTACCCGTAATCTCTTTTTTTACTGTATATTCTCTGAGTATACATGATCATATTTTAACTGAAGAAAACGGAGCAAAGGGGCTTTTTCTAAATATAAAGGCTGCTTTGCTCCGTTTTTTTCGTCCGATGAGAAGGAGGGTAATTATGACAGAAGAGATTATGAGTGTAATCAGCGGGGAGGTATTTGGCGTCTGGTTCCTTATAGGGGCAGCGCTTGTGTTCTGGATGCAGGCAGGCTTTGCCATGGTGGAGACAGGCTTTACAAGGGCAAAGAATGCGGGAAATATCCTGATGAAGAACCTGATGGATTTTTGTATCGGAACCGTTATGTTTATTTTGATTGGTTTCGGGCTTTTGTTCGGGGAGGATATGCTGGGGCTGATCGGGAAGCCGGGGTTTGACATTTTTTCCAATTATGCAGAGTTTGACTGGTCAAATTTTGTATTTAATCTGGTATTTTGCGCAACAACAGCAACGATTGTTTCTGGCGCAATGGCAGAGAGGACAAAGTTTCTATCCTATTGCATTTATTCGGGAATTATCTCAGCTTTGATTTATCCGGTAGAGGCACACTGGATCTGGGGAGGGGGCTGGCTTTCACAGATAGGTTTCCACGATTTTGCAGGCTCCTGTGCGATCCATATGGTGGGAGGCTTAAGTGCATTAATCGGGGCGAAGATTCTCGGTCCCCGTATCGGTAAATTTATTAAGGACAAGGATGGAAGGATAACGAAGGTAAATGCGTTCCCGGGGCACAATCTGCCGATCGGCTGCCTGGGTGTATTTATCCTGTGGCTCGGCTGGTATGGATTTAACGGTGCGGCGGCAGCAAGTGTGGAACAGCTCGGCTCTATTTTCCTGACCACTACGATTGCTCCGGCTGTGGCAACCGTAGTCTGCATGGTCTTTACATGGGTAAGATACGGGAAACCGGATGTGTCTATGTGTCTGAATGCATCACTGGCAGGGCTGGTAGCAATTACGGCGCCCTGTGATGTGACAGATGCTTTAGGAGCATCTGCGATCGGGATTGTGGCAGGCGTACTCGTGGTATTTGGTGTATGGCTTCTGGATTATAAGCTCCATGTAGATGATCCAGTTGGCGCCGTTGCAGTTCACTTTATGAATGGTATATGGGGAACACTGGCGACAGGGCTGTTCGCTACCACATCTGCACCTGGAAATGATACGCTTGCCGGCTTATTCTACGGAGGGGGATTTGATCTCCTTGGAATTCAGATCATCGGAATCGCAAGCGTATGCGCATGGACCGCAGTGACCATCACAATCGCGTTTTTTACTATTAAGGCAATTGCCGGCCTCAGAGTAACAGAGGAAGAAGAAATCATCGGGCTGGATTCCACAGAGCATGGCCTGCCCTCCGCATATTCCGGTTTCAGCATTATGGATGTTTCTAACACGATGAATATGGAGATCAATGAAAATACGCATCTTGGTACAGAGGAATATGAGGCGGCATCAAAGGTACAGAGAGACGCGGCCGTTCCAGTTGCGAAGATGCCGGATGTGGCGGACAGCGGCATACATAAGGTTGTGATTATCGCAAAGCTCTCTAGATACGAACGTGTAAAGAAGGCTATGAATGAGATCGGTGTAACAGGTATGACGGTAACACAGGTAATGGGCTGCGGAATCCAGAAGGGTGCAGGCGAAAAATACCGTGGCGTCGAGATGGATGTCACACTCCTCCCGAAAGTGAAGCTGGAGGTTGTTGTCAGCGAGATTCCTGTGGATACGGTTATTGAAGCGGCAAAGAGGGTACTGTATACAGGACATATCGGAGACGGAAAGATCTTCGTATATCAGGTAGACAGAGTCGTAAAGATCCGGACAGGAGAGGAAAACCTGGCTGCACTTTTGGACGTAGAATAGGCTGATAGTTACCATTCACGGGGCCGTGCACCCTGCTGCACGGCATCCGAGCCAGTAAAGTGGTGTTTTCCGGCATCCAGCCCCTCGCTGAAAGCGACTTTTAAATGGGCTGGATGCGTTACTATGAGCGGACGGTTAGTCCGTGAATAGTAACGGTTGATATTTACTTCAATATTATTTATAATGTAAGAAATAATATTGAGGAGGTTTTATTATGGAGATCAGGGAAGGTTATATGCCATTTTTAGAATATAAGACATATTACCGCATTGTTGGAAAGAAGACGGGCAATAAGAAGCCGCTGGTGCTTCTTCACGGTGGGCCGGGATCCACGCACAACTATTTTGAAGTGTTGGACAGACTGGCGAAAGAGGACGGACGTGAGCTGATCATGTACGATCAGATCGGCTGCGGAGAGTCCTATGTGGCAGACCGCCCGGATCTTTGGAATGCAAAGACCTGGGTAGATGAACTGGCAGCGCTTAGGGAGCACCTGGGTTTATCCGAGATTCATCTTCTGGGGCAGTCCTGGGGAGGCATGCTCCTTTTGGATTATGTATGCAATTATAAGCCGGAGGGCCTTAAGAGCCTGATCCTTTCGAGTACACTGCCGGCATCCTGGATGTGGGGAATCGAGCAGCACCGCATGATCAAGGAGCTGCCCCAGAAGATGCAGGACGCTATTGAGAAAGCAACCAGCTCCAATGACTACAGCGACCCGGCCTATCAGGAAGCAGAGGCAGAATACATGCTCCGCCACGCAGCAGGACCTGTGACAGAAGAGTCCCCCGAATGTCTGAGACGCCCGGTACAAAAAGGAGGGGAGGCATATGTTACAGGATGGGGTCCCAATGAATACACTCCTATGGGAACTCTGAAAGATTACGACGTAACAGAGCAGCTAAAGGACATAAAGGAACCCGCCTTAGTCATCAACGGCGGAAACGATCTGTGTACCCCGTACATTGCAAAATACATGTATGACAGAATCCCCAATTCCAGGTGGGAACTCTTCCGTACCTGCCGTCACATGTGCTTCGTAGAAGACAACGACAGATACGTAGAACTCATGAAAGAATGGCTTAACGAAAATGACTAACTGGGGACAGGTCATTTTCAATTGGGGACGGGGCATTTTTAAAAATGCCCCGTCCCCAACTAAAAGCCTCCGTCAAAGCCGATAACCTGCCCGGTCATATAGGCCGGGGCGTTTGCAATGTCCCAGATGATCTCGGCCGCTTCTTGTGGTGTTCCGAACCGGCCGGAAGGGATCTCTTCTTCAAGGAGTTTCCGTTCTTCTTCGTTTAACTGGCGGTTCATGTCTGTATCTATTACGCCGAATGCAACTGCATTTACCTGGATATTACTTGGAGCCAGTTCTTTGGCCAGTGCCCGGGTCAGTCCGTTGATCCCGGCTTTCGTGGCGGAATATGCGGCCTCGCAGGAGGCTCCTGAGACGCCCCACATGGAGGAAACATTAATAATCCGTCCTGCTTTTTCCCGGATCATGGCTGGCACAGCCTCGCGGCAGCAGTAGAATACAGAGGAAAGATTTGTCTGAAGGATGCGGTTCCATTCTTCGTCGCTCATATCCATAAGAAGTCCGATGTGTGCAATTCCAGCATTATTCACCAGGATGTCTAAATGGCTGCAGATGCTGTAAATATTATGAAACATGGCCCTTACAGCGTCAGGATTCCCCAGGTCACACGGCACAAGAGAGCAGGCTCCTGCCTTCTGCGCGTCAATTTCTTCTGCCACCTGCTTCAGTCTTTCCACGGAATGATTACAGTTCAGAAACACATGATATCCCTTCTCTGCAAAATAAAGGGCAGTTTCTCTTCCAATCCCCCTGGATGCCCCGGTAATCAATACGTATTTTGTATCCATATTATTCAAACACCTCATTTTTACTTTTGAGTACTCTTTTTGATTATACGGCATAATTCCCCGATTTCCAACAAGTATAAAATATTTCTTAAAAATTCAAATTTTAGGAGCAGACTTAGGTTCTTAGTGATATGATGAACGTAGCAGACAGATATACATAGACTTATCATAGTAGAAAAGGGGACGTACATGTTATCAAAATTCAGCGTGAAAAAACCGTACACAGTAGTTGTTGGAATTGTTCTGATTATTATACTGGGAGTAGTGTCATTTACTAATATGACGGTAGACCTGCTCCCAAGCATGAACCTGCCATATGCGCTTGTCATGACCTCCTATCCCGGGGCCAGCCCGGAGGAAGTTGAGGAAATCGTAACGAAGCCGGTAGAGCAGACCATGGCAACGGTAAGTAACATCAAGAATATACAGTCGGTTTCCAGTGAAAATGCATCCACGGTTGTCTTGGAGTTTGCCCAGACGGCAAATATGGATTCGGTTACCATTGAGATGCGGGAGAGCCTGGACCAGATCAGCGGATTCTGGCCGGATGAGGTGGCGAATCCTATCATCATGAAGCTGAATCCGACTATGATGCCAATCCTGATCACAGCGGTCAGCGCCGAAGGCGAGAATGCGGCAAAGGTAAGCCGGGTAATCGAGGACGAGGTAGTTCCTGAGGTGGAAAGCGTTGAGGGTGTTGCCTCGGTTTCGGCGACGGGAAGTATTGAGGAGACGGTGGAGATCACATTAAAGGAAAAGAAGGTCAATGCCTTAAGTGATGATATAAAAGCCGAGATGGAGGCAAAGGTAAATGAAGCGAAATCTGCCCTGGATGATGCGAAGGCGCAGGTGGAGAGCGGGAAAAGCGCGCTGGCTTCCGGCAGGATCCAGGCTTCCCGGGGTGTTTCCCAGGCAGAGTCCCAGATGTCTGTAAAGAGTGAGGAGCTTAAGCAGGCCCAGCTTGAGATTACGGAGAAGATGGCAGAGCTCAATGTGTCAGAGACCCAGGTCAGCCAGTCTCTTGCGACAATGCAGGCGGGACAGCAGACGGCGCAGGCCCAGCTTGAGGAGCTTAAGCAGGCAAAGAGCGGTTATGACGCGGCGCAGGCGGCGCTTGCAGCGCTGAAGATGAAAGAGGATGCAGGTCTTACTCTCACGCCGGAGGAGGAAGCCCAAAAGAAGGTTCTGAATGAGACGGTCGAAGAGCTTCGGCCAATGATGGAGAATTACGAGACCACGGTGGCGGTTTTAGAAACCACGATTGCCCAGCTTAAGGAGCAGGAGACTCAGCTTAAGGAGACACAGAAGCAGCTTGCAGCGGGGAAAAAGAAGCTGGAGTCCATGCAGAAGGAGGTCAATACCGGCGCCCTGTCCCTGGCAGAGGCCAGAGGTCAGCTTGCAGCGGGGCAGCTTGAAGCAGCGGCAGGCTTAGGAGAAGCAGCGGCCCAGCTTGCGGCAGGCGAGTCTGCACTCCAGATGCAGGAAGCACAGATGGAGCAGGCTCAGGGTCAGGCGGACGGAACACAGGACATTGGGAAAATGCTGACCGTAGACACGGTCAGAACCCTCCTTGCCGCCCAGAATTTCCGTATGCCGGCAGGCTACGTGAAGGAGGAAGGAATTGATTATCTGATTCGCGTGGGGGATAAATTTAAAAGTATAAAAGAGCTTAAGAACCTCGTTCTTATGGATATAGAGGGCATTGACCCGGTGAAGCTTTCTGACGTGGCGAAGGTGAAGCTTGTGAATAATGAAGATGAGACCTATGCGAGAATCAACAAAAGCCCGGGAGTCATGCTGAGTATTCAGAAGCAGACCGGTTATTCTACGGGAGATGTAAGCGACCGTGTGCTGGAGCGATTAAAGGAGATTGAGAAGGAGCACGAAGGAATTAAGGCCGTCACGCTGATGGATCAGGGAATTTACATTGACCTGATTGTAAATTCTGTGCTTGAGAACCTCATATACGGCGCAGGGCTTGCGATTATCATCCTGCTTGTATTTTTAAAGAGTGTGCGGCCTACCTTTGTAATTGCCTGTTCCATCCCAATCAGTATTATGGCAGCCATTGCGGCCATGTATTTCTCAGGGGTGACGCTGAATATTATTTCCCTGTCAGGACTGGCGCTTGGCGTAGGCATGCTGGTGGATAACTCCATTGTTGTCATTGAAAATGTATACCGTATGCGGAACGAGGAAGGTGCGTCTGCCAGAAAGGCGGCAATTGAGGGCGCGAAGCAGGTGGGCGGCGCCATCATGGCGTCCACCCTCACTACAGTCTGTGTGTTCCTTCCTATTGTATTTACACAGGGGATCACGCGCCAGCTCTTTGTGGATATGGGGCTTACGATTGGATACTCCCTTCTTGCAAGTCTTCTGGTGGCGCTTACAGTTGTGCCTATGATGTCTGCAGGGCTTCTTAAGAAGACAAAGAACAGTGAATCAAGAATCTATGTATATATAAAAGAAATATATGGAAGAATACTGTCAGGAGCTCTCAGGATGAAACTACTCGTAATTGCAGCATCATTTCTACTGTTTGTGGGAAGTATTATGCTGGCAGTGTCAAGAGGGACGGCATTTATGCCGGATATGGAGAGTACCCAGGTGAGCATTTCACTTGAGACGGAGGAGGGAAGCACCCTTGCCGACACGGCAAAGGAAGCCGACAAGGTGATGGAATATGTCGGTGGGATTGAGGATGTGGAGGACGTTGGAGCGCTTGTATCCTCCGGGAACCTGCTTGGAACGGAAACTGTGACCAACCGGGTAGAATTCTATGCCATTACGAAGGAAGATCCGTCTCTGTCCAATAAGGAGCTTCAGAAGAAAATAGAGGACCTTACGGCAGATGTGAACGGAGAGATCACGGTAAATATGTCCAACATGGATATGAGCGCTCTTGGAACAGCGGGCCTGGCGGTCCAGGTGAGGGGGCGGGAATTAGATAAGCTCCAGGAGATTGCGCGGGATGTGAAGAAGATTGTGGAAGAGACGGAAGGGACACAGAATGTGTCCGACGGCACAGAGGACAACAGCGAGGAACTCCGGGTCATTGTAAGTAAGAATAAGGCGACGGCGCGCGGCCTTACGGTGGCGCAGGTGTACCAGGAGCTGAGCAAGAAGCTTGCGAAGCCTTCCTCTTCCATGACCCTTGGGACAGACACAAGGGATTATGACGTATATGTGGTGGATGACGCGCGGGATAAGCTTACAAGAAATGATATCCGCAATACAGTGCTTCATGTTACGAAACAGGATGGAACCACAGAGGATGTGCGGCTTGCGGAGGTGGCGGAATTTGATGACGGGTTTGGACTTCAGTCCATTAACAGGGAGTCCCAGAGCAGGTATATAACGGTCTCTGCTGAGATTAAGGAAGGTGACAATATTGGTATTGTCAGCAGCCGGATCAAGGATGCCCTGAAGGCATACACGGTTCCGGAAGGATACGAGGTGGAAATGACCGGCGAGGATAAGACCATTAATGAAGCGATGACGGAACTCTTTAAGATGCTGGGTCTTGCGCTTGTATTCATGTATCTGATCATGGTAGCGCAGTTCCAGTCTCTGCTCTCGCCGTTTATCATTATGTTTACCGTGCCGCTTGCATTTACCGGAGGACTTCTGGCGCTGTGGCTGTGCGGCATGCCGGTCAGCGTCATTGCCATGATTGGATTTGTAATGCTTTCAGGTATTATTGTAAATAATGGTATTGTGTTTATAGATTACACAAACCAGCTGATTGCCGCTGGAAAGGAACAGCGGGCCGCTCTTGTGGAGGCGGGAAAGACAAGGCTTAGGCCGATTGTGATGACAGCACTCACAACGATTCTGGGATTGTCAACAATGGCGCTCGGGTTCGGGATGGGTTCAGATATGGTACAGCCGATGGCAGTAGTAACAATTGGGGGATTAATATACGGAACCCTCTTGACATTAGTCGTCGTTCCGTGTATCTTTGACTTATTCCACAGGAGGAGAAAATATGATTAATAAGGCGATTGAATTTGCGACGAAGGCGCACCAGGGGCAGATGCGGAAAGGGACAAAGCGCCCTTACATTGTACACCCGATGGAGGTTGGAGACATTGTGTCGTCCATGACCAGGGACGAGGAGATCATAAGCGCGGCAGTCCTTCATGATACGATTGAAGACTGCGAGGGAGTCTCGGAGAGAATACTTGCACAGGAATTTTCAGAGCGGGTGGCCTTTATGGTTGCCCGCGAGAGCGAGGACAAGTCCAGGACATGGATGGAGCGCAAGACTGCCACAATTGAGCATCTGCGCAATGCTCCGAGAGAGATACAGATGATCGGGCTTGCAGACAAGCTGTCTAATATACGGGATATCGACAGGGATTATCCGGTGGTGGGAGAAGAATTGTGGAACAGATTCCGCATGAAGGACAAGTTTATCATTGGATGGTACTATAAAGGCGTGCGCGACGCCCTGAAGGAACCCTTCGGGGGCACGGAGGCGTATAAGGAATATTGCCAGTTAATAGAGAAGAACTTTTAATTTGGGACGGGGTGAAAAATGCCCCGTCCCAAACTCGTCTTTATAATTCCAGACTGTTTTCTTTCAGAAGAAAATCGTAGATGCTCATATTTTATCGTCCTGGACGCCATGCAGCGGGGTGCATGACTCCGTGGATAGTACCCTTTGGCATAGTACCCTCTTGCAGGCGCTTACAGGATACCACTCACATCCCCGGCAGATCTCCTCTAATAATCCGGGCGTCATTTTTTCGCGGATCTTCTGTGTGATTTCCTGGTAAATATATGTCTTTTCTTCTATATTAAAATACCGGGCAGTCATTTTGTCATAATGCAGAACCTTATCATTGTCCCTGCAGAGGTTTTCACCCAGCATGTTGGGACAATGTGCGCAGAGGTCATCTGTGGAAAATACGATTTCCACAGGCACGGGTTCTGCTCCCCGAAGCTTCCGGGTAATCTGATTCATATTGCGGACAAAGGATTCATCATAGCCCTTGCCGCTGTAGCTTTGTGTACAAAGCAGGTGGTGTGGTCTCAGGCGCATACGAGGATACCCAGCCTTCCTCTGATTTTAAGCCCGATGATGGAAGCAAGTGCAGCCTTGATGATGGCAGTCGGAATAAATGGCAGTACACAGGCAGTAATAGCAGTCATCACAGAGCTGTCCATGAGAATACAGAACATAAGAACGCCTATTACGTAATTAATAAGTGTGCCTGCAATCAGACAGAGTATAAAACCGCCTTTCTTATCCCGGAATCTGTCCACTCCAAGCCCAATGATGTAGGCCATAAATGGAAATGAGAAGAGAAAACCGCCTGTCGGCCCGGCAAAATACTGTATTCCGCCCGAAAAACCAGCAAGAACCGGAAGCCCCACAGCCCCGAGCAGTACATAAACAAGTGCGGAGATTCCCCCTTTTTTCGAGCCAAGAACAACTGCAGCCAGTGTAATGGCAAAAGTCTGCATTGTCATGGGAACGCCCATAGGCATCGGAATAGAGATCTGTGCCATAATTGCAATAACAGCAGTGCATAAAGCAATCGTGCAAATGTCCTGTACTGAAAGTTTTGATTGTTTCATAATGTCCTCCTTGTATTGCACCATTTGGAAAGCAGATTGCAGGGCTTTCAAAGAAGTGCCTGATAAAGTAATTGGTAAAAAATTCTGCAGACTGAGTATACAAAATATAAAATAAAATGTCAACCTAAAAATATTAAAAGTTAACAATTTATATTTTCCTAGAGCGTGTTTGAAAATTGCTTTCTGTAACAGGAGGAAGTTACTGTTTACTGATCCGTTATCAGGGAGGAAATACACCAAATACCCTTGCAGGCATGGTAACTGTAAAATCAGGAACGGGGCGGGCTGTATTTAAGAGTGCATATGGAGCCGGAAAGACAAGACGAATTGGGGACGGGGTATTTTTAAAAATACCCCGTCCCCAATTTGCCAATTTATGTTAAATAAACTACTTTTCGGAAAATAGGTTACAAATTGTAAAATTGATGGTATAATGATAAAAATTATTTAACAAGTAATACGTAAGAAGGAGGAATGGCGAACAATGAGTAGGTTAGAGATTGACTCTCCAAGCAGAGCGGACATCGTGATAGAAGGTCTGTACAAAGATCTTGAGCGCCGGATTGAATCAAGCCCTCCGGGGTTATGCCCGGTGGATATGGCCAGAGCGTTCCTGGAGCTGTGTCATGCGCAGACATGTGGGAAGTGCGTGCCCTGCCGTATCGGTCTTGGTCAGCTGAATCATCTCATCAAGGATGTGCTTGACGGAAAGGCAACCATGGAGACACTGGAGGTAATGGAGGAGACAGCCATTTCCATTATGGAGTCTGCGGACTGTGCCATCGGTTACGAAGCAGCCAACATGGTCTACAAGGGGCTGATTGGCTACCGTGACGATTATATTGAACATATTGAGAGAGGACGGTGTATCTGTACATACAGCCAGCCGGTGCCATGTGTATCTTTATGCCCGGCCCGTGTGGATATACCGGGCTACATCGCCCTGGTAAGAGACGGAAGATATGCGGACGCGATCCGGCTGATCCGCAAGGACAATCCGTTCCCAACTACATGTGGATTTATCTGCGAGCATCCATGTGAGGCAAGATGCCGGAGAAATATGGTAGACGACGCCATCAATATCCGGGGGCTTAAGCGTGTGGCAGCGGACTTTGCCGGAGAGGTTGACCCGCCGGCATGTGCAGATAGCACAGGAAAGAAGGTCGCAGTGCTCGGGGGAGGCCCCTGCGGCTTAAGTGCGGCTTACTATCTGCAGCTTATGGGACATCAGACAACTGTTTTTGAGATGCTTCCGAAGCTGGGTGGAATGCTGCGCTACGGGATCCCCAATTACCGTCTGCCAAAGGAAAGGCTTGACGATGACATCAGCAACATCTTAAAGACCGGCGTAGAAGTAAAATACGGCGTAAAAGTAGGAACAGATATTACCATTCAGGAGATTCAGAAGGAGTATGACGCGGTTCTGATTGCTGTGGGCGCCAGCACAGACAAGAAGCTGGGGCTTGATGGCGAGAAAGCAGAGGGCGTTCTTCCGGCAGTAGAATTTTTGAGGGATGTGGGAATGAACAACATTATGGATCTGACTGGAAAGGAAGTGGCAGTAATCGGCGGCGGTAATGTGTCCATGGACGCGGTGCGTACTGCAAAGAGGCTGGGGGCAAAGAAGGTCAGCATTGTATACCGCAGAAGGATCGCCGATATGACGGCGCTTTATGATGAGATTGAGGGAGCCATTGCAGAGGGAATTGAGATGCAGACGCTGAAGGCTCCGGCATCCATAGACGTAGATGAGAATAACCATGTAAAGGGCATCTATGTAACTCCGCAGATGGTAAGCGCAATTAAGGACGGGCGCGCGAGCATCAGGCCTACAGGAGAAGAGGATATTTACATACCATGCGATGTACTAATCGTTGCAATCGGACAAAACATTGAGACAAAGCATTTTGAGGACGCAGGTGTTCCGGTGGCCAGGGGCAAGATTGTCACAACGAGCACCGGCGCATTTAAGGATATGCCGGGTGTATTTGCCGGAGGAGACAGCGCAAGCGGTCCTGCTACTGTAATCAAGGCGATTGCAGGAGCGAAGGTTGTTGCGGCAAATATTGATGAATATCTGGGTTATCACCACATCATTACAAGCGATGTGGAGATTCCGGTTCCAAACCTTGATGACAGAACCCCGTGCGGCCGTGTCAACCTTACGGAGCGCGAGGCAGGTATCAGAGTCTGTGATTTTGAGGGCGTCGAGAACTGCATGACAGAGAAAGAAGCGAAACAGGAAGCAAACCGCTGCTTACGGTGTGACCATTTCGGATATGGAATATTCAAAGGAGGCAGAGAAAAATTATGGTAAATCTTATTATTGATGGAAAACAGATTTCGGTAAAAGAAAATACCACAATCATGGAAGCTGCCGATCAGAACGGGATTACGATTCCCAGCCTTTGCTATCTGAAAGGGATCAACGAGATTGCAGCCTGCCGTGTATGTGTCGTAGAGCTGGAAGGAAAAGAGCGGCTGATAACCGCATGTAATAACGTGGCCGAGGAGGGCATGGTTGTGTACACGAACAGCCCAAAGGTCAGAAACCACAGGAGAAATACAGTGGAGCTTCTGCTTTCACAGCATGACTGTCTGTGCGTCACCTGTATGAGAAGCGGAAACTGCAGTCTCCAGAAGATTGCAAATGATTTGGATATCCTGGAGATTCCATTTAAGAAGGAGCTGGAATACCAGCCCTGGAATAAAAAGTTTCCGCTGATCCGCGATTCTGCAAAATGCATCAAGTGTATGAGGTGTATACAAGTCTGCGATAAAGTGCAGGGTCTTAATATATGGGACCTTGAGGGAACCGGCTCCCGCACGACGGTAAATGTGGCGGGGCACAAGACCATCGAGGAATCCGACTGTTCTCTCTGCGGACAGTGTATTACCCACTGCCCGGTAGGCGCCTTAAGGGAGAGAAGTGACACCGGAAAGGTGTGGAAGGCGCTGGCAGATAAGGATAAGATTGTGGTTGCACAGGTAGCGCCTGCTGTCCGTGCCGCATGGGGTGAGCAGATCGGGCTTGCGCCGGAGGACGCCACAATTGGGAAAATTATGGACGCCCTCAAGCGGATGGGCGTTGATTATGTATTTGATACCGTGTTCTCCGCAGACCTTACGATTATGGAAGAAGGGCATGAGTTCGTGCAGCGCTTCACAAGCGGCGAGCTTAAAGACCGTCCTATGTTCACATCCTGCTGTCCGGGCTGGATCCGGTTTGTGAAGAGCCAGTTCCCGCAGCTGGTAAGATATCTGTCCACAGCAAAATCACCGCAGCAGATGTTCGGTGCAGCCATGAAGACGTATTTTGCAAAGGAGCTGGGCGTAAGCCCGGATAAGATCTTCACTATATCCGTTATGCCATGCGTTGCGAAAAAGGCAGAGCGGGAGATGGAGCTGTTCTATGAGGAGTACGCGGGACATGATGTGGATGTTGTTATCACAACAAGAGAGCTTGTGAAGATGATCCGTTCCGCCCATATCCGTCCTGAGACCCTTGAGGATATTGAGAGTGACAGGCCCATGCAGGGAGGAACCGGAGCCGGAGTGATCTTCGGGGCAACCGGAGGCGTTATGGAAGCAGCGCTTCGGAGCGCATACTATATCATTAAGAAGGAGAATCCGCCTGCAGATGCATTTAAGGCAGTAAGGAGCCAGGGATTTAATGAGAACAACGGAGTCCAGGAGGCAGAATTTGCTATTGACGATATCACTGTGAGAACCGCAGTGGTAAGCGGCCTCGGCAACACAAGGGCTCTTCTGAATAAGATTGAATCGGGAGAGGTTCACTATGACTTCGTAGAGGTTATGGCCTGTCCGGGCGGCTGTGTCGGCGGCGGCGGCCAGCCAATCCACGATGGCCAGGAACTTGCATTCGAGCGGGGCAAGAACCTGTATTATCTGGATGAGAACATGGAACTTCGGTTCTCCCATGAGAATCCGGATGTTCTTAAGATGTATGAGGACTTCTTTGAGAAGCCGAATTCACATAAGGCACATATGCTTCTGCATACAGAGCATGTAGAATAAGCAAATTGCGAATTGGGGACGGGGCATTTTTAAAAATGCCCCGTCCCCAATTCGTTTATTCTAAGTTGAAAAAGACGTTTCCGCCTACATTGATTCCAGATACTCCCTGCTGTTTCGCGTACCAGTCGGCATAGAAGAAGTGGCAGTTTGAGACGGATGAATGCCTTGCGCCGCCAATGACTGCCTGGGCTGCTGAATAGGCAGCAGTGGAGGGGCCATCTGCAAGTACCGTGTTCAGAGAGCCGTTCCCTACAGGGGAAAACTGTCCGGACTGATAGATGACGCCGGAAATGCTGTTAGGGAAATTAGGGCTGATTACACGGTTCATGATCACGGTTCCCACGGCGAGCATACCGTCATAGCTTGTCCCGGCTTCACACTGGAGAATTGCGGCAAGAAGCGCCACATCACTTGTGTCTGCAGATACTGCTTCTGCAGTCTCTTTTTCGTGTCTGCTCTGATTGCTGCTGTCTTTTTTCAGGGGACTGGATACATCGTCATCCTGTGCATTTTTCATGGCTTTTTCTGCTGCTTTGGCACGCTTAAGCTGTACTTCATAATCATCCAGCTCACCTGAAGCGGATGCCATGGATCTGGTAAGCGCTTCCTTTTTTTCCTTTAGCTTCTCTGCAAGGGAGGTGAGCTTTTTCTGCTTTTTCTCAAGCTCATCCTGTTTTTTCTCCACATCGGAGCGTACAGACCGGAGCTTATTCAGCATCTGTCTGTCATATTCGCTGATGGTTGAGACATATTCTGCCTTATTTAGGAAATCAGCCATGCTTTTTGAAGCGAAAAGTGTATTCAGAAGAGAGATATTGCCCTCCTCATACATGAATTTGATCCTTTCCTTCATAGATGCATACTGGTCAGACTCATTCAACTTTGCTGCGGCAAGATCAAGCTTTCCCTTCTCAGCCTCTGCTGCCAGCTTCTCAATCTGTGAAGAAGCCTCATCAAGCTCATCGCTTAAGGAAATAAGCTCATCGTCCAGGTCATGGATCTCAATGCGCAGATCAGAGCTTTTCTGCTTAAGTGCCTCTGATGTGGGCTCGGCATGAACGGAGACACAGACTGAAAAGATCAGAACAGTGGATAAAATACCGCTTCCAAGCCGTGGCAAATGTCTCTTTTGTTTTTTAATCATACACAAATCCTTTCTTATGTATTACTGTCTGTATTGATTTTTTTGTAACTGCTGTGCAGTCATTTTTTTTAAAAATCAATACCGCGTAATATTATACTACAAATTGCTTTATAAAGCAATTTCTGATACAATAAAAAAATGATAAAATATATTTTGTTATTATTTACGGACAAACCGTCCGCTCATAGTAACGCATCCATCCCATTTAAAAGTCGCTTTCAGCGAGGGGTCAAAATACCTTTGACCATAACATCATAATATGATACAGGCGTCAGAAGGTCATGTGTTTCATGCCTGCAGGAAAAGGCATGACTCCCCGACGCTTACATCATAATATAGTAATAAGAAAGGAACAGGCAGACTATGAATAGAATTAAGATGATTGCATTCGATCTTGACGGGACGCTTCTTACTACAGACAAAGAACTGACAGCATATACGAGGGAGGTGCTGGAAAGAGCGATACAGCAGAATATTGAGGTGATTCCCGCAACTGGACGGCCGCTTAAAGGGGTGCCGGAGATTTTTTTCCAGTTTCCGGGGATCCGCTATATCGTTACATCCAACGGTGCGAGAATCGTAGAGAAGGAGAGCAGGAAAACATTATTTTCCAGTCTTCTTTCTTACGAATGTGCGAAGAAGATTTTGGATATTTTCAGGGAATATGATACAATGAGGGATATCTTCTTCGATGGACAGGGTTATATGGAGAAAAGGATGGCAGAGCAGATCAGCCGCTTTGTTAAGACGCCTGCGGCTGTGTCCTACATGCTTGCCTCAAGGATACAGGTTCAGGATATAGATGAGATGTTTCTTAAGGAGCACAGAGATGTGGATAAGGTTCAGGCGCTCTTTGCCAGTGGGGAGGAACGAAGAGAAGCTTTTGAACGGATCCGGAAACTTCCGGGCGCAGAACCAACAGGGGCTTTGGGAAATAATATAGAGGTCAATGCCGCAGGCGTACATAAGGGAGCTGCCCTGTTAAGAATTGCGGGCGAACTGGGTATTGCCTCAGAAGAGATTCTTGCTTTCGGGGACGGTACCAATGATATCCGGATGCTTCAGGCTGCCGGTACAGGGATTGCCGTGGGCAATGCTGTGCAGGAGGTAAAAGAGGCGGCAGACGGCATTACAAGATCCAATGACGAAGAGGGCGTAGCAGTATATATCGAAAATAATGTATTAGACCGCAGACAGAGTGCAGACAGCATGTGCGCGCAGGCGGAGAAAAGGAGAAGCTGATGTTAGATGTATTAAAGGTAATTATTCTTGGAATTGTAGAAGGCATTACAGAGTGGCTTCCGGTGAGCAGCACCGGACACCTGATCCTGGTGGGAGATCTGCTCTCCCCGGATCTGAGTGACAATTTTATGGAGATGTTTAATGTAGTCATACAGCTGGGGGCGATTATGGCAGTGGTAGTGATTTATTTTCACAAGCTTAATCCATTTTCACCGCGAAAGACGAATAAGCAGAAGATGCTTACCTGGCAGATGTGGATTAAGGTGTTTATCGCTTCCATCCCAGCCGGTGTCGTGGGTGTATTGTTTAATGACATCCTGGATAAACTGTTTTATAAGCCGCTTCCGGTTGCAGTTATGCTGATCGTATATGGTGTTCTTTTCATTATTATAGAGAACCGGAATAAAGGAAAGCGCCCTTCTATTACGAAGATCTCAGAGCTGTCAGTATCTATGCTCCTGTGGATTGGTTTTTTTCAGATGCTTGCCTTGATTCCAGGCACATCCCGTTCCGGGGCAACGATTGTCGGTGCGCTTCTGATTGGAGTTTCCAGAGAGGTGGCGGCGGAATTCACTTTCTTCCTTGCGATTCCTGCCATGTTTGGAGCCAGCCTGCTGAAGCTTGCACGTTTTGGACTGGAGTTTACAGGGAAGGAATTCGGGCTTTTGCTGCTTGGATGCATTGTTTCCTTTGCGCTGTCTATTGTTGCAATCAAGTTTTTGATGAACTATATTAAGAAAAATGATTTCAAAGTGTTCGGGTATTACCGGATTATACTGGGCGGCATTATCGTTGCCATTAGTCTGGCAGGAATGCTGTTTTAAAAGTGAATATATTTTGTGGTTGTTTTACTTGTTTTTTATGGGAAATGTGGTAGAATAAGTATTGTGCATGCATAAATATGCAAAAAAATATGTAACTGTGAAACTATGATGATACAAGCGTCAGAAGGCCATGCGTTTCATGCCTGCATGAAAAAGCACGATTTCCCGGCGCACAAAACAATGAGAAGCATCAAAAAATGCAATAGTTACAAAAATATTATTTTAACTGGGAGGAAAGTATCATGAAAATGCGAAAGATTTTAAGCGCAATGCTGGCAGCAGTATGTGTGTGCATGCTGACAGCATGCGGAAGTGACAGCGGAAACAACGGAGGGTCAGGAGACTCGGAGAAGGAAGAGACGAAGAAGATTGAGGTGACAAAATCTGAGGATCTGGCAGATCTTACCATCGGCGTACAGCAGGGAACGACAGGAGATCTTGCCTGTTCTGATATTGTAAAAGCCGACAGCCAGATGAAGCGCTACCCAAAGGGAGCAGCTGCGGTTCAGGCATTAGAAGCAGGAAAGCTTGACTGTGTAGTCATTGACGCGCAGCCTGCAGCAAAATTTGTGGAAAAGAGCGATGATCTGGAGATTATCAATGGAATCTTTGACGATGAGCAGTATGCGATCTGCATCAAGAAGGGAAATACAGAGCTGGTTGACAAGATGAACGGAGCTCTTGGCGAGCTGAAAGACGATGGAACACTTGACAAGATAATTGCAAATTATATTGGCGATAATACTGGAAGCTTCCAGTATGAGACGCCGGATGGAACAGACCATTCCAATGGTGGGCTTGTTATGGCTACCAATGCAGAGTTTGAGCCTTACGAGTACCATGAGGGCGATGAGATTATTGGAATTGACGTGGATATTGCCCGTGCAATCTGTGATAAGCTTGGATATGAGCTTAAGATTGAGGACATGGAGTTTGATTCCATTCTTCCTGCCGTTGAGGCCGGAAAGGCAGATTTCGGTGCAGCCGGAATGACTGTTACAGATGAGAGAAAAGAGAATGCGGACTTCACGGATACCTATACCAATGCGACACAGGTCGTAATCATTAAGAAGTAGAACAGGTGACATAATGGCAGATTTTTCAGCAAAGTTCTATGCGAACTTTATCAAAGATGACCGCTGGCTTGGGCTTGTAACCGGTCTTAAGGTAACAATCATTGTCACTTTGGAGGCGCTGCTTCTAGGTGTACTCATTGGTTTTTTGATTGCAATCATCCGGTCTTATCATGATAAGACCGGAAAGTTTAAGATACTGGACATATTATGCCGGGTGTATCTGACAGTGATCCGGGGAACGCCTACGATGATTCAGATTCTGATCATGTACCTGGTTGTATTCGGCGCGTCATCACTTGATTCTATTATTATTGGCGGTATTGCATTTGGTATTAATTCCGGTGCATATGTTGCGGAGATTATCCGTTCTGGCATCATGTCCATTCCGGCAGGGCAGACGGAAGCAGGAAGGAGCCTGGGCTTAAGCTACAGGCAGACTATGTGGCTGATTATCGTGCCCCAGGCATTTAAGAATGTGCTTCCTGCCCTGGTCAATGAGATGATCGTCCTGATTAAGGAAACGGCGATTATCGGATACATAGGCGAGCAGGACCTTACAAAGGCAGCGATGATCATTCAGAGCCGTACCTTTGATGCGTTCATGCCCCTTCTGGCAGCAGCGATCATCTATCTCGCACTTGTTATGCTGCTTACGTTCTTCATGAACAAGCTTGAAAGGAGGCTGAGAACCAATGAGCGCTAGTCAGAATGTGAATCAGGAAACACTGATTGAGGTGAAAGATCTGCGGAAGGCCTTCGGAGAAAATGAGGTTCTCACGGGTATTACGACGGATATTAAACGCGGTGAAGTGGTAGTGATTATCGGCCCGTCCGGATCAGGAAAGTCAACCTTCCTGCGTTCTCTGAACCTGCTTGAGACGCCGACCGGAGGGACGGTTCTGTTTGAAGGAATCAACATTACAGACCCTAAGACAGACATTGACCTCCACAGGCAGAAGATGGGAATGGTGTTTCAGCATTTCAATCTGTTCCCGCATAAGACGATTCTTGAAAATATTACCCTTGCGCCTGTTGTCCTGAAAAAGATGACAAAGGATGAGGCCGTACAAAAGGCAGAGGAACTTCTTGGCCGCGTCGGGCTGCTGGACAAGAAGGATACCTATCCCGAGCAGCTGTCCGGCGGGCAGAAGCAGAGGATTGCCATTGTCCGTTCCCTGGCCATGGATCCGGACGTAATGCTCTTTGACGAGCCTACGTCAGCACTGGATCCGGAGATGGTCGGAGAGGTGCTGGAGCTCATGAAGCAGCTCGCCCACGACGGCATGACCATGGTGGTAGTCACCCACGAGATGGGTTTTGCTAGAGAGGTGGGCACAAGAGTGGTCTTCATGGACGAAGGACAGATCAAGGAACAGGCAGCTCCGGATGAATTCTTTCAGAATCCAAAGGATGAAAGACTAAAGGAATTCTTATCAAAAATATTATAAACCAATCTGGGACGGGGCATTTTAAAAAATGCCCCGTCCCAGATTGCTCCAATTGCCAGAAAGGAAAGAACATGGGAACACATAATATATTTCTGACAGGTTTTATGGGTACCGGGAAGAGTACTATTGCAGGAGAGTTAAGCAGACAGACCAAAATGACGCAGATGGAGATGGATGAAGAGATTGTTAAGAGGCAGGGAATGAGTATTAACGATATTTTTGAAAAATACGGGGAGGCTTATTTCCGCGATCTGGAAAGTAATCTGTTAATAGAACTGGAAAGCCATGGGGGAATGGTTGTATCCTGCGGCGGAGGTGTGGTTATGCGCAGGGAGAATGTAGAGTATATGAGAAAAAGCGGCAGAATTATCCTCCTGACCGCTTCTGCGGAAACCATTTACCGAAGGGTAAGGAATAGCCAGGATCGTCCTATCTTAAATAATCATATGAATGTGGAGTTTATCAGCGGACTGATGGAAAAAAGAAGGGAAGCGTATGAAGCGGCAGCGGACTTTATTGTAGAGACGGACGGGAAAGAGGTTCTTCAGATCTGTGAAGAAATCAGGGAATATATGGGGTTGTGATATGGTTAGGATTTTACTGATTGAGGATGATGATACGATTGCTTTTGGCATCCGGACTGCACTGGAGAGGAAGGGGTATCAGGTGACGTCAGGCCCGGGTATGGCAGAGGGAAAGCGTCTGTTTTCCGGGGAAATTTCCCTAATTCTTTTAGACTTGAATCTTCCTGATGGAAGTGGTTATGAATTTTGCAGATGGGTGAAGGAAAGGCGGGATACGCCAGTCATTTTTCTGACTGTCCGGGATGATGCACAGGACATTACGAGAGGTCTTGACATGGGGGCAGATGATTACATTACAAAGCCCTTTTCCATTCCGGTACTGGAATCCCGGATCCGGGCAGTCCTTAGAAGAGCGGCAAAAACGGAGTCTTCAGGAGCAGGAAGGACGGAGGGAATGAATCTTTACTGCGGCAATATTCAGATCGACAAGAAGAGCCGGAGAGTTAGCATGGGGGAAGGGGAGGTTATCCTGACCAGTCTGGAATACCGTCTGCTTCTGATGCTGATGGAGAATAAAGGGTGTATTCTTCCCCGGAATCTGATTTTGGAAAGACTATGGGATGATGCGGGAAATTTTGTGAATGATAATACACTTACAGTTGCCGTGAAACGTTTGCGGGAAAAGCTGAATGGGACCTCCTGCATCAGGACAGTAAGAGGAGTCGGCTACCGGATGGAGGAGGCAGAGTGAATACAAGTATCAGAGTAATGAGGCAGTTTCTGATGTGGTTATTGGCCGGAACAGCCGCCGGAATTTTTCTGGCGGCTGTTTTAAGTGTCCATGAATACAGGGCGCTTGCGGATATTTCAGGAGCCGTGCTGCAGTCACGGTCACTGGAAGAAGGGATGAAGAAAGGTTCTGAAGCATTCCGGGAGGAGGGAGAGCATTTTCTGTCGGATTATGGATACCGGCCGCTTGGGAAGTGGGAAGCGTATCTTCCTTTTACATTGTCTGCCTGTATCCTTCTCTTTCAGGCAGCAGGCTGGACTGTTTTCTGCAGCCAGTACAGGAAGGAGAAAAATGTAAGAGAGCGTGTCCGGGAGCTGACAGAGTATCTGAAGGATGTAAATTCCGGAGGCACTTCCGTGCTCCGCAGGGGTGAGGATGTGTTTTCCCATCTGGAGGATGAGATCTATAAGACGGTGATAGAGCTCCAGGGTACGAAGGAGAGTGCAGTCAGAAACCATGAGATTCTGGCAGAGCGGATTGCGGATATTGCCCATCAGTTAAAGACGCCCCTCACTTCAATGTCCCTGATGACAGAGCTTTTGGAAGAATACCTGACGGATGATACGAAGGAGTACCATACCAGGCTGTCTGGTCAGATTGGCAGGCTTAAGGGGCTTGTATCCGGTCTTTTGTCACTGGCAAAGCTTGATTCTCATGGGATTATAATGAAAAATGAACGTCTGGAGCTGTCAGAGCTGCTAGAAGAGGCCGAAGAATCTCTTAGGGAAATGCTGAAGGAACGGAGGGTTATCTTTACAGCAGAAGGAGAGAGTGGATGTAGTCTTTATGCAGACCGCCAGTGGACGGAAGAAGCTATACTGAATATTGTGAAAAACTGTGCGGAGCATACACCAAAGGGCGGGAGAATTACTGCCTGCTATTGTCAGAATCCGATTTATACAGAGCTTAGGATTGAGGATGGGGGAAATGGATTTGTACCGGAGGAGCTGCCCCATATCTTTGAACGCTTTTACCGCGGCGCAGGGGCAGCGAAGGATAATGCCGGAATCGGCCTGGCAATAGCCAAAGCAGTGATTGAACAGCAAAACGGGTATATCCATGCAGAAAATACTGCAGATGGACATGCCTGCTTTGCTATAAAGTGGTATTAGTATAACTCAGTTTTTCAGCGAGGGGTTTCTGACAGGCGTCTGCGTTACATGGTATCATCCCTGATTGCAGTGATGATCGTTTCCTTTGCCAGTCTCCGGCCTCCAATGGCATATGCACCTGTAACCGCCAGCAGAATCAGCAGGGTATAGGCAGGCAGAATCCAAAGGGGTGCATAGGGCAGGTATTCAGGAAGGGAAACCTCTGTCACAAGAAGCAGTACAGTAAGTACAGCTCCCTGGACGGGGAGGGAGTAAAGCAGGGGCTTCAGACCCAGCGTCAGGCCCTCCAGGAACAGAAGCCCGGCAAGCTGACGGGGAGAGAGCCCGACGGAGCGCAGCATGGCAAATTCCTGCCGTCTCCTGCGCAGGTTTCCGGAAATACTTGCCCACACATTGGACAGGCCGATGACAGCCAGAAATCCTGTTAAAAATGTAATGACAAGACTGATAACCTTTTGTGCGCTCTGGTTCATTTCTTCCTCCTGCGCAAGATTCGAAAGCAGGTAATCGCCGCTGCCGTAATAATGTGTAATAGTTTTTTCCATTTCTTTACTCACGTCTTTCAGAACCGGATAGCTAATTTCGCTGCCATCTCCGGTCCAGAAGATGCAATTTATGTTCCGGGAGGAATTTTCCCGCCTTTCACAGCATTGGGCGCCGAGTTCCAGTACATGCTCCATGGGCATGAACAGCGCCAGGGTAAAATTAGAGATCCCAAGTGTTTTCGTAGGAAGTCTGCTGGTGAGCGCCCAGGCGGTGAGATTGAACTTGAAATCCCCCTCTATTTCATCTTCATTTTTTTCAGTAAAGAGCAGTCTGTCCTGCTCCTGAATATCTAGAAGCTCCCTGTACAGAATATTCCTTCTGGTGCTTGCCTCCGGATCTTTTGTGTAATTGTAGACGATTGCCCTGGATGAATCCTCATAAAAGGGCTGGGACGAGATGCCAAGCTCCTCGCAATAGTTCTGAAAGCTGTCCTGGTCAAGCCCGTAAACGACTGTCTGGATCCGGTATTTTCCATCCCTCTTTATAGGGGAGTATTTATTCTTTTTTATAATTCCGTCAAAACCTCCAAAGCCTGTGAGGATGTCCTGTGAAGTATCTTCCGGGCTAATCCAGGTAGCACAGTACAAAAGATTGCGGACAAAGGATCTGGTGATTCCCGGGACGGCTTTTATCTGTTCCAGTGCTTCCATGTCCGGCGTGCCTCCGTCGCTTATGGACAGGAAGATATGGCCATTGTCAGACGGGGAGGTACGGAAAATGGCGTCACTTGCCTCCTTGGTTGTCACAATATACTGAAAAACCATGAGCAGGAGAAAGGACATGCACAGGGAAATCGTTGCCATCCGGTAGGAACGCTTTCTTGCAGAAACAGCGTTTGCAGCAAGTTCACCCGTAATTCCAGGGAAATGGAGCCGCTTACGCTCCTTTTTATGTTTTTTTCTGTCCGGCTCCATATCCTGCTTCAGGATTTCTATGGGGAGCTTTCTGGCCGCTCTTCTTGCCGGGATTCCTGCTGACAGCCATGCCGTCAGAAGAGAGAGCAGGGTGGCAGGCAGAACCGCAGGCAGGCCATAGGTTACAACAATGTCCGGGGCATCTCTTCCAATGTCATTGGTAGCATTGATCAGCCCGAACAGCCTGCTGACTAAAAGCCATCCGGAAAAAAGCCCGAAAGGCAGCGGGATTGCCGTTAAAAGAAGGGCTTCTAAACGGACGGTTTTACGAATCTGCTTCGGTGTGGCGCCGACGCCGGAAAAGATCGCCAGCTGGGCAAGCTTTTCATTTACGGATATCACAAATGCATTGTGAATAACCAGTACAAAGACAGCGATTAAAAATACTGTAAATATAAGAAACATCAGCGGTACGGCAAGAAGGCTCAGGTGCACCTGGAATCCTTTTTCCGAAGGGGCGAAAACTCCATAGGTGGATAAAAGCCCTGTATTATAACGGAGCTCATACGCCCCATATTCATCGGCCTCATATCCTATGGCTTTAGCCAGTGCAGGAAGTTCCTGATAGGTGCGCCGTACAGGGGAGAACCGCAGATATACGGTAATCAGGTCATCCGGCAGTATGGAAGCCCTGTCAAGCCAGGTCATGCCAGTATAGGCCGGGACAGCGGAAGAAGTTGTAACGTCCATGGAGCCTACGATGGTGTAGGTTTTTGTCCCGGTCTGCCGGAAGGTTTCACTCTCATGGAAGACATCTGTATCCATGCAGGCCTGGCCGTCATGGATGCGCTGCCCAACAGGAAGAGTAATCGTATCCCCGATTTCCATATCCGGAAAGGCTTCAAAATATTGCTTAGACAGTACGATTTCATTTTCAGAGGAAGGACACCTTCCCTCGGTAATGGACCTCTTTTCAGGCATGGAATCCCAGTATTCCTGATTCGCGCCCCGGTAGATCAGATAGGGCCTGCGGCTGTCTGCCCTGTTCTCATCCGGAAGCAGCGCGGTCTCCCATTTTCCCTTTATCAGGACGGCGGAGACGGAAGCATAATTTTCAATCTGTGAAAGTGCCCCGCCGGGTGTATTGTCAAAAAGCTCACCGTGCCAGTCGCCGTTATGCCATTTTTCCAGTACAATACTATCCGTCCACATGGTGTATACAAAGCCGCAGAAGCAGGACATCAGTGTAGTCATAAGAAACAGGGCAGTCATAATCACAAGACTTGCGCGTTTATTTTGCCAGAGTGTATCCCATATATATTCACGTAATAGTTTCATTGGCACGTCACCTCGTCAGAACATATTCTGCCATCCTCCAGTGTGATGATCCGGTCTGCCTTTAAGGCCGTTCTTTCATCATGAGTAATCAGGAGAATCGTCTGTTGGAACTGCTTGTTGGAAAGCTTAAGCAGCTCCAGGGTTTCGTCAGAATTCTTCCTGTCCAGGTTGCCGGTGAGTTCATCGGCAAGAAGAATTGCGGGCCGGTAAATCAGGCTCCTGGCAATAGCTGCCCGCTGCTGCTGCCCGCCGGATAATTCCCTCGGATAGTGAGAGAGACGGTCAGAAAGCCCCAGTGTATTTACAAGCTTTTCAAAACGGCCCTCATCCGGCTTCTCTCCGTCAAGAAGGACCGGAAGCAGAATATTTTTCCGTACATTTAAAGTGGGGATCAGGTTATAAAACTGATAGACAAGCCCTACCTTTCTGCGGCGGAATATGGCCAGCTGCTCCAGGGACAGTGTAGAGATGTCTGTGTCCTCTATATAAATGCTGCCTTTTGTGGGCCGGTCTACACCGCCCAGCATATGGAGAAGTGTAGATTTGCCGGAACCGGAGGCTCCAACCACGGCAGTGAAGCTTCCGCGTTCAATCGAAAGGCTGACGTGGTCAAGGGCATTAATCTGGCTGGTTCCTTTTCCATAAGTTTTGGTGAGATTTTCACATCTGAGTATTTCCATTGTCTGGTTCCTTTCTGCTATTATTTTATCATTTAATCCGGATGGGAATATCATAACAGAAAAAGGTGACAGGAAAGTGACATTTTGGGGACGGGGCATTTTTAAAAATGCCCCGTCCCTGATTTACTTCCGGGAGCAGGAAAAGGCCGGGATATGAAAATATCCCGGCTCTTTCCTGTATCTTCTTTAATCTAGCAGATAATCCCTCGCATACTTTATAAAGATCTTTGCAGCCGGTGACAGCTCCTCGAAGGATATAATGGCCATACCGAGCTTCCGGTTTGCGCGGGGAAGAAGAGGGCGGGCCTCAAAATTCTCAATTCGCCCTCTCAGGATCAGCTTGGGCAGAATACTAATCCCCAGGTTATGTTCCACCATAGACAGAATCGAAGAGTCATTACTCATGGTATACTTAATATCCGGCTTCACATTATAAGTTCTGAGAAGCTGATGCATCTCATTCACATAAGTGTACTCAGACGCAATAACAGGAACCCCCTCATACCATTCAATAGGGATTTCATCATATTTTGCGAAAGGATGGTTCTTGGGCATAACTGCCAGCATGGGGTCATCATATACTGGAATAAAATGATAAGTCTGATTCTTCTGATAGCTGGTAAATCCGATATCAACCTTCCGGCTGTTCACCCACTCGGCAATATCTTTTTCATCCCCCTCATCAATATCAAAGACAATCCCTGGATATTCCGTCTGGAAATTATGGATGATTGCAGGAAGCCAGTGAATCGTACAGCTTGTAAAAGCCCCGATCTTAATCGTCCCTCTCTTCGCCCCCTTCATAAACGAAATCTCCTGGTTCAGCGTCTCACTGGCAGAGAGGAGATTACGGATCGAGGGAATCAGGGAAAGCCCTTCCTCCGTAAGCTTCACACCGTGGTGGCTCTTAATAAAAAGCGGAACCCCCGCCTCATGTTCAAGGGATTTCATCATCTGCGTAATTCCAGACTGGGTATAGCCGAGAGCCTCCCCGGCCTTCGTAAAATTTCCCAGGTCAGCAACCGTAAGAAATACATTCAATTTCTTCAAATCCATAAGAACCTCCAATTGGGGACACCCTATTTTCAATTTGGGACGGGGCATTTTTAAAAATGCCCCGTCCCCAACTCGTTTTCGTCCAGCAGGGGAACGTCTTCCTCAAAGGATTCTTCCCCCAGTTCGTTGATGGTTGTTTTTCCGGCTTTTCCGTACTGGTAGAGCTGATCGAGGAATTCTATGGCGGCGCGGATCTTTGTGCGGAGCAGGTAGCCCCCGGACTGTGTGGCCTCCATCAGGGTCTCGGCGGACAGATTTGGGGTCCACTCGTATGCTTTGCCATGGAAGTCCTGTATTTTATATAGCACTTCGCTAATTTCGTCCCGTGTGAGGGGGAGAAGCTGGGGCGCTCTCGACAGGAGGTCGAGCACGGTGCGTGCGGGCTCCTGTTGGTCTGGATAGACGGTTTCCAGGTTTTCGTATTCGTGCTTGCCTTCGATAACATCTTCTGTGTATGAGGCGCTCAGTGCGAAGATGGTGAAGGTTGATTCCGGGCAGAGGTCCGGCAGAAGGAAGCGCGCCATGTTGCGGTAGGCGTTAAGGCGTGCTTTTTTGCCGAGGCGGCCCATGAGCTCCGTCTCGTCAATGAGGAGCACCCATCCGTGATAGCCTATCTGAGTGAACAGATGGCTCATGAAGGCAAAGTAGTCGCCGCAGTGCTTTGTCTTGGCGAAGTTTACATTATACTTTACGGGCTGTCCGAAGATGCGCCGGTATATCTTTTTGAGAGGCATATTTGCGATAAAGTCTCCTTCCAGGTCTGCCTGAAGAAGGAACTTTTCATCCGAGTCCTCTGTGTTCAGGTAGGAGCGGAACAGATAATAGAGCTTGTCTGTCTCCAGCTGCTTTGCCGCGTAGAGGAGCATCTCGCTTGCAACAGGGCTTCCGGCGGAGATCTTTTCAAGCTCCTGCATGAATCCGGGCTGACGCCGCTTCGGAAGATAGGTATTCTGTATAATCTTCTGATAGACAAGATACAGCTTATCCATAGGGGTCTCCTTGCTCAGTGAGAGGTAGGAGACTACCATGTTGTTGGAGTGGGCAATGTTAAATACCGTGTTGAGAAGATGCGTCTTTCCTTCGCCGTATTTTCCGCTGATAATCATACCGCTGGATTTTCCTTGTTCGCAGACTGTGTCCAGCCGTCCGGAAATTTCTTTCATGATCTTGGGGCGTGCTTCGGAAAAATATTGTCCGACTGCACGGGAGGGAATGCCTGAGCGCAGTGCCTCCATGATATGTCTTGCTTCGATATCATACATCGGGATTCACCTCCTGCATAGCCATTTGAATGAGCTTCGGGATGCCTACGGCTCCGGTGCGCGCCTGCTCTGCGATCCCCTCTGCGGCGTCCAGGTCAAGAGGAGCCGCTGAAAGGTTGTTCTGCAGATCTGCAATGCTCCTTGAAATGGAGACGATTACCTCCGGCGAGTATTCCTGTGCCGCAAGCCGGTCCAGGTCAACCATGTCGGAAAAGCGGTTAAAACGTTCTCCTACGATTTCATTCTGTATCCGCATCCAGAGAGCCTGGTAGGATTTGATTCCGGTATTTTCGTTGTCCGTCAGCTCGCGGTCAAAGGCATAGACAAACATGATGTTTTTCATGCTGTCAATGTCATCAATCAGCTGGCGGATGCTTTCATAGGTGTCCTCCCGCTTCATCTTCGTGTAATGAAGAGGTTCAAGACTGGAGCGGCTGATCAGAATCTCCAGACTGTCAATGGTAATAAAGAGACCGGAATATCCGCCCATACGAGTGATCTCGGCAAGAGAGCGCAGCATATGGCGGGCATTATATTTTGTGATTCTGCTTGGATAAAAGCCGAGAGAACGCAGCTGGGAGAGCTTTACAGAGCGGTCTCCCCGAAGCCACAGAAGGAGGATGTCCCGGTTCTGTTCCTCCAGCACCGGATAGCCAAGTATACCTCCTGTAAGCATGCTGCATGCCAGGGCAAAGTTATTGTCAAGCATGGGGTTATCTAAAAAGATCTGCCGGAGCTGGGAACGGATCTCACGCTTGGTGATGGCGTCTCCGGAGCCGTTTTCCGAGAGATAATCAATGAACTTCATTCCCACGGGAATCTCCTGAAAATCAAAGCCCATCTCCTGGATGAGATGACGGCTGACCGCTTCCAGGCATTCCATAATCTCACACTGCTTTAAGATCTCTACATAAATTTCCTTAAAGTCATGCATCCAGATCTCCCTTGCGGAAAACTGGATGGTCTTGTAATTTTCCTCCCGGGCGATGGAGGTCATAAGACGGAGGAAATGGGTCTTTCCGCTTCCCATGCGCCCGGTGATGAATTTGATCTTGCTGCCGCCGTTTTTAATATATTCCTGAAGATATTTTTCTCTCCAGAAGTCGGAGAGAAACTGGATTCCGCAGGTAAGCTGTTCGGCAGGAACCGCACCGGCGTAAGGAGCGGTCCCGGAGGCTTCGTTGTATTCTGACATAATAAGTTCTCCTCGTATAATTATTCGGCAGGTCTGCGCAGGGTCTGCCATGGCGAAGCGGGGGATTTACTGTGCAGACCGTGAAGGTACTGAACAGTTGCCTCCTCTTATTCGTTAATATCATAGAAGCAGATAGTGGCAAGGAACTGTTCTTTTCCGAGTTTGTCCAGGATGCGGTAGGACTTTGTGCTGCTGTTCCTGCTGGGGCCGAACTGGTAGCCTCTTTTGTTCTTTGTGCTCTCTATATCGGAATTATAGAGACGTGCAAGATCGTAGGCAAAGCTGTGCTGGTCGTAATCCTTGCGGAACCGGCTCATAGGTGCGAGGAACTTGTACAGGTTTGACAGCAGGATGTCTGAACCAGGGCTCTTCTTAAGCTTCATGGCTGCAAGATCATATGCGTCAGACAGTTCATTTAAGAATGTCTGTGGATTGAAGGAAGCCTTGTCAAGCTTTGCCTGTCCGGCCTTGATGGTGTCGATCAGGCTCTGGGGGCGCATACACTGTACCTTTTTGCGGTCAAGGTAAACATCCTGGTTCTCTGCATCCAGGCGTACACGGTAGGGAAACATCTCGTATACCGGGAATTCTCCCCGTACATCCACTTCCTCTTCCCGGCATACTTCAAGCATCTGCTCTGCAAAATCTCCGTTTTCAAAATATGCTTTTGTATCAAAGCCTTCAACAGAGGACTTAAGGCCATCCAGGATGGCAGACAGGGAGAACACCATCTCTTCTATGGTATTCAGATCCCGGGAGAGACTTTTGATATCTCCGCTTTCTGTTTCGCGCATGACAGCTTTGGAAAGCTTCTGAAGAGAAGCAATGCTGTCCTTTAAAGATTTTTCCTGTGGCTGTAAAGCCTCATAAAGATTTTCGTAATTCATAGTTTCATCCTTTTCTATTTAGATTCAGTGGGTGATGAGCACAGCCATATAAGGAAATATGCCGCTTTGCGGTTGGCACGATGCACATGGCCGGGCTCACCGGCCGTGAGTATAACTACTAAAAGTATATATGAAACAGAACATGTTTTCAAGGGAATCGGGTGAATTCATTTCACATTATAAGGAGAATGTGGTAGAATGGTTCATATTTCATATTCATTGCTATCATTTGGAGAAAAAACGTATGGCTAAGGAACTGTATCAGTGGCAGAGAGAATGCCTGGAGAAGTGGTTCGAGAATAAAGGCAGGGGAATGGTGCAGGCAGTGACCGGGACGGGAAAGACGTTTCTGGCTCTTCGGGCCGCGGACAGACTGGATCAACAGAAAAAACAAAAGCTCCGTGTTAAGATTGTGGTTCCGACCGGGGAACTCATGAAGCAGTGGGAGCGCGCCCTGAGGGAATATCTCTCGGATTTCTGCGGCTATGGACATTCACCGGGGAACTTTTCGGGGGTGATCGGTCTTAGAGGAAGCGGACATAAGCCATTATCTGACTGCAAGTATATGATCTACGTGATTAATTCTGCCAGATACGAGCTTGCCCGTCAGATTCTGGCAGAGCTCCGGAGGGGAGAGACGATACTTCTGATTGCAGATGAATGCCATCATTATGTGAGCGAACAGAACCGTTTAATTTTTGAATTTCTGCCGCATCTTAATAAGGAGGAGCAGGAGCGGTTCTTTTCCATGGGGCTTTCGGCGACACTGCCGTCAGGTCAGGAAAGGCACAATCTTGAGGCAGTGCTTGGAAAAAAGATCTACAGCTACGGGATGGCAGAGGCGTCGGCACACAATACAGTGAGCAAATATGACATTTACCATATTGATCTGTCTCTCTCGGCGGATGAAAGGGATGAGTACGAGGAACTCTCGGATCAGATGCTCACTCTTTACAAAAAGCTCCTCAGATCACATCCTTATCTTCAGGATATGGGGCTTAAGGAACGCTTTGAGGAACTTAAGATACTTGCCGGTGATAAGGACCAGCAGGCCCGGACGGCGCTTCAGTACATGCAGCTTACGTACATGAGGCGGAAGCTGGTCTGCCTGGCATCGGAGCGGACCGCGTGTGCCTGTGACCTGATAAAGAATCTGTCCCGGGATGAGAGGATCATCATCTTCGGGGAGCGGATCCGGCAGGCGGAGGAACTGTTCCGGTTGCTGCAAAGACATGGCTTTTCTCATGTGGGACGGTATCACTCTCAGATGGGGCAGCAGGCAAATAAAAATGTAATCGAACGCTTCCGTGCAGGGGAACTCCGGATTCTCATCGCCTGCAAGGCTCTGGACGAGGGCCTGGATGTCCCGGAGGTTTCTGTGGGGATTATTCTGTCGGGCACCTCGGTCAGGAGGCAGAGAACCCAGAGGATGGGGCGTATTATTAGAAGAAATGAAGGAAAAAGCCGCGCATCCCTCTACTATCTCCATATTTCCGGGACAATGGAGGATGTCTGTTTCCTTCCGGATACCGGGGACGGGCGTGTTTTTGATCTGTCGTATGATCCGGACGGGCACAGTTTTTTGCACCCTGCTTATGATGACCGGGCGAAGATGCTGCTTGCACATTTATATGCCAGGGGAGTGGATGCCAGGAAGATCAGGGAGGCAGAACGGTGCCTCCGTCTTGGAGGCATACGTTCGGACTGGCTGCTGAAGCGTCCGGAAATCGAGAAAAGAATCAGGGAAGAAAAATATGCGGAGGATAAAAACTACTGGATATGCATGAAAGGATTAAGTCAGTACGCAGCAGCGGATTTCGTCAGCCGTGAGTATAATTTAGGTAATTGCGAAACAAGTTTGCAATCTTGATTCCAACAGGGTAAAAATCCG
>CAPEBR010000028.1 GCA_948602995.1 uncultured Dorea sp.
ATAATAGGAGTTATCATCACTTCGGAAGATAATGGATTCCTTTTTATCACGCTTGATTTTGCCTTGTTTTATCAGTTCCTCTTTTTCTGTACGAATACGATTTAGGATGGCAGAAGCAGGTTCATCATTCGGGTTTTGTTGTACCAGTTTTCCACGGATGGCAAGGTCGAGGATTTTTGATTTTACTTTAGTAATACTAATACTAAGTGATTCTTTGTTTTCGGAAATATTATCAATCAAATTTATAGCAGATTTTAAAGCATCATTAATTCTAATCTGTTCTTTATATGGCGGTATAGGAATCCATAAGGTTTTTAATATTGCAGCTTTGATACCCTCTACTGTGCTTCCCGTTTTATTGATGTATAATTGGTGTTGAAAAAAATTGCTCAACATAAACATTAGCATAACGTAATTTATCAGTTCATTCTGTATTCCGTAATGCTGAAATGTAATTACTCGTTGCCCTGCGCTAAACTTTTCTATATCAGCTATAGCTGCATTACCCAAAGGAGCTTCAGTTGTAAATAGAATATCTCCTTGTTTAGAAACACCGCGTTGTTGCCGTTTTATAAACTCATCTTCTGATATATAATCATCAACAGTATAATCAATATATCCGGATTTGATATTTTTAGCAGTAATCAAAGGTATTCCTTTTGATATTTTAGTTGGTGTTGAGCCACGATAATCTATAAAATTATATATATCATTTAACCTGCACCATTCCCACCCCTCCGGTATCTCAAACGGTATCTCATCCTCAATACATTTCACCGTCCCATCCCGGAACTTCTCATAATGCGAATTAGGTAAAGGCACAAATATAGTTAATATTCAAGGGTTAGGGATGTGCTTATGGTAGCATTCAGCTACAAAGTCTGCTTATGTTTCTCCGACCTTGCCGATACACACGATAGTCACAATGAATCAGTTCCAGGAATATGATGCTTTCGATAATATGATCTCTGTCTGCGCCACGATAGCCGAGCAGCATATTGCGTAATTCCATATTGATAACCTGGTATAACCCTTTTGTACTATATTTCCCGACAGAGTAGAAGATAAATGTGCTGCGCATGAGCCGTTTGCTGACAGCTCTGTATATCTGCCGGAAGCATAAAAGTAAAAAATCATGGAAAATAGGTTGGATTTATGATATATTATACTTAAATAAATACTTGAAAAAAGTATAGGAGACAAAATGGATAAAAAGAAAAATACAAATATGGAAGTAAAAAAGAAGAACAGGAATAATGTTTTTCGCTATATATGCAGGAATGGAATGGTATCAAACCCGGACATTTCTTATGAGCTGAAATTGAGCCTGCCAACAGCGACACAGATTACGAAGGAACTGGTGGAGCGTGGGCTTGTAGAAGAAATGGGGGAAATGGAGTCTACCGGGGGAAGGAGAGCAAAAGCTCTGTCTCTGTCTAAGAGTGCCGGGAAAGCGGTAGGGCTTGATATTACAAAAAACCATATCAGTCTGGTTCTGACAGATCTGTCAGGCAGGATTTTAAAATATGAAAGGACATTTCTTCCATACGCTGCGGGCGATGGCTATTATCTGGAAGTAAACCAAAGGATAGAGGATTTTCTGAAAGACAGCGAGTGCGGCGGTGATGGAATATTAGGAATCGGGATATCATTTCCAGGGATTATTGACCTGGATAAAGAATTGATTGCTGATTCCCATATTCTTGGGGTAAGGGGGGTCCCGTTTTTTGCTATAAGCAGTTTTTTCCCCTATCCCTGCCATTTCTTAAACGATGCAAATGCGGGGGCATATGCAGAGGGAACCCAGTCCGGGAACAGGAGCCGTTTTTTTTACCTGTCCCTAAGCAATACGGTAGGGGGAGCAGTCTACGGTAATGGAGGGCTGGAGCAGGGCAGGAATTTCCGCTGCGGGGAAGCGGGGCATATGACAATTGTCCCGGATGGGAAGGCCTGTTACTGTGGAAAATATGGATGCCTGGATGCATATTGCTCCGCTAAGTGCCTTACCGATGGAAAGGTGGAGGACTTTTTTCGAAAGCTGAAGCAAGGAGAAAGGGGGGCAGCCAGCCTTTGGGAGCAATATACTTCTTATCTGGCCATAGCAGTGAATAATATTCATATGGTTTTGGACTGTGATATTGTTCTGGGTGGGTATGTTGGAAGTTGTATGGGCGAATTTATACAGGATGTCCGGAATAAAACATTAGAAAGGAATACATTTGAAGAAGACGGTTCCTTTATCAGGGCCTGCCGCCACAAGACAGGGGCGGCAGCATTAGGGGCGTCCCTAAAAGTGATAGAGCTATTTGTGGAACAGGTATGACGCCAGTTCCAATATATTTACTCACGGTCGATGGAACCTGCCGTGAGTATTGCAAAAGCCGCAGCCGCAAAGCGTCATACTTCCTTATGCGGCTGTGCGCAACATAACATGGCTGTGTGTTAAGAGGAAAGACTGGTGTAAGAGATTTCAGAGATGGAATCTCTTTCTTTTGTTGGAAATTACTAAAAACAGACTTGGATTTTTAAATGAAGTAACGGAAGTTGTGTGATTTCCGATTATGTATTGACAAACATCTATCTTACAAATATAATAAAATACATAATAAAATTATTTAATAAAGTGTGAAATGAAGATTAAAAGAAAGAGGAGGAAATTGTCATGGTAGGAACAATGAAGACTGCTGTTATGCTTGGAATCGGTAAAATGGGGTTTGAAGAAAGGAAGATTCCCATGCCAAAGGACCATGAGGTTCTTGTGAAATTAGAGTATGTTGGTATTTGCGGCAGCGACCTGCATTATTATGAAACAGGAGCAATCGGGGATTATGTGGTAAAGCCGCCCTTTGTGCTGGGGCATGAGCCTGGCGGTACGGTAGTGGAGGTGGGAAAAAATGTGAAACATTTGAAAATTGGCGACAGGGTTGCCCTGGAGCCTGGAAAAACCTGCGGACATTGTGAGTTCTGCAAAACAGGGAAATACAACCTCTGCCCGGATGTCGTATTTTTTGCAACGCCTCCGGTGGACGGCGTATTCCAGGAATATGTGGCGCATGATGCGGACCTCTGCTTTAAACTGCCGGACAACGTAAGTACACTGGAAGGGGCTTTGATCGAGCCTTTGGCTGTAGGCTTCCATGCAGCGATGCAGGGAGGCGCAAGGGCAGGACAGACTGCGGTGGTCATGGGTGCAGGGTGCATCGGCCTTGTGACAATGATGGCATTAAAGGCCATGGGGGTGTCCAAAGTATATGTGGTAGATATTATGGAAAAGCGGCTTCAGAAAGCATTGGAACTGGGTGCGGACGGAGTGATTAATGGGAGTCAGACAGACGCAGTGGAAGAAGTAAAGAGGCTGACGGATGGCAGGGGCTGCGACCTTGCAGTAGAGACAGCAGGCACACAGGCAACGACTGTCCAGACAATCCACATGACAAAAAAGGGTGCGGTTATTGTCCTGGTTGGATATAGCAAGAGCGGTGAAATGACGCTTCCAATGAGTCTTGCGTTAGATAAGGAGCTGACATTCAAGACAGTATTCCGTTACCGGCATATTTATCCGATGGCGATTGATGCAGTTGCAGCAGGAAAAGTAAATCTGAAAGGAATCGTGACAGATATATTCGATCTTGATGATGTGCAGAATGCGATGGACCATAGCGTAAATAATAAAGCGGATATTGTGAAGGCTGTTATCCGCATCTCAGAATAGGCAGATAAAAGGAAGAGAAGGTTCATTATGCAACGCTGTACCAGGCTGCTTCAGGGAAGCAGGAAGAATCAGGCGTAACAGAAAACGAATGGATCTGATCCTTTCTTACCGGGGGAGCAATTTATCACTGAGATAAAAATTTGACGGGCAATGCATACAATGAACGCGGCAAACAGCAATTATCAGATTACCTTGATTATTTTCATCTGAAAAAAGGATATATGTTAAGCTTTAACTTTAAACAGGTTGTTTTTGGAGATAAGTTTTTGATGGAAACTATTGTATAAATCTACAATTGGGGACGGGGCATTTTTAAAAATGCCCCGTCCCCAATTGATATTGACAAAGCATATCGTGGAGTATATATTAATTACATGCAGAGGTATTGAAGGGAGTAGGGACAGAGACCTTGAAAAAATGCCGGGAAACCATATGCATTGCTATGGATAAGGAGAGAAAATCATGGGGTTATTTGGAGGAAAAGATAAAGCAGAAAAACTGATGGAAAAGGGACTTGCACATTATGAGAAGGGAGAATATTCTAAAGCGCTTCATAGCTTTCTTAAGATATCCGGAAAACTGGAAGGAAAGGCGGACTACTGGATTGCCAAATGTTATATGGACTTTTGCGAAAGCACTGGAAGAGAGAGTGATGACCGCTATGAGAATGCCAAGGTATATCTGAGAATGTCTGCAGTGGACGGATGTGAGGATGCGGCAAGAATGCTTGCAGAAATGTTTGGGGAAGATGAGCTTCTAAATAAAATATTCGGTGTACCGGCAGGTCCGGAAAAGAAAGAGACAGAAGCAGTGCCTGAAAAGGAACAGGAGATTTCAGAAGAGAAAGGAACAGAAACGGCATCTGAAAAGGCGCAGGAGGTTTTAGAAGAAAAAGCCGTAGAAGAGACTAGAGAAGAAGAAACGGCTGAGATAGCAAAAGAGTGGTTTCTGCAGGGAAGAGAGGCCTTTATAGATGGTGATTATAAGACAGCAGTTGTGCTGATCAGGAAAGCGGCTGAAAAGGATTTTGTTCCTGCACGGATGTTTTTGGGAGCATATTACTGTAATGTTGCTCCCGAGGAGGAGCGTAATCTAGAAGAAGCAAGATTCTGGTGCGAATCCGATGCCAGGTCCGGGAAGGCTGAGGCTGAGTATTTGATGGCAAATATCTGTGAGGCAGAAGGAAATGGAGAGGAGTGCATGAGCTGGCTTAAAAAATCAGTGGAACATGGGGATATTGATGCACAGTTTCTGCTGGGAACACAGTATATGACAGGAAATTTTGTGGAGAAGGATTTAAAGGCTGCAAAATACTGGCTTGAGCTGGCAGATGAAAATGGATGCGAGAATGCAAGGGGCTGTCTTTCTATACTTGAAGAGATGCTGGAGGAAGATGAGGAGAGAAAAAGGCAGGCGGAGCGGCAGAAAGGCATTGAGGCGGAGCAGCTCGTTGTAATGGGAAGGCAGTTTCACCAGGCAGAAGACTATGAAAAAGCTTTTAGCTGCTTTAAAAATGCGGCAGAAAAAGGGAATGCAGAAGGTCAGATGCTGCTGGGCGTGTGTTATGCGCAGGGAACCGGGGTAAAGGCGAATCTTAATATGGCGCAGAAATGGCTTACAGAGGCCACGAATCAGGGAGATAAAAAGGCAAAGGACGCTCTGCGTATCGTGATACAGAACAAGGCGGCAGATTCCTACAATTCGGGCGTAGGAAAGATAAAAAGGAAGGCTGATATCCGCCGGTTCGGCGTCGAGGCTGAGGATATTTCAGAGGCTCTGCCAGATTTGAAAAAGGCAGCGGAAATCGGACTTCCAGAGGCTCAGGTATTACTGGCATCCCATTATCTTTATGGCGTGCACTATGCGATCCAGAACCTGACAGGATCTTTAGGCATGTGGGATCAGAAGAATGTGGATGTGGAAAAAGGAATTTACTGGCTGAAAAAGGCAGTGGAAAATGAGGATTCCAATGCTACATTTGTATACGCAAAGTATCTTTTCTTTGGAAGACTTAGCACCGCCGATGATGTACTCTTTGAGACAGGAGTTATCCCACCGGATGGCGTAAAAGAAAAGGAGGAGGCTCTGCGGTATGCAAAAAAGGCTGCTGAGCTGGGATGTACCGCGGCGGAGGCATGGATTCAGAAGGTACATGATTTGGGGACGGGGCATTTTTAAAAATGCCCCGTCCCCTACTTGTTCTTCCGTTTATATTTTCCGAAGGCTTTTTCCTCATCTAAATGTACGTCTTTAAAAAATACAACCAGCCAGACAGCGAATGCGGCAGGTGCTGCATATTCTGAAATAAAATATGACAAAATAGCTCCGGTTCCTAAAATAACTGACCAAAGCAGAAAGGTATTTCTTTGATCTTTGCACATCTTTTCTTTATCATAGGACGCTCTCTGTTCTTTTGAAAGTGTATTAAATCCGCTTATCAGCATTGCTGATTTTCCTTTAAGAAATGTAAAAATTAAAGCAAACAGACAGAAGAGCAGACTTGAGACAATACATACAAAAAATCCTATATTCATAACGATGCCTCCATTCATTTTGGTATAACCCGGCTTGCCGGCCAGATGGTCTTTTCCGCTGATAATATCTGTAGTTATGAGGGGGAGATGCCGCGAAGCATTTAAGCCCTCTCTATTTTTTCAAAATGCTGAATCTCATCCTTCACTACAATATAGATAATTCCTTTTATTCTGCTGTCCTGAACAAACTCGTCTAATTGTAGATATCTGTGCATCTGCTTTGATGCTTCTTGTTTTGTTTTTTCAATATCCTGTTTTGACGTCCCGGATTTTTTCAGATATTTCAACTCTATTAGATAATTGAAACAAACCAGTTTTTTTCCACGAATATCTAATAAGGCGATATCAGGACGTAAGCCGCCTGACTCATACTCGGACTTTACCAGATATACATTCTGATCACTGAGACATGATAAAACAACCGTTTTTAAACGATGCTTATCAAAGGCCTTGAAATCTTCATTGCTGTGTATGTGAAGATCTGTTCAATCAGACGGTTTAGCCCCGTAAAATCATCCTCGTACGCAATCTGCCGGATTGCATTCCGTTTTGCCATTTTCTGTACTTTGAGATAATCGGAATAATATTTATAATATACATCACGTATTACCGCATTTGGCGTTTCCAGAATTACATCATATATAGATCCGGCTCCTTTGATCGTCAGTAGCCCCATGTAAAACAGCATGGATAAAAATTCATCTTTGCCGAAGGCATCAGAGAACAGTGAGAGATCCGTGATAATGTCTGACTCGATCGGTTTTCCCTCTATGATATTGCGCAGGAGTTCCGTTCTGTTTTTTTCATCATGGTACAGATCGAACATACTGGTAAGTTTTCCGTAGTCGCTTTTGATGTTGTTATCTGCCATCTTCCGGGGCATGTTTTCCTGTTCTTTATTTGATGAGGTGTATTCATCCAGAAAATACATGACCAGGCTGCTGTTCAGAATTCGAGTTACATGTTTGGGATTATGGCAGAATACATATCCATTATAGTAAGCAATCAGCCGGACCATGACAGCATCCGGATTCATGATCCCTATTTCTTCCAGTATGCTTCTGGTTTCCGTTTCTGTAAATCCTGTCATTGCATTTAGACGTGGGTTCATGGAAATATTTTTACAAATATTAAACCCACTGGTCAGACTGTCCAGAGTCATACTGGTAACTCCTGTGATAAACATGCGGTCTATGCATCCAATTCCTGTATGGGCCTTAAGTACCTCATAAAATCTCCGTGCAAATCCATCTCTGCCCGTCACAGAACGGAAGAAATCAGGATTTTCAATGATATTTGTGGCAAAATGATCATATTCATCAATCAGAATATAAAGTTTTTTTCCGCCTTCATTAAAATCAGATAAGAAATAATTCAGCATCATAGCAGAATCTGCCGTGTCATTTTCCATAATTTGGATATCTACGCCATAATACCTTACAAAATTACGTATTGCCGCATGGACTTTTGCATAAAATGCATTTTGCAGATATTCCTTACTGCTTCCGTCCAGACCAGAGAATTCGAGCCGCAGGACGTAATACTGACTGGCAAGTTCTGTCTTATGCTTTCCAATATAGGTATCTCTGAATAATTCCGAAAATTCCGCTGCACTGTTTTTGTCGTAATAATAGTGCAGCATGGACACAAATAAGGACTTTCCAAATCTGCGCGGGCGTAGGAAAATAAGGTATTTGCTGTTCAGGCTTTCAAGTTCTTCTATATAGTTTGTTTTATCCACATAGATGTAGTTCCCTGCTCGGAGCTCTTTATAATTGCTGAAACCGTAGGGGATTTTATATTGACTCATCCGCTCACCTGCCTTACAATAACATAAATTGATGTTTTTCATTCAGTATAACATCTGGCGTATCCGAAATCAATGTGAATGATCGGGAAATCGGGGACGGGGCATTTTTAAAAATGCCCCGTCCCCGATAAAAGAGAGGGAAGTAAGATTATGAACAAAAGAGTCGTGAAGTTTCCTGTGAATCTGTTCTGCAGCCTTATGCTGATGAGTTTTATCCCATTCATATATACACTTGTGAGGACAAACTTGATTGCAAATATTCCATCAACAGACGGGCTGGGTATTGCGGGCCACATTGAATGGTTTGATCTAATTAACGAGACGATACAGGCATTTCTGATTGTACCCTTGTTTGCTTTGTTTAATCAGCGTATGCAGGATTCAGAAAAATTTAAACAGAGAATCTTTCAGTCTTTTTTGGTAGTTAATGCTGTATATATATTATTTTCGGTCATAATCTTTATACACTGCAAGTCTATTGTGACAGTTATGGCTTCAGCCAATATTCATGAAGTGACAGGATATCTTGAGTTAGAAACCATTGGATTTATTATTGGAAATATTGTCTCATTTGTAAATGTGCTGTTCGTTGTTTTGGAAAAACCAGCATACATATATTTAATGGTTATGTTGAAAACAGTTTTCACGATTATTGGTGATTTGCTGCTGATTCCCAGGTATGGGGTAAATGGGGCTGCATATTCGAATATTGCAGTAAGCTTAGTATGTGTTGTATTATGCCTGTTTTCCGTATACAGGGAAAATTTGATTGCAGTTTCTTTCAGATTTGACAGGCCATTTGTAAAGAATTACTTATTTACTGGCCTGTTCAGTGGATTTCAGATCTTGTTAGATAATATAATCTATTCTGTTATAGTGTGCAAAATGGTTAATGCAGTGGAGGAGCAGGGAAATTATTGGACGGCGAATAATATTATATGGGGGCTGCTGCTTATTCCGGTTCTGGCATTGGCAGAAATAATTAAGAAGGACTGTAAGGATGAATTGACTCCGACAAAAATAAAATATTATAATGTTGTCATAATCATAACATTTCTCGTATGGCTGTGCTTTATTCCATTGTTAAACCCCTTTTTAAAAAGTGTAATGGGAATAGAAAATTTTGAGGCAATTAAACATATACTGGTAATCCTGATTCCATTTTACCTTGCATATAATTATACGGTTTTATTTGATAATGTTTTAATTGGTTATGGAAAAACGCATTATTGTTTTGCCATATCGGTGATTGTAAATCTAATCTATTATCCCGCTATGTACGGTTTGACAGTAAAAGGAGTATTTACGCCGGATATTACTTTCATTTGTATGATGTTTGGGTTTGGCATGGTAACACATCTGGGCTGCAGCATTATATGCTTTGCGGTATACAAACGAGCAGTCTGGTATAAACCGAATTAAATAACCTTACGTTTCACTGGTCCGCTTTTTTCCGATAGCACATGTGTAAAAGCCTCAGCGCAGCTAGGCAATGAATGACGATTTTCTGATACCAAAAGAAAGAATTGTATGCTAAAATAAGAATTATCAAATACAGACATATGCAAGAGCTAAGGTGGGCGAAGAAAGGACATATATTGTTATGAAACTACATTTTCTGGGCGGAGCCATGGAGATTGGCGGAAGCTGTATCTATATAAGAATCGCGGGCAAAGGAATCCTGCTGGACTCGGGAATCCGCCAGTCTGCCACAAAGGATCCGATTCCTGATTTCCGCACCATACAGGAGCAGGGCGGACTGGATGCGGTTATCGTAAGCCATGCCCACATGGATCATATCGGCACTCTTCCGATGATCAGCAAGGCATACCCGGACGTGCGGATCTATATGACGGCCATGACAGCGGAGCTTACACGGGTGCTTTTATACGACAGCCTGAAGATTATGAATTACAGGGAGGATGAGATTCCCCACTATTCGGAGCAGGACGTGCTTGCCATGCTGGGGCGTATTCATCCGGTGGGGTATCAGATGCCGTTTCCGGTCTTTGACAGATTTACACTGACCTTTTACCCTGCAGGGCACATTGCAGGGGCGGCCTGTGTTTACCTTGTCACAGAAGAGGGAAGTTTGTTTTATTCCGGAGATTTTTCCTCCTTTGCCCAGCGGACGATTGAGGGAATCCGGATTCCGAAGCTCCGCCCGGACGTTGCCATTGTGGAGACTACCTACGGAAACCGGCTTCACGCCAACCGGATGTCAGAGGAAAAGCGACTGGTTGAGCTGGTCAGGGAGTGCGCGGCAGAGCAGAAGAAGATTCTCATTCCGGTATTTGCCCTGGGGCGGGCTCAGGAGGTTCTGCTGATTTTGCGCGCTGCGATACAGAATCAGGAGATTCCCCAGATGCCTGTCTATGTGGACGGCATGGTCCGGGATATTAATATTATGTATACGCGAAACCCGGTTTACTTAAAAAATGCCCTTGGGAAGCGGGTTTTAAAGGGAAATGAGCCCTTTTATACAAAGGAGATCCTGCCAGTGGAGCCCATGCAGAAGCGGGATGAGCTTTTGAAGCTGAAGGGGCCGGCTATCTATCTGTCAAGTTCAGGCATGCTTACCGGAGGACCGAGTGCCCAGTACGCGGCGGCGCTGGCTCCTTTGGAAGATGCATGCATTATCATTACCGGCTATCAGGACGAGGAGTCGCCGGGGCGGCAGCTTTTGAATCTCCTTGAGGGGGCAGAGGACAGGAAGCTGACGATTAATGGAAGTACTGTTCCGGTACGGTGCCGGGTGGAGCAGGTGGGACTCTCAGCCCATGGGGATAAATCCGAGATTACGGCTCTGTTGGAACGGCTTTCCTCCCGCCGTGTATTTCTTGTGCACGGAAACAGAGACGCGATCCATGAGCTGGGAAATGAGCTTGCCGCAGAGGATTACCGGAGGCAGGTCTATCTGCCAGAATGCGGGCAGGAGTACGAGGTACTGCTCCATAAAAAGAGAAAGCAGATTGCATTTTACCCGGCATATACCATGCAGATGCGAAGACCCTTTGCCAGGGAGGACGAAAAGCTTCTCTGGGATTACTGGCAGGAGCACTATGCCGGAAAAGCATTTTCTATAGCGCAGATTGCCCAGATCTGGTACGGGAATCTTCCGAAGTCAGAGGAGGACGGCGCAGGAGAAGGAGTTTTTAAGGACATGCAGGAGATTTTCCTGGACAGCGCGTATTTTTCGCCTAATATGCGCCGGTTATTTCTCTTTGAAGCAAATACACCGGAGGAGGTCAGCCAGGCGCTTGCGCCAAAGGACATTACCGTGCAGGAGCTGGAGCAGAAGATCCGGGAGATCTTTTCAGGGTGTGAATATCGGAAAATCAGCTATTACAGGGACAGAAAGGAAGTGCTGCTGCAGTTCGACTACCCGGACAGCGTGAACAGGGAAGAATTTGAAAGAAAAGCAGATGCCTTTCGGGAAGCTACAGACTTCGCTGTCCGTATCAGCCCGTCCATGAACCATAATTCGGCGGCGCTGCTTCTTTCGGTTCTGCTAGGAGAGGAGACTGGCAGGATTTCCTATTATCAGGATAAAAAATATTATTCCGTTACCATAGACGGCAATCCTGGAAGGGAGAACCTGGAATCAGCGGCGGAAAGGTTCAGAGAGGCCACCGGATGGAGGCTGGCTGTAAATGGGAGAATTCTGGGGGCTGGCGGGGAGCCTGGGAATCCGGTGACTTCTCTAGAAGTGGCAGGGCAGGAGGACTTTTTTGCTCCGGAAGAGGCTTCTGCGGAAATGGCAGAGCAGAACCTGGCATTTTCCTGTATTGAGGCTGCCTTTGATGAGCTGCCCCATAAGCCGGACAAGAAAAGCTTAAAGCAGGATGCACAGGGGAAGTACCTGGAGCTTGCTTTTGTTACACCTGACGTAGGGAGAAGATACCGGGAGACCTTGCAGGTACTGGCCAGTCAGACCGGATGGAGGATACGTATTGCCGATAAGGTGAATCAGAATGCACTGTTCAAAGCCGCGCAGATGCTGTGTATGAAACATGGGATTGCTCTTGTGAAAAATCCTTCCTATCTTCTAGAACAGAAAATGGTGCAGCTCAGGATGAAAGGCGTGGAGGAAGAAGGGAAGCTGCGTGCCATGGAAGAAGAGTTTAAGAGGCAGACGGGATGTGAGTGTGTTTTTGTGGAGTGATTGAGTGCAATTGGGGACGGGGCATTTTTAAAAATGCCCCGTCCCCTTTATACTTGCGCAAGATATTTCTGAACCGTTGCTCTCACTGCCCCGGGTCCTGCAATTTCTTCCCTGAAAATCTCTTCGATCAATGTTCCGATTCCGGCTTTATAAAGATTGATAAAAAATACATTTTCATTGGAAAGGATCCATTTTAACTGGTCTGTGAGGCTTGAAGGCTCTCCAATCACAATGGTGGAAAGCTTCTTCTGCATTTCTTCTGCCATTGGATCCGGAGCCAGTTCATAGGAGCTGCCGTTATCATCCACGCCAAGCAGATAACGGAGCCATCCGGCAATTGCCAGTGGAATACCTGTTAATTTCCCTGCGTCCCCATATTTTTCCACATAAGATTTTATGGTAACTCCGAAACGCACACCCAGTCCCTGGGATGAGTCAGTGCAGAGGCGCAGGCAGGTATCGCCGAGATAAGGATTCGGGAATCTTTCCTTTATACACTCATCCAGAAATGCCTTTGGAGAGATAATTCCAGGATCAGGAACCACCTCCATGCCCTCCCCATAGCCTACGGTTTCTGCCAGCTTCAGCATATCTGAATCCTTCATCTCATCAGAAAATAAATCATAGCCCAGCAGACATCCATAGGGGCCGAGAGCCGTATGGATGGGATTCAGGCACACGGTCACCTTCATTCTTTCAGACTTGTTCACCGTATCCCGGTCCGTCATATAGACCCCTGCCTTTTCAAGAGGCGGGCGGCCATTTGGGAAATTGTCCTCTATCACCAGATACTGGGGAGCCTCGGCATTGACAAAGGGAGCAATATACGTCCTTTTTGAGGTTGTCACAGGCTGCATATTCTTTATTCCTGCCGCCTCAAGATCTTCTGCAATTTTTTCCGCCGGCCTTGGGGTAATCTTGTCGATCATAGTCCATGGGAATGAGATTCTCGTCTCATCATTTATATAGGATATGAAGCCATCATCTGCAAATCCCTGTTTCCTCCACTCATCTGCCATCATGAGAACAGATTCTCTTAGCCTTTCCCCGTTCTGGGAACAATTATCCATAGATACCAGGGCAAGAGGCGCTCCTTTGTTCTTATAACGTTCTAAAAGCATTGCGGTCACAACGGCCATAGCGCAGGACGCTTTTTCAGGGCCGTTTTTAATATCTTTCTCCACAAAAGGGAAAAATGTATCATCTGCATTTTTCAGGGCATACCCTTTTTCTGTAATGGTAAAGGAAACCATCTGAAGGCTTTCTGCACGAAAGATTTCTTTTAATCTCTCCCATGCCGGCGTGTCCTCATGCTGCGCTTTCAAGGCTTCTGTAAGTGAACCAAGCACCTTCCTGTCCTGTTTTCCGTCCCCATGAAGAATCACACTTAAAACCAGATTATCATATGGAGTATAAATCTGATCTACCACGTCTGTGTCAAATGTTTCCACACAGGTGATTCCTCTGTCCATTTCTTGCTGTTCCAGCAGAATGTCTGCGATTCCGCCCAGAAAAATGCGAAAGATATTGCCAATTCCAAAATGTACCCATCCGGGCGCTTTCTTTGTTTTCTGCACAACAGATTTTATATCATAATCTGGAAGCATGATGCCTGCTTTTTCCCATTGCTCTTTTTTTTCTATACCACTCCATGTCAGTTCCATTATTTCGTCTCCTTGTATCCGTTAAAACTAGTTTGCCCGTTTTTTCTTCTGATAGCAGTCAAATCCTACGGCAAGCACAAGCACGATTCCAAGCACGATATCCTGAATCCATGTATTAAGGTTCATTAATACCATGCCGTTCTGCAGCGCGCCGATAATAAATGTTCCGGCCACCACTCCGGAGATTTTTCCGTATCCGCCGGATACGGATACACCGCCCAGTACTACGCAGGTAATAACTTTAAACTCATATCCCAGTCCCGCGTTACCCATGCCGGAGTTAGTACGTGACAGGAGCACCAGTCCTGCAAGACCTGCGAAGAAGCCCGATAGTGCAAATACCAGGTATTTTACTCTTCCTGTACGGATACCGGAAAGCCTTGCCGCTTCAATGTTACCCCCTACGGCATAGAAATAGCGTCCAAAATAGGTTTTATCCAGAATAAACGCTCCCAGTGCAAAGCATAAAACCATGATAATAACCGGAACAGGTACCGGTCCGATCTTGCCCTGTCCGAATACCTTAAAAGTTTCTGTAAATGCATTGATGGGCTGCCCGTTGCAGAGAATCAGGGCGATGCCTGAAAATGCGGTCTGCGTGGCAAATGTAGCAATCAGGGCAGGGATGCCAATCGTGGATACCATAAAGCCGTTTAAAAGGCCAATAGCCGTAGATGCTGCCAGGGCAATGATAATAGCAAGCCCCATAGGCACTCCCATATGTACCATCAGATAAGCACACATTACATTTACAAATGTTATGATGGAACCTGTTGACAAGTCAATATCGCCTAAGAGAATTACGAATGTCATGCCAACGGAAGCAATCCCCCATACAGCTACCTGTCTTAACATGATTAACAGGTTGGCAGGATAAATAAATCTTGGATTTGCAATTGTAAATGCTAAAACAAGAACGATAACAACCACCCAGATAGCCTGGCTTTTAATAAGATTTATAACTTTATTTTCTTTCATTTTTCCACTCCTCCTACTCTTTTGCCGCTGCGGATGCATATGTCATAATGGTTTCCTGGCTGAATTCTTCCTTTGACAATTCCCCTGTCATTTCTCCTTCTGCCAGTACAAGAATCCTGTCAGACATACCCATCAGTTCTTCCATCTCAGAAGAAATCATAAGGATTGACTTTCCTTCCTTTTCTACCAGATCATTCATTAATTTGTATATTTCATACTTTGCGCCTATATCGATCCCTCTGGTGGGCTCGTCAAAGATAATAAGCTCCGACTGGGCCGCCATCCATCTTCCAAGGATAACCTTCTGCTGGTTTCCGCCGCTTAGATTCCGGATCAGCTGGTGCAGGCTTGGCGTCTTGATCGCCATGTTTTCCCGGTATTTCACAGCCGTGCTCATCTCCAGCTTTTCGTCAATGACGCTGAAATGGGAATCCCTCTCATAAATGGGCATATTAATATTATTCTTAATGGATATGCCGAGCATGGCTCCATGGCGCTTCCTGTCCTCTGGAACCAGTGCAATGCCAAGGTCAATGGCTTCTCTGGGACTCTGAGGATTAATTTCCTTTCCCTTATAGATCATCTGGCCGGACTTCTTGGGCACAGCCCCAAAAATCATCTCCGCAAGTTCCGTCCGCCCGGCGCCTACAAGTCCGCCAAGACCCAGAATCTCTCCCTTATGAAGCTTTAAGTTGATATTCTTGTCTCCGTTTCCCGTCAGGTTTTTCAGTTCCAGTACCACCTCATTCTTATTGATACAATTGCCTCTGGGCGGATAAGTCTCAGTGAGTTCGCGGCCTACCATCAGCTGAATCAGCTCTTCAACCTGGCTGTCCTTCGTAATCAGTGTCGTTACATATTCCCCGTCACGGATAACAACGATCCGGTCTGAAAGCCTGTAGATCTCTTCTAGCCGGTGAGAGATGTAGATGATGGAAACTCCCTGCTTCCTTAGAAGTTCCACAACGCCGAACATGCTCTCTACCTCCGCGCTGGTCAGGGGTGCGGAAGGCTCATCCATGATCAATATTCTGGCATTCTGCTGAATTGCCTTTGCAATCTCTACCATCTGCTGGTAGCCAACGGTCAGATCCTTCATTAAGGTCTTTGGATCAATCTTGATGTGTAACTGCTCAAAAGCCTTTGCCGCCTGTTCTTCCATGGCTTTTTTATCAATCAGGATCCCTTTTCTGATGGGATGCCCCAGGAACAGGTTTTCAGCCGCTGATAATTCCTTTACATTATTAAACTCCTGATAAATAATCGCGATCCCATTCTCTGACGCAAGCTGAGGCGTCATACTGTCAAATTCTTTTCCATTTACAATGATCTTTCCGGAGGTGGGGATCACTGCTCCGGAACAGCACTTAATTAATGTGGATTTTCCAGCGCCGTTTTCTCCGATCAGCGCAAGGACCTCGCCTGCCTTTAATTCCAGCGTAACATCTTTAAGCGCAACTACACCTGGGTATTCTTTTCTTATATGCTGTAATTGTAATACATATTCTTCACTCATATCGGCTCTTACATCCCTTCTAAAATTTCATCTATATTGTCAAGGGTGATGGGTCCAATCTCACGTGTGACATTCCTGTCTGACGAAAAATCTTCCCCTGACAAAATCCTTTCGAACATTTTCACGCAGGCTTTTGCCGTATCCAGGTTGGAACCTTCAAATCCTACAATCGCCCGCACTGCCTCGCCCTCAGCCTTCAGGGAGTCTAACTGCTGCTGTGTCACGTCAGTGGTGATAATGCCATAGTTCTCCGGGATATTTCCTCTTCCGAATTCCGCCAGAAGCGCTTCGTTAGATCCAATCATAGCTCCTGCGCAGACCCCTACAAACACATTTGCATCCGGGTGTGCCGACATGACAGATTCCACATTGGTCTGTGCCTCCGGAGCCTCCAGTCCGTCCACCTCCGCAATGATCTCATAATTGTCCTCGCAGCTTGCCTTAAGGCCGTCTTTAATACCGTCTGCCCTGTCCTTTAATACCTTTGTGGAAGGATATCCGATGACCGTAACCTGGGCCTTATCCTCTGGGGTGAAGTGCTCATTGATAAATCCTGCCGCTGTTTTTCCAATTTCCTCTCCCAGTACTCTGTTATCCAGAACCCAGTTGGCTGTTGTGTTTTCCATGGGGTCATCCCAGCACATCACCTTAATTCCCCTCTCCATGGCTTCTTTGCAGACTCCTTCAACAGCTACCGCATCAGAAGCATGGACCATAATCAGGTCGCATCCTGATATGATGAAATTTTCAATCTGGCTGATCTGGGTGCCGGAGTTATCCTTGCAGTCAACGATCGTATAATCCCACCCTTTTTCATCAAGCAGTCCTCCAAGTTTCCCCATAACGCCTGCCCAGTAGGCATTGGACAGATTTTGAATCGTGATCCCCACCTTATGGGAATCCTCTCCGTCAGAGTGTTTGCTGGCATCACACCCGGCCAGCATAGCAGCGACCAGCATGATGCTTAAAATCACTGCTAACATCCTTTTCTTCATTAGATTTTCCTCCTTTTATATCATATTTTTTATTTCTTTCTGTACATCCTTTAAATTCCGGCATATTCTGTAACAGCAGGATAGGATCCCGTCCTCCGGTTCAATCAGATCCGGTATCATGATTGTGACGCATCCTGCAGCATACCCTGACCTTACTCCGTTTTCACTATCTTCAAATGCAAAACATTCTTCCGCCCGGCAGCCAATTTTTTCAGCGGCATACAGATAGATGTCCGGCGCCGGTTTTCCGTTTTTTACTTCCTGTCCACTGACGATTTCAATAAAATAATCCCGGATTCCGGACATCCGCAGATTCTGCTCGATCTGCTGCCGGCCAGTACTGCTGGCAACCGCTGTCCGCACACCCTTTTCTTTTAAAAACCGCAGGATATCAGACACGCCTTCTTTGACCGGAATACTCTCGGAAAGTCTGTTTCTCATCCGGCTCATACACGCTTCTATAATAGGCAGCCCGTCAGAAACCTGATAGTGCTTTTCAACCACCTGAAGCATCTTTCTCCCACTTGTTCCGGAGATCTCTCTGACGAATCCACTGCCAGGAGTTATCTGTCGTTCCTTTGCTATCTCCTGCCATATCTCCTGATAGAGCCGCTCTGTATCAAAAAGAACTCCGTCCATATCAAAAATAGCACCCTTACACTTCATGGCATCTACCAGCCCATAACATCAATTGCGGATTTTTCAATTTCAAGCCCTGCTTTATACCGTTCCATGAAAGTCCTGAAACCTTCTACATCTTTTTCATCAGGCATGATAGTTTCTCCGGACAGCTCTTTAAAAATCCGGTTATCCAGATAGTCCTCCAGCCGTTCCCCTGGTTTTTTGTCTGCCAGATATGCTGCCAGCAGTGCGATTCCCCAGGCGCCGCCCTCGCTTGCCGTATCCATCACGGTGACCGGAGCGCCGACTGCCGCCGCCAGGTATTTCTGCCCAACTCCTTTTGTCTTGAAAAATCCGCCGTGCCCCATGATACGCTCTACTTTAACCTTTTCATCCTCCATCAGAATATCCAGTCCCAGCTTCACCGCGCCCAGCGATGTATACAGGTGGACTCTCATGAAGTTTGCAAGGTTAAATCTACTTTCCGCAGTGCGCAGGAATGCAAGGCGTCCTTCATTCAGCATCGTAATATTTTCCCCGGAATAATAACCATAGGCCAGAAGGCCTCCGCAGTCCGCATCTCCCTTTAGAGACTCTGTATACAGCTTTCCAAACAGTTCTCCTGTATCTGTCTTTATTCCCATCAGCCCCGCGAATTCTCCAAATATTCCTACCCAGGCATTTAAATCTGAAGTCCCGTTATTTGCATGGGACATGGCACAGGGGAATCCGGTCGGCGTTGTAACCATATCAATTTCCCGGTATACTCTGCCAAGCTGCTTTTCCAGTACAATCATTGCAAATGTACTTGTGCCTGCTGAAACATTTCCCGTGCGGGGCGCGACAGAATTAGTTGCCGTCATGCCGGTTCCGGCGTCCCCTTCCGGAGGACAAAGAGGAATACCTGCTTTTAAGCTGCCTGTTTCGTCCAGGAATGCTGCACCCTCCTCTGTCAGCACACCGGCTTTTTCGCCGGCGGTAAGAACCTTTGGGAAGATATCCCTGATCTTCCAGGAATATCCATAAGGCTCCGTGAGTTTATTAAATTTATCAATCATGGATGCATCATAGTCGCAGGCCTCAGAGTCGATTGGAAACATTCCCGATGCATCGCCGATACCGATCACTTTCTCCCCGGTCAGCTTCCAGTGGATATAAGCGCTCAGCGTGCCGACATAATCTAGATTCTCCACATGCTTCTCTTTGTCCAGAATCCTCTGATAAAGGTGGGCCACGCTCCAGCGGAGCGGTATATTAAAATCAAATAATTCTGTCAGTTCATCTGCCGCCTGCTGGGTATTTGTATTTCTCCATGTCTGGAACGGAGCAATCTGGTTTCCATCTTTATCCAGTGCCATATAGCCATGCATCATAGCGCTGACTCCGATAGCTCCGGCTGTATCAAGAACAACTCCATATTTTTCTTTTACAACATCCCTTAAAGAGCTGTAGCAGCTTCTCACCCCTGTATGTATATCTTCCAGACTATACGTCCAGATATTGTCAATAAAAGAATTTTCCCAGTCGTGGATGCCGACTGCGAGGACCTGTCCCTGGAAATCAATGAGTACCGCTTTGATTCTGGTCGAGCCAAGTTCAATTCCAAGGGCCGTCTTACCATTTATGATTGCTTCTCTTTTCTCCATGCTTTCCTCACTTTCCGGATTACTCCGTTGCAATAACTTTTCCGGTCTTCATCTAGAAGCAGGTAAATGCTCCGTCTATGATAAAATCTGCTCCTGTTGTAAAGGAACTTGTGTCTCCTGCCAGATATACGCAGATTGATTCCAGTTCCTCCGGTTTTCCCATTCTTCCAAGGGGCGCCATCTGGTTCCATTTTTCGATGAGTGGAATCAGTGTCGGAGAATTAAGTGTCAGCTCTGTTCCGATATATCCGGGGCTTATGCTGTTCACACGTACACCTCTCTTTGCCCACTCAATAGCAAGGGATTTTGTCAGCTGGATAACACCTGCTTTCGAAGCATTGTATGCGCACTGCGGCTGAGGTACGTTGACAATATGTGCAGACATAGAAGCCGTATTGATGATCGAACCGCCGCCATGCTCCAGCATGTATTTTCCTGCCGCTATATCAGTCAGAAAGATTCCGTTCAGATTGATATTGATTACCTTGCTCCACTGTGCATAGGTCATTTCCTCGGCTGGTGCGTTGATACAGATTCCGGCATTATTGTGGCAGAAATCCAGCCCGCCCAGTTCACTGACCACCTGCTCTACCATGGCATCTACCTGCTCCGGATCCGTGCAGTCTGTCTTGATGGCAATAACCTTTCTGCCAGTTTTTTCCGCCAGCTCTGAGGCAGTTTTTTGGGCTTCTGCAAAATCTAGATCTACAATCGCCACATCTGCTCCTGCCTCTGCAAATGCAGTAGCTGTACTTTTACCGATTCCTCTTGCCGCTCCTGTTACAAATCCTTTTTTTCCGTCCAGTCTCATTTTTTCAATAATTCCCATGATTTTCTCCTTTTTTAATATTATTTTGTAAAATGATTTATCAAATTATAATTACATAATATTACCATTCGAATCATAAGTCAACCTGTAAAAATTCACAAGGTTTTTATTAAAAAATTGTACAAAACGCACTATTACTTTTTTTGCTACTCTTTATTTTATACTTTATTAAATACATTTATTATGTTGTTAATTATATTCATATTAACACAGTATGTCAATGAAAATCTGATAAGCTTTTTCCTTTTCGTCAGTATTATCAAAATTTACATGTTACTTTTGTACAAAACGCACAGTAACATTTACACAAATACGTGCTATAATACATTCTTGATAAATCATTTTCGCAATATTATTTTTTAAATTATTTGTTACTATTCACTCCGTTCACAGTAACATTCGCAAATCCATTTAAAATTCGCTTCGCGAATGGGATTTGCTCACACCTGAATCATTTTCTTACGGACTTTGCAGTAAATACAAAGTCCTGTGTGAACAGTAACAATTATTTTACAAATTAAGGAATGAAACATGGAAAAAAGCATAACCCCTAATCAGATTAAGCAAAATAACCGCAGCCTGATCTATCATTATATTTATAAGAATAGAAATGTCTCCCAGCAGGATATTTCCTACGACCTCCATTTAAGCCGTCCTACTGTCACGTCAAACCTGGCCTCCATGGAAAAAGAAGGCCTTATTGCAAAAAGCGGTCTCATCAATACGGAATTTGTAGGGAGGAAGGCATCTGCCTATTCCATCATTGCTGATTACCGCGTCAGTATCGGCGTGGAAATTGTGAAAAAAGAAGTGAAAATAATTGCGGTGGATCTATATGGTAAAAAGATCGGCCGCACAACATGTGATCTTACTTATGAATACAAAGAATCATATTTTAAAACTGTCTGTGATAAAATTCTCGAATTTAAAAATGCATTTGATATAACGGATGAACAGCTCCTCGGTATTGGATTTGCCATGCAGGGGCTTGTCTCACCGGATGCAAGGAGCATGCTGTATGGCAGGATATTAGACTGTACAGGACTTTCTATCAGGGAGTTTACCAGGTATCTTCCCTATCCCTGTTCATTTATCCACGATGCATACTGCGCGGCTTTTTCTGAAATCTGGGTATCACCGGGACTTACAGACGCCTTCTATGTCTCTTTAAGCAGACATCTCGGCGCTGCCATCATATCCAGAGGAGAGATCCTGGTCGGAAAGCACGGCCACAGTTCTACCATAGAACATATCCAGATAGAACCAAAAGGAGGCGCACTCTGTTACTGCGGCAAATATGGATGTCTGGAAACGCTTTGCTCTTTAAACGTGCTTCTCAGGGAGGGGGAAACCCTGGACAGCTTTTTTGAGAAAGTCCGTAAAAAAGAGCCTTCTTTTTCAAACCGCTGGAATATATTTCTCAAAAATCTGGCCAGGGCCATCAATCTGCTCCATCTGATCTACGACACAGACTTTATACTGGGAGGACATTTGGCGCCCTATCTGTGTGAAGAGGATCTTTCCTTCCTGCATGAACAGATTGCAGAGCTGACGCCTTTTACTGAAGCGCAGGATTTTCTTATGCTCAGCAAGATGCCCCGGCATAATATCTCTATCGGTGCCGCTCTGACGTATATCCGGGCATTCTTAAACGAGTAAAGCAAAAAAAGCTGAATGAGTACATGATTTTAGAGTGCTATCATAATGGAGGAAGGTGAGAATGTTGAATAAAACCTTTAATATAATTGGCAGCTGTTTTCCGGAAGAAAATTATATGATAAATATGGAGAGCCGTTTAAATGAGATTGAAAAATTAGTAGATGAAAGGAAATATTTTACCATAAACCGGGCAAGGCAGTATGGAAAGACCACCCTGCTGAATCTCATGGTAAAATACCTTTCTTCGAAATATACGGTATTTTCTATCAGCTTTGAGGGACTGGGCGACTCTGCTTTTGAAAGGGAATCTTCCTTTTGCGGCATGATTTGTAAGTTGTTATATGACGCAATACGTTATGATGAAGTTCCGGCGCTGGAAGCTCCGTTAAAAAATATTATATATGAAGCGGTCCAAAGTAACAGGATAGAAGATTTATTTGGCCTTTCTGCCATGGTATCTGATTTATGCAGCACGGCAAAGCGTCCTGTAGTACTGATGATTGATGAGGTTGACCAGGCAGGCGGACATAAGGTGTTTCTGGATTTTCTGGGCATGCTTAGAAGTAAATATTTAAAAAGAACGACTCGTCCGGCTTTCCAGTCCGTTATACTTGCCGGAGTATATGATATTAAGAATCTAAAACAACGGATCCGAAAGGATGAAGAGCACCAATATAACAGTCCGTGGAACATTGCGGCGGACTTTTGTGTGGATATGAGCTTTACTGCGGCGGATATTGCCGGAATGCTGCGGGATTATGTAGCAGACAGAGAGGTGGAAGTGGATATTCACAGAATCGCAGCCGAAATATATGGATACACTTCGGGTTATCCGTACCTGGTATCTAAAATATGCAAGCTGATTGATGAAGCGAAAGCCAGCCAGCCGGCATCCGGCAGCTGGAGCAAAGAGGACGTTGCTGAGGCAGTTAAGGTACTCTTGAAGGAGCCGGGCACATTGTTTGACGATATGCGGAAAAAGATTACGGACTACCCGGAATTAAGGAAGATGATCTATGCAATTCTTTTCAGAGGGGAGGCATATCCATACAATCCGGATAATTCTGCAATGGACATTGGCTCAATGTTCGGCTTTATAACCGAAAGGGATGGACAGGCGGTGATTGCGAACCGTATCTTTGAAACAAGGCTTTATAACCTTTTCCTGTCAGAGGAGATGACGAAAAGCATCACATATCAGACTGGTGAACTGGAAAAGAACCAGTTTATAACAAATGGAGCATTGGACATGGGGCTTGTGCTGAAAAAATTTATGCAGCATTTCCACGATATTTATGGAGACAGTACGGTAAAATTTGTAGAAGAAAATGGACGGCGTATTTTTCTCCTCTATTTGAAGCCAATCATTAATGGCGTTGGAAATTATTATATCGAAGCCCAGACAAGAGATCAGACAAGAACAGATATTATCGTGGATTTTCTTGGAAAGCAATTTGTGATAGAAGTTAAGATATGGCGTGGGGATGCATATAACAGAAGAGGAGAGAAACAGCTGGCAGAGTACTTGGATTATTATCATCTGGACTACGGATATTTATTAAGCTTTAATTTTCATAAGAATAAAAAGGCTGGGATCAAGACGATTGCAATAGAAGACCGGACAATTTTGGAAGTGGTTGTATAAACTGTAACCTATCCGACAGTTCGGGTTCGTTTAAATCGTTTGATTGAAAAGATTAAATTGACCGACACAGATATAGAAGACCCTTATATTGGATTGATTAAGAGAATGGTGATTTCCGAATACAAAAAACAAAAAGGAGACAGCTAAATGAAATATTTATTATTGATTATCTTTATATTTGCAGTTGTAAAATTTCAGCTTTATTTATCTAAAAAGGAATGCTTTGCTTATGGCCTGATTTTACCTGCTCTTTCTTTTTCGATTGTGATGGGATGGCATCTTTTTCTGACCCCGGTGAACATTGAGATTTCTGATGATTTTACTACAAACACAATTGTATCAGAAGACATAGAGGGTGAGACTGTACGAGAAGAATTGCAGCAGGAAACTCCAGACACAATCAAAATGAAAGCTGATACGGATCATATTCAGTCATCCTTTCTTTTTACTATTATAGGAGGTAATGTCGGCACTGTAATTTTGCTAATCATATATTGGATTCAGCGAAGAAAGAGGACTGTACACTCCGAGCTAAAGAAAATGCAATTAAGCGAGCTCTAATACGAATTTGGGACGGGGCATTTTTAAAAATGCCCCGTCCCAAATTGAAAATACCCTGTCCCCGGTTTATAGAAGTTCGTCTTTCTTTTCGAGAATTGCCTCGCATGCAGCGCATGCTGCACAGTCGCAGTATTTTGCGCCGGAGGCCTTAAGGTCGCGGCCATGGGCAGCTACATTTTTAGCTGTCTCTGCGCCGAATACCTGTGCTCCCATGTCGGACTCTGCAAATGCGATGAGGCCGTCGACTGGCATAATGTCTTCTTCCAGTTCTGCAATCAGGTTTTTTGTCTGCTCTGCCTCCTTTTCTGTTCCGACAGCATCCAGCCAGTTCTGGGCTGCTTCTTTTGCTTCTGCGCAGCAGGAAGATGCCTTAAGCAGTTCGTTTACTTTTTCAGTTACAAAATCCTTTACATTCTGGTTCATTGTGTGTCTCCTTTCGATTTTAACATTTTTTTCAGATTATCATGAATTCTCCCGAGCAGCATTTCGCATTGCCGGATCTCTTCTTTCGAAAAGCCCGCGTAAAAGATTTCTGTCATTTGGCGGGATATCTCTGTGTAATCCTGTTCCAGTTTTTTTGCTGTGTCTGTCAGTGTAAGGAGCGTCTTTCTGCGGTCATGTTCATCCGGGATTCTGCGGACGAGCCTTAAGCTTTCCATCCGGTCAATCATGCTGGTGAGTGTGGTTGCGGCAAGCCCGGTTCTGTCAGACAGTTCCCGCAGTGAGATGCGTTCCTCCTGCCAGAGGACGTAAAGAATCCGCCCCTGTGCGCCGTTGAATGCATCAACATTTCTTTGGGACAGGATGCGCCCGAAGATCCGGTCACTGAGACGTTTGATTTGTGAAATGGTATTTCCGCCCTGGATTGTCATGATAAATTCCTCCTGTATAAGAATATACTATATAGGAGGAAAATTGTAAAGATGGTTTTTATGAATTTGCATAAAATCTAGATTTTTGATTGCAACCGTACAGATGGAAAGTTTTTTGAGGGAAATTACATGTATTTCCATCTAATAAGTATGCAATAAATAGCGAACCTGGTACAGTTTGATATCCTTGCCCTTTCATACTTTCGAACAGATGCGAATTGTGTTATCATATGGATACAGGAGTAACTGCTCAGAATGTATTGTAACTTAAGGAACTGCAGGAAAATAATTGGTACAGTACAGTTTCTAAGAATGAACAATAAGAACGGCAGGGTATAGGGAGTAGTTCAACGTCTTTGCAGGGGCGGAATTTCCGGGAGGTGGTTATAGTGAAAGAGTTTCATGTGACAGGAACATGTAATCCCAGGCTGCACTACATGGTGGATGTCAATGGGCGGATTGAGCAGATTACGAGAGACTATATTGAAAAGGGGAAATATTTTACAATTAACAGGGCAAGACAATACGGAAAGACAACAACGATGTTTCTTCTGAGAAAGCGCCTTCAGGAGAAATATCTTGTGATATTTATCAGCTTTGAGGCGGCGGACGAAATGTTTGTTTCTTCTTATGCGCTGGCTGCCGGATTGCAGCGGAGTATTGGCCGCCAGCTTCGTATGCAGAATACCCCGGAGGACATTTTGAAAATATGGGAACAGCCGGTTTCAAGACAATTTGCTTTCGATGATCTGGGGGAGAGAATCTCTGGGCTGTGTCTGAAGTGCGGCAGAAGGACTGTGCTGATGATTGACGAGGTTGATAAGAATTCGGATAATCAGGTGTTTTTAGGCTTCCTCGGTCTTTTGCGGTCGAAATATCTGGCGCAGGCAGGAGGAATGGATACAACATTTCAGTCCGTTATATTGGCTAGTGTCTATGATATTAAGAATTTAAAGCTAAAACTCCGGTCAGATGAGGAATCAAAGTATAATAGTCCGTGGAACATTGCGGAAGACTTTAATATAGATTTAAGCTTCTGTCCGGAGGATATTACCGGGATGTTAATGGAATATGAAACAGACAGAGCCATAGGAATGGATATTCCGGAAATGAGCCAGTGGATCTATGATTATACTGACGGGTATCCTTATATGGTGTCTCGGCTCTGCAAGCTAATTGACGAACGGATTGCAGGGACTGCGGATTTCCCTAAAAAGAAAGATGCCTGGACAAAGGAGGGGGGACTGGAAGCAGTCAGGTTGTTTTTGAAGGAGCCCAATACCTTGTTTGATGATATGGTGAAAAAGCTTTATGATTACCCAGAAGTAAAGGACATGTTGTGCGGCATCCTTTTCCGTGGAATTCGTTATTCTTTTGAAATTAATAATCCCAGTATTAATGTGGGAGTGATGTTTGGATTTGTAAAGGAAAGGGAAAATGCGGTTGCAATTGCGAACCGGCTTTTTGAGACGAAAATGTACAATCTTTTCCTTTCGGAGGCAGAACTGGAGGGTAAGAGGATTTATGATACTCTGACAGAACACAACCAATTTGTCATACATGGAATGCTCCAGATGCGTCTCGTGATGGAAAAGTTTTATGAGTATTTTGAAGAAATATTTAGTAATCATGAAGAAAGATTTATAGAAGCAGAAGGAAGACGTATCTTTTTAATGTACCTCAGGCCAATTATAAATGGTTCCGGGAACTATTATATTGAAGCACAGACGAGGGATCGCACGAGGACGGATGTGATTGTAGATTATAAATCACAGCGTTTTGTTATTGAAATGAAGCTGTGGAAAGGAAATGCCTATAATGAGCGGGGAGAGAGACAACTGTTTGAGTATTTGGATTTCTATGGGGAGGACACAGGGTATCTTTTGAGCTTCAACTTTAATAAGAAGAAACGGACAGGAATCAGAGAAGTATTATTTGAGGAAAAGAAAATAGTGGAAATTGTGGTGTGAAAACATGAAGCTGAACATTATTAGGAAAAAGGCCTCTAGTCTGAGGGAGCTTTCAAGGGAGCAGGCACAGATCCCTGACGTTTCTACGCTGGAGGAGCTTTTGGGGGAACTTGTGAAGGAGGAATTTAGGAAGAGAAAGGATGCCGTCCAGGCGGATCCTGTGCTTTCGGAAAATGAGATGAAGGATCAGGAGAGGATTGGAAGAATCCGTTTTTCCGCTTCTTATGAGGAAAATATGGGAGATATAGAAACGGCGATTCAGGTCATGCGGCAGGATTTTGAAGACGGGCTGTTCCGGGTATACCTGAACGGGAAGGAATGTCTGGAATTAAAGGAGAAGCTGAAAATAAAAGACGGGGATGAGGTTGTGCTGCTGCGTTTTGTCATGCTGGCAGGCCGGATGTGGTAATTATATAGGAAGGGAGTAAAAAAGAAGAATGGATCAAAAAGAGCTTATTTCCCGGCTGCGGGAGTATAACAGGGCGCGGAAAGCTCTGGCATGTTCGAATTTGGAAAAACAGTGTATGAAATATGTAGACGAACATGATTATCTGTACACTTACATCAATTATGAAGCGGAGCTTCCGGTGCAGGCAGAGGAATTTTTAAGAAAGAACCGTCGTTTTAAAGGGCTTTTAGGAGAAGATCATGAAAGGCTCTGTCTGTATCTCGGGCATATTCAGGAATACAGCTGCAATGACGGACTGGTCCGCATGGATGTCAGAAGCAAAAGATTTTCACGCTACCGAAACAAAGTTCTTCAGGCAGTCTGGGCTTTTTATCTGTTTTATGGCGCCAGGCTGTCTTTAAAGGAGCTGATTTACGGGGAATACAAGGATCTGCTTTACAGTGTAGATTTCTCCCAGGTGATCGCGGCAGAGCTTTTAGCAGAAAATCCGGAGGCAGTCCGGTACTGTATGGAGGCGCTGACCAGTGAGAACAACACAGCGGTTCTGACAAGAGGCGTGATCATCGGAGTAGAGCAGAGCCACAACCGGGAACTTCAGGAGACACTGCTTCGGGTTTTCCTGGCGGCAAAGCTGCAGGAGGGTTTCCGGCAGAGCGTGGTGGAGACAGCGGATGAGAATGGCCTTCCCTTTTTCCTCGACTTACTGGATGCCATCCAAAGGGATAACCTGCTGCGCTTTTCCTCTGTGCAGAGGGCGGTGCTTACATGGATTGGTATCGGCTGGCAGGAGGTAAAGGAAAAGGATGTGAGGTATATCTTCGACCTGCTTGTACGGGGCTTTAAAGGGGAAGAAATCCTGCCGGAGAATCCGCTGGATCTTTATATCAGGCTTTACTGCATGGGCGCACTTGATGTGGAAGCAGCGGTAAAAGAGGCCTGCGGCCTTTTGGGAAGCGGCCACCGGTATATTGTGGCCAGCGCCCTGGTTTACCTGAGCCTAACCAAAAGCTTTCATGTGGCAGAGCATCTTGACTTTCCTGAAAAGTTTGGAGAGGATGAGTGGATCATGGCGCTTTTCTTTGCAGAATGTATCCGGACCGGGGACAATGTGAAGAGACTGCGCCTGTCAGGGGAAGAGACAGAGAAGCTTTATCTGCAGACAGAGAAGTTTCTTAGGACTCTTGGAAGCAGGAAAACAGTTTCCTCGAAAGGCTTTGAGTGGTTTCAGGTGACGCTTGCGAAGGAGAGCCTTTGCCTTTTTATGATTCAGCTCTTGGAAAAGCATGCGACTCCCCGGATGGCAGAGCTGTTTCTTCCTTACGCGGCGTCTACTCTTCGCTGGACGAACCTGGATTTCTTTATGGGAAAATGTTTCCCCCTGGTGCCGGAGACAGCGAGAAAGCGGTTTATGGAAAAAGAGATCATTTCCTCCAATGAGGATCTTGGGAAATGGATTGTAAAAGAATATGGTAAGTTGTCACTGACAGAGGAGGAGCTTCTCGGGCTGGAGGGGCGGCTTACAACGAAGAAGGCCAGGGCAAGGGCATATATTGTAGATGTGCTTGCCGCACAGAAAAAGGAGCGGGCGCAGGCCAGCTATGACAGGCTTAAGGATTCGAAGTCAAAGACAATCCGCGAGTCCGCGCTGGAGCTTCGGAAAAAAGCAGGACTTGTGAAGGAAAGCGAAGCGGTATATGCTGAGGCCGTTGTTTCTCCTGTGGAAATCAAGGGGAGGGAGGAGGGCTTTGACCTCTATGAGCCAGGGCATAGATACGAACTGGAATCTCCGGAATTTCTGCAGGTATCTGAAAAGGGACTTCTGAAAAAAGAAAAGCGGGTGGATCTTAAAAGGGTGTTCCCCTGGGATAAAAAGCAGGTAATAGAATACATCCGCCGGTGGGGAGAGCGGATTCAGGAGCATGAGGACGATGAGTATTATACAGGGCATGAGTACCGGCAGATAAAAGACAGGGGGTTCTACCCTCTTAATTACAAGGAAACGGGGCTTGGCGCGTTACCGCTTGGAGATGTGTGGAGAAACTATTTTCAGGAGGACGGGCTTGCAAAAGAGGTTGTGTTTGAGATCCGTTTCTTGTTAGAGACTACCTGTGATTCCATTTTTCTGGAAAAGGTTCTGGATGTAAAGTCAGATCTTTTTACTCTGGACAGGAGAGAGCTCAGGGACATTCCTTATACAGGGCATCTTGAGACAATCTTCTCCCGGTATTTTCAGGAGGTTTCGACAGGGGATCGTTTCCAGGAAACTGCGGCCCTGCTTCTGCAGCTGGTGGCCCGTTATGGGAAATTTCTTAAGTATAAGAAGAAGGACTATAGTGATAAGGAAGTGGAGCACGCGCTTACGGACAACAGGAGCATTTATTTCCTGAAAGGGGAGCTTCATCTGGAGCAGGGAGATGACGACAGCTTCAGACGGTATTTTCCAGTGGCATTCGAATTATTTAACAGATATGCCCTGGGGAATCCGCAGACAGTCCAGGGGAAACCTCTGATTGAGCCTCTTCTGCTTGCGCGGGCAGTGTGCCTGGGGATGCTGCCAAAGGAGGCGCTCTATGAGGGAATACTGGACACCCACACGGAGAGGAAACAGTATTATTATGGAAGTGAGAGGGGACAGCTCTTCGAAGCATTCCGGGATGCGTACTTTGAGGGGAAGGGAATATGGGGCATGAATCCACATATGTCTCTTGACGGATACCGGCATATTCGGTGTGATTTTAAGCAGGAGGTATTCGGATGTCTCCGAGATGCGCTGGATCGAATTACAGATGTTTTACTCAGTATGGAAGTCCAGCGGCTCAATGAAAAGACAGCAGTGACAGATTATGTGGAGTCCCTTACAGTAATCCGCGGCGTGCAATATCTGCTCCTGGCCCTTAAGGTGCTGGAAGGTGAGGACATTAAGCGAAACGGAAGCAGATGGGAACGGAATACGGTGTTTGCAGACGTCATCCGGCACTGCTATCCCATGCTTCGGGTGAATCAGGCCGGAAGCGGCGGGGCAAAGATGCTGTCAGCAGAAGAACTGCCGGAGATAGATGAGGCAGCGGCTCTGCCGGCAGAAGAACTGCCGGAGATAGACGAGGCAGCGGTCCTGTCAGCAGCACACATACCGGAGGAGCGGCTGGTGGAGACGGCTATGATGTCTTCCCAGTGGATTGACGTCATAGAGGAGGTACTTGGATGGGACGGATTCAAGGAGGCATGCTATTATTTTACGGCCCATATGAAGCAGTATGATTTAAAACAGAAAAAGGCGGAAATCGCCAGGTATACAGAGCTTGAGCCTGAGGATCTGTATGATGGCGCATTTGATATGGACTGGTGCAAAAATGTGTATGAATCACTTGGTGAGAAGCGTTTTGCGCTCCTTTACAAAGCATCGAAGTTCCTGTGCGACAATTCCTTCCACACGCGTGCAAGGAAATATGCAGATGCCTGCCTTGGCAAAAAGGGAAAGGAAGTATGGAAGAAGGAGGCCATGGAAAAGCGAAACAAGGATGCGCTGAACGCTTACTGTATCTGTCCCATTGAGGATGACGCGGATCTGCTTGAACGGTATCTGTATGTGCAGCAGTTTCTGAAGGAGTCGAAGCAGTTCGGCGCCCAGCGCCAGGCCAGTGAGAAGCGTGCGGCAGAGATGGCGCTGATGAATCTGGCGAAAAATTCCCGGTTTGAGACAGTGACCAGGCTGTCCTGGATGATGGAAAGCGAAGAGGTGCGGCAGAATCAGGATGTGCTTACGCCCAGGGCTCTTTCGGACGGGACTTCCGGGGCAAAGGACTGTGTAGAAGCATGGATTGAGATTGACAGCCAGGGAAGAAATGAGATCCATATCCGCAAGAACGGAAAGAATCAGAAGTCCGTTCCGTCTGCATATAAAAAGAATGAGTGGATTGTATATTTAAAGGAAATCCATGCCCGGTGGCAGGAGCAGTATAAGCGTTCCAGGAGGATGCTGGAACAGGCTATGGAGGAACGGACGGAATTTCTGTGGGAAGAACTTGGGATGATGATGACCAATCCCATCGTGTCGCCTATGCTGGAAAAGCTGGTGCTGATAAGTGGGGAGAAGGTGGGATTTGTCACTGACGAGGGCTTTCTGGCACAGCTTAAGGGGGAAGCGGGAGAATCTGTGAGGATTGCTCATCCTTATGATCTCTATGAGATGGGGCTTTGGAGCAGCTATCAGAAGCAGGTGTTTGATTTTGGCCAGGTGCAGCCCTTTAAGCAGGTGTTCCGGGAGCTGTATCTGAAGCTTCCAGATGAGCTTGACCTGCCGGATACGAGGCGGTATTCGGGTTATCAGATTCAGACGAAGAAGGCAGCGGCAGCCTTAAAAAGCAGGAAATGGAATGTGAGCTATGAGAATGGCCTTGAGCGGGTTTATTATAAGGACAATCTGGTAGTGAACCTGTATGCCCAGGCAGACTGGTTTTCCCCGGGAGATATCGAAGCTCCGGCGATCGAATATGTTGCCTTTTATTCCAGGAAGGACGGGAGTCAGGTGCTGATCCGGGATATTGACCCGGTAACATTTTCAGAAACCATGAGGGATGTGGACATGGCGGTGAGCACCGCGTACGTGGGAGGCGTGGATCCGGTTACTTCCTTCTCTACCATGGAGCTTCGCCGGACAATTGCGGAGTATACCTGCAGCCTGATGAAGCTTCCGAATGTGACGGTGAAGGAGCATTTTGCAGATATTGAAGGCGGGCTGAATCATTACAGTGTGCATCTTGGAAGCGGCGTGGTGCACCAGTCGGGCGGCGGCTCGATCCATATTGTCCCGGTGCACAGCGGAAAGCGCGGCAAGGTATATCTGCCGTTTCTTGATGAAGACCCGAAGACAGCAGAAATCCTTTCCAAGATTGTGATGCTCGCAGAGGACGGGAAGATCAAGGATCCGGAGATCCTCCGCCAGATTGTAAGGCAAGTATAATCCACACTAATTATCGATACGTTACACGCAGGATAAATTTTCAGCCTGCAAGGCGGAGGAACGAGGCGTAGCGGTGGCTACGCCGATTGACGACAACGCGGCAGATGGAAATTTAGACAAGTGAAACGTACGGTTAATTAGTGTGGGTTATACTGGACAGGAGTTAGCAGATGAAATATGATTGCTTAATTATAGATGATGAGAAGATGCTTGCCGACAGTACTGCGGAGTATTTTAATCTGTTTGGCGTGAAAGCTGCCGCTGTATACAGTGCTTCGCAGTGCAGGGATTTTCTAAAGGACAATCAGGCAGGGCTCTTGCTTCTTGATATTAATCTGGGCGATGGAAGCGGATTTGAATTATGTAAGGAACTGCGGGAAGGAACGGAGATTCCCATCCTGTTTATTTCTGCCAGGACAAGTGACGACGATAAGATTATCGCCCTTAATATCGGAGGGGACGACTACATTCAGAAGCCATGCTCCCTGGGAGTTCTTCTTGCGAAGGTGAAAGTGGTGCTGAAGCGTTTTGGGCCGAGACCGGATGCGGACAGATACTTTGATGACCGTCTGACAGTGGATTTTATGGCAAAACAGGTATTTGTGGAGGGGAACCCCGTGAAGCTCACGGCCCTGGAATTCAGGCTGCTGTCCTGCCTGATAAAAAATAAAAACAAGGTTCTGTCAAAGCAGGAGCTTTTTGAGGAGGTATGGGAAGACAGATTTACAGGTGACGGCACGCTGAATGTGCACATCCGGAAAATCCGGGAGGCAATTGAGAGGGATCCGGGAAAGCCGGAATACATCCGTACCGTGTGGGGCGATGGCTACAGGTTTTGCGGGGAAATGCAATGAAGAGTAAAGCATTTTTAACAGGTCTCCTGCTTATGTTCGCAGCAGAGCTTGCGGCGCTTTTCATTTTCGCGGCGGGGGATGTGGAAAACATGCAGGACGCCGTCCAGGTAAATGAGGCTGTCCAGTCTGTGCAGGAGGACTGGGATATGATAGAGAAACACGAAAACCGGACAGGTCTTGATTATACTGTGCTTGGCGTGGACGGGACTGTCATATATAAAACGGAGGAGTCTGTAAGCGAGACGGTGAATGAAGCAGTAATTCACAGAGATACGGTGCTGGAGCTTAAAAAAGACGGGGCAGCCGTGGGAAAAATCATCATTTACAATGACAGCGCAGAGAACCTGAAACGCCGGCAGAAGATACTGGTAATGTTTCTGACAATCGGGGCGTTATTTCAGTGCACCCTCTGCGTGGGATATTTTCTTTATCTGAACTGTATAGTGATTAAGCCCTTCCATAAGCTTCGGGGCTTTGCGGAGCGTATTGCAGGTGGTAATCTTGATATTCCTCTTGAAATGGACAGGAAGAATCTTTTCGGCGCGTTTACAGAGAGCTTTGACATCATGCGTTCAGAGCTTCGCAGAGCAAGAAAGGCAGAGGCAGCGGCAAATGCAGCCAAAAAGGAGCTGGTGGCGAAGCTGTCCCATGACATTAAGACCCCGGTGGCAAGCATCAAAGCCGCTTCGGAGGTGGGGGCTGCCCTCGCAGACAATGAAAGACTTCGGGAGAACTATACACAGATCATTTGCAAGGCAGATCAGATCAATACGCTGATCTCCAACCTGTTCACTGCTACGTTGGAAGAACTTGAACAACTTCCGGTAACGTCGGAGGACATGGAAAGCAGGGAGATCAGGCGTCTTCTGGAGAATGCCGATTACCTTGGCCGGGCGGATATTCCGGATATTCCGGACTGCATCCTGTATGCGGATCAGCTCCGGCTTCAGCAGGTGTTTGATAATATTTTTGCAAACTCATATAAGTATGCAGGCACGCCGATTGTGGTTTCGGCTTTTATTTCGGATGGCTGTATGACAGTTAGTGTGGAGGACTCTGGAGGCGGCATCAGTGTGGAGGAGCTTCCGATTATTAAGGAAAAATTCAGGCGCGGAAGTAATGCAAAAAAGATAGAGGGCGCCGGACTCGGGCTATATATTTCCGGTTATTTTATGGAAGAGATGCATGGGAGCCTGGTGATAGAAAATGGGGAGAAGGGGCTTAGGGTAAGTGTCGGGATTCCGCTTTCGCCTGGAGGGATTTTCTAAGGAGCTGCCGCGGTAGTTCCAAGGATAACGGTGAATTTTGCAACAGTTCCTGAACAGGATCTTAACAAAAGCTTATCGCGGTCAAGAAGTTTGATTTCAGATTTAAGGATTGCTTAAGGATTGCATAAAGACATTTAAGGAATCAGACCTTAAAATGAATGTGTAGAAAGAGAGGAGGTTCTGCATGAAAAAAATATTATTAAAAACAAGCAGCCTGAGTAAATCTTTCTCCACTGGCGGGGCTCTTCAGCACGTTCTGAAAAACATTGACCTGGAGCTTGCCGAAGGGGACTTCACCGTAATTATGGGCGCCAGTGGGGCAGGAAAATCTACACTTTTATATGCACTTTCGGGGATGGACACCCCGTCTCTTGGGACGATTACATTTGGAGGCAGGCTGATCTCAGATTTAAATCAGGATGAACTTGCAGTCTTCCGCCGTCGGCACTGCGGATTTGTTTTTCAGCAGATTTATCTGATTGACGGAATGTCCGTAATGGACAATATTTTAGCGGCAGGCCTGCTTGTGAGCAAGGATAAAAGGGCGCTCGTTAAAAGAGCAAAGGAGCTGTTCGCAGCGGTTGGCATTTCCGGCGAAACGCAGAAGAAGTTTCCGACTCAGATCTCCGGCGGCGAGGCGCAGAGAGCGGGAATTGTCCGGGCGCTGATTAACCAGCCGGAGATTCTGTTTGCGGATGAGCCCACAGGGGCGCTTAACTCCAGGACAGGACTGGATGTTCTTGATACGCTTACTGCCTTTAACGAGCAGGGGCAGAGTGTGGTGATGGTAACGCATGATATGCGTTCCGCGAGACGGGGGAACCGTGTGCTGTATTTAAAGGACGGGGTGATTCTGGGGGAATGTAGTTTGGGAAAGTATGTACATGGCGACCATAAAAGGCATGAGAAGCTTTCTGCCTTCCTGTCAGAAATGGGGTGGTAATATGGAAAAAGGCTTTCTTCTTGCACGCTCCAATCTGCGTAGGGCCAAAGGTCAGACAGCGGCAATTGTGGTACTGGTTTTCCTTGCTTCGGCGATGCTGAATCTGTGGCTTATGCTGTCCACTGACTACAGGCAGAATTTCGATCGCTGCCATGACAGGCTTCATGCGGAGCATGTGGCATTTGCAGTTGACAGGAATGATAGGAGGATGCAGGAATTTTTTGAGGAAACCCTTCGAAATGACAGCCGGACAGAGGGATTTTCCACGGATACTTCCATGCATATGGCAGGAGTGTTCGGGTACAATGGAGGTGAGATTAATTCGGAGCTTGTTTTCATGGAAAAGGAAACAGCCCTTTCGCGTACAGTGGGAAGGACAGAGATTGTGGAGGAGGACAGCAGACTTACAAGCGGAGTCTACATGCCTGTCCTGTATAAATCAGAGGAGAATGCCATTGGAAAGTGTATAGAGCTTTCTGTGGGAAACAGGAAAATCAGCTACACTATATGCGGATTTTTCAATAATGTGATGACCGGCTCCCATAATTGTGGGATGTGCGGAATTCTCCTGACAGAGGATAAATACAGGGAATTAAAAGAAGCAGGCTGCGCGCCGGAAGCATTGTTCTGCTCTGTCCGGCTAAAGGATAAAAGCGAAAGCCAGGATTATGAGGCAATGCTGAAAAACGAAGTATCCGCTTATTTTCCAGCTGTGCGGATGGTAAGTACCTCCTATGCCCTTGTGTCACAGTCCCGGTATATCTCGCAGATGATCTGCGCTGGGATTTTAAGCGCTATGGCGTTTTTGGTGCTTTTGATTGCCCTTGTTGTGATGGCATCCAACATTGTGAATGATATTCAGGAAAATATGAAGAATCTCGGCGCTCTGAAGGCAATGGGCTATACGAGCCGGCAGCTTGTGTTTTCCCTTCTTCTGCAGTTTCTGGGGCTGTCCTTAATCATTGCGGCGGCAGGCGCCGGGTTCTCCTATACTCTGTTCCCGACCCTCAACAGCATGATGATCTCCCAGACTGGAATTCCATATAAGGTGCATTTTCTGCCCGTGCCATTTCTTCTGACGCTGTTGATTTTAGGAGGTGCTGTCTTACTTGCAGTATGGTTTTCGTCAGGCAGAATCCGGAAAATCGAGCCAGTCACTGCCCTGAGGCAGGGGGTTCTGACCCACAGCTTCAAACGAAACCATGTTCCACTGGAGGAGACCAGGTTTCCGCTTCACTTCGCGCTTGCCCTGAAAACTACATTTTCAGGCATAAAGCATAACCTGACGATCTGCATTACCATGCTTACCCTTTCACTGGTTGCTGTATTTTCAGGGCTGATGATAGAGAATATGATTGCGGACATGAATCCGTTTCTGAATCTGATTGTGGGAGAAACTGCGGACAGCTGCATCAATGTCAATCAGGAAGCAGAGGAGGAATTTCTGCAGAAGATGCACTCGGATGAGCGCGTGGAAAAGGTGTATCTCTACAATACCGTGGAAGTCCGCCATGTGGGCGGCGTCGGGCTTATGGCCACAATCTGCGATGATTTTGGGAAGGTCAATAACCGGAATGTAGTATTTGAGGGGCGTTTTCCCAAATATGACAATGAGATTGCCATTGCCGCAAAATACGCCCGTGAAAAGGGCTTAGAGCCTGGAAACGAGATCGTGCTGACGGCAGAAGGAAAGCAGGCAGAATATATCATCACAGGATTTACACAAGTGACAAATAATCTCGGCAAGGACTGCCTTCTTACAAGGCAGGGCTACGAGCGGCTGGGCAGATTAACGAATGCAGGATACTATCTGAATCTTTCGGAGGACAGTGATATCGACCAGTTTCATGCAGAAGTAAAGCAGCTGTTTGGGTCAGACGTCAATATAACGATCAATATTAATGAAATACTGGAGGGATCAACGGCGGTTTATGTTTCACTAATGAAGGCGATTGTGATCCTGGTACTTGTGCTGAGTATGGTGGTGATTGTATTTGTACTATATCTGCTTGTGCGCACGATGCTAGGCAATAAAAAGAGAGATTATGGAATCTTAAAAGCCCTTGGCTTTACAACAGGAGAGCTGATCCTGCAGACGGCACTGTCCTTTATGCCGGCGGTTGCCATTTCCACTATAATAGGAATCAGTGTCTGCAGCTTTGTAATCAATCCACTGACAGCCGTATTTATGAGCGGCATCGGGATTGTGAAGTGTACATTTACCGTGCCGGCTGGTTTTAATATCCTTGCGGGGGTGGGGATGATACTCTTTGCCTTTGGAGTTTCCTGCCTGATGTCCCTTAAGATCAGGAAGACGCAGCCTGTTGGGCTTCTGATGTAATCAGTTGTGAAAAATGCCCCGTCCCCAATTTGTTAAATCCTGTCACTATATGACAGAGATTTTACATAATTTTCCATATATATAAAATCTGGCATGCCATCCTTTTGGCTTGGAAGCTTTATGTTAGTTTCCTTCATTTTTTCTATGGAAATTGTTCTTCCGTAAGAATATTTTATCGTCTCTAAATCCAGAACTGTACTGATAAAAAGGTAAACTGGAATTTCCTGTTTTTCCTTTAAAGTCAGGCTAAAGGCATTATCTGCTATAAAAAAATCTGAATTTTGGACAAATGTTTTCCCGGCATTTCCTACTCTCGCAAGGGATAATGCAGGAGCCCTATGTAGTTCGAATCCCATTTCTGTTATATTTTCTGATAAATAACAGAATACACCATTATTTTCAGAAGAACCGTTTATGCAGGGAATATCCCCTGCATAGACACTCTTATTTTCCAGGGAAAGTGTTTTTCCCCTTTTTACAAAAAACAATTGCTCTACAGTAACATCCAGTAAAACGTATCCACTTTCATATTCTGGGTTGATGTTCCGCTTACAGCAATGGCAATTACATTGTATTCTTCCTTTAGAAACTTGGCATAATACAGAACTCCGTCTACCGAGAACATGCTTGGTTTATTTAAATCTTTACTGCAGTGTTTTTTTGCACTATTCTTGCATTCAACAACTATAATTGTATGAATATCATCATCAAAGGTTATCACATACTCTGGTCTGGCTTTCCCCTTTCCACCCTGTGAATAATCTTCCAGTCTGCATTCTTTTGGTTTTCCGCCTGCCTGTTTAAGCAGCTTTTCGATTTTATCTACATCAGAAACATCGCCCTGGGGGAAAACATAGCCAAATGGATTCTTTCCAATGGTGCATTTCATTTCTTTCAGTGTAAGTCTCTCTGTGTACTGCTCTGTTGGCATTTTGTGCATCTCCTTTTAATTTCCGCTCTATTAATATTTGTTATACACACCTACATTATAGCACAAGAAAATGCAGATATCTAGAGAAAATCCGAATATTTGTTCGAGATATTTTGTGGCTCTTGTAGCAGAATCTGGGACGGGGCATTTTTAAAAATGCCCCGTCCCCAACTGATATGCTTCATACGTCACGCTGTCGTCCTCGTTTCGTGTAAACATATGAATGACAGAATCTGCCATCGTCCCGTCGCCGGTTACGCACTGCATGGTGGGTCTGCCGGTTTCCAGGCCGGCTGCATAGACTGTGCCCTCTGTTTTGTCGTATTGGAATGAAGTCATTCCTTCTTTGTCCATCTGAAGTGTCTGTCGGCTATCCTCAAGAAGTGCTGCATGCTCTGTAAGGAATGCAATTGGATCTTCTGATTTTTTAAGGTCAGAGAGGAATTCCTCAAGTTCCTTTTCCTCAGGCATCGGTTCCTCGTTGTTTTCTTTATCTTGATTCTTGTGGGACATGAGCTTTTTGATATATGCATCTGCCGCTGTCTCGTCTGCTTTTGACTGGTCAAGGGGCAGGTCAAATAATGCGCTTGTGCCGGTATATTCTTCGTTTTTCTTATATGAACCTGTTTTTTCGTCCATGGAAAAGGCGGAGGTTTCGTTTCCGAAGCTGTCTACTACGCCGATCTGTACGCCTCTTGCTGCGAAGATTTCGAGATTATCGCATTCTAGCAGCTCGTAGAGGACATTGTCTTTTATAAACCAGTGGAGGCCGGCGTCCAGAGTGCCGTTATTTGCGGTCATGAAGTCAACGCCGTTTATAAGGGGGGAAATGCACTTGCTGTCTTCGCCTATATCGCCTCCGTCTTTCCGGGAGACTGCCACGGCCGCGTAGGTCTGTTTGTCATCGAGGGAGCCGGTCTGTTCTGTATCTACGCATGGGGACAGTCCTGCGCCGGATACGAGCCCGAGCAGTGTGATATCAAGGCCGCCGCTTGACTGGGTTTCATTTACGGGGATTGCCCCGTCGCTTTGGAATGCCTGCTCCAGGGCCTGGTTATCGGATACCTCCTTTGCAATCTGTGCAGGGCTTAAGTAGCGGTATGCCGCGTAGGCAGATACACCGCCGACTGCCACGATACATGCCATCACTGCTGCAGCTGCTGTCTTTGTAAATCTGAAATGTTTCATAATGATTACCTCCTTGGAATGTCTTTCTAGTATCCGGCGATTCAGTTCGGGATCCGGTTCGTGCACCGGCGCGAGAGAGGCATATAGCATTTTCTCTAAGTTCTTATTCATTGAAATAACCCTCCAATTCTGATTCCAGGCGCTTTCTTGCGGTATCCAGCCTGCTTTTTACGGTGCCCTGCGGGATCTGCATCACAGCGGAGACCTCGGCGATGGACATTTCTTCCATATAATAGAGCAGAACTGGGATTCGGTATTTTTCATCCAGCCTGGAAACGGCTTTCCTGACCATCAGCCGCTGCTCCTTTTCCAGGTAGTCTGACAGAGTGTCTGAATCTGCGCAGGAAGGGGCGCTTAGATTATTAAGGGTATCTTCTGCCAGTTCCTTTATGGGAGCAATCCGTTGCCGCCACGCTATTTTCCGTTTCCGGTTCTTCCAGAGTCTGAGGGAGACAGACAGGAAATAGCTCCGGGGATTCCCGTCAGTATTTAACCGGGCTGTCTGCTCCGTGGCCGTCAGGAAGGTGTCCTGGTACAGTTCTTCCGCCGCTATTTTATTTCCAGTCAGATGCAGACAGAAGGAATAGATTTCTTTACCGTATAGAGCAATTGCCTGCTCAAGTTCCTGAATCGTCATATATCTAATACTCCCTTGTTTTAGTCGTGTACACGTCCGGGGATTGCTATGATATTTCCCCTTCAGCTGTACATTGTAATAACTTTGTACATGGTTCGCAAAATTAGATTTTTTTTTCATATTTACTTCATTATAGCTGTTTCGGGAGGAAATAATATTTTTTGCAACGAATATTTCTTAATATTTTCCAAAAAAGTATTGACATTATGAAATTTTATTTTATAATAGAAATATGCAAATAGCATAAGCGAACAAGGAAAAAGCTGATTGATAATTGACAGTCTGAACAAAAACACATACATATAATGCTTGGAAGACAAATTGTTCGCGAAATGCTGAAAAAAAATTTTATTTAAGGAGGAAGAATTATGAAATTCAAAACAGTAGCAAAGAAAATGCTTTCTGCAGCTTTGGCAGGCGCGATGGTATTATCACTGGCAGCATGCGGTGGCGGTGGTTCATCTGACGGCGGCAGCGGGGCAAAGGATGATGCGAAGAGTGAATCCGGAAGCGGAAGCGGTGGCGATGGCGTAACTCTGAAGTTCCAGCAGTGGTGGGGCGCAGAGCTTCCGGAAGGGTATCTGGATGAGATCGTTGCGAACTACGAGAAGGAGACTGGCGTTAAGGTTGAACTCCTGACCGCGCCATGGGCTGATACGAAGACAGCCATTACTGCAGGCGCGACCAACGGAACCATCGCAGACATCATCAGTGTTGACGGTGCATGGCTTTCCGAGTTTGTTGACATGGGCATTCTGGCAGATGTAGAAGCAGCTGGTTTTGATTCATCACTGGCAAGTGATGTATGGGAAGTAGAAGGAAAGAAATACGTAGTTCCGGTTAATAATTTTGCATATCCAATGTATGCGAATATGGACATCCTTAAGGATTCAGGGGTTGAAGCAGTTCCTACAACATGGACTGAGTTAAAGGATGCATGTAAGAAGATTACGGCAAAGGGACACTCCGCATTTGCACTCAACCTTGGAACTACCAATGCAAATGGTATTCAGAACGTATTTGGCGGAACAGGCTGGGCTTCAGGCATCAAACTGAAAGACGACAGTGGTGCATACAAGACAGATGGAAATGCAGAACTTAAGGAGCTGGCAGAGTTATTCAAGCAGCTGTATGATGATGGTTCTTTATATCCGGGTATGAGCACTCTTGAGGAATCTGAGATGACAAGTAACTTCGCGGCAGGAAACTGTGCATTTACACTGGCATCAGCAGCTACCATGAGCCAGTTTACAGATGTGAACTTCCAGGCTGTTACAGTTCCGTCAAAGGACGGCTACACAGATAAGAAGGGTATTTGCTACGCAAGCTGGGCAGTTGGTATCTCAGAGGCGAGTGAGAACAAGGAAGAGGCAGCGAAGTTCGTGAACTACCTCCTTGGCGGTATTGACGGAAAAGACGGTTCCGTTGCAGCAGGACTTGCAGCGACTATGTCCGCATTCCCGAACAGCACGGTTGCAGAGCCGGATTACAGCTCCGCTCCTGAGCAGTTCCAGTCATTCTATGAGCTGTATAAGGAAGGTTATGTAATCAACGAATACATTGGACTGCCGAATGCATCTGACGTTATGACCTCTATGACAAATGACCTGGTATTATACCTGGAAGGCGACCTGGAGTGTGACGCAATGCTGAAGAACTGGCAGGGCTATCTTGACGAAGCCGGAAAGTAGATCTGGCAGTCCGCAGCTAGAAGCGGGCTTGTTTCAGAAAAGGGGAGCAGGACTTCAGGCTCCCTTTTTTTAAAAGCGGATAAGGGGTCCGCTGCCGGATGAGGAGTGAGCGGCAGCAGACATTCTTAAGCAAGGAGGGATTGGATTTGAAATTATTAGGAAAGAGAACAGCGCCGTACAGATACCTTCTTCCGACCCTGGCATTAATGATTATTTTTCTTGTAGTGCCCATCTGTATGGTAATCAGGTACTCATTTCTGGATAAGGCTGTTGTTTCGAAGTCTCCGGCTTTTGTTGGGACAGAGAATTATTCAGAGCTTTTTGCAGACAGCGCATTTTGGAATGCGGCCTCTAATACGATTATATTCGTGGCAGTGAGCGTGATCGCCCACCTCGTGATCGGCATGATCTTTGCCATGCTTCTGAACTCGAAATATTTTACCACCAGGACCAAGACGATTGCCCGTGTAATCTACATTCTGCCATGGGTGTTCACGGCGTCCGTTGTTGCAATCCTGTGGAAGCTTATGCTGCAGCCTTCTGGTATTATCAACTATCTGCTGGAATTCCTGCCGCAGGTTACTAAGAATACGGAGTGGCTCAGCAATAAAGACCTGGCGCTTACGGTCATCTGCTTCATTAATATATGGTGCGGATATCCGTTCTACATGATCAGTATCCTGGCAGGACTCCAGGGGATATCCGGAGATCTGTATGAGAGTGCGGCGATCGACGGCGCGACCATGACGAAGAGCTTTATCCACATTACCATTCCGCAGCTGAAGCCGATTCTGATCAGCATTGCCATGCTGGATTTCATCTGGACACTGCAGTCCTTCAATGTAATCTGGATGCTGACAGGAGGCGGACCGGTAAATTCTACGGAAACCTTAAGTATCTATATTTACAAGCTGGCATTCCAGAAGCTTGACTACAGTATGGCAGGTACGGCAGCGACCGTCCTTCTGATTGTATGTGTGATCGTGGCAATTTTCTACGTAAGACAGCAGAAGAAAGTGAGGGAATAGAGCATGGTTGGAAGTTATAAAAAATCAATGAAAGTAATATTGTCTATTCTTCTGATTCTGGGCGGCTTATTCGCAGGATTTCCTATTATATGGATGGTCTGTTCTTCGCTGAAGGCAAACTCAGCCATCTTTTCATGGCCGCCGAAATTCTTTGACGAGACTGCAAGCCTGGCATCCTATGCGGCAGTGCTGACAGACTCCTCAAAGGTGCGCTTTTTTATCAACAGCTATATTGTGGCGGCGTCTGTCGTGCTGATCACGCTCTTTGTGGGAATCCTGGCAGCATACGCGTTTAGCCGCTTTGATTTCCCGGGAAAAGGGATTTTCAATTCCCTGATTGTCAGCGTGCAGGCAATTCCGCCTATCGTACTGCTCATTCCGTACATGGGAATGATTGTTGCAATGAAGCTGTTTAATACATACTTTGCGTTGATCCTTACCTATCTGGTGACAACGCTTCCATATTGTATTCTGATGATGACAGGATATTTTAACACCCTGTCAAAAGAGCTTGACGAGGCGGTTATGATTGACGGCGGCTCCAGGTGGAAGGCTCTCTGGGGCGTGCTGGTTCCAATTTCCCTGCCTGGTATGGTTTCGGTAGGAATGTATACATTTATGCAGGCATGGAATGAGTACCTGTTCGCACTGGCGCTGACGCAGACAACGGATATGCGTACAGTCCCTATTGGTATCAACCTTCTGATGGGGCAGCATGCGTACGACTGGAGCCAGATGATGGCAATGAGCGTACTGGGGTCCATCCCTGTACTGATTTTCTTCATCTTCTTCCAAAAGTACTTTATTGCTGGTATGTCATCCGGAGGTGTGAAGGGTTAGCATATAAATACAGACTTCAAGGAGAGGTTTAAGGATGAGTGAAAGAATTGCCATGGGTTTTCATACATGCGTGGACTATGAGCTTGTATGGGATACAGAGGTTGTAGAGGAGCAGATCCGGGCGTTTAATATCCGCGCGGATGAGCTTAAGGCAGATATCCCGGTGGATTCGGAGAGGGCAATATGGATTGTATGTCTTGCGCATCTTAAGGAAGGTATTGGAGGAGAGACTGTTCCGGAGGATTCGCTGGACTGCGAGAGGTTTGCCGGCCATTTTCAATACGAAGTGACACTCGGAGGCACGGCTACCCGCGCGGCCATTATCCTGGATCGCCTGGGCTATAACACGGCGCTTCAGACGAGCTGCTGGAATGAGCATGTAGAGCGTCTGATGCCGGAACGCGTCCGTGCACTTCCGGGGGTGGACGAAGGCCATTGCCATATTTATCCCCATGTGGTGCTGCAGTGCCGCAGGGGGGTACGTATTCATGCAAATGACATTGATTTCGTTACACCAAGGGAAAACCGGATTATGATTTCCAGGGATATTGACAGTCTGAATATGCCGGTTCTGCCAGACGAGTTCGGAAAAATGATTACTGACGCAGGGGTATTCCTGCTGGGGTGTTTTAGCGAGGTGATTGACAAAACCGTGCTTGAAGGGTGCATGGAGAAAACGAGAGAACTGCTTAAGAACCTCAGGAAGGATGCGGTTGTGGTGATGGAGGACGGATGCTATGTGAAAAAGGAATTCCGGTATTATGTACATGAGCAGCTGGCATCGGTCGTAGACGTACTGAGTATGAATGAGGATGAGCTTCAGGAGTATATTGGCAGAAGGATTGATATCCTGGATACCCGGGCAGTGACGGAAGCGCTTGAGTATGTCCATAAGCATACCAAAGTAAAAACGATTATTGCCCACTCTGCAGCCTGGGTGCTGGCATACGGTGAGCGCTCGTCCGGTATGAAAGATGCCCTGGAGGGCGGAATGACGGCGGCTTCGACCAGGTTTCGCACAGGCGACGGATTTACCCGAAAGGACTATGAGGACACGAAGAACATAGAGGACAGGGCTGACAGCAGGGTGTTCTGCGAGGAGATGAAGAGCCTTCTGGGAGATATGGTCTGCTGCGTTCCGGCAAAGGATCTGAGCTATGTGGAGCATCCCACTGTAGTAGGGCTGGGTGATTCCTTCGCAGGAGGCCTTCTGCCGGGGCTGCTTGCATAGTCCGGCAGAGACTCTGGAAGTGACCAAAACCGGTTGTGCAGACTTTCATGAATGGGACGTGGCGTCATGCGCTAAGATGCCGGAAGTGATAGAAAGAGGAGAGATTATGTACGAAAAGACAGGAAATATTTTGAGGATGGCAAAGGAGAGCAATACGGCGGCAATCGCATTTATCTGCATGGACTATGTGATGGCCAGGACGGTGGTTTATGCGGCACAGGAGACGAACACTCCGGCTATCGTAATGTTGTTTCCGGAGCATGTAACCATTCAGCATACCACTGGATTTGAGAAATATGCTGCAATGGTAAAGGAGCTTGCAGGGGAGGTAAAGGTGCCGGTCGGGCTTCACTGCGACCATGATTACAGCTACGAAGCAATCATGAGAACGATTCAGGCAGGCTTTGGCTCCGTTATGATGGACGGCTCCATGAACGACCTGGATACAAATATTGCCGTGACAAAGAAAGTTGTGCTTGCAGCACATGAGAGAGATGTTTTCGTGGAGGGAGAGATCGGCCATGTAGGTACGGCGGCGGATTCTGATAATCACAAGACGGATCTCTATACAAAGCCGGAGGCGGCAGAAAAGTTCTGCAGGGAAGCAGGCGTGGATTCCCTTGCCATCTCCATCGGAAATGCCCATGGCGAGTATAAGGATACGCCCCACCTGGATATCAGGCGTCTGGAGGAAATTCACGCTGCTGTGGATGTGCCGCTGGTGCTGCACGGTGGAAGCGGGATTCCGGACGACCAGCTCCTGACTGCGTTCTCAAAGGGAATCCGGAAGTTTAATCTTGGGACGGAATACCTGGGAAGATATTTTGACGCAGTTACGGAATTTACGGCGGAAAATGCGGGGAATCCGGATCCGGTCAAAATTATCAACATGCCGGAGTATGTGCAGGCAAAGCTTCAGCCCTATGTAGAGGGACGTATGAGAACCCTTTGTAAATTCTAGGCTGTACTAGAGCGTGTTTGAAAATTCATTCCCGCCACCTGCACGCCCCACTTTGCGGCTAATTTGCCCCGCATTCAGTCAGCGTAGC
>CAPEBR010000029.1 GCA_948602995.1 uncultured Dorea sp.
GATTTTTACCCTGTTGGAATCAAGATTGCAAACTTGTTTCGCAATTACCTATATTTTACTACAATATGTATCCAATATCAATTGGGGACGGGGTATTTTTAAAAATACCCCGTCCCCAATTAGTTTATTTCTGATTCCGGAACTGCATCGGCGTCATATCGTATGCCTTTTTAAACAACCGGTTAAAGTGTTCCACATTCTGATACCCCACAGTAAGCGCTATATTCTCCACAGTTATGCTGCTGCTCTTAAGAAGCGCCCTTGCCTTTTTCAAACGGATCTTTTTCACAAGATCTCCGAAGGTCATCCCGGATTTTTCCTTAATATACTTAGAAATATAAGGTTTGGAAAGGAAGAAGTGCTCTGCCAGGCCATCCAGTGTGATATCTTTGTAATTAGACTGGATATAAGTCATAATCTCAATCATCCGCTCATCCTTGCATCCGTCCGCATTACCGATTTCTTCAATCTTATTTACTGCAACAATCAAAGCCTCTATCGAGGACTTAATAATATCCGCATCGATTCCTACGCCCCAAAAAGTTCTTCCCTTGCAGACAATTCCCACATAGGATGCAGCCTTCGCAGACGAGCCTTTGGAAAGCGTATGCTCCTCATAATACCGCAGCTCATAGCTGATATTAAAATACTGCTTGATCGCATTGCTTACTGCATCCAGACGTCCGTTTCCAATTGCCGTGATCACCCGGCTCTCTCCGCCGTGATTGATAGTAGCCTCTGCGGTAATTCCGTCAATCTGTTTAAAATGGCACTCGTCAATATGGAATACAGGCTTTGTGTTAATATAATTGTCGGAGAAAATCTGGTATACCCACTCCGGATTCAGTTCCTTATGTGCCTTATCCGACACATCTTTTACAAGATATCCCACTTCCTCTCTCATCTGCTGGGGCAGATTGATGCCGTGGCTCTGCTTCAGGATATAGTTCACGCCGCCTTTTCCTGACTGGCTGTTAATACGGATGACATCGGAATCATACTTTCTTCCCACATCCTGGGGATCAATGGGAAGATAAGGCACGGTCCATTTGTCGCAGCTTTTCTCCTCCCTCCAGTTCATTCCCTTTGCAATCGCGTCCTGATGGGAGCCTGAAAATGCCGTAAACACCAGGTCTCCGCCGTATGGCTGGCGTTCATATACATGCATTCTTGTCAGGCGCTCATAAGTCTCCCGGATCTCTGACATATTGGAAAAATCAAGCCCCGGATCCACACCGTGGGAATACATATTCATCCCCAGCGTAATAATATCCACATTGCCAGTCCTCTCTCCATTTCCAAAAAGAGTGCCTTCAATCCGGTCTGCTCCTGCCAGTATACCAAGCTCTGCCGTAGCCACGCCGCAGCCCCTGTCATTATGGGGATGCAGGCAGAGAATCACATTTTCCCGGTAGTTAAGATTCTTATGTACATACTCTAACTGGCTGGCAAATACGTGAGGCATAGCATTTTCCACAGTTGTCGGGATATTGATGATCGCCTTGTTATCCTCTGTGGGTTTCCATACGTTAAGCACCGCATTGCAGACCTCAACCGCATAATCAACCTCTGTTCCCGGAAAACTCTCCGGGCTGTACTGGAACGTAAAGTTCCCATCCGTCTCAGATGCCAGCTTAAGAAGAAGCTCTGCACCATCAACAGCAATTTTTTTAATCTCTTCCTTACTCTTCTTAAATACCTGCTCCCGCTGTGCCACGGAAGTAGAATTATAGAGATGCACCACTGCATGGGGCGCACCCTTAACTGCCTCAAAGGTCTTTTTAATAATATGTTCCCTCGCCTGGGTCAGCACCTGAACCGTCACATCATCCGGAATCATATCCTTCTCAATCAAAGTACGCATAAACTGGTATTCCGTCTCAGATGCCGCCGGAAATCCTACCTCAATCTCCTTAAATCCGATCTTCACAAGCATCTGAAAGAACTCCAGTTTCTCCTCCAGGCTCATAGGCTCAATCAACGCCTGGTTCCCGTCCCGAAGATCCACGCTGCACCAGCTGGGCGGCTGGTCAATATAATCCTTCTTCACCCAGTCGTAAGTTACCTCTGGCGGCATAAAATAAGTTCTCTCATACTTCTGACAATTTTTCATAGTCTCAACCTCTCCTGCAAATTAAAATCAATCAAATTAGTTGTCTTATTTTAAGACCATCCTTATAGTAACATATGTCTGCCAAAAATGGAAGAGACAAAATTAATCATTTTTCTTGATCTATTTTAAATTGGGGACGGGGTATTTTTCAAAATACCCCGTCCCCAATCGACTAATTTGCCTCCAGCGAACGTTTCTTGGTTATTGTTACTTTCTCTTCATAGCAGTTAAAGAGCTTATCCATCTTCTCCTTCTGCATCTTCGGTGTAATAAAGCTTACCACTGGTACGATAATAAGCCCTGCGACCATGGCAGCTGCCCCTGCATTAATTGGCGAAGCAATATAATGGAGAAACATGTTTGATACAGTGATTCCGATTCCTGCCGCGAAGCTCGCCCATACTGCTGCCTTCGTCACGCCTTTCCAGTACAGTCCGTACATGAACGGTGCCAGGAATGCCCCTGCAAGCGCCCCCCATGAGATTCCCATAAGCTGTGCAATGAAGGTGGGCGGATCCAGTGCAATCACAAGTGACAGCACGATGAAAAATACAACCAGTATCTGCATGACACGAACCTGCTTTTTCTCACTCATATCCTTGATGATATTATCCTTCAGGAAATCAAGAGTCAGTGTGGAACTTGAGGTCAGTACCAGTGAGGCAAGTGTTGACATGGATGCAGATAATACAAGTACCACTACGATTCCGATCAGAATATCCGGCAGGGTGGAAAGCATATATGGCACGATTCCGTCGAATGCCATATTACCTGCTTCATCATAAAGCGACGGATTATCGAACAATCTTCCGAAGCCGCCCAGGAAGTAGCATCCTCCTGAGATAACCACTGCGAACAGGGTTGAAATGACGGTTCCCGTATTAATGGCTTTCTCATCCTTAATTGCGTAGAACTTTCCTACCATCTGGGGAAGCCCCCATGTTCCCAGTGATGTCAGAATGACAACGCCCAGAAGATTCAGCGGATCCGGTCCAAAGAAGGAGGTAAATGCTCCCGGCTGTCCCATGGTAACCGGCACGTCACTTGGAATCTCCGCCATCTTCCGGACTGCCTGGATAAATCCTCCCTGGCCGCCAAGTACTGCGCCAATCACCGCTACAATACCTGCAAGCATAATGATACCCTGTATAAAGTCATTGATCGCTGTTGCCATATAGCCGCCTAAGATAACATAAATCGCGGTAAATACTGCCATCCCGATTACACAATATGTATAAGGTATGTTGAATGCCATTCCAAACAGCCTGGATAAGCCGTTATAAACGGATGCCGTATACGGCACAAGGAAGATGAATACAATGGCGGACGCCGCAATTTTAAGTGCCTTGCTCTCGTATCTCGCCCCGAAGAAATCCGGCATCGTCTTGGAATTCAGATGCTGGGTCATGACCTTCGTACGTCTCCCCAGTATCACCCATGCCATCAGACTTCCGATAATGGCATTTCCAATGCCAATCCATGTGCTGGCAAGTCCGTATTTCCATCCAAACTGTCCAGCATACCCGACAAACACAACTGCTGAAAAATAAGAAGTACCATATGCAAATGCCGTAAGCCACGGTCCCACTGAACGGCCTCCAAGTACATATCCGTCTACACTTGTCGCATGTTTCCTGGAATAGAGTCCTACGGATACCATCACTGCAAAGAATACTACCAGCAATAATAATTTGATTACCATAATTATCCCTCATCTTTCTTATCTTCTCATACTTTAAACCGCTAAACTTTAAACCGTTGCGCTTTAAAGTAATAAAGTAGTCCTAAAATAGAATACCACAACCGAAATCATTTGTAAAGAGCTTTGAAACATAATTTTATGATGCCAGGGTCAAAATGGGTTACTATTCACGGGTCAGGAATGCGCAGCTTACGCGCATTCCTGACCCATGAATAGTAACACTAGCAAATCCATTTAGGATTCACTCCGCGAATGGGGATTCTGCGTGTCGGGACAAGGTAATTTACAATCAATAATTAAGAGACAGCTGTATCAAAATAAACCTCTGATACAGCTGTCTCCTATTCTACAGACACCCTTTGCTCTTGTCCCTTACCGGTTATACCAGTCTTCCCTGAAACCGAATGTCTGTGTCCACGCAGTTGATCACTTCATCTTCTCCACTCTCTCCTGCACCGTCTTATTAAAGTTCTGTACTCTCCGGCTATAGGTCTGCGTCATATACCTGGAATTCAGCATAAAATCTGCCGTTGCAAGATTATTTGCAATCGGGATATCATACACCACTGCAATCCTGAGAAGGGCTTTCACATCCGGGTCATGGGGCTGTGCCTCTAACGGATCCCAAAGGAAAATCATGAAATCAATCTGACCTTCTACAATCTTTGCACCGATCTGCTGGTCGCCGCCAAGAGGGCCGCTGTTATATCCTTTCACCGGAAGTCCGGTCTTCTCGGCAATCAGCCTTGCTGTCGTCCCGGTTCCGCACAGGAAATGGCTCTTTAAGATCTCCTTGTTCCTGTCGCACCAGTCCACCAGTTCCTTCTTCTTCCCGTCATGAGCAACTAACGCAATGTGCTTTGCCTTTTCAATCTCAAATGTTACATAATTATCGTTCATATCTTTGTACCTCCTGTCTCCAGCCTTCTGTCTTTCGATTTCTATCTCTATCTTTCTATCCTTGTCCTTCGATCCCTGTTTTTCTATCCTTTGATCCTTCGGTCTCTGTCCTTCGATCCTTCGATCTCTATCCTTTGATCTTCTCCACAACTTCGCCCTGTCTCTTATAAATGCTGCCGGCCGGCACAAATCCACGCACAGAGGAAAGCGGGTAAATATTCGTGCGGCTTCCCACAACGCTACCCGGATTCAGCACTGTACCGCATCCGACCTCTACCTCATCTCCAAGCATAGCGCCAAATTTTTTCATTCCTGTCTCAATGTTTCCTTCCGGCGTCTTTACAACCACCAGCTTCTTGTCAGATTTCACATTGGACGTAATCGAGCCTGCACCCATATGAGCCTTATATCCCAGGACAGAGTCTCCCACATAATTATAGTGGGGAACCTGAACCTTGTTAAAGAGAATGACATTCTTAAGCTCCGTGGAATTTCCTACCACTGCACCTTCGCCCACAATTGCATTTCCCCGGATAAATGCACACTGTCTTACCTCTGCATTTTTTCCGATAATCGCCGGCCCGCCTATATATGCGGAATCAAAGACCTTCGCTGATCTGGCGATCCATACATTTTCGCCGCGCTTTTCATAGTCCTCCTCCGGTAGGGTCTCACCCAGCTTCACAATAAATTCGCTGATCTTCGGAAGCACCTCCCACGGGTAGGTGACTCCTTCAAAAATGTCCCTGGCAATCGTCTCCTCCAATGTATACAGTTCCTTAACTGTTAATTCCTTCATATAAAATGACCTCCTGATTCTTTTGCTGCTGCCGGGTTCATCCGGTCAGTTTATTAGGCTTTTTTCTCAGCATTGCCTGGACCTGGCGTTTTTTTATAAAACTGAGCTGCCCGGTCATAGCAGGCTCTGAGCTGGGACTGGTTTGCAAGACCTTTTACCCCTTCTGTCCTCGTGACAATAAAGCGGTTCAGCTTCTCCATATATTCTTCCGGTGTAATCTCTCCGTCTGCCACATAGGTAAGCCCCTTCTCCCAGCTTGCCGTAAGTTCTGGGTTTAAAAGGGATTTTATGGAATGCCCCACAACGTCATAGATCATTTCTCCCAGCATTGCGGGCGTAACAATCTGTGTTTTTTGATTCAGCATCAAATATTTATTATGAAAAAGCTTCTTTAGAATCTCGCCCCTGGTAGCGCTGGTTCCGATTCCGCTTCCCTTAATCTGAGCGCGGAGTTCTTCATCCTCAATCAGCTGCCCCGCATTTTCCATGGCGAGAATCAATGATCCGGAATTGTAGCGCTTCGGAGGAGACGTCTTTCCCTCCTTGATTTCCAGAGACTGTACCGGGAGAATCATGCCTTTCTTTATTGTCTGTATTTTCTCGAAAAACGTCCGATCCGTATCACCGCCATTTTCTCCGGACGGCTCCTGCCCTTCTGAAGCATTTTTCTTTCCCGGAATACCGGCAGCCTTGAAGTATCCCTCTTCTGCCAGCACCTTAAAATTAGCAAAGAAGGACTCCCCCCGGATCTTCGTAGTAATCGCAACTTTCTGATAGACGGCGGGCGGATAAAAAATACTTAAGAATCTCCTTACGATCAGGTCGTAGACAGACTGGGAAATCCGCGGCAGCCCAGAAAAAGCCGGAATCCCCTGCCCGGTCGGTATAATCGCATAGTGATCTGTAATCTGCTTATCATTTACATATCTCGTCTTCTCAATCTTCTTATGGCTTCCAAATGCCACGATTTCTTTCAGATACTCTACCGCCGGAGTATACTTCATAAGACCATTCAGATTCTTGTGAATCTCCTTTGCTACTGCCGAAGACAGCACCCTGGCATCTGTTCTCGGGTAGGTGACAAGCTTTTTCTCATACAGCTCCTGAACGACACGGAGGGTTTCATCAGGGCTGATCTTAAACCGCCTGGAACATTCATTCTGAAGCTCAGCAAGATTAAATAAAAGGGGCGGATTCTTTTTTTCCTTCCTTTTCTCCACAGCCTCTACTGTGCACTGTACTGGCGTGTCTTCACTCAGATACTGGATCAGTTCCTTTGCCTTTTTCTCTTCCTTAAATCCGTTTTCCTTATACAGGTCAAAGGATTCAAACCAGCGGGATCCCTTCACGGCACGCCACTCGCTCTCGAAGCTCTGCCCCTGTTCCCCGCTGCAGCTCAACACCCTGTAGAAGGGCGTCTCCACAAACTCCCGGATCTCTCTCTCCCGGCGCACCACCATGCCGAGCACGCAGGTCATCACCCGCCCGACAGAAATAACGGAGTATTTCGTCCCGAGATAGCTTGAGATACTGTTTCCATATTTCAGAGTCAGAAGCCTGGAGAAATTAATCCCCATGAGATAGTCCTCTTTTGCACGCAGATAGGCCGAGGCAGAGAGATTATCATATTCTTTCAAATCCTTTGCCTCTTTTATTCCTCTCAGAATTTCCTCCTCTGTCTGGGAATCAATCCATACACGTCTGCGTGTTTTACCGCTGACTCCTGCCTGCTGCTCTACAAGACGGTAGATATATTCCCCCTCTCGTCCGGAATCGGTGCAGACGTAGATGGTTTCCACATCCTCCCTCGTAAGGAGTCCTGCCACAATCCGGTACTGTTTTGATACAGCAGGGATCACCTCATATTTGAACTCCTTTGGTATGAAGGGCAGCGTACCAAGGCTCCACCTTTTTAGAGAACTATCATACTCCTCTGGATAGCTCATAGTGATAAGATGGCCCACGCACCATGTTACAATCGAATCCTCTCCCTCCAGGTATCCGTCCTGTCTCCTTGTGTTAAGCTTCAGTGCTTTTGCAAATTCCTGCGCCACACTGGGCTTCTCTGCAATATAGAGTGATTTCCCCATAACCCCTGTTTTTACTCCTGTCTGTTTTACTCCTGCAAGGCTGTACTGTCTATTCTTCCCTGCCGCGGGCCTTTCTAGTATGATGGATCCGTTCCCTGATCCCCTTCAGGACAGGAAGGCGGATTCCCTTAAGCTTCTCCAGAATGGACCTCTCATCCGTATGAACCTCCGGCCTTGCATGGAGCGCCTCATCCATAAACGCTGCCTGTGAATCAATATACGGCTCCTTCTGTTCTTTCTTTCTGTATTTACCATTGCTCTGCAGAACTCTCGCCTTCACATTGTCATTTAACATAATCCGCAGATAATGGTTAATCTGCTTCTTAATATCCTCATCAAGCACAGGAGTTGCAACCTCCACACGCTTCTCTGTATTTCTCGTCATCATATCTGCGGAACCGATGTAAATCTTCTGCTCTGATCCTGTGCCAAAGCTGAAAATACGCGGATGTTCCAAATACCTTCCTACAATGCTCATAACCCGTACATTATCCGTATACCCCGGTATTCCCGGAAGCAGACAGCAGATTCCTCTTACAATCAGGTCAATCCGCACCCCTGCGACTGATGCCTCGGATACTTTCCTGATGAAGTCCACATCTGTCAGGGAGTTCATTTTCATAATAATGCGTCCGCTCGTGCCCTTCCGGATCTCCTCATCCATGAGATGAAGAACCTTCTGCTTCAGGCTTGTGGGAGCCACAATAAGATAATTATAGTTCCCGCTCAGATTTCCGATGGACATATTTTTAAAGAACTCCGTAGCATCTCTTCCAATTGCCGGATCAGCTGTCATAAGTGACAGGTCTGTATACATCGCTGCCGTCTTTTCATTATAATTTCCAGTACCGATCTGTGTAATATACTGAATCTCATTCCGGTTCCTGTAAGTAATCAGGCAGATCTTTGAATGAACCTTATAATCATCAAATCCATAGATTACCCTGCATCCCGCCTCTTCCAGCCGCTCAGACCATCCGATATTATTCTGCTCGTCAAACCTGGCACGCAGCTCAATAAGCACCGTAACCTCTTTTCCGTTTTCCGCTGCCGCACAGAGATATTCCACAAGCCTTGCTTTCCTTGCCAGCCGGTAGATCGTAATCTTAATCGTCATGACATTGGGGTCTGCAGATGCCTCCTTAATAAGCTTTAGGAAAGGATTCATGCTCTCGTACGGATAAAAGAGCAGAATATCCTTGCGCTTGATCTGCTTCATCAGGCTCCCTTCCTGTACACGCGGAGAATTCTGCGGCGCAAACGGCTGATAAGAAAGGGGCCGCTTCATGGCTTCCGGAAGTTCGCCGCTTATGGTAAAGATATAGGAAAGCTTCATAGGAATCTTCGTCCGGAAGATCTGATTCGGACGAATCTTAAATCTGTCGCAAAAATACTTCTCATTTTCCGGGGAAAGCTTTTCCGCCGTCTCCAGACGCACCACTGACATCTTCCGGCGTTTATGCAGAGTCTGCTTCATAAGATGCCGGAAATCATCATTGACCTCCAGCGCCTCATCATCCGGCGCCACGTCAGCATTTCTCGTCACGCAGATATAATTCGGCTCTGACACCTCATACTGGGAAAAGACCAGATTCAGATATTCCACAATCACCTTTTCCATGCGGATATAACGAAGGTCATGTCCCGGGAGGTACAGCACATCCGAGATAAACTGCGGCACCGGGACAATCCCGAACATGGATTTATCCTTCAGCTTCAGTGTTGCCGTCACATAGATCTCCTTATTCAGAAGATGTGGAAACGGGTGGTTCGCATCTACGATCTGGGGAGAAAGAACGGGCAGAATCTGTTCCTTAAAATACTTTTTTACGTACTTTTTTTCCTGCTGCTCCAGCTCCTTAAAATCAAGGCCGCAGATCCCGTATGGATGAAGCTGCTTCTTAATCTCAGCATATGTCTTATCCCGTTCCTTGTAAAGGGGGGCTACTGTCTTAAAAATCTGTTCCAGCTGCTCATGCGGAGTCATCCCGGAACGGCTGTCTCTTGTATTGGCATCCGTATGAGCCATATCAAACAGGCTCCCTACACGAATCATAAAAAACTCATCCAGGTTGCTTGTGAATATGGCAACGAATTTCATACGCTCCAGGAGAGGAACTGACGGATCCTGCGCCTCCTCCAGTACCCGCTGATTGAACTTAAGCCATGACAATTCACGGTTCTGCGTAAAATTCGAGATATTTCTATCCATAATCATATCCTCGTCTCATATATATTCTGATCACTGCCCTATTTTGCGCTGATGTATCCTTTTTTTGTAAGCGCTTCCGCACAGAGTACTGCACCCCCTGCCGCGCCGCGCACAGTATTGTGGGAAAGTCCTACGAATTTATAATCAAATAACGTATCCTCCCTGAGACGTCCGATGGAGATTCCCATTCCGTTTTCATAATCCACGTCCAGGCTTACCTGGGGGCGGTTATCCTCCTCAAGATACTGAATAAACTGCTTTGGCGCGCCTGGAAGACCTGCCTCCTGCGGGAATCCTTTATAGCTTACCAGCTTCCTGATCAGTTCTTCTTTGGAAGGCTTCTTCTCGAAATTAATAAATACAGCCGCCGTATGTCCGTCCAGTACCGGAACGCGGATACACTGACAGGTAATCCTCGGAAGTTCTGCCTTCACAATCTCCCCGTTCTCCACATGTCCCAGTACGCGGAGCGGCTCCTGCTCACTCTTCTCCTCTTCCCCGCCGATATACGGAATTATATTCTCTGTCATCTCCGGCCATTCCTTAAAGGTCTTTCCGGCGCCTGAAATCGCCTGGTATGTGGTCGCCACAACCTCCTTCGGCCCGAATTCCTTCCATGCCGCAAGGCACGGCGTATAACTCTGGATGGAACAGTTCGGCTTTACGGCAATAAAACCTCTCGTTGTTCCAAGACGCTTTCTCTGAGCCTCTATCACCTCAAAATGCTCTGCATTGATCTCCGGAACTACCATGGGAACATCCGGCGTCCATCTGTGGGCGCTGTTATTGGATACAACCGGCGTCTCTGTCCTTGCATAAGCCTCCTCGATGGCACGGATCTCATCCTTCGTCATATCAACCGCACTAAACACAAAATCCACAGTAGCGGCAACCTTCTCCACCTCGTTTACATCAAGAACAACCAGCTTCTTCACACCCTCCGGCACAGGCTTTTTCATCTTCCAGCGGTCTCCTGCCGCCTCCTCATAGGTCTTTCCTGCTGACCTGGGGCTTGCCGCCACTGTTACCACCTCGAACCACGGATGATCCTCAAGCAGAGAAATGAAACGCTGTCCGACCATTCCTGTTGCACCTAATATTCCTACTCTTAATTTTCTATCCATTGTAAAGCCTCCTCCTGTCTCTTCAGTTATGCTGGGCGTCAGATAAATGTAGTTACGTTAATTCCAGCTCTGTCTCATATGCTTCCATATATTTCCTGTAGATCTGAATCACCTCTTCCATTGCCTCCATTCCCGGAGCGCCGACAGTTGTCCGTCTGCTCACACAGGTCCTCAGGCTGATGGCATTATAGATGTCCTCCTTAAATACCGGACAGATCTTCTGATATTCCTTGATCGGAAGGTCATCCAGCGGAACTTTTTTTTCAATACACTTAAGCACCAGCTGACCGACCATCCCGTGGGCGTCACGAAACGGTACGCCCCGGTTTACCAGATAATCCGCCACATCCGTTGCATTGGTAAAGCCCTGCTTTGCACTGTCCTTCATCCGGTCAGAGTGAAACCGCATGGTACGGAGCATCCCGGCAAACAGGGAAATGCATGCCTTCACACTGTCGATCGCATCAAATGTCCACTCCTTATCCTCCTGCATATCCTTATTATATGCAAGCGGGAGACCCTTCATCGTCACTAGAAGTGCATTAAGGGCGCCGTACACACGCCCGGTCTTTCCTCTTACAAGCTCCGCAATATCCGGGTTCTTCTTCTGAGGCATAATACTGCTTCCCGTACTGTAGCTGTCATCAATCTCCACAAACTGGTATTCATTAGAGTTCCACATAATCACTTCCTCTGAAAACCGGCTCAGATGCATCATGATAATAGATAATGCCGACAGGAATTCAATCAGATAATCCCTGTCTGATACACCGTCAATGCTGTTCAGGGACGGTCCGTCAAATCCTAAAAGCTTCGCTGTATACTTCCGGTCCAGAGGATAGGTAGTCCCCGCCAGGGCCCCGCTTCCAAGAGGACAGGTATCCATCCTTTTATGAATATCATTGATTCTCTCATGGTCCCTTTTAAACATCTCAAAATAAGCGCCCATATGGTGGGCAAGGGTAATGGGCTGGGCCTTCTGAAGGTGGGTAAAACCTGGCATAAAGGTATCAAGATGCTCCTCCATAATTCCGAGGATTGCATACAGCAGCTCTTCAATCAGATTATCCAGAACCAGAATTTCATCCCGGATATAGAGCTTCATGTCAAGCGCCACCTGGTCATTCCTGCTTCTGCCGGTATGCAGCTTCTTCCCTGCATCCCCGATCCGCTCAATTAAAACGGATTCCACAAAGCTGTGGATATCCTCATATTTATCTGTAATCTTAAGACGCCCCTGAGTCAGATCCTCCATAATTCCAGTAAGGCCCGCTATGATCTTCTCTTTCTCTGTCTCATTCAATATACCTTTTCTTGAAAGCATCATGACATGGGCAATGCTTCCCTTGATATCCTGCGCATAAAATCTCTGATCAAACGATATGGAGGCATTAAACTTATATACAACATCATCCGTTTCCTTCGTGAAACGTCCTCCCCATAGCTGCGCCATATGTACACTTCCTTTCTCAAACGTATTTCATGAATCATTATCTGAACTATTAAAAGTTTTAATCAATCTTATCATATTGTATCAAAAAATGGAATACAAGTCATCTACTTTTTCTATAACCGCGAATATTCACATCCACAATAATTCTGGCGGTAAAGGCCATACTCTTTTGACAGCTCTATAGAACGCCTGTATCCGTTCTTTTTCTTAAAGTCCGACTGCAGATAAGCGACCCCGTACTCTTTTTCCAGTCTCGTGCCGATCTCATTCAGACGGTCTGCATTTTTTAGCGGACTTATACTTAAGGTTGTAGTAAAATAATCAAACTCCCCCTTTCTGGCAAGCCCGGCTGTCTCCCTGAGGCGGAGTTCGTAGCATTTCAGGCATCGCTCTCCTCCCTCCTTAAGATGCTCAAGTCCTCTGGCCATCTCCTGGAATCGCTCTCTGTCATAGCTTCCGGCTATGAAGGCTGCCGGATGCTTTAGCTTCATATCACTTAACAGTGTCTGCTGCTCCAGAATCCGCTTTGTATACTCGCTTTCCGGATAGATATTGGGATTATAATAGAACACCGTAATCTCAAAATAGTCACTCAGATATTCCAGAACATAGCTGCTGCAAGGCGCACAGCAGCTGTGAAGAAGAAGGCGCGGCACCCGTTCCTCCTTTTTTAATTTCTCAATTAATTTATCCAGCTCTCTCTGATAATTCATGGCTTTTCTCCTTAAAGTATACTCTGTTACGTTCCATAATCTGAAGGTCATGAATCGTAATAATGCTCTTCTGAAAATTATAGCTTTTCCTCAGGCATATGGCAAGAGGAAATAAGTTATGCTGCACGGAAAAAAGTTTTCTACATACTATAAAATATATGTAAACTTTTACCGGAGGTTTTCTATGGAGCAAGTACTAGAACTTAAGAATATCCATTACGCCTATCATAACCTCGAAGGAGAGACGCCTGCCCTCTCGGATATCTCCTTTGCGCTTGGTACAGGAGAATTTGTTGCAATCGTCGGACCGTCAGGCTGCGGAAAATCCACACTGCTCTCACTGATTGCAGGCCTTCTGGTTCCAGAAAAAGGACTGATTAAAATCAACGGAAAATATTTACGGGAAAGTACAACAAATGTGGGCTATATGTTACAGCATGACGAGCTGTTCGAATGGCGGACTGTGTATAATAACGTCATCCTCGGGCTGGAAATTCAGCATATGCTCACCGCCAGAACCCGGGAAAAAGCACATGAGCTTCTGGATTTTTACGGACTGAGGCGCTTCGAAAAGGCAAGACCGTCCGAGCTCTCAGGAGGAATGCGTCAGCGTGCTGCCCTTATACGGACACTGGTTCTTGACCCGGATCTTCTTCTTTTGGATGAACCCTTTTCTGCACTTGATTATCAGACGAGACTCACCGTAGGCGATGACATCGGGCAGATCATCCGGCAGGAAAAAAAGGCTGCCCTTCTTGTTACCCATGACCTGTCAGAAGCCATCTCACTGGCGGACCGGGTAATTATACTCTCCGGCCGCCCGGCAACAATCAGGCAGACGATCCCCCTGATCTTTGATCTTGACGAAGACACCCCTCTTGCCAGGAGGAATTCACCTGAATTCAAAACATATTTCAACTTAATATGGAAGGAGCTGAATACCGATGAGTAATCTTTCGAAAGAGCAGTACCGATACCTCCTCTGTGTAAAAAAACACAAAAGAATTGTCCGTGTCTCCCGTATTCTCATTCTTTTGAGTTTCCTCTTCATATGGGAATTTACGGCAAATGCAGGAATCATTGACTCCTTTATTTTTAGCAGTCCGTCAAAGATTGCCCTGTGCTTCTGGGGTATGCTGCTGGATAAAAGCATTTTCCTTCACCTGGGGATTACCTTGTATGAGACAGTGATAAGCTTTCTCCTAGTAATTATTACCAGTATCCTGGCAGCAGTTGCCCTCTGGTTCAGCGCAAGGCTTTCCGAAATCCTGGATCCTTATCTAGTTGTACTGAACAGTCTGCCAAAGTCAGCACTGGCACCGCTCCTGATCGTATGGCTCGGTGCCACCAGGACAACAATTATTGTCGCCGGTATGTCTGTTGCAATCTTTGGAAGCATTCTGAACCTTTACACAAGCTTTACTACTGTGGATCCCGGAAAAATTAAGCTGGTATATACGCTCCGGGGCACGAAATACCAGGCCCTTACCAAGGTGGTGCTTCCAAGCTCTGTTCCGGCGATTATCAGCAATATGAAGGTGAATATCGGTCTCTGCCTCGTGGGAGTCATTATCGGAGAATTCCTCGCCGCGAGGAACGGGCTGGGATATCTGATTATATACTCCAGTCAGGTGTTTAAAATGGATTGGCTCCTAATGAGCATCGTCCTTCTGTGTATTATGGCCACAATGCTTTATTCCCTGATCAATCTTTTAGAAAAATGGTGCATGCACCGTTTCTGACATAAAGCCGCACTTGGATCCTGCCAAAGCGTCAGACACTATCCATATGTCTTTTGTCCATGAGATGACAAAAGACAAAAATCAGGAGATGCCAGAGCACCTCCTGTCTACATACCTATATAAATCACCAGCCGCGGACACAAGGCCATATGTTCAGGCATTATATTTTTTCCAGAGCCTTATCAGCGCCGATGATCATAAGAATCATCTCTGCCTTAAGCGGCAGATCTGGATTCGGGGTGATCTCAATCTGGTCGCCCACCTTAATTCCCACTACATTTACATCATGATTCTTTCTTACATCTAACTCCTTCAGTGATTTCCCGACCCATTTTTTCGGAGTGGCAATCTCCACAATGCTATAGTCCGGCGACAGGGCAATCCAGTCTGCAAGATTCGCCGACACCAGATTCTTCGCAACCTTCTTTCCCATCTCCTCCTCTGGAAAGACAATTGCATCTGCGCCAACCTTCTTTAACACCTCTGCATATCTTACATTAACCGCTTTACATAAGATATAGGGAATTCCTGCCTCCTTTGCTGCAAGGGTTGCCAGGATACTCCCCTCCAGGTTCTCCGAAGAGGCCACAACAATTCCATCAAAATTTTTCGAACCAAGGGAACTTAAAAGTTCCGGATTCTCTATATCTGCCTGCATGGCGTATGTAACCTTTTCCGCGATCTCATTTACACGCTCCATATCATGATCCACTGCTACAACATCACACCCGAGACGCTGCAGTGTAACAGCAACACTGGCCCCGAAGCTTCCAAGACCTAATACAATAAATTGTTTTTTCATCATAAAGTTTCCCTTCCCATATATATCCTTTATATATCCCTTATGCATCCCCACGGCTCCTCCAGGCCATACAATAACTGTCCTGCTTCCTCTTTGCTCCCACATTCTTACTTCTAACCCACCATAATCTGCTCCTGCGGCAGACTCCGTATCTTATCTCTTGGATGGGTCCTTCCTGCAAATGTAAGCACAAGAGACAACGGCCCCAGTCTTCCAATATACATCATAATCATCAGAATCACCTGGCTTGTCCTGCAAAGATGCGGCGTCAGATCCGCAGTAAGTCCCACTGTTCCTACAGCCGATGCAGTCTCATAGATAATGTCTGCAAGCGGAATACTGTCTGGTTCTATAAAAAGCACCGCAATGGTTCCGGTTATAAATACAGTAAACGCAACCATCACCACACAGAACCCTGTCCGGAAATTAGCAACTGAAATCCTCCTCCCCATACATTCTGTATCATTGCCGCCCCGTACAAAAGTAAGACATGCAAGAAACAGCATGGCAAGGGTAGTTGTCTTCACTCCGCCTGCTGTTCCCCCGGGGGAGCCTCCGATAAACATCAGAATAGAACAGAATAGCTTTGATTCCGTATGAAGCGCCCCCTGGGGCATTGTATAAAACCCTGCTGTCCTTGTAGTAACCGACTGGAACACAGAAGCCTGAAGTTTATGCCCCAGGTTCATATTCCCAATGGTATCCGGATTCCGGTATTCCGCGAAAAGGATAAAGCCTGTCCCGGCCGCAATCAGAATCAGTGTCGTCACAACCGCAAGCTTTGTGTGAAGCTTAAGCCTTGGAAAATATCTTCCCATTCCATCCTCCCGGCGGACAGACTCCCTTAAATTATCCAGTACGTCAAACCAGACGGTAAACCCAATACCACTCAGGATGATCAGAAGAATTGTTGTAACATTGATCACTGGATTTGTCACATAAGAGGCAAGACTATTGTCTCCCAATATATCAATCCCCGCATTACAAAATGCTGAAATTGCATGAAACACAGAATACCAGATTCCGCGCAGCGCTCCATACTCCGGAACAAACTGGAATGCATACAGTACTGCGCCTCCCCCTTCGACTGCAAGGGTACCGATGATTATTTTTTTCACCATCCCCACAATTCCGCCGAGCCTCTGCGCCCCATATGCTTCCTGGAGAACCACCCTCTCTCTGAGAGTAATCCGGCGGCGAAGCAGAAGAAAAAATAACGCGGCACAGGCTATCACCCCAAGCCCGCCGATCTGAATCAGTATAAGCAATACTACCTTTCCAAATAATGTAAACTGGGTTGCCGGCGTAATCGTAACCAGTCCTGTCACGCATACTGACGTCACAGATGTAAACATTGCGTCTGCAAATGCAATAGGTTCCTTATTACTAATTGGAAGATATAAGAGGATCGCACCCAGGAAAATAACCCCGAAAAATCCTGCAGCTGTCACCCGCAGTGTATTCCATCTCATATTTTTATTGTTGTTTTTATTTTTTATCCGAACTTGTCTCATTTTTTCTTATGCCTTTTTCTTACTGTTCACTCCGTGACCAGTAACGCCTTTTTTTAAATTCTATTTTGATATGTAAAAAACACTTGCAATTTTTTCAAAATGCGATATAATATTACTTGTGACTGCAAGAACTGCCACATGCTGGAATAGCTCAGTCGGTAGAGCACTTCACTCGTAATGAAGGGGTCGTCGGTTCAAGTCCGATTTCCAGCTTTTTTATGAAAGTGCCGTAAGCCTTGTTTTTTAAGGGTTTACGGCATTTTTGCTTTTACTTTTATCTATTCAGCCGGTGACATGTGAACAGAGATCTGGGGATATGCGATCTCAATCCTCTCTTCGTCAAATGAAAGCTTAATCTCCTCCAAAAGCCGCCACTGTGTCGGCCAGAATTCTTCATTATTCACCCATCCCCGGGCTCCAATGACTACCGCACTGTCTGAAAGCTCATCTACAAATACCGCAATCTCCTTGTCCTTCATCACACACTCGTCATCATAAAGGAGCTTCTCAATCACAGCCTTCGCCTTTTTCAGGTCTGCCTCGTACGTAATTCCGATCTTTATATTCAGCCTCCGCTCTGGCTGCGCCGTCATATTCGTAATACTGTTATTCGTCAGAATCCCGTTTGGAATGACAATAGTCTTATTATCAATAGTACTCAGCTTTGTATAAAAGATTTGAATCTCTTTCACCGTTCCTTCATTATGGTTCGTATCTTCTACAATATAATCCCCCACCTCAAAGGGTTTCAATAACAGAATCAGAACGCCGCCCGCAAAATTAGAAAGGCTCCCCTGGAGTGCAAGACCAAGCGCCACGCCGCCAGACGCAATCAGTGCTGCGACAGATGCCGTATCCACGCCAAACTTTGTGGATATGGAAAAAATCAAGAGAAAATACAGTCCGAATTTTAATAATGAATCTACAAACTGTTCCACACCTTTATCTGCTTTTGACCGTGACAGCGAATGCTTCACCAGTCTCCGTATCCATCCGATTACAATCCGGCCCAGACAGAAAAAAAGAATTGCCAGCAGCACCCTAATTCCAAAGGAGACTAGATCCGGAATATGCTCCTGGAGATATGCTGTAAATCTTCCGACCTCTTCGGCAGCGCTCTCCGCTGTCTCCGTAGCCGCTGCCGCCGCTTCCTCGACAACAGCTGTTTCCGCAATCAATAACATAAGCCTCACCCTCCGTACCTCTTCTTAATTGTAATGGCTCAGACAAGCTGTCTGCATTACTGTCTGAACAATTACTCCAGATTTTCATTCAGCGCAAGAAATGCACTCAGATTTCCCCTCTTGTTACCTGTTCTCCTGTGCGAGAATAAAATCTCCGGATTACAGTGGGTGCACACATTGGTCACTGCCATATGCTCCCTTAAAATTCCTGCCTCCAGGAGAATCTGCCGGTTAGCCTCCCAGAGGTTCAGCTGGTATCTGCCATTCTCTTTCCTGTAAAACAGCATGGGGTGCAGGTTTTCATCGAAAACCTGGCAGAAACACTCAATCACGTCCCCGCTCACCTCATAACAGTCCTGGCAGATGGACGGACCAATGGCAGCCAGAATATCCTCCGGCCTGGATCCATATTCTGACTGCATCAGCTGGATGGTTACCTTTCCTATCTTCCCCACTGTACCGCGCCAGCCCGAATGACTAAGACCGATCACCCGCTTTACCGGATCTACAAAATAGAGGGGAACACAATCCGCATAAAAGGTCACCAGGCAGATTCCAGGCACATCCGTTACCATGCCGTCTGTCTTGGCAAAATGCGAGCCCCTGTCTTCTTCCTTAACAACCGCCACATTCGTTGTATGCGTCTGATGAGTATAAGTAAAGTCCTCCGGCCTGACGCCAAGCGCCTCTGCCATCAGCTCACAGTTCCTCTTTACATGAGCCGGGTCATCCCCCCTTGTGGTGCTTAGATTCATAGAGGACCAGCACCCTGTACTCACCCCTCCAAGCCTGGTGGAAAATCCATGCTTTACAATCCCCGTCCGCTCAAACAGGGGGTAGGAAAGAAATGGCACGCCATTTACTTCCTTCACGTCAAAAATATGCTTCTCATTCTTATAATACAGCTTCAGGCCCATTTTTATTCTCCATTACTATTTTTGTGTTACTATTTACGGAGCCGTGCACTCTGCCGCACAGCATCCGGACCGAAGAAGCAGCGGGTTCCAGCATCCGGTCTTCAGGCCATACAGTCAAAAGCATTCTGAAACAGTGTAATCCTACCGCCTTCAATCCCAACTACATCAAAGCGGCAGGGCATATCCGAAATTCCCTTTTCCAGGAGATAATACATGGCACACTGTGAGATAACCCGCTGCTTTCTAAGATCTACCGCCTCCCCGGGATGCCCTTTCCCCGAATCACTTCTGTATTTCACCTCACAGAACACCAGGTACTCTCCATCCCTCGCAATCAGGTCAATCTCACCTTTTTTGCAGCGGTAGTTATACTGCATGATCTCATACCCATGAGCTTCCAGATATTCACCTGCTTTTCTTTCATACCACGTCCCGACTGCACGCCGATTATTTTCCATATGAATTCCTCTATATCACAAAAAATTCTTAAGAAATGTCCTCCTGTGTATGGAAACAGGTCCCCGCTCCTTAAGCTGTTCAATATGTGTCTTTGTCCCATAGCCCTTATTAGAGGCAAAACCATAGCCGGGAAATTCCAGATCATACTCTGCCATCATACGGTCCCTTGTCACCTTTGCAATAATACTTGCTGCCGCAATGGAAACACTTTTTGCATCGCCCTTAATAATCGGAACCTGCGGAATCTCAATTTCCGGAATCGTCACTGCGTCATTTAACAGGATATCCGGCCTGATTTTCAGATTACCGACCGCCAGACGCATCGCCTCATATGTTGCCTGCAGTATATTAATCTCATCAATCCGGCGAGGTTCTGCAGCACCGACTCCCACAGCCACGGCATGCTCCATAATTTCATCATACAAAGCCACCCTCTTTTTTTCCGACAGCTTTTTGGAGTCATCCAGATAGAGGATCGGATTGTCCTTTGGCAGAATAACTGCCCCTGCCACTACAGGTCCGGCAAGCGGTCCCCTTCCGGCTTCATCAACTCCGCATATGTACTGGTATTCTCTATATTCCTCTTCAAACACACTCATTGCCCTCGTGCGCTCCAGCTCCTTTTCAAGCCGGATTCTGGCCTTCCTCTCCCGCTCTTCTTCACGTTTTCCCATATTTTATCATACCTCCGAAGCCGCTCTCCTTTAACTATGCTTTATCTTCCCCATATGGTCAAACGGGTAAATTCTTACCCACGCTCTTCCCATAATATTCTTTCTCTTGATAAGTCCCACACTGGGATCACGGCTGTCTGAGCTGTGATTCCGGTTATCGCCAAGCACAAAATATTCGTCCTCGCCAAGGGTAAGCGGTTCTGACGCCATCTCGGCATCCTCCATGACCTCCGCTCCGTATATATCGCTTTCAAGCTGTTCCCCATTTACATAGACATAGCCGTCAATCACCTGCACGGTCTCGCCCGGAAGGGCAATAATGCGTTTAATATAATAAACCTTCTCCTCGTGCAGATATGGAAATACAATGATATCAAACCTCTCCGGCTCATGGAACCGGTATGAGATCTTATCCACCAGCAGATGATCCCCGTCGCTGAGTGTTGTCTCCATGGAGGAACCATCGACTCTCGTCCGTTGTCCCACATAAGTAATAATCACATAAGTCAGTGCAATAATTACAATAAAATAAAAAATCCAGCCTGCAAGCTCTTTTAACACGTTCCTTGAACCTTCCTCTTCTTCGTAATGACCGGACATGTAAACCATGCCTCCTCTCTCATAATCTGAATCATTTATCTGCCCTTACGCCGGATACTCCAATGTAAGCCTTCCAAGCCTCCCTGCCCGGAAATCATCCAAAAAAAGCAGCGCTGCTTTTTCTGTATCCAGTTCACCAGCCCGTAAAAGGCAGTGGCGGCTCTTTGCAATATCATTCAGAACCCCATACGCATCTTCCGAACACTCAATCTGATATTTTTCTTCTAAAACACCTGGATAATTTATACACAAAAACCGGATCAGTTCTGTTCCCAGTTCTTCTGTATTCAGAATCTCATCCTTGATGGAACCAATATAAGCAAGTTTAAGTCCCACTGTCTGATCTTCAAATTTCGGCCACAGGATTCCCGGTGTGTCCAAAAGCTCCACCTGTTTATTCAGGCGGATCCACTGCTTTCCCTTTGTCACTCCGGGTTTATTGCCTGTTCTGGCACAGGACTTTCCTGCAAGGGTATTAATAAAGGTGGATTTTCCGACATTCGGAATTCCTGCCACCATGGCACGAACCGGACGGTTCAGAATCCCCTTCCTTCTATCCCTTTCGATTTTTTCTTTACATGCTGAGAGTATCACACTGTGAACCGGCTTTAACCCTCCGCTCTTCCTGGAATTTACCTTTACAGCTGAGATACCCCTTTCTTCGAAATAAGCAATCCACGCATCATTCCACTTTTCCTCTGCAAGATCTGCCTTATTCAGAAGAATCAGCCTGGCCTTGTTACCGCCAAGCCCGTCAATATCCGGATTCCGGCTGGACATGGGTATTCTCGCATCCACCAGTTCAATTACCAGATCTACTAATTTTATATTCTCCTGCATCATACGCTTTGCCTTCGTCATATGACCCGGATACCATTGAAAATGCATTTTCTCTACTCCTTTATAAACCCGAAGCTGTCGCGGGGAGAGATCACAAACCATGCCTTGCCGAAAATATATTCCCGTTTTACATTTCCCACATCTGCGTCCCTGCTGTCTTCGCTGTTCTCCCTGTTGTCCCCGAGCACGAAATACTCATCACTGCCAAGTTCCATCTCCTCTGTCACAATTCCTGTCCGGTCCACAGCTGCTGACTGATACTTCTCCTCCAGTCTGTTCCCGTCAATATAGATTTCATTCTCCCGAAACTCCACCTTCTCTCCCGGGAGACCGATCACCCGCTTGATATAATAATGGGAATTTTCATTTCCCTTTGGCTTAAATACAATAATATCACCCCGTCTGGGTCTCCTGGCATTGTAGACCAGCCTGTTTACCAGCACTACATCGCCATTCCTCAATACAGGATTCATGGAATCCCCGATCATGCTTACCCTCTGTCCCAGGTGCCACACAATTAAAAATGCAAATACACAGATTCCAGCGACCCGGAAGATCCACACTGCAATCATCGGAATATAAGAAAGATAATAACGGACCGATGTCTGCGCCTCCTGCAGTATATATCGCTGTCTCTTCCTTTCCCAGCGCCTTGAAAGCGGTTTTCTTCTCCTGACCCTTCTTCGTCTAGTTCTTCTCATAAAAGCCTCACATAGAGAAAAAGGACAACTACAACCTCTGTACTTGTCCCTTTTTGCCTTCTTATTTTACTAACTCTTTTACCTTTGCTCTCTTGCCTACACGGTCTCTCAGATAGTAAAGCTTTGCTCTTCTTACCTTACCTCTTCTTACGACTTCGACTCTCTCTACATTCGGGGAGTGAAGCGGCCATGTCTTCTCCACGCCGACACCATTCGATGACTTTCTTACAGTAAAGGTTTCTCTTGCCCCGCCTCCCTGTTTCTTCAGTACAGTGCCTTCAAATACCTGGATTCTCTCACGGTTACCTTCTTTGATCTTTCCGTATACCTTAACCGTATCACCTACATGAAACTGCGGCGCCTCTTCCTTAAGCTGTGCTGCCTCAATGTTCTTAATAATATCATTCATAGTTGTGCGACCTCCTTTTTTCAATTGGACGTTCTTAATACATCTGCCGTACCAGAGGACCATCTCGTTTTTTCTCACAACATGCTATAGTTTAGCATATTTAAGGAAAGATGACAATAGTTTTTTTGATTTTTGTCTTTTTACTATTCACGGACCGCATCTGCAATCCTTTTTTCGTCTTCTGTAAGCTCTGCTCTTTCAAGCAGGTCAGGGCGAAGCTTCGCCGTACGCAGCACGGACTGTTCCCGCCTCCATTTTTCCACATTAGCATGATGTCCGGAAAGAAGAATCTCCGGCACTTTTTTTTCATGCCAGATCTCGGGTCTTGAATACTGCGGATACTCCAGAAGGTTATCCTGGAAACTCTCAAATTCCGCTGACACATCGTTATGAAGAACCCCAGGCACCAGCCTGGATACGGCATCTACTATAAGCATAGCCGGAAGCTCTCCTCCTGTCAGTACATAATCTCCCACTGACACATAATCCGTCACAATCTCCTCAAGCACACGCTCGTCTATTCCCTCGTAATGACCGCACAAAAGGACTAACTCTGTCTCTCTGGCAAACTCCTCTGCCATCTTTTGATGGAAGGTTCTTCCCTGTGGAGATAAGTAAACGACCCGCGGTTTTTTTTCGAGCCGGTCCTTCACTGCCCGGTATGCCTGGTACACCGGCTCCGCCTGCATGAGCATTCCGGCTCCGCCGCCGTAAGGATAGTCATCCACACTGTTATGCTTATTAAATGCATAATCCCTGATATTCACAGCTTCAATAGATAAAAGACCCTTCGCGGCAGCTCTTCCGATAATGCTTGTATGAAGTCCGGAAAGCACCATCTCCGGGAACAATGTCATAATGTAAAATTTTATCATAGCACCAGTCCCTTCATAAGATGCACCTTCATCTGTGCGGCCACGATATCCACCTCCATAATGCACTCCTTAATGGCCGGAATCAGAACATCTCCGTGCTCTGGTGTATCGATGAGATACACATCGTTCGCTCCGGTCCGCAGTACATCCTTAAGTGTCCCAAAATGATTTCCATCCTCTGTAAGCACTTCCATTCCAAGCATATCTGCGACAAAATATTCATCTTCCTCAAGGGAAACAGCATCTTTGCGTTCCACCAGAAGTGCACAGCCCCGGTACGGTTCCACGTTATTTATATCATCAATTCCCTTAAACTTTAGAATCACAAATTGTTTAAAAAACTTTACATTCTGTATTTCCAGTCTGATATGTTCTTTTCCCGTATCAAGCAGCACACTTGTAAGTTCCTTAAAGCGTGCATTGTCGTCTGTTGTCGGAAATACCTTTACCTCTCCCCGTATGCCATGGGTAGAGCTAATGATTCCAATTCTGAATAACTGCTCCATAAATCTCTTGTCTCCCATAATGATCAAATCATAACTGCTCGTACAATCACGTCAATTTTTCATTGATAGAAAGAGAGACAGACCCTGCTCTTTGCCGAATCTGCCTCTTTTTTGCCCTGTAAAGCGTTAATTGGATATTGTTCACAGGCAAGCCCTCAGGCTGCAGCGCTGGATTCATCCTGTTCACGGCCCTGTTAATCCATGATATCAACAATGACCTTCTTATCCTCCTTTGCAGCTGCGGCCTTTACAACCGAGCGGATCGCCTTAGCGATACGTCCCTGCTTTCCGATGACCTTTCCCATATCAGTGTCCGCAACACGCACTTCCAGGATCGTAGTCTTCTTCTCCATACGTTCCTTTACCTCAACGCTGTCCGGGTCATCGACCAAAGCCTTTGTAATCACTTCAACTAACTCTTTCATATGCCCTTGTTCCTCCGAAGTCTCTGCTGCATTTATTTTTCAATACCTGCTATTTTGAAAATCTTGCTTACCACTTCTGTCGGCTGTGCGCCATTGTGTAACCACTTCTTTGCTGCTTCCTCGTCTACGGAGATTGCGCTTGGCTCCAGGTTCGGATCATAAGTACCGATCTCTTCAATAAACTTCCCGTCTCTCGGGGATCTGGAATCAGCCACAACGATTCTATAGAAAGGAGCCTTCTTCTGTCCCATTCTTCTCAATCTGATTTTTACTGCCATGTCTTTCACCTCCATAAAATAATAGATAAAATTATAATATATATACAGTGCTTATGCACGATATACCCTCTCAGGCCGCGAAATGCAACGACCATTTTACGATTCGCAGACCAGCCGTCCGCTCATCACAGCGCATCCGGCTTAGATCAGAACGGCAGGCGGAATTTTCCTTTCTTTCCTCCCCTGCCAAAGGACTTCATCATCTTCCTCATCTCGCCAAACTGCTTCACCATGCGGTTTACCTCGCTGATATCGACGCCTGCGCCTCTCGCAATCCGGTGCTTTCTCGAAGGATTCAGAATATCGGGATTCCTTCTCTCCGCCGGAGTCATGGAATAGATAATGGCTTCCATCCGCGCCATATTCCTCTCCGCCTGTTCGGTCTGTTCATCACTGATTCCCTTCATCTTCCCTCTGCCGCCCATCATGCCGCCGAGGCCGGGCATCATACTCATAATGCTCCCCAGGCCGCCCATGTTCTTCATCTGCTTCATGCTCTCAAGATAATCATCAAAGTCAAACTGAGCCTTCTTCATCTTCTGGCTCATCTCATATGCTTTCTCTTCATCGATCTCGGCTTCCGCCTTCTCAATCAGAGTCAGCACATCTCCCATGCCAAGGATACGCGAGGCCATCCTGTCCGGATAAAACTGCTCCAGGTCAGACAGCTTCTCGCCCATACCCACATAAAGAATCGGCTTTCCGGTAACAGCCTTTACAGATAATGCCGCACCACCTCTTGTATCGCCGTCAAGCTTTGTGACGATCACTCCATCAATTCCTGCTTTTTCGTGAAAGTTCTTCGCAACGTTTACGGCATCCTGTCCGGTCATGGCGTCAATCACAAGAATGGTCTGGTGAACCTCTACGGCATCCTTAATATCCTGCAGCTCTGCCATCATATCTTCATCAATATGAAGACGCCCCGCCGTATCAAGAATGACCGGATTATTCCCGTTCTTTCTGGCATGCTCCAATGCGGCTTTTGCAATATCTGACGGCTTATGGCTGTCTCCCATGGCAAAGACTTCCACGCCCTGCTTCTCCCCGTTTACCTGGAGCTGCTTAATCGCAGCCGGACGGTAGACATCGCATGCTACAAGAAGCGGTTTCTTACCCTTCAATTTATATTTACCTGCAAGCTTTGCGGTGGTGGTTGTCTTACCGGCTCCCTGGAGACCGGCCATCAGAATCACGGTAACAGTGCTTCCCGGCTGAAACTTAATCTCTGTTGTCTCAGAGCCCATCAGCTTCACGAGCTCCTCATTTACAATCTTGATCACCATCTGCCCCGGGTTCAGCCCATTCATGACATCCTGTCCGATGGCTCTTTCCTGAACATTCTTAATAAAGTCCTTCACAACCTTGAAGTTTACATCTGCCGCAAGGAGCGCCCTTTTGATCTCCTTAAGCGCTTCTTTTACATCATCCTCGGTAAGGCGGCCTTTGCTTCTCAGATTCTTAAATACATTCTGAAGCTTTTCTGTCAGACTGTCAAATGCCATACTACAACTCCTCTATAATCTTTCCGGATATCTCACGGATCTTCTGAAGCACCGCCTCATCCCGGTCCGTCCCATACCTGTCCAGCAGCTCATCAATCTGCTCCACCCTCTTCTTCACAGACATAAATCTCTCCACAAGATGGAGCTTCTCTTCGTACCCCGCAAGTGCCTGGCTGCACCGCTTAATGAGATCGTGAACGCCCTGACGGCTGATGCCCGCCTCCTTTGCAATCTCACCAAGCGAAAGATCCTCAGTCACAAACAATGAGTAAATCTCCTTCTGATGCTCAGTCAGAAGCTCTCCATAAAAATCATATAGTAACGCCTGCTTTAATATCTCGTTCACTTTCATCACCTGGATTATCATACAACAGAAGTTCATAGGTGTCAAGTGTTTTTTCTTTACGAACTATTGTTCGTGTTTCTCCGTCTTGTGTTATCACTGTTTATTTCAATACTGCTGCCATTTAGGGTACTTTTATCATGGTCTATCTTTTTCCGTCTTTCTTCTCGAATTTGTCACAGAATTGTCACAGCTATTATGATATTCTAACCGTCTGCGCCACTGCTTCCTGCTCTTTCTTTTTATCCTCTGTCAGATGCGTATATGTGTCCAGTGTCACGGACGTAGAAGCGTGTCCAAGGTTCTGACTCACAATCTTCACATCAGCCCCTGCAGAATAGGCAAGGCTTGTATATGTATGCCGAACCATGTGCGGACAAAAATTCTCAATCTTTTCTGTATGGTTTTCTTCTGCGTCCTTGTTGTGCCGCTCCACAATCCTTTTTATCAGTTCCCGGAATCCCGGCTCATTCCATACATTCCCGGATGTATTCACAAACAGAAAGCCGGATATCTGCCCCCGGATATTCCCAGAATCATCCACATAAGGCAATTTTGCAGCAGGGGGAACATTCTGCATTTTCAGCTTCAGAAGCGTTTTTCTCACTACGCTATTCATTGCAACGCTGCGGATAGACGTTTTGCTCTTGGGAGAAGCCACCGCCATAGTAAAGCCGTAATCTGCTTTTCTGTACCGATTTACCGTTTTATTAACGGTTATGGTATTCTCTTTGAAATTCACATCATCCCACGTCAGCGCCGCCATTTCTCGGATTCTCATACCTAAATTAAACAAGATAACAAACGCCGGATAACTGTATGAATACCGCTCACTATTCTTTACATAGCGCATAAACAAATCAATCTGCTGCTGTTCTATGGCCGTCCGTTTCTTACTCTCTGTCTGCGGCACTTGTAAATTCTTTGCAGGATTCTTGATAATAATATCATCATCTAAGGCACATTCAAAGACGATATTTAAACAGCTTTTCAGGTTGGACATGGTAGAATGTTTCTTGCCGTCCTGAACCATTTCATTAATGATTCTCTGGCAATCTGCCTTTGTAATCTTTGCAATCTGCTTTTTCCCGATAGTGTTCTTGATGTATGTGTTGTAATACGACTTATAATTCGTGCAAGTTGTGGCTTTCCTGCCGCTCTTTGCAAATGTTTCCATCCAAAAATCAAAGTAGGCATTCAATGTCATTCTGGCATTTCTGGTATTCAGCTTGTTGCCCCGGTCAATCCTGCACAGCAAATCATTTTCCTGTTTCCGCAATTCCACCAGATCAGGAGCGGTAATTGTGATGCGCTCGCCGTCAATCATCTTTCGGAACATATACCGCTTATTCTTTGAATCGTAGTATTCGCCAGTTTTGAGATTCCTGCCCCGGTTGTCTTTTCTCTTTTCTGCCATAATAAGCACCGCCTTTCTATAATGTGGGGTAGGGCAGCAGGCATATAAGCCGCCGCCCACTCCCTTAACTTCGTTACCTGATAAACCACATTGCCGCCTGAATCACATTCCCGGCCAGTGAGATAATCAGCGCAATCCGGCAAATGATAAGCCGTTTTTTCATGCCCCAAATAATCTCCGTTGCAAGGTTCATGTTCTCTTTACGTTTTGCCATTATGCAAGCCCCCCTTCACAACAATTTCACTCTTTACGCCTATTCCCTGGCTGCTCTGCCCTATCAGCAGTTCCATAGCAAGCCGCAATACCTTGTCCTGCCCCTCTCTCTGCAATCCACAAAACATTTGCCGGATAGCTTCACATCTGTATGCCCTTTCCCGGTCACTCCGAAAATAACCGTCCTCCGGCTTTTCTGTATCGGCGTTCACGATATTGAAGATAGAATCCAGTATGAAATCATCATTTCCCATGCCGCACCGCCCTCTTTACCCTGATAGCCATTCTAAGCGGCTCCAGCTCATTCCCGGCATATTCTTCAACTGCTGCCACCGTGACCGCCTTAATGCCCCTCTCCGTGCGTACAATCGCCATATCCCCGGCAGATACCCGGTCAATCAGAATCCCCGGCAATTCCCATGTGTACAGCTTGCCGCCGAGCTTGTGGGATGCCCTCACGATCTGCCGCCTGCCGTACCTGATAGGCACACACTGGATGCCATGCGCCCTTGCCAGCAAATAGCTTGTGTAACCGTCAATCAGGTTGCCCCGGCTGTCAAGGATAATCTGCGACTGCAAAAGCCCGGTTTCCGTGAAATACTGTTCTTTCTGCTCCATCTTCTCCGCTTTTGGGGAATGTGCCGCAAAACACGGATAAATCTTTATTGCATCAGTGGGAATGTCAAACACTCTCCCGGATGCCTTAACGCCCTGCTGATATGCGTCATTGGAATACTCTGTGAATACCTCTAAAAACATATTGTCAACCTCGCTTTCCATTTCTCTGTTATAGTCACGTTTCTGCCATGCTTTCAGCATTGCCACTGTCAAGCAACGCTGTACGCTGCTTGCTTTCCTATTTCGTAAGTTGCATTTACTGCATTTATGAAAAGCTGTAAAAATTCCTTGTCAGAAATCTTTTCAAATTCCGGCTCTCTCTGAAATCGCTCTATTGCTAATGGATATTGCATTTGTCAGCACCCCTCTTTCTTCTCGCTCTTTCCTCTCGCTTGCCCTGCACTTTACCGTAACCATATAAGGCAAACAAAAATTTATAGAAATTCCAAATATCTGTTTTAAGGGGCTTGCATCCATACACCTTTGCAATCTCAATACAGAACTGTATATCATCCTGCTTTACCCAATCCCCCAGTTTTACCGCTTCCATAATGCGGCTGTGCAATTCTATCCTCTGCATGATGCCGCACCGCCTTTCATGGTTGAAATCCCTCTTTCTGTGGGTTCAGGTCTTGCAAAAAGAATATAGTCGGATAACTGTCTTTTCGCTCCCAAATAGTGAATGTATGAAAGTCTGTTGTTATGCGCCGCCCTTAAAAAATCCTGATTTTCCCGGTCAGCCCATTCCAAATACTTTTCTGCTTTCTGATTTCCCTCCCTTGCCATACACTTTAGCCGGATGCACAAATTGTCTACCTCTGCAACCATCTTTCTATGCCTTACCCTGCCCATATCCAACATAATAACTTTCGGGCAAGTCAGAACTGAAAGAGGGATGCCGTTATAGTGCGCCACTTTTCGTATTTCATCAGCGGTCAATTCTTCCTCGCCCCGGAATGCCGCCAGTACCAATTCATCTGTCACGTTTGCAAAATATCCAACATGCAGACAGCTTTGTTTCTGCACTTCAATCAGGTTCGGGTACTTGTACCCTTTGTATAGTCCTGCTCTTTCTTCTCTAAAGAGCTGCAAATAATAATTCAAGATAATTTCCTCTACTTTCTTTACAGAGGGGCAGCAGGCGTGTTATACTACCTGCATACCCCGATTTTGCTAAATTTCCGGGTTACTCGCTCCTATCGGTATTTGCGGTACTGGTAGGGGCATTTTTCTTGTAACGGCTCTGTATTTCATCAGCCATTTTCATAATCTCGTTGTGCCGCTCCATAAATTCCGGGCTGTTCACTCCAAGACGCTTTTCCTCTGCGGCTGTCAGTGCCGCCATATCTTCCAGTGATAACATACACTCACCGCCTTTTTGTCAGTTTTGTCACTTTTGTCAGTTGTCAGGTCATGTAATAACCATTGCACCCTTTTGGGGGTTTTGAGTATTGGGAGAACCTCATATTGCTATGTTAATGAGTGCCCCCAGACTCTCTTTCCATCCATATCCCCCGATAATCTGCATCAGAGTAGCCTTTACTTGAATACCCATATCAAGCACTTTGGAAAGTTCCCTTGCCAGTTTTGACGGAACGTACCCTATAACTGTTCTCCGGCGAATAGGCTTGATATGCACAACTATCTGAATAGCGTTACTATCAAACTTGTTTTCCTTTTCTCTTTCCAGTGTTACGGTCAAATCCTCCGGCCGGAACTGCTGCAGGAACGCCAGCCGCTCTTGTCTGTTCTCAAAGCTAACCCCAACGGCTCTCACTGTCATTGACAGCTTTACCCTCTGCCACGCTTTGCGGAATGCTTCAGATAAAGAATACCCGGCTTTTTTCAGTTCGTTTGCCATTGCACACACTGTCTTTCTTACTTTGGTAATCTGTTTCATGTGGTGTTGCTCCTTTCATTTGATACATTCAGTATACACTATTTCTTGACCATAGTCTATTGACGTTATACACAATTATTTGGCCATATTATGCACTACTATTTGTACATATTGTACACTTGTAAAAGTGCATATTATATGATAAAATTTAGGTATAATGGAAAAGGTGTATCTATAATTTGCCACCCATTAAAACTAAAAGAAGAAAGAGGGTGCTAAAATGGCTATCAGCTATGACAAATTATTTAGACTATTGGAAGAAAAGGGCATAACCACCTATTATTTACGGCAAAATAAAATAATGGGACAACAAACCTACTACAACCTGAAAAACGGTAAAGGTAATCTTGGTACAGAAACACTTGAAAAACTTTGCAATCTCCTTGAATGTCAACCGGGTGATTTGATGGAATACCTACCAACTAAGCCGGAATAACTGCTCTCTGCTCCTGATAGATAGAATTGCATTTTTATATCCCATGACTAATGACAATAGTGACAAAAGTGACAAAATACCTATCAGGGAAAGAACCAGAAAGCAAATTTACATTCCATGACTACCGACAAAAGTGACAATAGTGACAATAACGCCTATCAGGGAAAAGCGAAATTTATATTCCCCCTCATTCCTCAAAACCCCCAATACCTATTTATCAGGTAAAGGACAAATGTCCGTCAGCGTAGTTACTGCACAACTATCAACCGTAACCACAATAAAGCCATTCATCATCTGGGAGGAATGAACCGCCCTATTGTCAGAATCCCTTTGTAAAGGCTCCTATCTGCCCCATATCGGGCTTTTACTGTGCTACCTGATAGAAAAACCGTCCATGCCGTTACAATCCAAAATATGGGCTTGTGGCGTGTTGCTGTTGGTATTCTGAAAAGCGGAAAAGCCGCCCTTGTCAGTTCTCCGATTTCAAATCGGGATATTGCCGCCGGGGGCTATCCCATAATTTCAGGGTGGGAGCTAATCAGATCCCCCCTTTGCTCATTCCAAAAGAGGAAAGCTATATTCCCCGGAAAATCGGGGTTATGTCTGTCCGGTTTCAAATCTGCTCCAGGAAAATTCCGGGTACTGGCCGGGCGGTTCTGTGTTTTGGTAACGTCTGATAAAAAGCAAGACGGCAGCAGGACAGCACACTTTTACGCTTTCCCCCATTTGTGTCCCGAATCATCCCGGTGACATCCCGAAAAGTATTGTTAAATCCATACGCAAGCAGGCGGGGCTGTAACAAGCCCCTGCCCCATGCAAACAGTATAGATTACACGGAAAGGAGCAATGATTTATGAATTATGTATACCCGGCTGTTTTCTATGAGGAAGAGGGCAAAATATCAGTCATTTTTCCCGATTTGGGAAACCTCGCAACTTTTGGGGATAATGTGGCAGACGCTATGCGCATGGCTCAAGATGCCTGCGGCCTGCATCTGTTTACTGCCTTACGTGACGGCGATCCTCTCCCGGCTCCCAGTTCATTAGGCGAAATCAATCCTGCTGCCATCCTGAAAGATTTTGAAATGGAATCCGCTGCGGAAAGCGCTTTCGTCAATATGGTACTGGTGGATATGACCGAATACGCAAGGCAGCACAGCGACAAGGCAGTAAAAAAGACTTTAAGCATCCCCATGTGGCTGAATACTCTTTGTGAGGAAAAAAGCATCAACTTTTCAAAAGTATTGCAAGATGCCTTATTGACAAAAGTACAATCGCTATGACTGGCAGCAGCCCAAAACAGAATATGCTTTACCTGATAAGAACACCGCCCCGACACTCGCCAAAAGTACAAGGGCGGTTTTCTCTGTCTATTCACGTTTTTAAAGCCTATTTTCGCCCTTTATCCCCCTACCCTTATATTTCTGCCCTTGCGCTATTTCAAGCCGAATTTGCCACTCTGCAAGCCCTACTACAAGGCATTTGAAACTATCTCCGCTTGAATCTCTCCGCTATTTCTCTGCGCTGTTCCTCTGAAAGCTGTTTTGTCGGATTTATCTTTATCCATGCGACCGGGATATGTGCGCACAAGCTGCCGTCCTGATTCTCCGCTACTATCTCGCATTCCTCTGGGCGTTCTGCTGCCAGTTTCTTAATGCGGCTCTTATACCGCCCCTGGCAGAAAGTGACTGCTGCCCTCTCGCTGTCCTTTACGAACTCAATCACATTCTCCACATTTCCAGTGATTTCCGGCAGCAGGATTTCCCCCACCGTCAGGCCGACTGCATCCGCTATCCGTTCCGCTGCGTCCTCGGATGCAAAGCCATCTTTTACAATCCACTGGAAAGACTTCTGATAAAGCCCCGTCCTGCTGCATACCGTTTCTTCTGTCAGGCTCTTTTCCTCCATGACTTCCACAATTCTTTTACCGTTCAATCTCATACTGCGTCTATCCTTTCCCGGCATAGTGCCGTTACAATAACCGTTCTCTTTTTTGTGTACTGTTTTGTACGATTTACACCGCAAAACTCTATATGGCAGCAGGCGCATAATTCCCGGAAATACTAAATTTTGCAGAGGGCGGCAGGACTATAAAGCATATTCTTTAGGGATATTTAGGGGTAAATATATAGGTTTTTTCAAGTCCTATATGCCGGGAAATAACAGGTTTTCACAAGTCCCATACTCTGAAAATGTAAGGTTTTGGCAGACTATCCCCGGATATGTTAAGTAAAGTTAAGTTACCATGCCCCCGAAAAAGTGAGGTTTTATGAGGTCCTTATATCCGCAATGCTAGGATTTTCTAGGGTGTTCCGGCTTTTATATATCTCCGAAAAAGTCAACAATAGTAAACATTTTTAGGCTTTTTTAGGTCTGTCATATCGGACAATATACAATCCTGCTGCCGGATGCTCTCTTTTAGGGCGTTAGAAATGTTACCATGCCGCCCTTTTTAGGGTCTTGGAAATCTCGTCATTACTTTTTATGGCTGCCGGAACTGCCGATTGTGCGCCGCTCTTTTATGGTGTCAGAAATGTAAGGTTTCTTTTAAGGTCTGGCTCTCGCGCATACCTTTTTAGGGGCTATAAAATCTCTAAATGCCTTTTATGGACTCCGATAACTCCGAATACTCTTTAGGGGCTGCGGAATCTGCAATATCTTTTTAGGGGCTAAAGAAATGAAAGATACTGCTGCAGCTTGCCCCGGTGTCTTGCTGATCTACTCCGGCACTCGCCCTATATGGCGAATAATCCAGTAAAATCTAGTATAAGCCCCGGATATTAGTATTTTTTAGTAATCTGCTTTTTAGGGTGTCCGATATGTCTTGATGCACATTCTTTTTTGTGTAACTTTTTGTAACTTTTCTCCTGCGCGCGTATCGTGTCCACAAATTCAGTTTTGCCCGGAAAATCAAGGCTTTTCCCCTTGCGCCTATACCGTGTCATTAAACTTCTTTTTTGGGTGTGCATTTCTGTGCATTTTTGCACTTTTCCCCTCATGCGTGTATCGTGTTACAAAACTCTTTTTTTGTGCGCACTTTTGCGCATTTCATGTATTTTCCCCTCTGCTGCCTTTTACCTGAAAAGTATGGAAAAACTGCTGCCATGCGCCTATATACTGTCGTGTGCATAAATTCCCTATATCCCGGAAAATGCCACTAAATGCAACTATTTTCCACACCGCCCCTATAAACTGAATATCCCACCATTTCCCACTATCCACCATGCGCATATATCGTGTTTAGAAACTCCCTATATCCTCTAAAATGCCAACATTTGCCAACATTCCATTTTTTCATTTATTCGGAAAAACCGTGTTAAATCTATGAATAATGGGGATAAATCAGAGAAAAACCGTTACAAAAAACTATACTCCCCAATCACTTTTTAAGCGGTTCAGCATCTTCATTTCCTCGCTTGTGTCCTTGTCCGGGTTACTGTCCGGGTGAAATGCCTTTGATAATGTGCGGTAAAACTTTTTCAGCATGGCCTTGTCAGCTTCATTGTAGTTACTGGCAGCAGTACCGCAATAACTACCTCCACTATATCCCCCGTAGTTACTACGGAAATTCTCATAATAACTACGGCTCTGCTCCCGGCTCCTGCGCTCATATTCCTTTCTTGCCTTAAAATCTGCCTTAATCTTTTTCAGGTATTCAGGATTGCGCAATTTGCCGAACACATCATAGCAGCGGTTGTATTCACTCCGGGTAACGCCGTATTTCTCCGTGAACTCGTTTACCCTCTCGTTATGCTCCCTGATTATGCGGCAGTTCTCCTGCCTTACAGCATATTCCTCCGTCTGTTTGTATTCCTCCCAAATGCGGTCAACAATAGCCTGCCACTTTGTATAAATCAGGTCTGCCAGTTCGCTTTCTTCCAGTCCAAGCGTATCCGCTTTTGATAAAAGACCGCCTATAATATAATCCCCCGGCCAGTCGCCCCAGTCCACAACCTCATAATATCCAATCGTACAAATTACGGTCTGTTTCTTCTTGACTTTCCCATTCTCCCGGTAACTCTCATGTATGCTTATGCGGTATGATTTCCTGATAGGGCGTTCAAACCGCTCTGCGCTGTTACGGTATTCATAGCTGCAGCACTCTTTACCGTCAGCCGTCCACCGTGATTCATATACCTCTATCCCCTTTGGCTCTCCTGCCGGAACCGTCTTTGTTGCTACTTCCTGAATAACACAAAACATAATATTTCCTTTCCGTAGTTACTGCGCCACGTTACACAATAACCACATATCCCCTGCCAGTAATCACAAACACCCTGCCGGAAATTCCCGGCACCCCTCCCCCAAATTATGGGGTACCCCTGCCGCTGAATAGATGCACCCTCTTTTCATGTGCGCCTGCTGCCACTGGCTATTTTAAAATCTCCCTTGCGTAATACTGGAAAGTGGAAACTATGTAATAGCCGGCATATTCCGGGGAAATGAATTGTATGTTTGCGTCAAATCTGTGTTCAAACGTCTTTAAAGATGCCATATAGGCAGCAGGCGTGAACTCCGTGCGGTATCTATGCCCGATAATATCAGAGTAGCCGCCGGGGGCTTCAATCATCAGATAAACCTTGCATCCGTCATTCCCGGCTTTCAGGAACTCTTTTTCAAACCGTTCTCGCTCCCCGGTCAGATTCCCCGACAATTCCTCCAGGGATGCCTTGCGCTCCACCACGCAATCCCGGTGGAAAAATATGTCCCCACCTGCTGCCGCTGCCGGAATCATAAACGAATAATCGCCGTATTCCAGTTTTTCAGTGTGGAAAGAAATTTTCTGTTTCCTGAAATAGTCCAGTATGTGAGTGTTTTTCTTTTCCCGGCTGTCAACCAAAATAACCATGCTCTTTGTCAGCTTCTTTATTTCCTCCACGGAAAATTTATACTGCTTCACGCTATGCACCCCTTTCTTTCAGTTCCCTATCCAAATTGGCGAAAAACCGCCGCCGGAATCTGTAAAAACCACTCCGGCTAACGGCTGGCCTTTCCATTTCTCCAAGTTCCCACAAAATTTGCAGCCTATCAAAAGACTTGCCTTGCCTGATAGACAATAATATCAGCGGTTCTATAAATTCAAATTCTTTGCAAGCTGCTTTCAGGATTTCCGGGGAATATACCCCGGCTCTGCATCCGCTTTGTAATTCTTCAAGACGCTGCTTTCCAATCCTGCGCTCTGCATTACTGAAGCATTGCATTGTATTTGTACCATTCCTGCGCCTACCTCTTGACATTTCAAACCCTCCAATCTTATGATTGTTATAGGCGTTCGGGGCTTGTCTGTATGGGCAGGCTCTTTTTTTAGGTGGCATTTTGTGGCATTTTCTGAATCTCCTTGCTTTTCCTTTCCAGTTCATCAATCGCCGCCAGTAATAAGGCAATCGCCAGTTTCGCATTATCATAATTCTTTGCAAGCTGCCCGGATTCATCAACCAACTGCTGCCATCTCTCATCTTCTGATTGCTGTATGCCTGCATACTTCTTGTAAAATTTCCATGCGTCCGTAAACATTCCATAGACTTTTTTCAATTCTTCATCCGTTACCAAATAAGCCAACCTCCCAACATTTCCGCTTTAGCAACTGGTAAACCTCCGACAGCTTATCCCGGTTCTGCGGCTCCTGCCTTACCTCTGTTTCAAAATCCTGCTGCATTTCAGAAAGAATATTGTTCCTCTGCTCCACACTTTCAATGCCAGTGGTCCGCTCCCGGTATCGGTCATAAAATGCTGTGACGGCAGCAGGACACCCCGGCGCATCCGCTAAACTGATAGCTTTATCTCTGTTCATCCGGCTTTCCTCCCTCCGGCGAATAAATCTCGCCGCCCTCTAATTCATATTTGCACACATCATAGACAGCTTCATCTAATGGGGAAATTCCAAGTTCATGGTCAAAATATAGTGGATAAACTTCCCCATCATTACATAGCGCATACATAAGAACCTTACACTTATAGCTATATCCCTCATCATCCCTCATTACTGCATACATATCATGCATACAAGGAAGAAGCCGCTTGATTTTAGGTACTTCTGTTGGTCTGCTCCATTTAATTTCCTTTTTGATTTCTCTCTCCTGATACCTTACATTTTCTTCACCGAAAACATCCGTCAACAAGGGAAGCTGTTCTTTATCGAAAGACCAATCACATAATTCTTTGCAGCTCCTGATATTCTCAATGTACACCTTTACAACACAATCTCCTGACGCACTGGAAAGAATTGAAAGCAACTCTCCCTCCTTTTCATAGTAGGTTTCTGTGTCGCTGAATCTCACCCAAACTTCTTTTACTTTTTCCATAATATCTCCTTTCAATTTGTCTGCCTGATTACCAAAAAACTTAAAATTGCTTACATACATTTTGCACACTTCACTATATTAAAGTGCCTTGAAACTATTGATTTTACTGGATTTGTGCAAAATGTGCATTTTACATGGGACATTCTGAAATTCATTCCTTATAGGGTTTTTACATTTGTTTTGCACATTTTGCACATTTCAGGATTTTTCTTAGTCAAACGGCAGTTCTTCTTGTCCTTTATACTCAATAAATTCTGTTTCCACCGTATATCCCTTTACGATATTTTTTACGGTCTTTCCGTCTACCGTTCCACTGTTCGCAAACAATCCTTTTGTTTTAAGTTCTGCAAAGAAATTTGACTTGTTTTCCACCCCGAAGCCGTTTTCCTCGCACCACTTTGAATAAACCTCATAAATATCTTTTGCCTTGCTGTTTTTATCCGTCTTTGCCAGACATTCATTGATAAAATTGCCTATCTTATCACTGTCCGTCCTGTATGTATCTGTGGCGGTTTGTACTGCCGCCGGTGGCTTCAATCCCTCTTTGCGGTATAGCTGCAACCCCTCAATGCACCAATTCAGGATGCCGGATAGTTCCTTTTTATCCCTCAAACGATTCTTTAAATCTTTGTCTTGCTCCTGCGGCTCAAAATGTCGGTCAAAACTGATAACATTGATTCTGCCGGAACTGAAAACCGTATCATCTGTAATCGTTGGCAAGTAATTTGTATTTATTACAAGTTTGAATTTGGGGATGAATGAAAATTCCCTTTGGTGTAAATGCCTTGCTGTAATGCTATCCCTGCCTAACAAAGATTTTAATAAAGCTGTATCAAATAACATCCTCTTTGGCGGCTCTGATGCATTACAGAATCTGCACCCTGCCAATCGTGCTATATCCCCGCTTGCCTGCCTGCTATCAAGATTTTGCTTTACTGCCAAACTCTCCGGCTTCATGGTTAATGCATAGTCACCCAACAAATATATAAGAGTTTCGCAAAATGTACTCTTTCCGTTCCGTGTGGTACTCCCAAAGAGGATAAAACACGTTTCCTGTTCTGTGTTCCCGGTCAGTGAAAGCCCTGCTATCTTTTGGAGATACAATGTTTTCTCTGTATCATTCTGCATGATTTCCAGTAAAAACTTTTTCCACTCTTTGCAATCGGCAGCAGGATTGTATTCAACATTGCATATCTTTGAAAGAAGCATATCGGGGCTGTGGCTCAAAAATACAGGCTCATTCCCAGACAAATCAAGTGTACCGTTCTGCAAATTCAAAAGATAATCATTCACATCTAACTGCTCATTGCTGAAAAAGTATACATCCTTGCTGTCCTGAAGCATATTGTTCCGGTTCCTGATGTTACATAATGCCGCCACTGCTTTCAGATATTTCCCCTCTGTATCAACGTTTACCGCATATCTCACAAGTGCATCCGACAGGGCTTTTGCTGATGCCCTCGCACTCAAGCCTTCAATATCATCAATCCACCGTTTGCCGTCATACCTCATAAAGTCTTTCCGTGACGGATTATATCTGTGCTTGTCCTTAAATACATCCGCAAACAGCCGCCCAAATCCTTTATCTGATGTTTCGTACTGTTCAGCGTGTAAATCCTTTAATGCTTGTTCTAAATGCTTGTTCTGCTGCCCCTGTGGAATAACAGGACGATCAGCATCCTTTTGTTTTGTAACGGATTCATTGATGCAAGGCGTTTCCGCAATCATTTCTTCCAACTGCTGCAATGTGCCGCCATTTGAAAAGAAATCTGCAATATCCGCTTTATCTCTGCTCCTGTCCGGGACAACCACTTTGATAGATGCCGCCACGCCATTTAAGGATGATATAATATCCCTTGTGAGGTTTTCCCCTGCCTTATCGTTATCCTGCAATATGACAATATCCGTACCCTTGAAGAATACCGCAAACTTCTTTCCCTTATATTTCCAGTCATTTGCGCTGCCTACTGTGGCAACATTCTCCATCCCTTTTCCATGGCAGGAATCAACGCACTTTTCGCCCTCCGTTATGTACACTCTTTCCCCTGTCCGGTACTGCCGGAAATCGCCATACATGGCAATGCAGGACTGATATTCCCCTTGCCTGAATTTCCGTATATATCCATCCTTTTCCACGCCCTGCGATATGTGCTTTTCTTTCCTCCCACCGTCCGAAATATAATCAATACGGTACTTGTCATAAAGTTTCTTTCCCTCCGCATCCTTGTAATGGTAATGATGCTTTGAACGAATTTCCTTTACAGAAAACCCCTCTCTTTTTGCTTTGCCATATAAGCCGGAAACAATAAACTTCATATCTGGGGGATCTTCTTCTGCTTTTCTATCATCAATAGTTATGCCGCATATCTCTGCACCCCTACGAACTGCATCCGCAAAATTTAGCCCCTCATTTATCATAATAAGGTCAATACTGGAATACTTTTTCTGCTCCCCTGCAAAGTCCTTCAGAAAAAACGAATCCCCCGACTGGTGCAGCCCCATTGATGGATGAAGGTCAGCGTTATTGTGTGAGGATGTTTCAAGCGCAGTATATTTTTTCCTCGTATCATCATAACCGAATGAAGAAAATATCTGCCTGCTGCAGCTCCCCTTTATCATCTGTACAGCTTCATTAAAATCCACCGCCTTACCTCCATTCTGCCGTTATCTTTGAAAACCTCGCTCATTTACTCACCTGATAAACTGAAATAATGTATTCATAAAATGTATTCCAGTCTACCCTTGCTATCTTTCCGATTTTTACCAGTGCGCCGGATTCTTTCGCCAACTTCATAACTGTGTTAATTCCCATGTTGCTTTTTTCTGCCGTCTGTCGGTATGTAAGCAGTTCCCCGTTAAAATTCCTGTTTTTCAACTCGTTCATAATAATTTACCTTTCTTTGTGTTTTTAACGTTGCACTCCGTCTATATCCATGATATAATAGTTAAAAGTAAAAAGCTATTCACTGTTTTATATCATATTTTCATGCGAAAGGAGATTTTAGTAAAATATGGTTTACAATAGTGTACAGGACATTGACGTTGAAAAAATCAACTCAAGAATTAAGGACGCTATCAAAGAATGGGGGACACAAGATGATTTCTTTGATGATATCCCATACTCAAAACAGGCATTTCATAAATGTGTACGGGAAAAGTCAATGGTGTCATTATCAGTTTTGCTTGAAATTGCAAAGAAATTAGATTGTGATATGGGGTATCTGCTCTGTGAATATGATGAAAAGCGGCATATTATGGCAGATGTAAAAGAAACTACTGGGCTATCATCAGATGTAATTGACATTATACTCAACATGAAAGATTCTTTCCTCAAACTGTCAATCCTTAATGACTTATTAAAAGATGATTATTTCCTGGCAATAATAAATCTGCTTTATATGGTGGATTATCATTATGAAAAAGGAATAGAACTGGATAAGGTAGAGGAAAAAGTTGAATCCGATTACAAAAATGCTGAAACCTTAGAAGAAAGAGAAAAATTTGAAAAACGTTACAATGATTATAGAGCCGAACACAAATTGCATGATGCAAACGCTTTGGCTAATCGTTATCGCCTTACAGTTGCCTTTTCTAGGCTGTTAGACAAAAGATATAAAGCATTGCCGGACATTGATATTACTGACTCAGAATCCAGCTGGAAACAGACTAACCCCAAATTCAAGCATCCGATTTTATTTTAGCAGAACCTGAAAAGCACCCAACCAATTAAGGCATTGAGTGCTTTTTTCTGCTCTAAAATCCTATTTTCCTCTGAATTTGTCACAGCATTGTCACAAATCTGTTTTTCCAACCTCTGAAAGCGGCTTATTTACTGCATTTCTACAAATATCATATCAAGTGTTTTTTCTTTACAGACTTATGTTCGTGTTGCTATTCACAGTAACATTCGCAAATCCATTTAAAATTCGCTTCGCGAATAGGATTTGCTAACCCCTGAATCATTTTCTTACGGACTTTGCAGTAAATGCAAAGTCCTGTTTGAACAGTAACCTATTCACGGGGCCGTGCACCTCGCTGCACGGCATCTGAGCCGATAAAGTGGTAGTTCTACCGCAATCTTTTACATTCCATATAATAGCGTTTCTCGCGGGCTTCTCCGATGGAAAATGTCTTCCGGGGCAGAACACCTCCTGCCCGGATTGCCGCAAAAAGCATCCTTTTATCAATGGACTGCAGATAAATTCCACATCCGCCTGTCTGTTTTTCCAGTGACTCCAGTGACTCCCTGTCGTGAATATAATCAATCCGGACATCCGGATTTTCCATAAGATATTCATCCAGAACGCTCTGCAGAATCTCAACCGGAAGGCGCTCCCCACGGCCTCTGATCTTGATTCCAGTCATCCTTTCTCCCTGCGAAAATACAATCTCCTCTCCGTTTTCCATATCCATGCCCTGCCCGTTTAGCTTTTTTTGGAAACGCTCCATTAACCCGGACAGCTCCACATGCAGCAGAAGCCGGTGAATCGGCTCAAAACACAGGGCAGGGCTATGGAGATTCACCACCTCCACAAGGGCATATCTTGCCGGATGAACCGCTGCCGCATCCGGGGACAGTCCCTGTTTCATGCTTTCCCAGCAGGCCTTTGCACAGGCCAGGGAATGATTCCCGTCTCCGACTGCAAACAGGAAGCCGTCACTTCCTGTCTGCATCCGTTCAAATTCTGCGGTTACAGCTTCGGCTTCCCCATGCTCAACAGCAAAACCTCTCACATGGCCTCCATCCAGCATAAGCTCTGTATCATAGAGCATTTTCAGTTCCGCTCTCCTCTCATACAGAGGCTCTAAAATCCGTTTCTTTGGATCATCCAGCAGCAGCATGACATGTGGTATCTCAATCTTTGCGTCCTTACGTATCTCCACACGGGGCGGAATCCGGGACAAGACTGTTCCTTCTGTGGCCCTGACCAGCGCCTTCTGCCCTGGGTCGAAGTCATACTGCTCCAGATCAATCTGTCCCACCAGGCCAATTCGGACGCCGGACTTTGTCACTCTCTCTACAAGGACGTAACCGGATGAAACTGCGGTCTCCAGTATACGTTCCTTAAGATATGTCTCCATATTATTTTGTATTTTCTGAATCCTCTGTATACGGTCTGAATCATTTCCAAGATAAATCTCAGGAAAGATAATATGTAATGTTGAACGCGCAGAGCCCACATAACGCTCAACCTCTGACCAGTAATCCTGCTGGCTTGTAAACTGGTCACAGGCAATCACTGCCCATTTTGATTTTTCTATTGTATGTTCCGGCAGCAGGATTTCCGCCGGCTGAAAACAAGATTTCATAATCGTCCGCTCCTAAATCACTTTTTTACAGTCTGTGCAGTAAATACCCTCGTTCCCCCGAGGCAGACCATCCACAGACCTGTTAATATTTTACCCTTAATCAAACATCATTTCAACAGTATAATCCACACTAATTACCAGTACATTCTCGCGCAGGATAAATTTTTAGCCTGCAAGGCGGAGGAATGAAGCGTAGTGGTAGCTACGTCGATTGGCGACAACGCGGCAGATGGAAATTTAGACCAGCGAAATGTAGGGCAAATTCCCCACAATTTGTGACGCACATTTGGCAGAAAGCAATTTTCAAACACGCTCTAGAATTAAGAGTTGATTTTTAAGTATGCTTATGATAAGTTTGTAGCAATACAAGTAATTATAGTCCAGGTTTCATTTACGGGGGAAAGTATATGCCAAAAAACTTTAACACTACAGGTGTATGTATACCAGAATTGCACTACATGGTAAATACCAGGAAACAGATCGATAAAATCATTACTGGCTATGTAGACAAGGGAAGCTATTTCACAATAAACCGCGCCCGGCAGTTTGGGAAAACTACAACCTTATATCTTCTGGAGAGGCAGCTGCAAGAGCATTATACAGTGATACGGTTAAGCTTTGAAGCCGCTGATGAACTGTTTCAGTCCCTTTATACTTTTACAAAAGGGCTCATCCGCGGCATAAGCAGGGAATTAAAAATGCAGAAAGCAGATACAGGCCTCATACAGCAATGGGAACAGCCTGTTTCTCATGATCTCCCATTTTCCGACTTAAGCGACCGGATCACGGAGCTGTGTTCAGACAATGAGAAAAAGGTCGTGCTTATGATTGATGAGGTTGACAAAAGCGCGGATAATCAGATATTTTTATCCTTTCTTGGACTACTCCGGAATAAATATCTGGAACAGCAGCAGAAAAGAGACCGCTCCTTCCAGTCTGTAATACTTGCCGGCGTCTATGATATCAAAAATCTAAAACTGAAGATTCACCCCGGGGAAGAGGCGAAATATAACAGCCCGTGGAATATAGCTGCTGATTTTAATCTTGATCTCAGCTTTCAGCCTGACGATATTGCGGGAATGCTTGCGGAATATGATGCAGACTATCATACGGGCATGGATATTCCTGTCCTCAGCCATTTAATTTATGATTACACAGATGGCTATCCCTATATGGCATCCCGTATCTGCATGATCATTGATCAGCAGATTGCTGGCAGCAAAGAATATCCCCTGCGAAAGAATGCATGGACTATACCTGGATTTCTAAATGCAATCCGTATATTTTTGCAGGACAAAAACGCACTTTTTGATGACATGGTAAAGACTCTCCATCAATATCCTGTCCTGAAGGAACGGATCGAAGACATTCTGTTCTGTGGTACACGGTACACCTTTGAAATCAACAGCCCGGTCATTAATATCGGCATTATGTTTGGATTTCTGAAAAATCATGAAAATACAGTTGCAGTCGCGAACCGGATTTTTGAGACAATCCTGTATAACCTGTTTCTCTCCGAAAGGGAGTTTACTGCCGTCCGGCCTCCTGAACCACAAAATAGCAGAACACCGTTTATTGTTCATGGCATGCTTCAGATGAATCTTGTAATGGAAAAATTCTTCGAGTATTTTCAGGAGATATGCGGAAATTCCAGTGAAAAATTTATAGGGAATGAAGGCCGCCGGATCTTCCTCATGTATCTTCGTCCCATCATTAATGGCGCGGGAAATTACTATATTGAAGCCCAGACCCGTGACAGTACACGGACAGATGTAATTGTTGATTACAGAGGGCAGCGATTTGTTATTGAGATGAAGCTGTGGAGAGGAAAAGCATATAACTCACACGGTGAACAGCAGCTGATTTCATACCTTGATTACTATAAGCTGGATACCGGGTATCTGCTGAGTTTTAACTTTAATAAAAAGAAAAAGACCGGTATCCGTGAAATACTGACAGAAGGGAAAAAAATTCTAGAGGTCGTTGTATAGAATCGGGGACGGGGTATTTTTAAAAATACCCCGTCCCTAGATGCCGAATTTTAACCGTTCCATTCAGCTTTAGGGATTTTCCAGCTTCTATGCTCCTGTTTCCCGAAATCGCAGCCTTTTTCACCACGCCCTTCATGACTTTGATCGTATAGACGGCCTTTTTTCCACTGCCGTCTCTGGCCGTTGCGGTAATCTTCACGCTTTTGCCCCCTGCTTTTTTATTAATAGAGACAACTCCCTTCCGGCTTACCTTAGCTACATTTTTATTACTGGATGACCACTTTACAGCCCTGTTTACAGTAATTTCTTTCTTTATATAGAAAAATAGAAGAAGAACTGTAGGCAGCAGTCTTCTTCCATTCCATAAATAAAGCATAAGAAGTTGAATATTTAAATTATTCTCTAAATATCCATCTGCATTTTATACCATTCCCGATTAATATGCAAGTGTTTTTTAGATTTATTCAATATTTCATGTTAGGTAGTTACTGTTCACTCCGTGACCAGTAACCTTCGCAAATCCATCTAAAATTCGCTCCGCGAATAGGATTTGCTCACTCCTGAATCACTTTCTTACGGTCTGTGCAGTAAATGCGCAGAC
>CAPEBR010000030.1 GCA_948602995.1 uncultured Dorea sp.
CGCTTGCCGTGACCTCTACTGACGGTGTCCCTGTGTTCGCGTCTACTGTTGCCGTGGGCATCCCGAACCCGGCCGCTTCTCCGGTCGCCCCCGGTACTCCGGTGGCCACAATCTCTTTTGCTTTGTCAAGTAGTTCCTGGGCTTTGTCTAATAGTTTTTTTGCGAGTTCTGAGTAAAACTCCGAGTTGTCCGCATCCTCTCCGGGGCGTACACCCGTTCCTCCATGCGCATACGATTCGGACAATTTTGAAAAACTCTCTGCAACTTTCTTACTGACGGAAGCTTCCTCCGCTTTCTGTTCGGCAACTGACCTGCTTTTCTCTGCCGCCCTGGCCTCTCTTTCCGATACAGCGGCTTTTTCTGACGCTGTATTTCTGTATTCCTCGGTTTCGTTTTTTAAGCCTTCCATGTATACTTTTATTTCTGTGAACGTCCCGCTGTACTTCGCTCTTATATCCTCTGTCATCTCCTCGATCTGACGAAGAAAGTCTTCGTAAGTACCCATGCGCTTGACAACTCCTGCCTGGAAGCACATCCACACTATCTGATTTTCGGTTTCCGGATCTGTAGATACTGCCCACTCCCCGGGCAGCATATTCCTTGGATTAAAATCCCGTTTTCTACCTTGCCGCATTCTGATCGCCATGTCTAAGCGCCCCTTTCCGCAGTGCCTCCTCTAGCTGCTCTATTCTTTTAAGTGAGTCGTCTATCGTTTCTTTCTGGCTTTTAAGCATCTGAAACATATATGGTATCATTACCCTGTAATTCCAGTTTTCTGCCTGTCCATTTTTATTATGATCAACTGCAAGAGGGGCATATTTTTCCACATCCTCAGCAATAAACATGGGAAATTCTATTCCGTATCTTTCATCTGATTCCGGTAAATATCCTTCCTTGTATTTAGCCCAAATTGGAACAATTCCATATAAATCTTCGATATCTTTTTCAGTTAATGGGCTTCCAATGTTTTTATATCGCTCCGATGATTCAGAATTATATGCAAGCGTATTGGATGCACCGTTAAATACCGCCATTTTTGTGCTTGTTGAACGGACTAAATTCGGTAATCTCAATTCTCCATATATTTTCGTTATTGCCCAAAACTCAACTTCGAAAGATTCTTCGTTAAAGTTTCTGCTTCTCACTATAAGCGAACCCATTGGAAGATAATCATTATTCGAACCGTAATAATTTCCAATATAAAATGAAGTGTGCCATCCTTTTGAGCCACCATCATAGGATTGTATCGCTTCAAATGCTAAGAATTTTCTTTTTTCTAGTGTCTCAACGGAGACGCTGGAATTTTCATTCATGTTTGTAGACATATACAGAACAGTTCCAAATGTTGGAGCATTGGAATATAATCGTCCCGTTTCTGTAACTGCAAAATACTTATTATTAACAATAAACCCATCTTTACTCCAGTAGCCGATTTGTTTTCCCTCTGCGTCAAGTATTTTAAAAGTTCCGTTTGTATTATTTGCACCACCAAGCGTTAATTCTCCGCCTTTTGCAATAGAGAATGAAAAGTATATATTCCCATTTTTATCAAGAAACAGTCCTTGTACAGTCCCGTTTTTCGTAATCTTATCAAAAATGTCAGCCTGCGTCTGGCCGTCCACCGCATCCTTCGCTGCTGTATCCGCTGCTTTCTGATCAATATACTTGTTTCTCTTTTCCCAGTCCGTGGAAACATAATTTCCGCTTGCCCTGGACGTGATACATGTCATAATGTCCCCGGTATCGCCCTGTGTCCACAGATCTCCCGCGTCATACGGCGGTACTGGTGTGGCAACGAATACACGTCTCTTGGAGTCTGCCGTATCCTGTGCTTTTGAAGCATCAGAAAGTGCTTTCGTTATATCCGAATCTGTTATTAACTGCCACTTCCAGACAGAACCATCCTTGAAAAACCGGTAGGAGTATCCCTTGGACTTCCAGTAAAACAAATCCCCTTCATGCTTCGCCCGGTCCTCTTCCGTCTTCCAGTCTGATGCCGGTGCATTACTCAGTGCAGGCTGATAGTCGTAATACCACGTCTCGATCTGACCGTCTATCTGGCTTTGCAGGCTTGCAATCTTCGGATCGTAAACGGAGCTGATAAAATTGTTTACCTCCGAACTGGCTTTTTCTTCCGCAATGTCTCCAATCGTCTTTCCTGAAGACAGGGAAAAGGAATCAGCGATTATCCTCACCTGTCCCGTGTTTGCATCCACCTCAAAGGTCTTATTCCCTTTATTGTCCTTCGCCACCAGTCCCCTTGTGTCGATCCATTCGGCCATTATGCCAATTGCGGACAGTATATTATAGATCGCGTTCCCCTGGGCATCATTCCCGGAGTTCCAGGTCTTCCCTCCGTCCGTGGATACGCCGAAGGCATCAATCGTCTGTTTCCAGATTGTCTTTGATTCTGACATGAGGGGCTTGTCATGCTGGTACTTAATGAAGGTTCCGTCCTCCTGCGGCTCATATGTCTCATATAACCCCAGGCTTCTCGCCATCAGGGAAGAGAAGTGCCGCATGCTGACCTCGTAAGCGGACAGCTGCCGGCTCGTCTGGTCCTTGGTCATGGACATTAATTTTGTCACAGCGCCGTACCTTGTATAGTTCTTTTCTGTGGGTGTCTCTGCGCTGCACTCAACCTTCTGCGTTCCGGACAGACTGAATGTGGTATTGGTTATCACAGTAAAACAGGACTTCTGTTTCCGGTCTGTCACGACTGCAAGATCACCTGCCATTATGGACGGATCTGACTGTGTAGTGATCTTCATGGGGCGAAATGTATTTCCCTCCACCTTCTGTCCCACATGCTGCAGCACTGCCTGCTCATGCCCTTCCTGTATAAGCGGGTTATCCGACAGCTCCAGCACATATCCCTCTTTCCCGTACAAAAGTATCTCATCCTGATCACCGGATTCCTTCTTTACCGTTATGGAGACTCCGGTTATGGTTATATCATCCGTATCAATGCTCTTGGATTTCAGCAGGTAAATATGGTGGTAATCCTCCATATCCGTAAAACTGCCGCCGTCTGCCTGGTCTCCCGTGTTCCATGGGGCAAAGCTCCCTCCGTGCAGATTATCACCGGATTCATAAGGTATTCCTTCATCGAAAATCCCACCATTATAGATGCCGTTTTTCACTTTCTGTAATGCAGCGAAATTATACCATCCGAACTCCAGCTGCCCCAGGTTGTTGATAAATGCAAAGCATCCCATGATCTGTGCGCAGTAGGAGATGATGTCCCGGAATGTCAGTTTGTCACTGTCCGGCCTTTTGTTCACCACATAGCTTCCCATTTCCACAGACCGGGCGTTAAACGTCATCTGACAGACCGTGCAGGCATCAAGTATGATCTGATTTATCGTTGCCGGGTACTGCAGGCCGCTCTCCGTGTACGGCCTGTCAAAGAACAGCATGCCGTCATATGCCACGATGTCGATCGTGATGTCTTTTTCTTTTGCATCCACAATCCGGTATTTCCCTTTCTGCAGATCCTCCCATGTCCCGTCCTCCAGGCGGAGCCCCACCTGCGCCCTAATGTCTGCACCCTCAAAGCCTGTGTAGTCAAACTCTCCATCCATGTTGTTGAGGGTCAACTGGTATTTCTTCACAATGGCCGCACCGATCTCAAACTTCCCACCTGCACTTGTGGCTTCGTTGATGCTGTATGCAGTCACGTCTTCCGTTGACAGGGTTCTTTTGGAACCGTCCGGAAATGTGATATCGTCTCTTATGCGGAATTCGCGGTTCTTTTCAATTGCCTGCCTGTACTTCATGCTTGTATTAATCATCCTATCACCTCTGTATAATGTCCACGGAAACGCTTCTGTAGTAATAAATCCCGTCACCTACATAGCCCAGGTGCTCTTTTGACAGCGTTCCCCTGTATGATTCAATCGAAATCTTCATTCCGTCATCCCGGAACGTAAAGGGAAAGAATCCTGCTGTCAGCATCCGTTTGATCAGTACCACGTCCGCTTCCGGCAGGATTCCCCATTTTATATTTATATTTTTCTTCTCAGCCACCACATCCCCGATCATCATGCCGGACAGTGTCCGTCCGGTGTCTGATGACCAGATGATTTCATCATTCACGGATATAGACACCGGATCCGGAAGGGACGTGTTTCCTGAACTTAAGATACTCACTCCGTGTTCCTCCGTTATTTCAGCGTCACTTCATTGTAACGTATGTCTGCTGATTTCTGCGCCATCCCCTGGAGTCTGGCAAGCTCCTCGCCGTCCAGGAAGAATCCCACGCTTTCAAGAGCTGCCACGATCCTTGATACCGCAAGGTTAATGATCCTTTCCAGCTCATCCTTTGTTACTCCTCCGCTTCCTGCTGCCGCCTGTACGGCTGCGTCCACCATGGCCTTCATCTTGTCTTCCGGGGCAACAATCTCGCCGTAATGACGGTTATCCCCGATCATGGCCAGCCGCGGGGTGTTTGCCTTTACAAATCCTCCCTGGGCAAGATATGGGATCGTCCGTGGCGTCCACATAGGGAAGTTAAAACTCAGCTTCCCCCCTCCAATAACAGGGACCCAGTCTGGTATATCTATGGAAAGACTGTTCAGCATGGATGCAATCGAATTGACACCGTTTGCCATTCCGTTTACCATGCCATTTATAAACCCGATAATCGCATTGACCGGACTCCGTACAATCTCCTTGAATCCGCTCCAAAGTTTTTTAAAGAAATTCTCAATCCCGTTCCAGGCTCTTTTCCAGTCCCCCGTAAATACGCCTGCAACAAATTCTATGACATCTCCAAGCAGGTCAAAGATAGTTCCTATTGCATCAGAGATTACTGCTACTCCATCAAGGAATGAGTTCCCGACCTTTTCCAGTTCCCGTCCCAGTACTGGAGCAATGTTCTTTGCAAACCAGTTCAGGAATGGCTGCAGCGTAGCGTTCCAGATGTCGGTAACCGCACCTGCAACTTTTCCGATCAGCTCTATTCCTTTATCAAGCATAGGTTGTATATGCTCTTCCCAGACACTTCTGAATTTTTCGGATAGCCTGTCCAGTACTGGCACAATATACATATTGTATCCTTCAAACAATGTACCGACAATTTCTGTCAATCCTTCCGAAAATGCCTTGAACATTGGACGGACTTTCCTCTCGTACTCCCCGTTTATCTTTTCGAATGTGTCCTTTATACCCTTATGTATTACCCCGAGCGTGTCAGAAATCGGTGCAAGTGTTTCGTCTATGCTTTCTTTTATAAGATCCTTGTTTTCTACAATCGGATCAACGATACATTCAATTACATCCCTTGCGAACTGTAATGTAAGATCCTTTATTCCGAGAAATGTGTCTGAAAATATCCCTATTAAACTTGCTGTGCAGCTTTTAGCATTCTCTCCTGAGAACACAGAAAATATATCCGCTGCCGCCACAGCAAAATCACCGACAAGACCCGCAATTTCTGCTGACACATCAAAAAGAGAAACTAGACGATCTCTTATATAAGGGGAACTCTCCTGCAGATAACCGTCAATTCCTCCCAAAAGGTTGTCTGCAATTGTGATTCCGATGCTCGCCATGGATCCTGCAATCTTTCCCGCATTCAATGCAATCGAATCAAACAGTCTGCCTGCGGACCGCACTACTGAAGGATCTGTGAAAATCCCTTTCAGTGATTGCCCGATTCCCTGTATGTGGCCTTTTATGGACTGGATTCTCACCTCACTGTCTCCGAATCCAATTGTAAATCCCTGTCTGAAAAGCTCTGCCAGTTCCCTGCATCGTGCTATTAGCCCCTGGAATTTCCCGTCTACGGAATCAATGACAGTGTTTCCCTCAGCAAGCCCGCCAAAGTCCACAGTGCTTCCGGCTCCACCCACGGCAGTTCCCCCTCCGGGGCTGCCGGTGTCTGCGCTTTCTGATGGTTCCTGGATCTTATTGACTTTGTCGAAGCCCATGAGGGCCTTCATTTCCTTCGCCGCTTTTTTTGCGGCACTGCCCGCGCTGTCTGCAGAGGACGCCATGCCATCAGCCGCCCCTGATGCGCTCTCAAAGCCTGCGCCGGCATCCTCTGCCATGGCTCCCATCCCAGATATCTGTGAGCCCCCGCTGCTCTTGCTGCCTGTGATCAGCTCCGTGAATGCTTTAAAGGCACTGGCCAGTGTTGCCAGTTTTCCAATGACCATATTGATGGTCTGCAGTACCGGCGTAAACAGATTGATCAGTCCCTGCCCTATGCTTGCCTTCAGGCTGTCGAACTGCAGTTTCAGGATACGAACCTGGTTCGCCCATCCCCCAGAGGTCCTTGCGAAATCCCCCTGGGCTGCTGCCAGCCTGTCCTGTACGAACTGATAGCGGAGCGCCACCTTTTCCGCCTCTGACATGGCGGAAGTGGCTTTCCCGAAGCCCGCTTCCATTGCGTATGCGTCAAGGGCTGTCTGGGTCATTACCACTCCAAGATCTTTTAATGATTCTGTCTCGCCGGTGAAGACGGATTTCAGCTTTGTGTATGCTTCGTCCTGGCTGATATTGTAGAAGGATGCCACATCACCGGCCAGTCCGGTTAATGTGGAGCCCATCTCATACGCTGCTGATTCCGTAAAGCCGAAAGCCTTGGCCATGGTTCCGAATGTCCCTGTGAACTGCTTCGCCATGGTTCTGGACAGGCCGAAGCCCGTTTCCGCTGACTGCGCGAATTTGTCCACCTGGGTTGTCATGTTCGGGAATGTGACGTCAACCACGTTCTGGACCTCTGCAAGGTCTGAGCCAAGCTTCAGGCACTGCCCGCTGAAGTCCACAAGCTTCTTGATGCCGAAAGCTGCTGCCAGTGCAGCGCCAGCCTTTTTCGCCATGCCCTGGATCCCGTTCATCTGCTTCTCAAAATCATTTTTATTAACTACAAGGTCAAGACCAATCTGACCTATGCTCGCTGCCATATATACCACCTGCCTCTGTCGTCTGGACATCGGCACATGGCACTACTTGTCCTGGTTGATTTTTATTTCAAACTCTTTCCTGCAGTGCCTTGCCCGGCATCTGATGAAGACGCCCCGGCATACTGCATCCGGTTCATACTGCACCTGCTGTTCATGACCGCAGTATTTACACTTTACTTTCTTTTTTGCAATTTCCAATCCCTCCCGCTGCCTTTATAAAGGCGTTCTTCAGTTCATCAAGGATCTTTCCTACCTCCTCCGGCTTCCTGTCTTTCGCCGTTTTCCTGAGCCATTCGCCCCGGATGCGTTTCTGCTCCGGTGTGAAGTGCTTCAGTATCTCCTCATCTGTCTCCGCCCGGATGGATACAATCCTGCCAAGCGGGGTCTCCGGCGCCATCCCCTCCAGGAAGGCCCGGAACTCGTCCCACTTCATGCCGTCCAGTTCCCTGGACAGCCGGATCCCGTACTGTGACTGGAATGAAGCTATCACCAGGTCGAAATCTTCAATCAGGTCATAGTACGGGTCACTGCTCTCCCTGGCCGTCCCCCTGGATCAGATTCATTGCTTCCGAAATGACCGCCATGTAATCCCGGAAGGAAAGGTTCAGGCTTTCCAGTTTCTTCTGATCCTTTTCGCCAAACAGCTTTTCCATGGCTTCCGTGGCAGCCTCTATCTCGGATCTGCCTTTGAATAAGCCCATAATCTCCAGCATGGTCTTTGCATCAGCGTTTACTTCCAGTTCCATGTCCCGTATCCTAAGTACCGGGTTCTGTTCGAATTTCAGTTTATCCGTTATATCCACTATTTTTCCCATCTTCTCTTCTCCTCCTATTCTGTCCCGGCCGGAAGCGTAACCTGGGGCTTCCCATTGCTCATGACGTCAAACTCCAGCGGCCCTGCGTTTGTTGCATCTGCCGCGTTCAGGGCCGTAATGCTGTATACCGCCCTGTCCCAGGACACAACCGTCCCGTCCGGGAACGTCCATCCAAAGTACCCTTCCGCGTTTCTTCCGTTCAGGAACGCTTTTTCAGCCACGTAATCATTTCCGGCATCCCCCAGGTTTCTCTTGCCCTTGATGGATATCTTGATTCCCTTTGCGGTCATCAGGCGGTTTACCCAGCCTTCTTCCCCGTAGGTATACCATTCCTCCACCCCGTTGTCGAAGGCTACGGAAAATGTCTCCATGTCCTTGATGTTCGTGGCTGATTCCTTTGCGGCACCTGCCTGGAACTGGTTTTCGTAGCAGGGGAACACCCCTGTCTTTTTCCCTTCTGCCATTCCTTAATCTCCTTTCCCGTAAATAACAGCTGCTTCTATGACCATCTCGTGTATACCGGCGTCATCTGTGCCGATATCCTGAAGCTCACAGAGCGGCTGGATGAATTTTATTACTGTATCATTGACTGTAATCTCCCTTGCGCTGCTGACAGCCTCAAACAGCTCTGTAGCGGCTCTTTCCGTCTCCCCCGGGGATTCGTTCCAGTGGATCAGTATGGTCACGTATTTCGTCCCGTAAGAGGCCATGGCTGGGCCTCCTATGGCGGTGTGATATGCATGGGTATGTTTGCTGTTGTAGACGCCCACGGACTTCTCCGCCTTTGCGTCCAGCTTCCCCATATATACGCATTTTGCAATCTTCAGGGATTTTATATACTCCCTTACATCTGACAGCATCATAGGCCTGATATCCTCCTGTATAATTTTTTGAATGCATCCGCGGCAAAATCCTCGTTTTTCCCGCCCGGAAGCCAGTTCTTGTACCACATTCCTCCTGCATTGGGGTTTTCCTCTTTCTTAAATTTGTACTCAGGGTGGAAGTACAGTCTTCTTGCCTGTGGAGAGGTTGTAATAATTGAAACCTTTCCGCCCTGCTCTTTTGTGATAGAATTAACCGCGGTTGAACCGTTTTCGTATGTTGCAGTTATGGGTTCTCCTGCTTTTATGAAAGTTCTCTCGCCCTGCATTGCCCCGGTATCCCTCGGCATCACCTGGGCCTGCACCACTTCTGTATGCAGTGCCTCCGCCGTCTGCTCCAGCGCCGTCACCTGCGCCTGTGTGAGCTGCCTGAGCCTTGACATATTGAAATTAACCGTGGAATTCACTTTTATCATACAAGTATCACCTCCGTATGGTTTACTGTCCCGTCCGGGTTCCTTGCTTTCCTGCCCTGGAGGATCCGGCGCTTCTCTCCCATGATCTCGGCTCTTCCGCCCGATATGACCTGGAGATCCGGGCAGATGTCTCCCGGAAACAGCGCCGTGCCGGTGATCTCCACCAGCTTTTTCTCTGCAGTCAGGACTGTCCTTGCCTTATCCTGATAATTGCACTTCCCGGAATACAGCACCTGTTCCAGTGGTTCCCCGTACTCGCTGATCCCCTCCCGGTCAAGCTTAAGGGTGATTTCTGTCCTGCACCACTGGGGCAGGACCAGGCACGGCCATCCCATGCCCTCACCTCGCCAGCCTGCAGCAGAGACCTGTCTGACACAGCTGTTCATACAGATCCCGGCGCATGGGGATCCCTTTCTGCGTGGTCACGTTCCAGGAATCCCCGAACTGCATGGATACGCCGTTAATGCTGTAGCCCTGCAGGATCATGTCAAAGATGTCTTTGTTCTGATATTCAAATTCTGCCTGCGCACAGCATACTTCTCGCACGATTTCCTGCTGGTACGGGGTAAGCGCGGAAATACCCTGGCCTACGATACGGTTGTAGGTCAGGGTATCAATGTGCCTTGATGCCTGTTTTAAATATCTGTCTGCCGCTTCTTCCGGAAGGGCTATGCCCTGGAAGACCTGGTTATAGTATTCTTCGTCTGCGTATGGCTTGTAAGGCATCCTACTCACCTTCTTTCGGAAGCTGTTCTTTGATCTTTTTTACGATTCCGGATACGGATGACGCATTTCCCAGACTTACGTCATGTTCCTGTGCGAAACGCCGCAGGATGTCTGCCACATCCTTATTGTCCGCGACGCCCGCGCTGTCCCTCAGCTCTTCAAGCTCCTTCTTGAGAGCTTCATGCTCGCCGTAGGGCACGGTCCTCCCGCGGCCATAGGCGATCACGCTGCCTGTATCATCCTGGATGTCAAATCCCCTGTCCTGATAGGATTTCACCTGTGATTCATCAATCCGGTATTCCTTGTTGTTTTTTACCGCTTTCATTTGTCCTCCTTTCTAGGCGCCGGCCTGTGTTACATTCATGGCGCAGCCTTCCACCTTCCGCTCCAGCATGAACAGGTCTCCGAAACTCCGGTTCTGATACATGTAACCGTCCGCCGTGCGGGAATCCGTCCCCGGGGTAAACAGCTTGATGTAGCTGTATTTGTCCCTGCACACCACGCATGTCGGGTGAAGCAGGATCCAGTTGATCTGCTTCGCGTCTTCCGATGCAACGCATCCGTCCGTGAAGTCGTATTTCGTCTTCAGCCTTGCCGATGGCACGGACCTGATTTTCACATCGTCAATGCTGTGCACCTTCCGGTTGATGGTGGAAGGCGTGTTCACTGTCATCATCCTCTGCAGCCCTTCTGCTTCCTTTACGATCTTATTCATTGCCGGCGTCACATACAGTACCCTTCCCTCCTCCGGGACGCTGGCCTCATCCATGACCGCCATCTCTTCATCGAAGGCTTCCAGGAAGTTCGCCGCCGCGATCGTGTCCGTGCTGATCCTTCCGGAATAAGCCGTAAGCTCGGAGTGGAGCTTGCTGAACCGGTAGCAGTCCTTTTCCGGGATCGCCTGCTCCGTCTCAAAGGTGTTCTGGATGTTCGCCACGGACAGGGTAAGATTCGTCTCGTCTATATCCATTGGGTCGATCCAGAACTCAATATCCCGGTCGTGTTCCAGTTTTTTCGGCTCCCAGTCGTTGGAAAGGGTGCCGCTGTTGAATCCCGGTGTCCTTGTGTGGTCCTTGTACCCGGATACAGACATCCTCGGAAGCTTGATGGTCTGTGCATTTATGAATTTCACTTCCGGATGGCTCTGTGTCAGGTCATCCGAGCAGGATTCCTTGCTGTACTTCTGCTGCAGGAGACTGGTGAACTGTGTTGCATAATCGTATACTGCCATATCCTTTTCCTCTCTTTCTTATAGTCCGAACGCCTTCTTCAGTGCGTCCTCTGTCGGTGACTGCTGCTGGCTGCCTCCCGGGGCTCCCATCTGGAAGCCTGCAACGTCTTTTGCCTGCGGTTTCAGCGCCGGGACATCCTCCAGCACCTTGTTTAACGCATTTTTCAGCGTCTCTTCATTGACTTTTCCGTCCTGGCCGACAGCCTGCCCAAGATCGGCCATCTTCAGGACATAGGGGATGGTCTTTGCGTCAAGCCCCATGGAGACCGCTGTCATGGCTGCCATGCCCTGCAGGCGCGCTTCCTGCGCTTCCTTCTGCGACTGTCTGACTTGCTCCTGCATGGCGTTAATGTCGGGCTGGTTCTTCGCCTTTTCTGCCTTGAAAGCGGCCATGGCTGACTCTGCCTCCTGCTGGCTGAGCCCCTGCTGCTTGAAGTAGGTTTTCAGGGCTGCATCCTCTTTTACGGCCAGCGTGCCGTCAAGCATCTGCTGGATCTTCGCATAGTCGATCTGTCCGGCCTGCTGCCCTCCCTGGTCTGACGGTGGGGCCTGCCCTCCGGGCGGCGTCTGAGCCGGGGGCTGCGTTCCGTCCCCGCCCCCTGGCGGCTCGGCGAAGAACTGGAGTTTCAGCGGGATCCTGTGCACTTCCTGTTTTGGTTTGATGTCTGACATACTTTTTTCTCCTTTCTTTCAGAACATTTTGTTGCTGCGCCACGCACCTTTTAGGCTCTTGTCGTGTTTGGAGCATAAAAACACCGGGATTTATAACCCCGGTGTGATTTCCTTTATTCCTTTCGCTAAATTCGCGGCTTTCTTCATGAAACTGTTTTCCTCCAGGTATTCCAGCCCCCTGATCGTAATCTCGGGTCTTATCGGACATACCCTCGGGTAGCCGCAGTCCATGCTGCTCCATGTCTCTATCCCTGTAACATATCCCTCTGAGACCAGAAGGGACATAATCCTGCTCCACCGCGCTTCTGACATCCCTAGCCGCTCTTTTGAAATGCTGCTGTTGTCGAATTCCTCTAAATCCATTGATTTCTCCAGGATTTTCAGAATCTTATAGATTGTGTTGAAATTATCCATCGTTTTCTCCTCTAAAAAACCACCGGCCATTTCTGACTGGTGGTTTTTTTACACGTTTCATTGTAGTCAATCCGCAACTTCCGGAAGCTCTTTTCCCTGCTTTAGCGCTTCTTTTATGTCATGGACATACTCGTCATATTCATCTGCGCCGTATTCTAATTCCATATATCCCCATGGATACCCTCCGAACATAGCACGATACTCTTCATTCAGTCTCTCTAGTTCCTTTGTATTTTTCCCATACCACATTACTTTACCATCTCCCTCACAATGCGCTCAAATTCTTTTGTCGTTTCCGGAAAAAATTCTTTTAAAGCGGATAAAACCTTTTTATCTTCCGAATAATACATTCTTCCATACTGTGCCCAGGCTTCCTTCTGCAATGCGCCAGGCTTTTTCCAATACTCTATTGAATGACGGTATCCCAGATTTACTTTTCCTTCTGTCATTCCATGGATAATGTCTGATATTCCCCGATACTCCGGCTTTACAATCAGTTCGCCCTCGAATTTCTCAAACATTTCGGGATACTTTGAGTATAGCACACCCTGGACAGGTTTTCTATCGCATATTTTCAGTAATCTCTTATAATCACGTTCCAGCTCCATTTTGAGCGCACCGTTTTCGGTGATCTGATAGGTTCGGTCGATTTCGTGAAATAGTTCATGGGCGATTGTGCTCGTGTCGGAGTTCCTGGCAATGTATACTGTATGATCCTCCCTGCTAAAGTAAGAACGCATTTTGGCTGAAGCTTTAATATTTACCCGTTTGTATGACTGCTGTAAAAGTTGGTATATATCATCATTCTTCAAATCCGAAAGACTCTGATAGAATGTCTTCGCCTGTGTATGGGCTTCATCTGATTTTCCTCTTTTTAGTATTTTTGAAAAATCCACCTGCTCAGAATATGATTTTTTCATGCCTTTCCAATCATTGGCTTTCCTTCTGTATTCTCTCTTATTGTCCTCATCCAGTGAATGCTCTGCAAGACGGCTGTATTTCTCCTCCTGTCTCTCCGCATACAGCCCTTTCTGCTCCTTTCGGTAAGCCTCTGCTATCTGATCAAGCTCGTCTTTTGAATACTTGTTGTCCGGGGGTGTGCTGATACCTTCAAAGTATGTGGTGTGGCTGTCCCGGCAGTTTGGCTCTGTTTTTAAATATCGGACTATCTCATAACAAGAAGGAGCCCTTTACTCCTTTTTTGTCCAGTGCGCTTCGAGCGGTGCATCTCCGCCCTACTTCCTTTCGGAATAGTCTCTACACTTTATTTTTGAAAACATCTTATTCAAAAATCTTAGCACGGGATTGGGATTACTCCGTTCCCCGTTAGCATGCAGCTATTATTTTTTATACTGCACACACCCGCTTTGCAATGCGGTTCACACTGTTTTACTACCACCCAAATTCAGCATTCAATGGTAGAGCCCTGCATCAATTGCGCGGCTAATTAAGGGGTATTTCAGCCCGGTGACTGGTGATATACCGTCTTTGCTCCCTCCGGACCATACATCATCTATCATGACCTTCCCGCAGAAGGGCAGGCACTTCGGGCACGGATTCCCACGCTTGTTTATGATGACTGTGGTGATTCCCCATTCCTGCCTTTTTGTTCCCTCGCCCTGCAGGTAGGCCCTCTTGCTTGCAGTACGCAGCGCCATTTCCGCGTATTCCTTCAGCCTGTGCCTGGCGCCGTTTTTGTACTGCACGCAGTTCAGGCCGCTGGACAGCATGTCCTTTGTGGCCATGTCCACCGCTTTTTCATAAGTTCCCGCGCCAGTGTTCGCGTAGACCTGTGCATTGAAAATGGCTCTCCTGTACTGGTCATCCGCCATACGCAGGATCGCTGTCTCTGCCTTCTTCATGTCACTGATCGTTGCCTGGATCAGCGCCTCCAGCTTCCTGTCGTTCAGACGGAAGAACTCTCCCTGCAGGGTGTTGGAGGCTTTCTGGTATCCCTGGAAGCCTTCTTTGATGGCTTTCAGAATCTCTGTCTCCTGGTCCATGTATCCCCTCTGGCCGGCTTCCCGGATAGCTTCATCTATCCGCTTATTAATCTCGGCAAATCTTCCCTGGAACTTCTTCTGATTGTCCCGCCTGTACTGTGCCAGCGCCTTCAGCTGCTCGGCCTGCCACATAGTCCACTGGATGCCTTCTTCCATCTCTTCCGCATGGTGGCGCTTCATGTTGCGGATCATGGAATCAATCAGTTCATCCTCAATCGCGTCAAATGCCTGGCCGATATCATAGGGATCCATCTTACAGGCCTCCCCGGTTTGCAAGGACTTTGAATCCCTGCGCCCGGAACTGCCTTGTCATATTCTTAAGCTGGGTGATGCTCTTGCAGTGATCTGCCCTTAACTCTGCATACCCGGCTTTTTCCACTGCATAGATGCCTGCCGGAACCTGCTCACTTGCGATCTTTAGAAGCCCCTGGTACTCCTCCCGGCTCATCCTGTACAGCCTGTTCATTACCTTTACCTTCATCTTTCCTTCCTCCTTTGCCATCTGCCATATCGTTTACTTTGAATCCCCCTGTCTCCATGGTTATATCCGGTTCTTCCACCTCGGCTATTCCCTGCTCGGCTTTCAGCCTGGCTACCTCTTCGTTTTTCCATGTATCGTCCCTGGAATCCCCGTACAGCTCCTCTACGGATGCCTCAATGCTCATGATCCCTCCCTGCTTTCCCTTTGACACTGTCTCAATCTGGCTTTCAAATGACGGATTGGCGTATTCCCCGAACGGAATGTCTACCTGCACCTCTGCAATCCCCTGTCCATGAAGGATATTGTATGCGTTGATACTCGCCCCTACCAGCTCCGGCAGCGTCTCCTGCAGTGCTTCGATGATGGCGTCCCGGGTGTAAAGCGTTGCCTTCTCCTTTTCCCTCTGGGCCTCCGCATTGTCCAGCTTCTTTACATCAATCCCAAGCGTGGACGGGCTGATCACCCCCTGGAGGCACAGATCCAGTGCGGTTATGTAGCTTGCAAGATAGCTTTCATGGGGGATGGCCGGCTGATCCGTGATGACCTCATTTTTCTGATTCTCCCTCATATCCCCGTCTGCTGCGAAATACCGGTTGTCAAATGGATTCGGTTTTATGACCTTCCCGGTATTCGGATCACGGGGCACCAGGCATTCCGGGATGTAGGTCTTTGCACGGCCTGCCCTGAGGGCGTCCATCCACTGGCTCCATGCTTCGTCAAAAGCATCGAAGCTGTCCAGTTTCCCGTCAAATACGGATCCTCCCCTGCCTTCGAACTTGGTGTTCTCGTAGATCTGCATGGGTACTGCCAGGATTACCCCTTTGTCAAATGTAGTGTCTCTGATCCCCCTCGTGGCTTCTATGGCATCCACGGCTATCTCCCGCTCGCCCCGGTACAGATGGTTTGTAATGTATCCGTAGCCATAGTGTTCGTGCAGGATGTACTTCTGCATGGCAGCTGAGTACTCTGTCTTGAAGATGACTTCCTTCAGCCTTCCGCGGTGCAGGATGATCTCAATCTTCTCCCCGGGATACCATTCCAGTATCGGGTACTGGCTTACCTCTGTATCGAATGTAATCTTATAGGCTCCGTCCCCGATGAACAGCGTTTCCTTCAGGGACCTCTCCAGCTTTTTACGGAACCTGTTGTCTTCTTCAATCTCTTCCCACAGCCTCCTGTGCTGATCGTTGCTGAACTCAAAGTCATTCATGTCTGTCAGTACAATGCTGCTCAGCGTCCGGATGATCAGGCCGGGAAGGCCGGTGTGGATCTTACGCATGTCCATGCCCTGCGTGCTCCGGCTCGCCCAGAACTTTGTCTTGTCTGCATATTCCGGGTTCTGCTGGTACATCTGCTCCAGCTCGTTGCCGTCTCCCCTGTACCAGATACGGTTGCGGATGGCTGTCAGTTCGAAATCCATAACCTCGTTGATCTGCAGGCTGTACGGGTTTGAGGGCGTGATCTGCAGCCAGCTTCGTATCCCTTTCCTGATATTGTCATTCATTTTGTCAATCCACCTCATCTTTCCTCCTCCGTTTCAAATCCAATCATCTGCCTGTATGGTATCCAGGCGTACTGGTTTGCATTAATTGTGTGGTCGTTCCTGTCCTCAGGAATGTCTTTCTCATCATCCCAGCTGTACCGCTCCAGTTCGGACAGATGCTCCGTGCAGGTATCCACGACCAGATAGCAACCCTGCTGGATCCAGCCGAGCTGCAGCTTGATCCTGTCCAGTATCTCCACTTTCTTATAAGCATCAATGAAATTGTACAGGCATCCATGGAGCCTTTTGTATTTCCGAAGTTCTGTAATGGTTGCCTGGTCAGCGGAATCAATGAATGCCTCTTTGGCAAATCCCCATTCCTTCCGGCAGCATTCCAGGAACTCCACGAACTTTACCGCCGTATCTGAAGGGGCGAGCGGCTGGTCCAGGTCTGCATTGCTGTATACCTTTTCCTCCAGTGTGATAAGCTTCCTGTCTTCCGTGATACCCTGGAAGATCATTGCCATGGTATCCGGGGATTTTGAGGAATAGGAGGTGTCCAGGCCGGCCGTGAACTTCCGGAATACCAGCTTTTTGTCTTTGATCTGCTTCTTTACCCATGCTTTTGTGACCACATGCTTCCTGCGGTCGAAATTCGGGAAGATCAGTCCGGTCGCTTTTCCCCGGAGGCCCTGGATCTTATTCTTCCATATCTTTGTGCCCTTCGGCGTGTTCTGCATGATCTGCTGTAGCTTTTCTTTCTTCAGTCCCAGATTGTGGACAAAAGAAAAGAACCAGTGAACCCATCCGGGTTTTGGTTCTTCCTTCAGCTCTTCCATGATCTCCTTCGGGGTGTCCCCCTCCCACTCTGGCAGCGGCCTGCTGTGGTTGATATACTCCTTATATATGTCCAGTCCCGGATCGTCCGGGTTCAGTGTGGCCATCAGGTAATCGCAGCGCATGGATGCTTCCTGGACGAAGTCCATGTCTGCCGTGTTGATCTCGTCAATATACAGGCAGCCGTACTGCCCGCCAAGCGCCTTCTTCCATTTCTTTTTGTTGCCATATCCGAGTACGTATATTGTCTTGTCCCCGTTTGAAGTGTGGAAGCGCAGATGCGGGATCTTATCATCCTTTGTTCCGCTGCCGTTGTATTCCACGAGACATCCGAAATCATCCAGTATACCAAGGTCCTTGTTGATGATGTTCTTCTCTGCGGTTCCTGTGTCATCTGCAGCGATAATGTGAAGCTTCTTGGGACTCTCCGCAACTTTGAGCATGAACTTGAACAGGCCTACCGTGGTTTTTCCGGCATAGGTAGTCCCTTCCAGGAATTCCACCGGAGCGTTACACCGGAGGAACGCTTTGTACTTCTCGGACAGAAGAAGCCGTTCTGCGCTCATTACCCGTCACCACGCATCTGATCCAGCAGGTCATCCAGTTTTGACTTCTCCACATCAAGATTTCCGGTCAGGTTCGTGTCCTGTTTCGTTGTGTAGCCGTATTTAGACATCCATAGCCCTGCGAGCTGGGACGGGATTACCTGGAGTTCAAACTTTTTCCGGGCATCTACTTCGCATTCCTCCCTCATGCGCGTAACGATGTCAGCAAACTTCTCATTATCTACATATCTTTCATAGAATGCAGACCGGGAAATTCTTGTATACACACAGAATCCCTCTATTGTGTACGTGACGCTGCGCTTTAGTTCCTTGCTGACAAATTCAGAATTCTTGGAGCTGAAATCATGGGTCAGTACCGTCTGGTTATCGCAGTCAGCCTTATATTCCTCCCATGCTTCTTCCAGTGCTTTTACACTATTGAATTTTCTTGGCCTGCCCATCAATCCACCTCCTCTCAATTCTGACCTGGTTTATAAAAAGAAACAGCCAGTTATCATTAACTGCTGTCTCTTTCATCACTTTAAATATTATTTTCGATAAAATATGCACTCTTTCATATAAAATAAACTTCGATACTCTCTAGTTGCCTTTATAACAACCCTTTTGAAAAAACCTTCTGGTGTCATAGTTACACTGTGCGTTTCCTGGAAACTTACATATCCTTTTTCAATAAACCAACTCAATATTCCTTGCAATTCCCTTAAATCTATTTCTTGCAAATCTGTAGCTACATCTCTTTCTTTAAGTATGTTAAAAATAGCTACATACCTACTTTCAAATTCTGTTAACCTCTTATTTATTTCACTCCAATATGTATATTTTTCTTCTATCTGCTTCACCCGATGAACAAAATCATCAAATGTTATTTTAGGACATTTTGCATCTATTGCTGATGCCAAAACAGGAAATATTAGCTTTAAAGATGCTATCTCTGATATTTTAACTGCCTGCAGTAAATTTAAAGGTATGGGCAGCTTTGACACCTCCATTCCCGAATGGCATAGAGGAATAACACTTATCTCTCTTATCCATCCAGCTCCTGCTTCAAAATTTATCCACGGTCGCTTCACAGATTCCGGACTGCACAAAATCAATTCAATTACACAGTTTTTTAAAGCCTCTGTTATATTATCCAGCCACCTGGATCCGCTTGTAATGCTCTCTTCATCAGATGAAACAAATACTTCTAACATCCCTAAAAAACTTTCTTCGATTAATCGCTTTAATTCAATCGCCAGCTCCTTCTCCTCCGTTATATGTGATATAAATACTATTGGTTTATTCATATCTTTTCCTCCAACTGCAAAGTAATATCTATAGCATATCACAAGTGTTGAAAGATGTCACTTTTTATTAACCCGGTTTTTGATACTTCTCCCTGTTCAGTAATATAATAAATGATATCATTAAACAGAAAAAATCTATAGTGTGCCTTCTTTGCCAAATCTGCCATACTGCTTAATGTTCCTACATAAATCTGATTTATTGCTCCGAATACAAATTTTGCATCCACATATTTCACCTTCTTTACTTTTCTTTTGAAAAAGAGCACTCCTCCAAAGAAAAGCGCTCTTTTCCCAGTCGGGAGGAAAACAAGATGTTTATCATCACACTCAGTTCAGTATATACTATAGCATTTAAAAAGCGTACAATCCGTACGAAACCGTACAAACTTTTATTTTTTTCTCATAAATCTATAGAATTCCAACCTTACCGCTTCCCCACCTTGCTTTGATTTCATCAGTGCCGCAACCTCTTCCCAGGACAATCTATGAAAATATTTATACCTAATAATCCGTTGCATCCGGAATGGAATGTTCTTCATCCACTCTTCTACCTGTTCCTTCATTGCCTCCGCGTCCTTTTTCTGCGTCTCTAAGATGTGCTTCTCAAAATTCAGCCGATTCGCGTCTGCTACCGTCTCGACCGTACCTCTCATGGAGAAGGATCTCGGCTCATAAGGCCACTCGGGATTGCTTCCGGTGACTTTATCCTCAACATGCTTCCTTTTTTTCTCAAGCTTTCTAATCTCCGCCTCAGTCTCCCTAATCACAGCACAGGCATCTATGTAATCCTTCAGAATCCTTTTATCCATTGCCCTTATCCTCCCTTGTTCCTAATCTTCCAAATCAGCTGCCTGCTGCCATCCTCATTTTTATGTCTCCCTGTCCGCCAGGCTGCTGCCATCCCCGTTTTTCTTCCTGTACCGTCTGATCGCGCCTGCTACGGAGCTTGTCTCCACTCCTATATCATCCGCGATCTGGGCATTCGTCCATCCCGCTTTCTTAAGAGCCATGACCCTTCCTATGTCAATCGTTTTTCTCTTCTTCTCTTTTTTTGTCTCTGATACGTTTCCGGCTTCTTTGGTTACGGTTTGGCCAGTTTTGCTGACGCTTTTGTCTTCTTTGGTTACGGTTTGGCCAGTTTTGCTGACGCTTTTGGCCTCTTTGATTACATTTTTGCCGTCTCCTGTTACAGGATCCTGTTTTTCCGGTTCTGCCCTGCCATCCTCTTTGGATGCTTCCGGCTCTTTTCTTTCGGTGTCCGGCCTTTTCCGTTCCTGTATGAATGCACGGATCTCCTTCATGCAGTCCCTGCAGAAATGGCATCCCTCGAATTTATTTTCCCCGGCCAGGTTTCCGTCCTGTCCCCTCCTGAAATTCCACGCTATGTAACCTATGTCTGACTTGGTTTCTATCGTGCTCCCGCACCTGTCACATATTATCCTGATCATCTTCCTTCTCCTTTCCGTGCGACGTCGCACATCCTCTGTCCTGTTGCCACGTTTCCCCTTACGTCTGCCCATTCCAGCCATTTTTTCTATCATGCTTCCTCCTAAATACATCCGATTCCGAAATCATAAAGACGATCTAAAAGTTCCTGCACTGTCTCCTTCTCAAAATTTCTTGGATTTTTTTCAAACTCCCGTAGCACATATAACAGATCGCCGACATCGTAACTTCTTATTTCCTCAATCTTTTCTTTCTCTGTAAGTTCTGATTGCTTCGATACCCTGTATGCTCTCACGGTTCCCGTTTCCCCCCACTCTGTTTCTTCTTCCGGCATCCGGGCTGATTCAGTAATTCCGGATTGTCAAAAATGTTCCCAGTCACTTTTGCATATTCTTCCATTGGCCCTACCGGCATCTGCATCCACGGAATTTCTTCTGACTCTACATAGAATCCCACGCTGTCCATATATTCTTTGTCTTCAGGGCAGTATGCCTGATAGACACCGTATTTCATAATGAGCGTGTATGTCAGTGTCTGCGTTCCCTGGAGTGATTCGAAGATATCCCCCTCGTACATCAGTTTTCCCGATATGTCACACCGGCCCGTACATCTGCATACAGTTTCCGGATCCACCTCATACGCGAAAAATCTCAAACACCCGGGTTCGTCAACCCTGCAGCTCTCATTTACGCTGTTTCCTTCTGCGTGGATATAGCATTTTCCTGTTATTCCGTCTCTCAGGAGATTCCCCTCTATCCACTCCCCTCCATCTGTCCGCTTTCCGCGGAACAGTTCTTCTTTCGTGTTTTTCCTGTCCACTTTTCCTTCTCCTTTCCCCTCCTGCACTATGGCCGGAGGACTGCTGTATGTTTAACTGGCTGCGTGTGATACATTCCAGCGGGTGCTATATTTTCTCCAGTTCCCTGCATGGCACGGACTTTATTCTGCCGTTGTCCTCTTCACCCATGCAAAGTTATTGTATCCGAATTCATAAAGGCTTATAATAACGCCTTCCCCGGACATGTACTTTCCGTCACAGACATATACGTTTTCATAACGTACGCGGTCCCCTGTCTTTAATTCCCCGTTTTTTCCTTCTGTCATCATTCAGTCCTCCAGGTAGTTTCTTTTTATCAGATCCATGAACTGCTGCCGCGTATGGTTCTCCTCATACTTTCTCTGGCAGTCCTTCTGTATCAGTCTCATGTGCTTCTGGTTGTTATGCACGGCGTCCGGCCCGGATACGTGGTGGCCGACACAAAGGTATACCTTGAATCCGTTCGCCTCTGATACGGCGCGGTTGACGCCTCCGTACACATGGTGCTCGTGCAGAACCCCGTGTCTCCTTAAGTCCCCCAGAAGCTTCATGCACAGGTAGCAGGTCCCGTCCCTGCAGTGGAGGATGCTCTTCCTGTGCTTCTTTCTTTTCTTCCCTGTTTTCTTCGGGAACTTAAGCCCGTCACAGTCCCTTCCCACCGAATACCACCACCTTCTTCATCCACTGCTGCCATCCTGCTGCCGGCTCGGCAAATTCTTTCATGAGCAGATCCAGAACCTTCCCGCTGTCCCCGGAAGAGAGGATGTCTTCTATTACCTGCCCTTCCTGGATTTCACCGCATGATTCTTCCGGATCCTGTGAGCTGTCCCCTTTCCCGGTTTCCACAGGTTCTTCTCCCATTCCTTCTTCCGGCTGGTTCATGAATTCCCGGCATTCCGTGGTTTCCGGCTTTTCTTCCGAATCCGCGCCCTCTTTCTGACCTGTTTCCTCCCGTGCATCCGGGCAGTACTCCGGCATGTCCCCTGTTATTTCCATCTGCCCTGGAATCTGCTCTTCTTTCCGGTATTCGGAATCAGCTCTGCATTTAGTATTTCCTGAATGCGGCGGGGTTTCGGCTGCTGCCTTTCCCGGCCGTTTTCCAGGCTCTTTTTTCCCTGTTTCTGCCGATTTCGGTTTTTTCCTGTCTTTTTCCGGTGCGGAAGTGCCGTCCTTTCCTTTATTTCCTGAATGCGGCGGGGTTTCTGTACCGTCCAGCGGCTCCCCGTATACGAGCCGGAAGGCCTCTTCTGAGCTCCCGGCCTGGCAGAATGTCTTCCGGAATTCCTCTGCAAAGTCCATATATGTATACTCTGCATTCTGCCCCTGCCCCCTGTACGGAATGATCCGGATCCCGGATGCATGCATCATGACGTTAGCCCTGTCCAGCCGGATCACCCGGAATTTACTTGGATTTACTGTTTCCATGATGTCCTCGTCCGCCCCATACCGGTCCGGGCCCCCGGTTTTGACCCACAGGGCAAATTCTTTGTATTTTTTCCTTCCCTCATGAAGGAAGAAGTGCTTTACAAGTGCCGTGATCCAGTCGTCCGGTTCGTCCTGCTGCCCCTCCGGTGCGATATCGCACAGCTCGTACTGGTCTTCATAATGGCTTTCCGTCTCCCGGATCGTCTTTTTCGCCTCCCGGATATCCGCCACGGTTGCCTCTTTCGGAACCTCCCCTGCGATCTCTTCCGGCAGCCCCAGCATCTCCGTTAGCTTGCTGCTGCCGTAGCCCCTCCATCTGTCCTCGATCTGCGGGCTGTAGCCGCCTATGCTGTATTTGTCATTGATCTCCATGAACCGGGATGCCGTGAAGCGGCTGATCCCGAAAGTCTCTTTTGCGTATTCGTACAGGCTTCCATACCCTTCCTGGCTGTACATCCCGTCATCCCGGACTTTCTTCAGATAGTAGCCCACGGCGATGAACCCTTCCGCTATATTTTCCAGCTCGTTCCTGATGATCCGTGTTGCCTCTTCCAGGCTTTCGACTGCCCGCAGGTCTTTCATGTTGTCCATATCCTTTCCCCTTCCTAACTGACTGCTGCGCGCTCCGCTTCCATCAGGTCTGCCTCCAGTACATCCACCAGAAGCTTCCCTGCAAGGGAGCCGTGCCATACCTTCTTCTTTTCCTTCCTGAGTTCCTCAAACTCCCGGCGCCTCAGAAAGCCGCTTTTCTCTGCAAGCTTCCTGTCCTCTTCCGTCAGGCGCTTCTGTACTTCCTGCTGCCATCTCCGGATGAAATTCTTTGCCTCTTCCAGGTCAGCGTCCTGCCTGTCCCCGGTCGTCCTTTTCTGACGCGCTGTCCCGTCCGGCTCGATCTCCAGGGTGTACCATGGCCTGTCCGGCTCCTCTGCCTTCCTGAGAAAGACGATGTAGGATTCCCTGGTGCTGATCCGGTCAAAGTACCGGTCGCTGCTGTGCAGGCAGTGCCCCAGTATCTCCCCTTCCCGGATGATGTCCTCAATCCGCTCCGGAACCCTGATCAGATACTTCTTTCCGGCATATTCGTACTTTTCCCTTATTTCCATGCATATTCTGTCTGTGTCCGGGAATTTTTCCGCAATCTGCGCCGCCCGCCTTGCCACGTCTTTTCCTCCGCACAGGGCTACTGCCCTGTCATGGGCTTCCTTCAGGTTTTTGGGCTTATAGACAATCTCTTGCTGTGTGTCCATCTTCAGACGCGCGGCAAGGGACAGGTAATCCCCGTACATGGATATGACCTGCCCTGCCTCCATGATACCGTGTGCGGCCGCCAGGGGTTCCTGCCTCCTTAAGTAGTTGCAGGCTTCCTTCATGCCCATCCTGGAACGCAGCTGCTTCATGTCTTCGCATCTTACCGCTTTCCGGTCAAGGTATGCCAGGTCCCTGTCATCATAGACGGTGTCCTCCTCCTTTTCCTGCACCAGCCAGCCCAGGAAAACAGCGCCCCCGTTGTTCTCCCTCAGACGCTTCATGCGTGCACGGTCGATCTGCAGGGATTTTGCAAGGTCTTTTCCCGGCCGGAATATATTCTTCAGCTCCCCTTTCCCGACTGTGTCATCTCTCAGTATGTCCTGTGCCAGACGTGCAAGGCCTGCCTTGGACAGCTGCTCCAGCCACGGCATCCTTCTCAGTCCGTGCAGATATTCCGCAGGATTGGTCTTTGTATTCCCCAAAATGAATTCCACTAACCCGGTCCGTTTCAGTTCGTTCCGCCTCAGTGCCGGAAGGGTCCTTTTATATACCATCCCCTTTATTCTATACATATAATACCTGTAGTAATCCCAGCTTCCGCTCTTCTTCACCCATCTTTCATACCTGTTACGGTACAGGCCGTAGTAATAGACTTCTTCGTGCATTCTTTCATTGTATATGGCGCGGTATACTTCCTTGAATGTCCTTTCCGGGTTCCCGTAGTCCCCTCTCCTGTAATACCTGCTCAGCATGAATTCCCTGATGACGAAGCCTCCTTCACATCTCTGGATCAGATAGGCATACTCCCTGTCTGTATGAAAACTTCCGGCTTTCCCCCTTGCCTTGTACTGGACTCTCCGGCCGCACCCTGGACAGACGCCGTAGTGGTTGTGTCTCGGATGCCGGATGGGAAGGTCCTTCCCGCATCCGGTACAGTATCCTGTGTTTTCCTCTTTCCTCTGATAGTCATAGAACATATAGTGCTGCAGCATCCCGTTCCTGTCCGCCCACTGCTCCCAGTCCTTCGGCAGAGGGTGGATCCGGTCCATGGCGAGATCCCAGGACACTGTCTCCCTTCTGTATCTTTCCTCAAGCTCTTTATTGCGCACTGACTGCTGGTACTCCAGGATCCCCTTATATCCCCCGTGCCTGGTGCCGAGGTGCTTCTTTATGTTCCTGTATCCTTCCGGATTGATATACCTCCCGGAATGCCAGGTATATTCCGGCCAGTCCAGCATATCCACCTTGGCTGTGCGCCATTTTTCAGCCCCGGTATCCCATGTTATGAATTCGCCTCCTTCTTTGTTGATGAACACCTCGTATACAGGTTCCCTGATACCGAGCCGCATCTGGTGTGCCAGGAAGAATGTCGCCTTCATGATCCCTCCCAGAACCTGGCAGCGTATGTAGATGCCGTATTTATATACCTCTGTGTCCCTACCTCTGTATACGATCCTGTGCCCCGGTACGTCCTGTCCCGCTTTTTCCATCATGCTGCGCGTCGGGTACAGCTTCCTAAGCTTCCTTAACATCTTCCTGTCCAAGACCCTCCACCTCCTGTCCGTCTGTGTTATACCAGATTCCCGGCATGGCATTCTGCCCGTCCACCTCGAAAAGCCCCAGCTCCGTGATCTCTTCCGTGTCCGGCGCTTCCTTTGCGAAGGCCAGGACGGAGCCCCAGCTTCCCTTCGCCCTTGGATCCTTTCCCCTGACGATGGCGAACCCGTCTGCTGCCACCCCGGTTTCCCTTTCCACATAATGGTTTACACTGCGGGACGGGTGGGTGTACATGTAGTTCAGGGCATGCATCAGGAAATCCTTCAGGGGAAGTTCGCGTACAAGCTTCATGCGCGTACAGGAGATTGCGCTGTCCATCCCGTCCTCGTTGATGTCACCGTCCGCCAGTACAAGGTAATATACAGAGTTTTCCATGTCCCTGTAATAGTTCAGACAGTCCAGGGGGTTCTCCGCACAGTGCATCCCGGTCCTCCTTAAGTCCGCTTTCCCGGCTTCATTCCATATGCCTTTCCTGTACTGGAAGGTGTTCCCTCCGGAAGTACAGGTGAGGTCTTTCCTGAACGCCTTGTATGCCATGATCATTTCCCCGCACCTTCTTCCATAAAGTAATCACGGGCCCACCGGAATACGGTCAGATCCGGAATGCAGGTGGTTCCTTCCTTTACCAGTTTCCCTGTCCTTTCTTCCACGTATGCCATGCATGCCTCCATGCTCTTTGTGCGGCGCCGCACGCGGCGGGCAAACTGTTCTTCTATGCAGAGACTCTTCAGATAGTCTGCCACCGGCTGTACGGGTACGTATCTGTCCTTGTGCCCCCCTGCTTCCACGTCCAGCTTGCCGATGGCGGCGTTCATCCAGTCGGTCAGCTCCTCCGTCTCCCCTGCGATGTAGCTGTCCGTGAACCACTCCGTGATCCCGTTCTCCTCTGCAAGTTTCCTTACTTCTTCGTTTTTCCCGTCTTTTAACAGCTTCCCGGCACATCCGTTTATTTCCTCCACGCTGTCAAAGTTCCCGAATTTCTCATACATCCTTCTGTCCCTCCTGTGTTTTGGTTTTTTCTTCCTGCATCTCCAGTGCAAGCAGGTCTGAATACTTATGTTTTCCCGGCACCATGCGGGCCAGCTGCCCTTTTGTCAGCCTCCATAGAGTCTCCCACTCCTTCCGGTTCTCCACCCCGTCACCCCTGCTGGTCTTCCATCCGTTCCCGGCCCACCTGTCCAGCTGGGAGGCGAACATATTGCAGATGAAGCGGTCTTCCGTATGGATGTGGACCGTGCAGGACTGGTTCAGCCTCCCAAGGGCTGCGTTGACCGCCGTAAGGGAAGCCTGGTGGAATGTGCCCTCAATCTCTCCCATCCCTTTCTTCCTGTGGGTTTTCCCTGTCTGCGTGGTGCATTCTATGAGGTAGCTGTATTTCCTGCTAAATGTCCTCGGGCTCGCATTGTCCGTCTGTGTATAAATGTCCACTTCCCACATTCCTTCGTTCCTCCGCCATTCTCTTCCAATGCCTCGTCATCCTGTTCTTATCCTGGATCATTCCCTCCAGCGCCATATGCAGCAGTGTTCCGTCCCCGCATGTACTAAACGCCGGAACAGCCGGCTTTCCTCCTCTTGCTTCCCTGCATTTTCTGTCTGCTTCCCGCAGCTCCGCCAGCTTCCCCGCCAGTATGTCCTGGTCTGTTCTGCTTAAATTCAGTTCCTTCATCCCGATTCCTCCTTCGTATCTGTATGATCGTGTAATACATGAATTCATATCCGTCCTCCGTGATCCCTTCCCTTACGCCTTCCTTGTCCAGGTACCATCCTTCCGGCACTCTGATCTCCTTTGGAAAACGGTTTCCTCTCATGGCTCTTTTCCTTGGCTCCGGGCGGGAAAGGTTCCGGCTGCAGTTGTATGCTTTCTTCTGAATCTGTTCTGATGTGCCCCGCGTCTTCTGGTAGTATTTGATGAAATACTCCGCCAGCTTCCGGTAGTGCCCGGTATCGTCCATGGGCTTCGCGGTGACGTAGCCGTATTTCCAGATGTCCTTTACCAGGCGGATGTCTATGTCGTTTACCACCATGTGGATGTGCGTGGCTCCCCTCTTTCCCACCTCGGCTGTCTCCACATATTTCAGCACTTTCCCGTTGTCCCTGTACAGTTTCCTGAGATTCTTCAGCAGCTCCCTCCTGTGGCTTTTGAGCTCATCCACGTCCGGCCTGTTTTCCACTGCATAGGAATAGGTGATGTACCAGCTTGTCCCGTCAAAATTGTCGTTCAGTATGTACGTGAGCTTCCGGACCAGGTTGCGGTCATTGACTGCCCTCTGCTTCTCTGATGTCTTTTCCTTCCTGCGGCTCCGCTTCTCCCCCTTCGGGTGGATACGCTTTGTATAATATCTGCATATCTCCTTCGTCCTCCCGGCCCTGCATGTACTCTTTATGTATGGCATCCGTGTACCCCCTGTAAGTTCTTAAGTTAATAAACTTATCAAGTCGAAAAGGGGCAGAAAATCCCCCAATTTCCTTGACTTTCCACCCCACCAATGCTATACTTTTTATGTAATGTATTTTGGTGTGGTGGAAAGCCACCTGGCGTATTCGCGGCAACGAATGCGCTATTTTTTTATCCCTGTGCGCGGCAGTCTGCTGCGCTCTTCTTTCTTTCCATGCCCTTTCCTATGCAATGGCAGCGATCTCTGCGCTGTGCCGTTCCCTTGCCTCCTGCTCTGCTTCTTCCCTGGTCGGTTTGCTGCTGCTTAACAGCAGCCCGTCCACGTACCTTATGATCCACACTGGCGGGATCTCCCTTCTTGCGTATCCTGGTTTCATATCATCTGCTCCTTTCCCCTGTTTATCCTTCCAGTCTGCGGTCTACCTCTTCTATGTCGATCTCCAGGAACCGCGCCAGTGAGCGCTTCGGGATCTCATAGGCATTGACCACCCTTCCCGATTCTTTTGCGGTCACGACCCGCCCGAACTTCCATATGTTCCGTTCGATGCGGACCCTTACTTTCTGCGCGCTGCAGCCTATGACCTTTGCGGCCTGCCTGGCGCTTAATATATCCTTCATGTATCCCGCCCTCCTTTGTATACAGGTTTACATCCTGTCTGCTTTCATGTGTTCTTATATGACGGACAACGCTTTTTAACCTCCTCTGCCCTGTCCTGCTTTAAAAGGCATCATAAAATTTGGCATGCAATTCCATATTTTCACTTTTCTTTGGATGTTTTTCTTTTTTTATCGTATATATTCTTTCTTACATACGTCACTAATCTCTTAAAAGTATTAATAGCCAAAATATAAATAGGCCTATTGTTGGATAGACTCCGCATAATTTTATAAGCGCCAAACATGATAGAGCTATCATCAAATACTCAAATATTTTGATGTATATGTACCTCCTCTCTACCTTCTTTTCCATTTGTCATGCTTTGCATTGCCATTTTCTTCCAACCCTCCTATACTGTTCTTACAGGGCACTGCCATGTCCGAGTATGAAAGAAATTTCCACTGGAAGATCTTATAGTAATTACTTCACTATTGATTTAACAGCTGGTGTTGCTATGCCAACTCCAAAAACTTCTACGGAAGGCGCTGAATTAAAAATAATATCTTATACTTTGCAGGAGTTATTACAAAAAACTCTTTAGTCAGTATTATGAATAACTGCAAACTCACCCAGGATTGCTTCGACACGGCTAATCACTATTTTTGCTTCATCAAAACTTAACTCTTCATCAGCAAACTTATTTATAATGTACTTAACAAGTTCGCTGATTCTATTGCCTTCTAATACTGATCCATTATTCATCTGAATACTTTGACTTATCATTCTCTTTACCTCCTTCCTATCCTGCTACCCTCCTGATTTTTTGTATTGCCAATTCCTTCCAATCCTCCTATACTGTATTTACAGGCTCCCCAAAGCCGAGTACGCAAGAAAGGAGGATCACAATGACAAACGATATATTGATTGAGAAAACTGTTGAGATAATTGCCGCACGAATGACAAATGCTACCTCTATCCCAGACGAGAAGAGCGGAAAGAATGTAGCTGCGTTCATGCAGGAGATATATAACAAGTTAGTTGATCTCAATAAGAATGAGGATTAATCATTATTTCGTCAGCTCTAGCAGACACCAGTTTTGCTAGGGCTTTTGTCATTTCAGTTATTTCTACGATATTACCACGCTCTCTTTCTTGATCAATGCTGTCGATTATCCAACAACAAATGCTATTAATCGTTCTGTCAATCTTATTCTCTTCCGTAATATGACTCTCAGCCACCTCATACCACCTCCTTCCTATCCTGCTGCCCTCTCCAGTACCGCATTACTTTTACTTGCCTTTGGGGCTTATATTTATACGAGTTGTTTTGTTGGGTTTCGCTGATTTTCTGCCCTACTCGTTTTATTTTGTATTGCCATTTTCTTCCAGTCCTCCTATACTGTTCTTACAGGGCACTGCCATGTCCGAGTATGAAAGAAAGGAGAAAAAACTATGAATTTACCCAACTCCATTGATAAAGCCATATCAAATATTACCGATCCACTCACCCGAAACATGGGACAAACATTTGGAGATATATGGTATTTAGTATTTGGTGCAGTAAGCCATGTTGCTGATAAAAGAGAAATGCGCTATTCCATCGACTTAGAAAAATACCAAAGCGAATTATCTGATGCCATAAATTCTATACCCGATGATAAACGTATTGAGCCTACCATCCATGTCACAGCCCAGGCTTTAGAAAATTCTAAATACTGTATCTCTTCTGCCATCCTTAGGAAAATGTTTGTAAACCTAATTTCCGGTACAATGAATGCTGATTTAGAGCCACATATTCATCCTTCATTTCCAGAAATTTTAAAACAATTAAGTAAAACTGATGCTTTGGTACTCCAATTATTGAAACAGCACACTGACCTTCCAATTGCAAATATTGGAATTTATACAGATGAAAAAAGATACTCAATCATATCTCCCAATGTATGTCCTTTTGTTCCAAATGATATATCAGTCAGCCAATGCTCTATATCTATTTCATCCTTAGAGCGCGCAGGAATTGTCTGTACTTCATATTCAAGACTTTTAGCCGATGATTCCGCATACAGTCTTATTACTCAAATCCGTGAATACATGGATGTCAATGAAATATGTATGCAGTTAAATAAGCAAATGTATTACAAAAAAGGAATATGTTCACTGACAACCCTTGGTTCTGAGTTCATTTTTTCGTGTGTTTCATAGTATCCACAAGCTCTTTCGTTTTACGGGTCATAGCATCCACAAACTCTTTCGTTTTACGGGTCATATCTTCTACATAGTCATCCACTATTTCAAAATAGTGGGTGGCTAATATTTTTGTTGTAATGATTGATGCAATAATTGAACTTATAATACAGATAATATTTAAGCTATCCATTTGGTTCCTCCTGTTGGTTGTTTTTTCTGCTGTAGGGGCCCAGCCCCTACAGCTTCTTTGCGGCATTCCCCGTGCAAACACTACTACTTACTGTCTGCCACAACCGTATCTGCCCCCTGGACCGTAACCCACCCATGCTTTTTACGTGCTTCGGCCTCTTTCATCCTGATCAGCTCGTCTGTGATGGATGCACTCTTAATTTTATTGGCCTCTGCCTCGCCTTTTGCCCTGGCGATATTTACAGCTGCTTCATTTTCAGCCTCAATTAACTTTGTCTGCGCTTCTACCTTGATCTTTTCCTGTTCCGCTTCTGCCTGCTGCTTCTGCTGCAGGGCAGTTACACGGTTATCAATGGCTTCTTTCAGCTTTTCATCCGGATGAACATCAATAATAGAAGCATCCAGTACCTCAATGCCATAGGCACTGCCAAACTCCTTATTCAGATAATCCGTGATCTTATTGTTGATTTCACTGCGGTTTCCTGAATAAATATCCATCATTGTATAATCCGTTGTAACTTCGGATACCTTTGATTTCAAAACTGTCCGGACGCGCTGTTCAACAATATCCTCTCCATCCATACCCTTGAATTTCTTGTATGTATCTACTACTTTTTCCTGATTGTACCGATATGACATCTGGAAGCTGACAGAAATACTTGCGTCATCCGCAGTTGCGACCTTGAAGGCTTCGTTTTTCTTGGAGCCCTCCCGCTTGTCCTTCGTCAGAATCAGCTGCTCATTTCCAACCGTAAATTCCTTTACTTTCAGAAAAGGATTGATGAAATTCAGACCCGGATTGAGTGTTTCGTCCTTTACACCGCCCTTGTAGCTGTACTGGACACCGACCTTGCCGGTTCCGATCAGCTTGCATGAGCCAATAGTGTATGCAGCTCCTATCAATGCCACAATCACAACCAACGTTATCATTACTCTTTTCTTCATTGTCTGTCTCCTTTGTTCTGTTTTTTTTCTTCCCTGTCCAACTGCCTGTCCTCGCGGATCATGGCATTAGAGACCTTATGGACAAGCCATACTGCTGCCACAATTACCAGTGTTGCTATAAAAGCAATTACAGCAAATGCAAGAATGAATATTACCCACATCTTTATCACCTCCTCCCTACCCCGCTTTCTCTTCAACTCTTTAAATAAATACTTGCAATTGCTGAAATCGTTCCATCCAATTTTCCTGCTACGTATTCTGGAATATTGTCCCAGTTTTCAGCAAGCTTTTTAAAATCTTCTAAACGCTTTTCTTCTGTCTCCTTCGAAATAGTCATATTTTTTTCTATCATTATGTCTTTCACCTCGCTTTCTGTATCTTTAATACACATTATATGTCCTTTAAGATCTATTGTCAATACTTTTTTGTTGACTTAAGGTCGCTTGTATGCTATTGTAATTTTAGGAGGTGAAAAGATGAATAACCGAATCAAAGAACTAAGGCTTGATTTGGGGCTTAGTCAAGAATCATTTGGGAAACAAATAAAAATAGGGAGATCATCTGTGTCTAAGATAGAAAGCGGAGAAAATAATCCATCCGATCAGACAATAAGTTTGATATGCAAAGAATTCAATGTAAACGAGGAATGGCTCAGAACTGGAAAAGGCGGGGACGAAAATAGATATGTTCAAGCAACTCCTTACCAAAAAGCATACAATCGTTTTGGATACATAATGGAAAATTCCTCCCCATCAAAAAAAGCTGCGCTTTCAATGTTATTAGAATTACTTTACACAGTTCCAGATGACGCATGGAATTCTATTATGGAAGAGTTTAACGAAATAAAAAAGGAAGGTTAAATAACCTTCCCAAATATTCCACGAATTAATTGATATAATCTTTCGATTTGTTCCGTATTTAAATTTTCAATTACTACGTGCAAATATTTTCGTTTTTCTTCGTTACTCATATGTATTACCTCCGCTCATTAAGCAAACACACGTTCCGAACTCCTTATTGATATCATACTACTGTACACGCAAAATATCAATCAGTAATTTCAAACAAATGTTCGAATGTTTATTTGTGGGGATTTTCCCCTCCTATATATAAAGACACATGAACTGGAAATAACTGTCGCGATTTTGACAATTTGTCCCATATTTGGGACACTTATTTATAAGGGGAATCCATTAAGTCATAGATACGTACTTTTAACCCCTTTGCAAGGAGTTCCAGCGTGTCGGCGGACGGTGAACACTCTCCATTCGCAATCCTCCCTATTGTGGACTTTGGAATTCCGGTCATCATTGACACCTGTCGTATGGTTAGGTTCTTTTTAAACATTACTTTATCGAGCAGTATTTTCATATATACTATTTTAAATGGTTTTATCTCTTTGATATTTGGTAATTTATGGAAGGAAATGTTGATGAAATGCACATCAAAGAATTCGTAGCAGAACTGTAGTTAAAAGTACTCCTATAATCCTTATATACATTGAAGAAATCAATAACCGTGGGCAAATTTATAAATAGAAGGGTTTATATGAATGCAATAAAAGAAAGAATAATGGGCGCTGTAACTGTTATGAATGATTCTGATGCCGAAAAGGTCTGGAATTTTGTAGTCAAAAACCTGGCGCCGCGATCATGGAACGAGATTGAAGAGGTCCCCCCTGATGAATGGGATCTGAAGATGCTTAACGACATAGACGAAAATCCGGACTGCCATGAGTTTGTATCCCAGGATACTTTATTGAAAGAACTGGATCTGACGTTATAATGTGACAGTACCGCTACGGAACGCATACTAACATTTTATCTTTGAAAAGGAGGTTCTTACTATGGCACTGGCCCAGCAACTCACATACACGATTGATGATATCTATGCTCTTCCTGATGGGGAACGGGCAGAACTGATTGACGGTCAGATCTATATGATGGCGCCGCCGAATACCAGACATCAAAATCTTGTCAGTGAATTTACTATCACAATAGGAAATTATATTCGCCTAAAAGGTGGAAACTGCAAAGTATTTCCGGCTCCTTTTGCTGTTTTCTTAAATAAGGATGATCTGAACTATGTGGAACCTGACATCTCCGTGATATGTGACAAAGGCAAGCTGAATGAGAAAGGATGTGACGGTGCGCCGGACTGGATAATCGAAATCATTTCTCCCAGCACAAGCCGTATGGACTATGGAATAAAACTTTTTAAATATCGCACTGCAGGGGTCCGCGAATATTGGATCGTGAATCCGTCCATGCGCACGGTTAATGTCTATGATTTTGAAAATGATGCCGGAACAACACAATACTCTTTTGATGACAAAATCCCTGTATGCATATATAAGGACTTCAATATCTGCATTTCCGATTTGCTGTGATATCATGATGGCGATATCGTCCTTGTCTCCCAGAAGATCAGGCAAACAGGAAAGGACGTGACTATATGCCATTACTGCAAGAGGAATCGGAAATATAAGGATTTTATATTAATCTGTAAGCCCAAAAAAAATTATATATAATTGAAAAATTTGAATACTTGACATTTATCTCGGATATGCTATAATATAGCTAATTAGCGAAATGACTGCTGTGCGGTCACAAAGAAGCCTTGAGATTTTGTCTCGGGCTTTCTTTGTTTTGGAGGATAAAATATATGACAAAAGAAATCATTGCAAGTACAATACCTATCCAAATTGAAAAACTTAAGCAGAAAGGGCTTATTACAAGATTTGACAAATTAGTGATTTAGATATTAAAAGGAGGTTCTTACTATGGCATTAGCCCAGCAACTCACATACACGATTGATGATATCTATGCCCTTCCTGATGGGGAACGGGCGGAATTAATTGACGGTCAGATCTATATGATGTCGCCGCCAAACACAATCCATCAAAGAATCTCTCATCTGTTAGAATGGGAAATAGAAAATTATATTCGCAAGAAAAGTGGTGAATGTGAAGTGTTTGCCGCCCCATTTGCGGTATTTCTAAGTGAAGACAATAATAACTATCTTGAACCCGATATCTCTGTTATATGTGATAAAAACAAGTTGGATGAAAAGGGATGCAATGGCGCGCCAGACTGGGTTGTTGAGATAACATCTCCTTCAGACCCACAGAGGGATTACGGCGTTAAACTTTTTAAATACCGTACTGCAGGAGTCAGGGAATACTGGATTGTGAATCCACAAAAGAATACCGTTACTGTTTTTGATTTTGAAAATGAAAAACAATCTAACCAATACAGCTGGGATGACGATATCCCGGTATGTATATATGGAGATCTTATTCTGAACATCAATAGACTGTTGCGCAAATATTGAGAAGGTTCTTACTATGAAATATATTATTAACTTTACCTGGAATAATGCTATTATGAAACAGTGCGAAACTAACCATAAATTTTAATTACAGCAAAAAGCCGTCCCTCTGCCAATCGGAACGGCTTTGGACGTATCCCGGAGGATACCCGATAGGTCTGGCCAACCTATACATAGTCTACCATCTTCCGGGACAGCCTGCAAGTGATTATTTCCAAAACGGCAATAACTCACTGGCTGTTATTTTTATACGCATTTATCGCCCCCTCCCGGGGTGCGGATCAAGAAGGAGGAAATGACTATGGCAAAACGTAAGAAATATCCGAGACTGCCCAACGGCTACGGCTCCATCAGATACCTTGGAAAAGGCAGGCGCAATCCTTTTGCGGTCCACCCGCCTGTAAAGGAGTTTGACGATGAGGGAAGGGCTATCCGGCCAGCTGCTCTGTGCTATGTGGATGACTGGATCAAGGGCTTCGCCGTACTTACAGCATACAAGGCAGGGAATTATACCCCCGGGATGGAGATGTCCCTTGACCTGGCTGACCACGATTCCCGGTCACTGGAGACACTGGCGGGGCGCATCCTGGCCGACTACAATCATATAAAGGGGACTCCGAAGGAAGACACTGTTACATTTGCAGATGTTTACCAGGAGTTCTACAAGTGGAAATACGAATCCGGAAAGGGATATTCCAAGGCATCCAAATCATCCACGCAGGCAGCATATAAAAACTGTGCCATACTCCATGGCCGCATTTTCAGGGAACTCCGGTATAACGACCTGCAGAGCGTGGTTGACGAATGCCCGCTGAAGCATTCCAGCCTGGAGCTGATCGTTTCCCTCTTTAAGCAGATGTATGCTTATGCGGATATCCAGGAGTACGCAGACAGGGACTATTCGGCGCATGTAAGAATTAACCGGCCGGATGATGATGAATCCGGCGTTCCGTTTACGGATGACGAACTGAGGACCATATGGAAACATAAGTCAGACCCTGCTGCGGAATTTATCCTGATCATGTGTTATTCGGGCTTCCGGATCGCAGCGTATACGACACTGGAGGTGAATCTAAAAGAAAAGTACTTCCGTGGCGGCGTTAAGACTGCTGCCGGGAAGTACCGGACTGTCCCGATACATTCCGCCATACTCCCGCTTGTAAAGAAGCGTATGAAGCGTGATGGAAAACTTCTTGATTCTGCATGTATTTTCCGGAAGGATATGTACGACTTTCTGGAGCAGTACCACATCCAGAAGCATACTCCCCACGACTGCCGGCACACCTTTTCGTATCTTTGCGAGAAATACGGGGTGAATGAAAACGACAGGAAGAGAATGCTCGGCCACTCATTCGGCAAGGATATTACCAATCAGGTATACGGACACCGCACAATAGAACAGCTCCGCTCCGAACTGGAGAAAATCTGTGACTAGTTTGTGACTAATAAAATGATTTAACGTGCATTTTCCCGTTATTATTTCTTCCCTTCTGAAACAGCCCGAACCCGCCAATAATCAAGGGTTCGGGCTGTTTTTATGCATATTTCCCTAGCTGTCGGAAAATGCCTTGTGTTAAGAGAACCTTAAAATTCCGATCAAAAGCTATAATATGTACGCCCTGTCCTCATTGTTTTCCCCTTAATAGCGGCAAGTTCTGTAACCGTCACCATCTCATATCCTTTTTTCTTAAGGTTCTTACAGATACTGTCCACGGCATTGGCTGTGCTCATATGGATATCATGCATTAACACTATTGCGCCGTCTCTTGCATTACTATTCACATAAGAAATAAGCCGGCCCGTATTTCTGTATTTCCAGTCAAGTGTGTCTACTGACCATAGAATATGGGGACACCCTGCTGCGCCAAGTACACTGCTGTTAGATGACCCATAAGGAGTGCGGCACACCGTTGCAGTCCTTCCAGTATATTTCTTAATATTTTTATTTGTCCTTGAAAACTGGCTTCTCACCGCGGCACTCCCAAGCCTGGTCAGCATCGGATGCGAATAAGAATGATTCCCGATCTCACATTCAAGCTTTGCTTCTCTCTTCAGCAAATTACCAGTACTGCCATTGATACTGGAGCCAACAAGAAAAAAGGTGGCCCTGCATTTATTTTTTTTCAGTGCATTCAGCACCTTCGGGGTTGTATTTAGTCCGGGACCATCATCAAAGGTAAGCGCGATGTGTTTTTTCTCTTTATTGTACATGACCACATCGCTCTTTTTCATGTATCCCTTTACAGAGCCTTTTTTTATCTCATACCATTTCTCTGACTGACCCAGTATGCGAATCTTCTCTCCAAACCTCAGCTTTTGAAGCGCCCTGGATCTGCCCGCTTTCTTTTCACGAATCGCAGCAGATGATATCTTCACTGCACCCTTCATATCCGCAGGAACTTTTTTGAACCTTGCCGCAGCATTTACCGGCAGTGTGCAGCAGACCGCAAGCATCAATGACAAGATCAGCACGTATCTTTTTCTCTTATTCATAGGTATTCCTCCTCGCTATGCTCACTTAATCCCCTGCTTCCTGCAGATATCATTCAGACAACATTTCTCACAATAAGGCTTCGTCCTCGCCGTACACACATCTCTCCCATGATAAACGAGACGGTGGCAGAAATCACTTCCCTCCTCCGGAGGAATTATCTTCCAGAGCTCCATCTCCACCTTTTTCGGCTCCTTTATATCCTTTACAAGCCCGATGCGGTTACAGAGGCGGATACAGTGCGTGTCTGTCACGATTGCCGGCTTTCCAAACACATCACCCATAATCAGATTCGCACTCTTTCTTCCAACGCCCGGCAGCTTAAGAAGTGCGTTAAAATCATCTGGCACATAACCGTCATACTCATCCCGGAGAATTTTCATACAGGCACTGATATCCCGAGCCTTACTTTTTCCAAGTCCGCAGGGTCTTACAATCTCCTCAATGCCATCTACCTCTGCCTCTGCCAGGGCATCCACATCCGGATACCGGGCATAAAGCTTTTCTACCACAACATTTACCCTTGCATCCGTACACTGTGCCGCCAGACGGACACTGACCAGAAGCTTCCACGCCTGGTCATAATCAAGGGTACAGCCGGCATCCGGATATTCCTTTTTCAGTCTGTCAATTACCTCAAGCGCTAACTCCCTTTTTCTCATAGTATCTCCTTATCATTATCTTCTCATTACTCTTGTCCAATTTGAAACCGGTTTCTCCAATCGAATTCCTTCATGTCTAAAAGCTATATTTATTCTATCAGAATAATCTGCATCTTTCAATTGGGGACGGGGTATTTTTAAAAATACCCCGTCCCCAATTGAAAGATGTATCCTCCTGTGATAGACTAAAAATGCAAAACCAAATTATATTGTGTCCTTTTTGCAAATTGATAAAAATGGAGGTAAATTATGAAAAAATTGTTTATCTGTTTCTTGTGTATGACACTTTTTGCTGTCCTTCCTGCCGGATGCAGTACAAAGGACGATAGCGCCGCAGAGACAGGAAAGAACGGTCAGAAGCAGTCAGAAAAAGCAAACAGCAGAGATTCTGCTGAAACGGGAGACACTGTGAAGGGACTTCACCATGTAGAAATTGACGTGAAAGATTATGGCACAATCACATTAGAACTGGATGCAGACACTGCACCTGTTACGGTCACCAATTTTCTGAATCTTGCAGAAGAAGACTTTTATGACGGTCTGACCTTCCACAGGATTATCAGCGGTTTTATGATCCAGGGAGGAGATCCGGCCGGAAATGGAAACGGCGGTTCAGACCAGGAGATTAAAGGAGAGTTTTCTGAAAATGGCGTGAAGAATGATATTTCTCATGTACGCGGTGTTATTTCCATGGCAAGATCCAATCTGCCCGACAGCGCTTCTTCCCAGTTTTTCATCGTCCATGAGGACAGCCCCTTCCTGGATGGAAACTATGCAGCATTCGGCCATGTAACAGAAGGGATGGAGGTTGTTGATAAAATATGCGAAAATATCCCTGTACAAGATGACGATGGAACTGTAGCAGCGGAAGATCAGCCTGTTATTTCATCCATTAAGGTGACAGATTAAGTTGGGGACGGGGCATTTTTAATTTTGCCCCGTCCCCAACCAGTCAAGTACTGTCTGCACGAAATATGCCGTTCCGTGCCAAAGTATACTTTCATCTACCTGAAAGCCGGAGTTATGTAGTAAAACGCCTGCTTCAGAACCGCTGTCAGATATGTTGAGGAAAGCCTATACCCAATTATTCACGGGTCTTCCCAAAAACGGTCAATGTGTTATAATAATAGATAGAACCCGTTAACCAGTTCAGTCAGCGAGGCATTTCTTATGAATGAAAGATTTTACACCCTTCCGTCAGAAAAGCAGCAGAAGATCATCAATGCCGGCTTCCGTGTGTTTTCACAGAACTCTTATCGCAAAAGTCCTATGCAGGAGATTGCGGATGAGGCAGGGATCAGCAAGTCCCTTCTGTTCCACTACTTCCGCAATAAGAAAGACCTCTATCTGTTTTTATGGAACACAGCCTCAGATATTACCTGCGAGTATCTCGCCCTCAGCCACTGCTATGACTCTGAGGATTTATTTGAAATGATGGAGCGGGGCATGTATGCGAAGATTCAGATCATGTGCCGCTATCCGGACATGGCAGCATTTGCCATGAAGGCATTTTACGAAAAAGATGAGGCCGTCAGGCAGGACATTCAGGAAAGCTACCGGGAACATTTTAACAGAAAGGCGGCGGATGCCCTGGCCCGGCTGAATCCGGAGGATTTTATACCCGGCCTGGATTTAAATATGATGCACCGGCAGATCTACTTAATGTCGGTCGGATATCTGTGGGAAATCTCCCAGCGCGGGGATACCCTGGACGCTGGCGAGCTTAAGAAGACTTTCTCAGAAATGCTTTTATTCTGGAAAAGTGTATATCTAAGGTAACTATTTGGCAGTTCTGCTGCAGAAAGGAGTGTTAAAACCAAATGGATGCGATAAAAACAATTTCCCTGACAAAATATTATGGCCGTTCAAGAGGAATCATTGATATGAATCTGACTGTGGCAGATGGCGATTTCTTTGGCTTTATCGGGCCAAATGGTGCGGGGAAGAGTACCACGATCCGCACCCTTTTAGGACTGATTGCCCCGTCAGAAGGAAGTGCACAGATCCTGGGAATGGACTTCATCCGCGAAAAAGAAGCGATCCTCTCACGAGTCGGATATATGCCCTCGGAGGCTTCCTTTTACCGAAATGCGCGGGTGGCGGATATGATCCGGTTCTCGGCCAGCCTAAGACACAGAGACTGCCGGGCAGAGGCAGAGGTGCTCTGCGAACGCCTGGAACTGGATACGAGTAAAAAGATCAGGGAGCTGTCCCTTGGCAACCGCAAGAAGGTGTCCATCATCTGCGCTCTTCAGCATATGCCTGATCTCTGTATCCTGGACGAGCCCACAAGCGGGCTGGATCCGCTGATGCAGCGGGAATTCTACGCCATACTGGAGGAACGGAACAAAAACGGCACTACTGTCTTCATCTCCTCCCATATCCTTTCAGAGGTTCAGCGATACTGCAGGCATGCAGCTGTGATCCGGGGAGGCCGCCTGCTGATCTCGGACAGTACGGAACATCTGGGGCACACGGATGCCAAAAGAGTCCGGATAAAGGGCATCGCATCTCCACCCACTCTGCCAGACATCAAGGATGTGCAGACAGATGCAGACTCTGTCAGCTTCTTATATGGAGGAAATCCACGGGAGCTGCTTCAGGCTTTGTCCGCGCTTCCACTGACGGATGTCTCCATTACAGAACCGGATCTTGATGAAATCTTTATGCACTTTTATGCGGAAGGGGAGAATTAATATGACGATCATCCGACATGAACTGAAACAGGGACGAATAACCTTTATCATATGGACATGTGTCATTGCTTTTATGCTGGCAGTCTGTATTCTGATTTATCCGGAGATGGGGACGCAGATGGAAGATGTAGGCTCTATGTTTTCGGAAATGGGAAGCTTTTCTGCTGCCTTTGGCATGGACAGGCTTAATTTCGGGGAATTTCTAGGATTTTTTGGCGTAGAGTGCGGTAATGTTCTCGGTCTCGGCGGAGCTTTTTTTGCGGCTCTTTCTGGCATCTCCATTCTGGCGAAGGAAGAAAAAGAACAGACCGCAGAATTCCTGCTTACCCACCCGGTCAGCCGCCGGAAAATCGTATTACAGAAGCTGACTGCTATGCTCATTCAGATTTTGATTCTGAACCTCTTTGTCATTGCCGTTACTGCAGCCTGTATCAGGGCAATCGGCGAATCTCCGGAAGTCCGTCCGCTCTTTCTTTTGTTTGCGGCATATTTTATACTCCAGACAGAAATCGCCTGTGTATGCTTTGGAATTTCTGCCTTTTTAAGCCACAGCGGAACCGGAATTGGGCTTGGCATGGCAGCGCTTCTTTATTTTCTTAATATCATATCTAACCTGACAGAGAAAGCAAAGTTTCTAAAATATCTGACGCCGTTTGGTTATACGGAAAGCGCAGATATTATTGCCGACGGAAGACTGAATATGGGATACCTGTCTGTGGGGCTGGGATTTATGGTGATCGGAGCCGTGGCAGGCTGTTTCTGGTATTGCAGGAAGGATATACTTTAGTAGGGGACGGGGCATTTTTAATTTTGCCCCGTCCCCATTACCGATACGGCGCATCCAGCCTCCATGGCTGCATTGCGCCTCCCTGTTCTGCCGGGCGGCACATCTGTGCATAGATGTTGAGAACACCTTTTTGCTGCTTTAGCGGCGGACATACCCATGTCCTTCTTCTTGCTTCGAGTTCATCGTCCGGTACTAGAAGATTCAGGAATCCACCGGCTATATCCATCTCAATCACATCTCCATTCTCAATGAGTGCAATTACTCCTCCGTCGTAAGCCTCCGGAGATATGTGACCAACGATTGCACCATAATTGAATCCGGAAAATCTGGCATCTGTAATCAGCCCGACACTTTTATCCAGTCCAAGTCCGATCAGCGCGTCAATGCTAAGCATCAGCTCCTTCATTCCCGGCGCCCCTTTGCAGCCCTCGTATCGGACAACGATGATATCACCCGGTACAATCTCACCTGCCATAATTGCCTCGTATGCTGGCTGGTCTCCTTCGAATACCTTTGCCGCACCCTTAAGATATTTTACCTCGTCAAATACAGCCGTTGGACGGACAATGGCTCCCGCCGGAGAGATGTTTCCCCTAAGAATCTTAAGCCCCGGCTCTCTTGCAACCGGGTTTTCCAGAGAATGAATCACCTTATTCTCCCTTGCCGTAACCGTATCCAGAATATCTTTCCAGGTATTCCCATACATGGTCGGTGCGTCTGTGTGAAGCTTTCCCTCCAGCATCTTCATCACATTCTTCACACCGCCTGCATAGTGAAAATCAACAACTGTATATGGACCGCTTGGAATCACTGCATTAATGCAGTAAATCTCCTCTGCATACTTCTCGAAGTCGGCAAGTGTCAGCTCAATGCCAAGCTCATAGGCATACGCAAGAATATGAAGCACCGCATTGGTAGAACCTGCCACTGCCATATCAAACATAATTGCATTTTCCAATACCTCTTTTGTAATGAGATCCTTTGGAGTCCTTCCGGATTTTGCAAGCTCTACCATATATTTCCCGGCAGAGCGCGCCGCCCTAAGCCTTGCATTATCAGATGCCGGAATGGTTGATGTCCCTGGCATGACAAGATTCAGCACCTCGCCCAGCATCTGCATGGTATTTGCTGTTCCCATGGACGGACAGGCGCCGAAGGAAGGACACACGCTGTCTTCCATCTCCATCAGTTCCTCCTCAGAGGCACCGGAAAATCTTGCTGCATCCAGATCTGCCTCCACAACTGTATCTCCACAGTAATTACCCGCCTGCATAGAGCCGCCTGTTACTACCATAGCCGGAATCTCCAGGCGGCATGCCGCCAGATAGCAGCCTGCAATAATCAGGTCACAGCTTGCCACACAGCATATAGCGTCAAAATTATGTACTCTTGATACAAATTCAATGGACATGGCTACAATATCCCGGCCGGCCTGCTCATATTTCATCTCATCTGCACCGTTTGCGACATTACCGCAGGTCGCTGGAATCCCGAACTCCACCGGGATTCCCCCTGCTGCCCATATTCCCTCCTTCACGGCCTCCGTTACCTGCCTGAGATGGGCCGTCCCCGGAGAACCCGCCATATAGGAATTGGGCACTCCGATGTGGGGCTTTTTCCGGATATCCTCATCCAGATATCCTGCCGCCTTCATCATCACCCGCCTGTGCGCCGCCTCTGTACCGTTCCAGTATTCTCTTCCCATTTCTCTAAAAACCTCTCCTTTTACTTGCTGATTTATATAGGCGTTTGCGAAACGCTAGAACCCGTATAAATACGGGATTCTCTTTGTT
>CAPEBR010000031.1 GCA_948602995.1 uncultured Dorea sp.
TGTAACAAAGAGAATCCCGTATTTATACGGGTTCTAGCGTTTCGCAAACGCCTATGTAGTAAAATAGTAAAAAAGGAGGGCAATGAGAGATGATAATTTGTGCGAAATATCTAATAACCGGAGATGGAAAAACAGTACTGACAGATCAGGCTGTTCTGACGGGAAGTGACGGGAAGATTAAGAAAGTCGGGGGAAAGGATGATCTGATCAGGCAGTTTCCTGATGAGGAGGTAAAGGATTATAAAGATGCAACCATCCTGCCAGGACTCTGCGATATGCATGCGCATCTGGCTTACTGGTATTCCCAGCCGGACAGCTTTAATTATGGGCCTCAGCTTATTATGCTGTATGCTTTGCAGCATGCCCAGGCAGCTTTTGAGAGGGGGATTACCTCGGTCCGGGACATGTCATCTGCCCACGGCGTGTGTAAGAATCTGAAGCTGGCTGCTGAAAAAGGGTTTATTATTGTCCCGAAGATTACACACACGGATACCGGAATCTGTATGACCGGAGGCCATGCATGGGAAGAGGTGGAGCAGGCAGACGGGCCCTGGGAGGTCAGAAAGGAGATCCGCAGGCAGGTCCGGGACGGGGCAGAATGGGTAAAGGTGCTTACAACCCACCGCTCCCATATCCCAGAGCTTACCCAGGAGGAACTTGACGCAGCCGTGGACGAATGCCACAGAAGAGGCATCAAATGCGGAGTGCACGCGGGGACAAATCCCGGTATCCAGATGTGCATTGACGCAGGCTTTGACACCATCGAACATGCGACCTTCATGACCCTTGACCATGCAAAGCAGATGGCGGAAAAAGGAATTGCGTGGACACCGACTATTATGGCATATACACTGCTTTATGATATCTGTAAAGATAATCTTGAGAAAAATGCCGGGGCGCCGGTAAATGATCCGGTCATGCAAAAAGAGATGAAAGATTACCAGTACTTTGAGCCAGCCTATAAGGCATACCGGGATCATTTTAAAGAATTTTATGACACCGGAGTAACTGTAATAGCTGGAACCGATATGGTTATGTACCAGTCGCCATTCCTGCCGCTTCCACGGGAGCTTGAATATATGGTAGAATACGGAATTACCCCTGTACAGGCAATCCAGACCGCAACAGGCAACCCCGCAAAGGTGCTGGGAGTAGAAGAAGAAAGAGGACTAATCAAAGAAGGGCTGGATGCGGATATCCTGGTTGTAGGCGGCGATCTCAGCAAAGATATCAGATGCCTTAACAACGTAAAACTCGTCACAATGGACGGAAAACGTGTCTTCGAAAACGGCATCCGCTACGTAGGAACCCATAACATGAATATGTAGCCGGGAATCCAAAGAGGACAGGGGTTTTTCTCCGACATGCGGAATCCCTGCCAGCCACGAAGAAAACCAGGAGGTATACATGGGAATATTTCTAAACACCACAAGCCCTTACGAAAGATATAAAGCCATGGTTTCGGATATTTATTTTGTTGATAAGTCAGCTCTGCTTACAGAACTCACCCCGGCTTTAGGAAAACCAAATAAATACTTCTGCATTACAAGACCACGCCGTTTTGGAAAGAGTGTAATGGCAGATATGGTTGGCGCATTTTTTGGAAAGTCCACAGACAGCAGTGGACTCTTTGACGGGCTTTCGGTTGCGAAGGGAAGAGATGGGGAAGAAAATCCGGACTACCGCAGACATTTGAATCAATATAATTTAATCTATATTGATTTCAGTGTCGAGCCGAAGGGCTGTCAGTCCTATGGACAGTATATTGACCGGATTCAGGATGGAATTCATAAAGATTTAATTGATCAATACCCAGATGTGCTCCTTAATGCCGATACTGCCGTATGGGATGCGTTAAATCTTGTGTTTCAAAAGAAAGGTGAAAAATTTGTCTTTGTAATAGATGAATGGGATGCAGTTTTTCATCTGCCATATATCAGCAGAGAGGAACAAAAAACATATCTGCGTTTTTTGCGTTCACTTTTAAAGGGTCAGGCATATGTTGAACTTGTATATATGACAGGAGTGCTCCCCATTGCAAAATATTCCAGCGGTTCAGAACTGAATATGTTCGCTGAGTATGATATGGCAACCAGGAAGAAATTCAGTGAGAACTTTGGCTTTTTGGAATGTGAGGTTGACAGGCTGTTTGAGATTTATCAGGCTGAGACCGTGACACCGGAAATCACGAGAGAGGATTTGCGCACCTGGTATGATGGATATTATACGGTAAAAGGAACAAGGCTTTATAATCCAAGGTCTGTTATATGTGCACTGCTTGATGATGAACTGACAGGTTACTGGACCAGCTCCGGTCCGTATGATGAGATTTTTTATTATATCCGTAATAATATAGAGGCAGTCCGGGACGATCTTGTTCTGATGGTTTCGGGAGAGGGTGTAAAAGCTGAGATTGAGAATTATGCGGCTTCTTCCATGGAGGTAAATACAAAAGATGAGATTTATTCTGCAATGGTTGTGTACGGGCTGCTGACCTATAAGGATGGGAAGGTATATATCCCTAACAGGGAGCTAATGAAGCAGTATGAAAGGCTCCTGATTTCCAGGGATTCTTTTGGTTATGTCTACAGGCTGGCAAAGGAATCGGAAAAGATGTTAAAAGCCACATTAGAGGGTGATACAGAGACGATGGCGCGGATTCTAAAGTATGTGCACGATACAGAATCCCCGATTTTCTCTTATAACAGTGAGATTGAATTGTCCGCTGTGGTAAATCTAGTGTATCTGGCGGCACGAAATGAATATCGCGTGGAGAGAGAAGATAAGGCGGGGGAAGGATATGTGGATTTTATCTTTTATCCGGAACGTAAGAGTGCAGATGCTTTTGTTCTTGAACTAAAGATTGACAGTACTCCGGATAAGGCGATTGCGCAGATAAAAGAGAAAAGATATACACTGCGTTTCCAGGGGAAACTGGGAGAAAGGAAGAAATATGCAGGCAGGATTCTAGCGGTTGGAATCAGCTATAGTAAAAAAACGAAGGAGCATGCCTGTAAAGTAGAAGAAATGTAAAACGGCTTGCCGTGGAAGCCGGAGAGGTCGGGGACGGGGGTTCTCCCCGTCCCCTTTTGGCTGCTAAATTTCTCTTGTATATTCTTTCAGCCATTCTCTTTCTTCTTCGGTAAGATGCGGGCCGATCTTCTCATATACATCTTTGTGATACTGGTTCAGCCATTCTTTCTCGTCACGGCTCATTTCTTCTGGATCAATTCCATCCAGGTCAATGGGAGCAAAGGTGACGGTTTCAAAGTACATGAACTGTCCGTATTTATTCTGTACGCCTTTTTTGACGATGAATTCATTTTCGATTCGGATACCGAATTTGCCGTCTTCATAGATTCCTGGCTCATCGGTAATTACCATGCCTTCTTCTAACTGATGGTGTTCGTTCTTGCTGGGAACGACATACCAGCGGAAGCCTGTGGGCGCCTCGTGGACGTTCCCAAGATACCCGACGCCGTGCCCGGTGCCGCACTGGTAATCAAGGTCAAGATCCCAGATGGGGCCTCTTGCCAGCACGTCAAGGTTATAGCCATAGCAGCCGTAGAGGAATCTTGCACGGGACAGGCGCATCATTGCGCGCACTACTGCAGTGAAATATTTTTTCATCTGCTGATCTACTGAGCCAAGGACGAAGGTGCGCGTTATATCAGTTGAGCCTTCAAAATAGCCGCCTCCGGTATCATTTAGGAAGAATGCGCCGGATCTGAGTTCTACATCAGTCTCCTCAGACGGGGAATAATGCATCATAGCCGCATGGTCTGCATAGGCGCACAGGGGCTCGAAGCTGTCGCGGATATACCCTTCCTGCTCGGCACGGAACCCGGTAAGCTTGTCTGCGGAGCTCAGCTCAGTGATCGGCTCTTTTTCGTAGCGGGTCTTTACCCAGTGCATGAATTTGGTTACGGCAACACCGTCTTTAATATGTGCCTGTCTTATATTTTCAAGCTCAGCAGGATTTTTCATTGCCTTCATGAGGATGGTTGGATTTGCAGCTTCTATAATCTGGCAGGGGATATTTTTATAGAGTGCATAATTCATCTTCATGGGGTCAATCATTACGGCAGCGTCTGCCTTCAGGCTCTTAATATCCTCATAAATGTCGTTGTATGGGTGAATATGTACCTGGTTTTTCTCTAATTCCCCGTGAATGCGCCCGTCAAGCTTGGATTCATCCACATACAATTCTACAGCATCCATTGTAACAACGGCATAGGAGAGAAGAAGCGGGAAGAAATCTATATCATCACCGCGGATGTTAAGCAGCCAGCATATGTCGTCAAGAGACGCGATCACATGGGTGTCTGCCCCGTTCTGCTCCATGACCTTACGTACCCGTGCAAGTTTGGATGAGGTGCTTTCCCCGGAATACTTCTCTTCAAGGAAGAATGCCGGCTTTGTAGACAGCGCCGGACGGTCCTCCCAGACGGCATCAACCAGGTCTTCAGAATAGTGAATGCCAATCTTTTTTCCACAGAGGGCTTCCTCATATTCCTGTCCTTCTCCCATAGAAAGGACGCGGCCGTCAAAGCCCACCGTGCCGCCTTCCGGAATATTGGCCTGTAAATATTCTGTGATGGACGGAGTATCGCCGACGAACATCTTCATCAGGCGGATGCCGCTTCCTTTAAGTTCATTTTCCGCCTGGAAGAAATACCTTCCGTCTGTCCATAAGCCTCCGTCATCCTTCGTGATGACAGCGGTTCCGTAGGAACCGGAAAATCCGGTAATGAACTTTCGCGCTTTAAAATGTTCCCCCACATATTCGCTTTGGTGGAAGTCAGCCGTCGGGACGACGTAGGCGTCTATGCCCTTCTCCGCCATAAGTGCGCGGAGCTTTGCAATTCTTTCTAGTACACTCATTGTAAAAACCTCCTTAAAGCTTTTTTTGTTATTGTCCATGAAAGAGGACTATAGCATTTTTTTCTTTTATTTTATCATAATAAGCCAGGATATGCCAGGATAATATTATTCGCTGTAGATCTGGACTTGCTGCTGTTCACGGGCCAGGAGGCCGCTTATAGCAACGGTTCGGAGCGCTATTAACTTGTCACTGTTCAATCTTCTGACCAGTAACATATTCAGAGCAAAAATATTATCATTCACGCAATACCTGTTGAGTTGTTTTTAGAACTTTGATATGATAGGTATGAAAAGGAAAACGTATAGTACGTGAATCATACATAGCAGGAAAGGAGAGGGGAGAGTGTGAATACAATTATAAAGATTTACCAGAAGATCACATGTCTGGTTTATGTTTTTTTCTTTGCGGCGCTCTGGCTTCCGTGGATGGAAATTGGCAAAGAGAGTTATCATCTGCCGGGATATCTCAGGATGGTTCAGAAAGCAGGGGGAATTGTAGAGCTGACAGACGGAAGTCCGGATTTTGTAGCTTCTTATTATCTGTTTTTCATTCCCGTTCTTGCGGGAATACTGGCGGTCATTTACGCAGTGGGCCTGTTGGTGGGAAGGCCGTTTAAGATCCTGTACAGAATGGTCAGGTGGTGTGAATTCATATATGCTGCTGCAGCGGTAATACTCTTTCCCATGGTGCCGCTTCTATGGACCTATATCCTTCCGCTTCTGTGCCTGGCAGAATATGTGGCGGGCCAGTATATAGTGCAGCATGATGAGATCGTGAAGGCGGCCAGGGAACGGATGGAGCGCGACAGGCGGGAGAAAGAAGAACGGAAGAGGAGGCTCTGTTTTCCAGGACGATACGGAATTGATTTTTTCCGTATGGTTTTGAAAAATGCAAAATATCATATCAGGAATTACATCATGCTCATACTCAGCGGAACATTCCTGATGCTTTTTTTGTACCTTACATTTGCACTTAAATATTCATTTCAGGGGGTTCATACGGAAGAAGCGGTGGTCGGCGGCAGGCTGCAGGGGATTCTGCTTGAAGCAGTGTGGATTGGCCTGATTCTCAACGCCGTGCTAATGGCTCTCTCTTTTTCCTATTATATCCGGAATAAGATGAAAGAGGAAAATGCTTTGGTTCTTCTTGGAATCCGAAGCAGGGCTCTTACGTCCATTATGGTAATGGAATATACAGGGTGTCTGGCATGTTCCGCCGTTATGGGGATTCTCATGGGAAACATTGCCTTTAGGATTCTCATATCAGCGCTTGGAAAAAGACTTCCAGTCAGGGTATGCAGTCTGCCGTTTTCCTCTTATTTGATTCTGATCGGAATCTTTGCATTGGCGGCGCTTATAGCAGCAATGGTAAATGGCCATGTATATGAGCATATGCGGTGGGAGCAGGCGGGGCTTCTTGTGACAGGAACCGGAGAAATTCCCGGAATCTCGGCATGGATTGGTCTGGCGGCAGGATGTTATGTCATTTTCAGTACAGTGAGTCAGTTCGGAAGAAGAGAAGGAGGAGAGGGAGAAGAGCTTTTGCTTTATTTCCTGTTTGGGATCATGTTAATCATACGTTTTCTTAAGGGGGTGCAGATGCAGCGGCTTAAGAGGACGGAGCGCCGATACTACAAAGAACTTTTCCGGAAGCTTATTTTTATAAAAAACTTTGGGCAGAATATGAAAAAAATCTACCTTCTTACAGGGATTGCATTCCTTGTTATGTATCCGCTTACAGCGGTGTATGCGGTAAATGCAGCGGTGACAGATATCGAACAGCAATATCCGTATGATTTTGTATGCAGGGCGTCAGAAGAAGGGGCGGATGCTTTTGAAGAGATAAGAGATCGTTATAAACTGGATGCAGAGGAATATCCGATGACGACAGTATATACTTTGATGCCAAATGACATTTCGGTCACAAGCAGCCTGAAGAGCCTTTTTTTTATGGAGTATGCTCCGGTTGCAAACGGACGACAGGTATTAGTGGAGCCTCCGGCGCAGGCAGGGATCCCGGCATCTGTCTATCTGAAATTAAAGGAGAATGCAGGAAAGAAGGTAAAAGCACGGGAACCAGAAGGGGAAGACATCTTTGTGGTTTATCAGGAAAGCCTGCTTACAAGAGCGCATGTTCTGGACTGGTCGGGAACCGAGGAAAGCATCTCCCTCCAGACAGCCTGTGAGGGAATGGATGTGAACAGCTACTCTGCGTATACAGAACGAAGGGTGGCCGATCAGGAGCGGGATATACTGACCGGAGTCTGCGATGGCGGAAAGCAGCAGAATCTGGTGGTTTTTTCAGACGAGTATTTTCAGACGATTTATCAGGGTGAAAAATTATATCTTTTTCAGGCAGGTACAGCAGAGAAAGGCGTCTATGAAAAGGTAAGGGCTGAGCTTCAAAAAGCGGAAGAGGATACAGGGATGCTTCACTTTTACGACCGGAAAGCCAGTGTACAGGATACAGAAACAGAACGATACCTGCGCCAGGTGGTATGGCTGTTTATGCTGATTTTAACAGGCCTTAGCGGGATTTATCTCATATTTATAAAATTCTGCTTTGAGATGGATGAAATTACTGAGAGATATCGTTTCCTCTCCTGCATGGGAATGCGTGAGCGGGAAGTAAGGAAGACGCTTCAAAGAGAGATGCTTCCGTTTTTCCTTCTGCCATTTTTTGTGGCAGGGGCTTCGGCAGTGATGTTTACAGGTCTTATGTTCCGGGTGAGGCTATACAGTCCGTCAGAGATGGGCCAGTATTTGCGGTATGCTCTTCCTGTATGGTGCGGCTACTGGCTGATACAGGCGGCGGTCTATCTGATCATCAGAGGAGTGCTGCATTCTAAAATAAGATATACAGAACAGGGGGGAGTAAGGTGAAAGAGATCATTGCAACAAAAGGGCTTGTAAAAAATTATTACAGGAATCATAATACCAATCATCCGGAGGCCCGGATTGAAGTGCTGAAAGGGCTTGACCTGTCGATTCTAGAAGGTGAGTATGTGTGTATCATGGGGAGCTCCGGCGGAGGGAAGACGACGCTGCTTAAAATTCTCGGTATGATGGAGAGTATTACAGATGGAGAGTATTACTTCCAGGGGAAAGACGCCTCGAAGCTGTGGAAGGATGAGCTGGCTGACATTCGCAGAAAGAGGATTGGATTTGTTTTTCAGGATTATTATCTGATGGACAGCCTCTCTGTGGAAGAAAATATTATGGTGCCCATGATTCTTGATAAAGCTCCTGCTGACAGGATGAGAGAGAAAATGCACAGTCTGACAAAACGGTTCGGCGTGGAGAAACTGATCCAGAAAGCGCCCTGTGAGCTTTCCGGAGGGGAAAAGCAGAGGGTGGCGATCTGCAGGGCGCTGATGAACGACCCGGATATTATCATGGCAGACGAACCGACCGGGAATCTAGATGCAAAGTCAAGCAGAAGATTAATGGAGACCTTTGATTCCATTAATCAGGAGATGAAGAAAAACATTATTCTTGTAACCCATGATCCGAAAATTGCAAGGTGCAGCAACAAGATTTTCTTTATTGACAACGGCGTGATCGTCAAAACTCTTGAGAAAAGGGAGGGCGACTCCGCAGCATTTTATAAGGAGATTCTCCACGAGATGGAAGAGATGGAGGAGTGAGCAAATCCCATTCACGAAGTGAATTGCAGATGGCAAGCGCTTATTAATCAAGAATTAATGTAATGATGTAGTAGTAAGTATAACGAATAGCCTGAAATATTGACTGGATAGTCTTGCCGTATGCACGACAAAATAAGGGAGCAGTTTTGATGACTGTTCCCTTATTTTGTATATTCTTTATGAAATTATTATTAGTTTTCTTTCTCCAACGCGTCAAGTTTACCGCTGCACGCCCAAAGGATTACACCAAATACAATTACGACCACGCCAACTGCGCCATAACCTGACTGGAACGGAAGAGTAGCCAGCCATGAGTATACCTTCGGATAAATCTGCTGGGCAAGGAATACTGCGATTGGCCAGAAGCCTAACAGCAGACCAAGTACCTTTGCCGGAGCCAGCTTGGATACAAAGGAATTTCCAAGTGGGGAGAATACCATCTCACCTACAGACATTAACAGGCAGACAAGCGCAAGCCAGAATACTGAACACTGTCCATCGCCTCTGATGATATCAGCAAGAACCATGACAAGGTAAGATACACCTACCAGCATAGTGCCAAGAGCAGTCTTCTTAAACATGCTCATATCACCCTTCGGTCTCAAAGCCATTTTCGCCCATACTCCCGCAAGAACCGGTCCTAAGATGATACAGGTAAGAGCATTGACAGAATCAAACCAGGATGTCGGAATCTGGAAACTTCCGATGTACCAGTTCGCATGATTCAGGAAGTCTGCACCGTCGCCCCATCCGAAATAATAGTAAGCCGGCATATAAGCCATATACCAAACCATCCAGAAGATTGCGGAGAAAATGGTTACGAGAATAATAGCAACGATCTTTTTCTTGTCGCTTGCCGTAAGAGGTGCGGACTCAGCAGCAGCCTTCTTTTCTTTAGAAACGAACTCTCTCTGGTCATTCTTGAACGGCTTCTTACCAGCATCGCCAAGAGCCTTGCCATTGAAGATAAACCATGCAGCGTCAACGAACAGGAAGATCGCACAGATCAGGAATACAGTGTTAAAGCTGCACTTAATGCCAAAGAGCCCCGTGGTTGCCAGCATAGCAATGAAGGTAGTACCTATAAAGGAACCGATATTTACGAATGAATACTGAATCGAAAATGCTGCGTTCAATTCGTCTTCATTGTGGAATAACAGTCCGTTTACACCAGACAGATTACCCTTAAATAAACCTGTACCTACAGATACAAGGATAACCATCGCCCACACCATTCCCATAGAGTTCGCCTGCCATGTACACAGATATCCTGCTCCCATGAGAATCATACCGAGAGCTACACAGAGCCTTGGACTTAACCAGTAGTCAGCGATATATCCGCCGAAGATCGGTGTGATGTAGGTCCATGCCACGAAAGAAGCGGACATGGCAGCACCCTCTGCATCAGATAATCCAAGACCGCCTGAGGCAGCCTCTGTTGCAAGCCAGATGGCAAGTAAGTACTTTACGGTGTAAAAGGCGCAACGCTCAAAAGTGAAGCCCAGTGAACACACGTAAAAACCAAAAGGTCTGCGTTTTTTTGCTGTTTCCATAAATTTCACCCTCCAAATAATGAATTTTCCGTCATTTGTTTTAAATATATGTAGGAAGCCCTCAAAAAATTTAAAACTTTTGACTAAAATGATCATAGCACAAAATGAGAAGAAGTACAATAATTACTTTAAGAAAAAATTAAGGAAATTTATATAAAATTACCATGTGTGAATGATTTAACAAAAAATAGAGAAAAACAGAAAAGTGGTTGCAGATTTTTTGAAAAGAGGATATAATAAAATAGGCATAAATTGGTTTTACTATTAAAATATGTAAGAAAATGGAGGGCTACACTATGGGCAACATGGCAACAGAAAATGCAGCCTGCAGTCGGATCACAGCACTTTGCGATGCAGGAAGCTTTGTTGAGATCGGCGGCGCGGTTACAGCCAGAACCACAGATTTCAATATGCAGGAAAAAGATACTCCGGCAGACGGCGTCATTACCGGTTACGGAGTGATTGACGGAAATCTGGTGTATGTATACAGCCAGGATGCTTCTGTATTAAACGGAGCGGTCGGCGAGATGCATGCAAAGAAGATTGCGAATATTTACGATATGGCAATGAAGATGGGAGCGCCGGTCATCGGACTCGTTGACTGTGCAGGATTCAGACTGCAGGAGGCGACAGACGCACTGGAGGCATTTGGCACTTTATATATGAAGCAGTCTCTTGCATCTGGCGTGATTCCTCAGATTACGGCAATTTTCGGGACATGCGGGGGCGGACTTTCTGTGGTTCCGGCGCTTTCAGATTTTACCTTTATGGAAGGAACGAAGGCGCGGCTGTTTGTAAATTCCCCGAATGCACTTCCAGGAAACGAGATTTCAAAATGTGATACATCTTCTCCGCAGTTCCAGAGTGAGAAGGCAGGACTTGTGGATGAGACAGGGACAGAGGAAGAGATCCTTGAAAGCATCCGGACGCTTGTTTGCATGCTGCCATGCAATAATGAAGAGAATGTGGCTTACGAGGAATGTACAGATGATCTGAACCGTGTCTGTACGGATATTGAGAATGCTGCGGAGGATACAGGAATCCTGCTTTCCGAGATTTCTGACAGCGGTGTTTTCTTTGAGACAAAAAAAGACTATGCAAAGGACATGGTAACAGGATTTATCCGTCTGAACGGAATGACAGTAGGAGCGGCCGCGAATCGTTCAAAGGTATATAATGAGGAAGCAGAGGCCGTTGCGGAATTTGACGGTTCCTTATCTGTGGGGGGAGCAAAGAAGGCAGCAGAATTCGTAGAATTTTGTGATGCATTTAATATTCCGGTGCTGACACTGACCAATGTCTCTGGCTTTACAGCATCCCAGTGTTCAGAAAAGGGACTTGCAAAGGCGGCGGCAAAGCTTACCTATGCTTTTGCAAATGCGACAGTGCCGAAAGTGAATGTGATCATCGGAAAAGCATACGGAAGCGCTTATATAACGATGAACAGCAAAGCTATCGGGGCGGATATGGTATATGCATGGCCGTCTGCTGAGATCGGCATGATGGACGCAGACCTTGCCGCAAAGATTATGTATGCAGATCAGGACGCCGGCATAATTAAAGAGAAGGCGGCAGAATATAAAGAGCTTCAGTCGAGCCCGCTTTCCGCAGCAAGAAGAGGGTATGTGGATACGATCATTGAGCCTGCGGACACAAGAAAATATGTGATTGGAGCATTTGAGATGTTGTTCACAAAAAAAGAAGAACGTCCTGCAAAGAAGCACGGAACAGTTTAGAGAGGTGAGGCAAAGTGAAGAGAAAAATTAGCTTATTACTCTGCCTGCTCCTTGGACTTCTGTGTTTTACCGGTTGTGCAAAAGAGGAGGAACCGGTAAAATATGATGAAGCAGTCATCGGGCAGACAGTGGACTTTCTGATAGAGTACTGTAATACAGTGGATGATGTGACGCTGGAGCAGTGGAACCAGTATTCTGAGTTTACACAGAACTATCAGATCATGACAACAGGGCTTCAGGTAACGCCAGAGAGCCTGACAGATGCAGTGACGAGCTGGAAGGCGGGGATTGATGAATGCGGTGCATATATAAGCCACGGTGATTTCAGCTATGAGGCGGACGCAGACGGAGTGGATGTGTCTATGTCTGTGGAATATGAGAATAAGAATGCGGAAGTTGTATTTTCTTTTGATAAGAAGTCTTATCTGGAAACTTTAACAGTAAGTGCAGAAAATAGTATGTCTGAGATTCTTAAGAAGTCTGGCCTTAACACGCTTCTCGGAATGGGAACCGTATTTGCGGTACTGATCTTTATCTCGATCATTATCTCCCTCTTCGGATTCATTCCGAAGATTGAGGCTGCATTCAGAAAGCCGAAGGAGGCTCTGGCGGCGCCGGCAGTCCAGGAAGTGCCGGCAGTAATAGAAGAGACTGTGCCGGAGACGGATGATCTGGAGCTGATCGCAGTTATATCTGCGGCGATTGCAGCCTGCGAGGGAACGAGTACGGATGGTTTTGTTGTGCGAAGCATCAGACGCCGCCCGTCAAATAAATGGAAAGCTTAACAGAAAATAAAGGAGGATATTAGAAGATGAAAAATTATACAATTACAGTAAACGGCAATGTATATGACGTAACGGTAGAAGAGGCGGGCGCAGGAAGCGCACCGGCAGCGCCAAGAGCGGCGGCTCCGAGAGCAGCAGCGCCGGCGAAACCGGCAGCACAGGCAAAGCCTGCAGCAGGCGCAGGCTCCATCCAGGTAAAGGCGGGAGCAGCCGGAAAGGTATTTAAGATAGAGACCAGTGTGGGTCAGAGCGTGAAGAAGGGTGATGCTGTAGTAATTATTGAAGCAATGAAGATGGAGATCCCAGTTGTGGCACCGGAGGACGGAACAGTTGCAAGCATAGATGTAGCTGTAGGCGATGCAATCGAATCCGGGGCAGTATTAGCGACATTAAATTAAAAAGTGTCCCTTACACATATACGACTGGAGGTTAAGAAATGGAATATATAACAACAACATTAGGAAACCTCGTGCAGCAGACAGCGTTTTTCAGTCTCACATGGGGCAATCTGATTATGATTGCCGTGGCATGTTTTTTCCTGTTTTTAGCAATTAGATTTGGATTCGAGCCTCTGCTTCTTGTACCGATTGCTTTTGGTATGCTGCTTGTCAATATCTATCCGGATATTATGATGCATATTGAAGACTCTGCCAATGGATCAGGAGGGCTGCTTTATTACTTCTATCTGTTAGATGAATGGGCAATCCTGCCGTCATTGATTTTCCTCGGCGTCGGTGCAATGACAGACTTCGGCCCCCTTATCGCCAATCCGAAAAGCTTCCTTCTCGGTGCGGCGGCACAGTTTGGTATTTTTGCGGCTTATCTTGGAGCCATGGCAATGGGATTCTCCGATAAGGCAGCGGCGGCAATCTCAATTATCGGAGGAGCAGACGGACCGACTTCCATCTTCCTTGCCGGGAAACTGCAGCAGACGGCGATCTTAGGACCCATCGCGGTGGCGGCATATTCCTATATGTCACTGGTGCCGATTATCCAGCCGCCGATCATGAAGCTCCTTACAACGGAGAAGGAGCGTAAGATTAAGATGGAACAGTTAAGGCCTGTATCAAAGCTTGAGAGGATTCTGTTCCCGATCATTGTTACGATTGTAGTATGTACGATTCTTCCTACAACAGCGCCGCTTGTCGGCATGCTGATGCTTGGAAATCTGTTCAGGGAGTCTGGCGTGGTAAGACAGCTTGTGGATACTGCATCCAATGCGCTTATGTATATTGTAGTTATTCTGCTTGGTACGTCTGTAGGCGCAACCACCAGTGCAGAAGCATTCTTGAACTGGGATACGATTAAGATTGTGATTCTGGGTCTTGTGGCATTTGCTTTCGGTACGGCGGCAGGTGTACTTTTTGGAAAGATTATGTGTGTCGCTACCCACGGCAAGGTAAATCCGCTGATCGGTTCTGCCGGCGTATCTGCAGTTCCTATGGCAGCGCGTGTATCCCAGAAGGTGGGGGCAGAGGCAGATCCGACGAACTTCCTTCTGATGCATGCAATGGGGCCGAACGTAGCCGGAGTAATCGGTACGGCAGTTGCGGCCGGAACATTTATGGCAATATTTGGAGTGATGTAAATAAAAAACATGGAGGAATATATGATGGCAGTGATCGAAAAGAAACCAATAAAAATAACTGAAACCGTTCTGCGTGATGCGCACCAGTCTCTGATTGCTACGCGTATGTCTACCGAACAGATGCTCCCAATCGTTGATAAGATGGATAAGGTTGGATATCATTCTGTAGAGTGCTGGGGCGGAGCTACTTTTGATGCATCCCTTCGTTTCTTAAAAGAGGATCCGTGGGAGAGGCTCCGCAAGTTCCGGGCAGGCTTTAAGAATACAAAGCTTCAGATGTTGTTCCGCGGGCAGAATATCCTGGGATATCGTCCGTACGCTGATGATGTAGTAGAATATTTTGTACAGAAGTCCGTGGCAAATGGAATTGATATTATTCGTATTTTTGACTGCTTAAATGATCTGAGAAATCTGCAGACAGCAGTTACGGCAGCTAATAAGGAAAAGGGAGAGGCGCAGGTCGCTTTATCCTATACTCTTGGAGATGCTTATACCCTGGATTACTGGATAGAGGTGGCAAAGAGAATTGAGGACATGGGCGCAAACTCCATCTGTATTAAGGATATGGCAGGTCTTCTTGTGCCTTACAAGGCAACAGAGCTTGTAGAGGCGCTGAAGGGTGCGGTCAGACTTCCGATTCAGCTTCATACACATTATACGTCAGGTGTTGCTTCCATGACTTATCTGAAAGCAGTTGAGGCAGGCGTTGATGTGATCGATACAGCGATGTCTCCATTTGCACTGGGAACCTCCCAGCCTGCAACAGAGGTTATGGTTGAGACATTTAAAGGGACTCCGTATGATACAGGATTTGACCAGAATCTCCTCTCTGAGATTGCGGATTATTTCCGTCCGATCCGCGACGAGGCATTAGAGAGCGGCCTCTTAAATCCGAAGAATATGGGAGTGAATATCAAGACGCTTCTCTACCAGGTGCCTGGCGGTATGCTGTCGAACCTGACTTCCCAGCTCAAGGAGCAGGGTGCGGAAGATAAGTACTATGACGTACTTGAAGAGGTGCCGAGAGTAAGAAAAGACTTAGGTGAGCCGCCGCTTGTAACTCCATCTTCACAGATTGTTGGAACGCAGGCAGTGTTTAATGTTCTGATGGGCGAGCGCTATAAGATGGCTACAAAGGAGACGAAGGATATCTTAAGCGGAAAATACGGTGAGACAGTGAAACCGTTTAATGAGGATGTGAAGAAGAAGGTTCTCGGAGAGAATCCAGAGGTTATTACATGCCGTCCGGCAGATCTGATTCCGGATGAGCTGGATACCTTAAGAAGCGAGTGCGCACAGTGGATGAAGCAGGACGAGGATGTGCTGTCCTATGCATTGTTCCCACAGGTGGCAACAGATTTCTTCAAATATCGTGAGGCCCAGGAGACAAAGGTTGACCATACTATAGCTGATACGAAGAATGGAAGCTATCCCGTATAGAAAAAGGTTACTGTGAACGGAGTGAACAGTAACGAAAAAGGAATGTTCCAAGGAGGCAGACAGCAGGATGTCTGTCTCCATTTTTTGTAAATGGAATCAGATACTGTTCACTCCGTGACTAGTACAATGAAAATTAAGTTTTGGATAGTTTGACGCAGAATATTTTTCTGAGAGTGCTGCTTCACAAACGCAGACGTAGCGGTGGCTACGTCGAGGCTTGGGGAGTAGTGCTATCAGGAAAATAGGCAAGTCAAACTGCCAATTACTTAATATTCGTTGTACTAGTATCTGGAATTTGCCCACATAGATTTTTTTAGTTACTTTTTCTCCAAAATGGGTTATAATAGGTATTAGGCTGTAATTGTGACGATAGAAAACAGTTATGCCGGACTGAATAACCGAGGTGATGACAATTAAGGGTGAAAGTATGAGTGAAAAGATTGTATTGATAGATGGTCACAGTATTCTAAACAGGGCTTTTTATGGACTCCCGGAACTTACAAACTCAGAAGGCCTCCACACAAATGCCATTTATGGTTTCCTTAACATCATGTTTAAAATACTGGAGGAGGAGAAGCCGGGGTATCTGACTGTGGCTTTCGATGTGCACGCGCCCACCTTCCGCCATATGATGTATGAGGAGTATAAGGGCACGAGAAAGCCCATGGCAGAAGAACTTAGAGAACAGGTTCCTGTGATTAAAGAAGTGCTGCTCTCCATGGGAATTAAGATTGCCGAATGCCCCGGCCTGGAGGCAGATGATATTCTGGGAACCATTGCCAGGCACTGTGAGAGCCAGGGTATGGAGGTATCTATAATCTCCGGGGACCGGGATCTTCTTCAGCTTGCAACAGAGCATGTGAAGATCCGGATTCCTAAGACAAAGCAGGGACGTACCGAGGTGGAAGACTATTACGCTGACGACGTAGTTTCCCGCTATCAGGTAACGCCCCGGGAATTCATTGACGTCAAGGCACTGATGGGGGATACTGCCGATAATATCCCGGGAGTGCCCAGTATCGGGGAGAAGACGGCTACAAAGATTATTACGGAGTACCACTCCATTGAAAATGCTTATGAACACGTATCAGAGCTTAAGCCTCCGCGGGCGTCGAAGGCTTTGGCGGAGCACTGGGACATGGCCGTGATGAGCAAGGAGCTTGCGACAATCCAGGTGGAGGCAGATTTCCCCTATGAACTCTCTGAGGCGAAGCTTGGCAATATCTATACAGAGGAGGCATATGCTTACTTTCAGCGGCTGCAGTTTAAGAATCTGCTTTCAAAGTTTGACGTAACTGCTCCTGCTAATAAGGTAGAGGACTCCTTTGCTGAGATCACAGGGCTTCGTGATGCAGAAAAGATCTTAAAGGATGCAGAAGGGGCGGCATGTGTCGGAGCGTGTATTTTTAAAGATACGGAGAATCTCCTGCCCCTCTTTGCCAGTCATGCAGAGATCGGCGGAATCGGAATCTGCTTTGACAAAACAAAGATCTTCTGCATAAGAACAGGTGACGAGATCTCATGCGGATGGCTTTTGGGCAGACTTTCGGAAATTTCGGCGTCCGCAGGGCGGTTCGCCATGTTTGATATCAAGGCTGCTATGGAATATATGCAGATCAGCCGGAAAGAAGTATGTTTTGACGCAATGGTTGCGGCATATCTTCTGAATCCCCTGAAGAGTGATTATACTTATGAGGACGTGGCAAGAGAACAGTTAGACCTGATTATTGAGGAAAAATCTCCCCTCTGGGTCAGGGTATGCTACGATGCATATACGGCTTATGAGGCATCCGGGATCATGCTGTCAAAGCTCCGGGAGATGAGAATGGATCATCTCTTTACTGATATTGAGATGCCCCTTGTATTTACCCTATATGATATGGAGCAAAACGGCATCCGGGCAGAGGGTGAGGCTCTTAAGATTTACAGCAGTCAGCTTGGAGCACGGATTACGGAGCTGGAAAAGGAGATCTATGAGGAGACCGGTGAGAGCTTTAATATTAACTCCCCAAAGCAGCTTGGCGTGATTCTTTTTGAAAGGCTGAAGCTCCCAGGCGGAAAGAAGACAAAGACAGGGTATTCTACTGCGGCGAATGTACTGGAAAAGCTTGCACCGGACTACCCGGTAATTCATAAGATATTAGAGTACCGGCAATATACAAAGCTTAAGTCTACCTACGCGGACGGACTTGTGACATATATTCAGGAGGATGGCAGGATTCATGGAAAATTTAACCAGACGATTACTGCCACGGGAAGAATCAGCAGTACGGAGCCGAATCTTCAGAACATTCCGGTCCGGATGGAACTGGGAAGACTGATCCGGAAGGTATTTATTCCGGAGGATGGATATATTTTCCTGGATGCTGATTATTCCCAGATTGAGCTTCGGATTCTTGCCCACTGCTCCGGGGATCAGCGGCTGATTGATGCGTATAAGGAGCAGAGCGATATTCACAGGATCACGGCGTCACAGGTATTTCATGTACCTTTTGACGAGGTGACGGATCTGCAGAGAAGAAATGCCAAGGCCGTGAATTTCGGTATTGTTTACGGTATCAGTGCGTTCGGGCTTTCTGAGGATCTGAGTATCGGATGGAAGGAAGCCGCAGTCTATATAGATGAATATTTCCGTACGTACCCTGGCATTAAGCTGTTTCTGGATGATACAGTAAAGCATGCAAAGGAGATGGGCTATGTGGTGACCCTGTTCGGCAGAAGGCGTCCGGTGCCAGAACTTGGCTCCAGCAATTATATGCAGCGCTCTTTCGGAGAACGGGTAGCCATGAATGCGCCGATCCAGGGGACAGCGGCAGATATTATTAAGATTGCCATGGTTGGCGTGAACAGGCGGTTAAAAGAACAGAAACTTAAGTCAAGGCTTGTTCTCCAGGTTCATGACGAGCTTCTGATCGAAGTATATAAACCGGAGCTTCCGGTTGTGGAGAAGATACTTCATGAGGCGATGGAACAGGCGGCAGAACTGGATGTGCCGCTTGAGATTGATATGCATACAGGTGAAAACTGGTACGAAGCAAAGTAGCTGCTGCTGGTCACTCCGTGACCAGTAACGGATAAGAGGTGAAGGATATGAAAATTATTGGAATTACAGGCGGTGTAGGCGCGGGAAAGACTGAGATTTTAGAATACCTGAACAACAAGTACGGTGCAAGTATCTGCCATACAGATAAGGTTGGAAAGAAGCTTCAGAAGAAAGGCGGAATCTGTTATGACGCCATTGTAGAGCATTTCGGAAAGGAAATACTAAATGAAAAGGAAGAGCTTGACAGGGAAAAGCTGAGTGATATTGTGTTTTCCAATCCGGCAGAGCTTGAAGCTCTGAACCGGATTGTACACCCGGCAGTAAAGGACGAAGTAGACCGTCTTATTTCCCATGAAAAGCGTAAGAATACGAATCTTTTCATTATAGAATCTGCGATTCTCATTGAGGCAAACTTTGGCTCCATGTGTGATGAGCTGTGGTACATTTATGTGGATGACGAGACAAGAAGAAAGCGGCTCTATTATTCCAGAGGATATGATACGAAGAAGATTGACGAGATTATTGCCGCACAGCTTCCGAAGGATCAGTTTCTCAGAAACTGTGACAGGGCCATTGATAATAGCGGTGATTTCTCAGAGACAATGCTCCAGCTTGACAGTATTATAAAGGAACTATAGGAAGGAATTGTACATACATGAGATTATGCAGCATTGCCAGCGGGAGCAGCGGAAACTGCATTTATGCAGGGGATGAGAATACTCATCTTCTCATAGATACGGGAATTAGTAAAAAAAGGGTGGAAGCCGGACTTCATACTCTGGGTATTAAGGGAGAGGAGCTTTCGGGAATTCTGGTCACCCATGAGCACATTGACCATATTCAGGGGCTTGGGGTGTTCAGCCGTAAATACGGAATTCCGATTTACGCAACAAAAGGAACCATTGAGGGAATCCGGGGAACCGCAAGTCTTGGAAAGCTTCCAGAGGGAATCTTAAGGGAAATTACGGTAGATGAGGAATTCTGCCTGGGAGGAATGAAGATTCTTCCCTTTGCAATTTCCCATGATGCAAGGGAGCCGTCCGGATACCGGATTGAGAACGGAAAAAAGGCAGCTGCAGTTGCGACAGACCTGGGTGTATACGATGATTACACGGTATCCCGCCTTAAAAATCTGAACGGAATTGTATTGGAAGCAAACCACGATATACATATGCTTGAGGTAGGACCTTACCCCTATTCGCTTAAAAGGCGCGTAATGGGAGAAAAAGGCCATCTTTCAAATGAATTGTCAGGAAGGCTCTTATGTGATATACTACATGATGGGTTAAAGTATGTCATTTTGGGGCATCTAAGCAAAGAGAATAATTATGCGGAGCTTGCATATGAAACAGTAAAGCTGGAGATCACTTTAGGGGATAATCCATATAAAGGGGAGGATATTCCCATGATGGTGGCAAAGAGGGATACGATTTCAGAGGCAGTGACGCTATAAAGGCAGAGGAAGACGTAACAGGGCAGTCTGCCTGAACTGTTACAGGAAGATGGAGGAATGACATGAAAAAATGCATTATTACCGTAGTAGGTAAAGATAAGGTTGGGATTATCGCAAAGGTATGTGTGTATCTGGCAGAGACGAATATTAATATACTGGATATCTCCCAGACAATTGTAGATGGATACTTTAATATGATGGCCATCGTGGATGTGACAAACAGTACGAAAGAGATTGCATCAGTGGCACAGGAGCTGGAAGGACTTGGCTTTTCAATCGGGGTTAATATTCACTGTCAGAGAGAAGAGATCTTTGAGAAAATGCACCGTCTGTAAAACGGACCGTGCAAAACAAAGTGCGAAGCCCTGTGGGGCATCTCTTCAGATGACGGGTGAAGCCAGGGGATAGCAGGAAAAAAGAACCAGGAGGATGCAATGATTAATATATATGAGGTCAAAGAGACCCAGCACATGATTGAGCAGGAGAATCTGGACGTCCGCACGATTACGCTGGGGATCAGTCTTTTGGACTGTATAGATTCGGATCTTGACAGGCTGAATGATAAGATTTACAAAAAAATAACAGAGACAGCAAGGAATCTTGTATCAGTAGGAGAGCAGATTGAAAGAGAGTATGGAGTTCCGATTGTAAATAAGCGGATCTCGGTTACACCCGCAGGACTCATAGGAGGTGCGGCATGCAGATGTCAGGAGGATTATGTAAAGCTTGCAAGGACTCTTGATGCGGCGGCGAAGGAGGTCGGCGTGAACTTTATCGGCGGGTATTCGGCGCTTGTGTCGAAAGCCATGACAGAAAGCGACAGGAATCTGATCCATTCCATACCGGAGGCTCTTGCGGTGACAGAACGAGTCTGCAGTTCAGTCAATGTAGGCTCCACCAGGACAGGTATCAATATGGATGCCGTACGTCTCTGCGGCGAGATTGTAAAGAAGACGGCTGAGGCAACGAAGGAGAGAGATTCCCTCGGGTGTGCCAAGCTTGTGATATTCTGTAATGCACCGGATGATAATCCCTTTATGGCCGGAGCCTTCCTCGGCGTGACGGAGGGAGATGCAGTCATTAATGTAGGGGTCAGCGGTCCGGGCGTTGTGAAGCGGGCTCTTAAGAAGGTCCGGGGCAAAGGCTTTGAGGAGCTCTGTGAAACGATTAAAAAGACTGCATTCAAAGTGACAAGAGTCGGACAGCTGGTTGCAGGAGAGGCTTCAAAGAGGCTGGGAGTTCCATTTGGGATTGTGGATCTGTCCCTTGCCCCCACGCCGGCAGTGGGCGACAGTGTGGCAGAGATCCTGGAGGAAATCGGCCTGGAGCGTGTTGGCGCACCGGGAACAACGGCAGCCCTTGCCCTGTTAAATGACCAGGTAAAAAAAGGCGGCGTTATGGCATCCTCCTACGTGGGAGGCTTAAGCGGCGCATTCATACCGGTCAGCGAGGACCAGGGAATGATTGACGCAGTAAATGAAGGGGCTCTTACCTTAGAAAAGCTGGAGGCCATGACCTGTGTATGCTCGGTAGGACTGGATATGATTGCCATCCCGGGAAAGACGAAGGCATCCGCCATATCCGGAATCATTGCAGACGAGATGGCGATCGGCATGGTAAACCAGAAGACAACGGCAGTGCGTCTGATTCCGGTAATCGGAAAAGACGTAGGAGAGACGGCAAGCTTCGGCGGCCTTCTCGGATACGCCCCTATCATGCCAGTCAGTCAATTTGACTGCAGCACCTTTATAAACCGCAAGGGAAGAATCCCTGCACCGATTCACAGCTTTAAAAATTAGAAAATCAGCGTAACGAATCAGCAGGGAAACTGAATTACAAAGCGAATATGCGGCTGTTTAGTCATCCTCAGTGAAACAGAAAGGTATTTAAATTGGTTTATACTAGAAAAATACAGCTGCAAGAAAATAAAAGAGAGGTAAGAGAAGCAAAAAATGGGAAAGATTGCGATTGTTACAGACAGCAACAGCGGGATTACACAGGCACAGGCAAAGGAGATGGGAATCCGTGTACTGCCGATGCCTTTTTACATCAATGGGGAGCTGTATTTTGAAGATATTACCCTGACACAGGAGGAATTCTATAAAAGACTTGCAGAGGATGCGGATATCTCTACTTCACAGCCTTCACCGGCAAGTGTTATGGAATTGTGGGACGAGCTTTTAGAGGAATATGATGAGATTATTCATGTTCCCATGTCCAGCGGCCTGAGCAGTTCCTGCGAGACGGCTATGATGCTTTCGAAGGATTATGACGGAAAAGTACATGTCATTGATAACCAGAGGATATCCGTCACACAGCGGCAGTCTGTCTTAGACGCCATGGAGCTGGCAGAAAAAGGATTCAGCGCACAGGAGATCGAGGATGTTCTGATGCGCGAAAAGCTTGAGGCAAGCATCTATATCACAGTGGATACTTTGAAATATCTGAAAAAAGGCGGCCGCGTCACAGCCGCAGGGGCAGCTCTCGGAGCAGTTCTTAATATTAAGCCGGTGCTGCAGATTCAGGGGGAGAAACTGGACGCATTTGCAAAAGTCCGCGGTATGAAGGCGGCAAAGAAAACCATGATTCAGGCAATCAGGAAGGATATTACAGAGCGGTTTTCCGGAAAGAAAGTACACCTGGCAGCGGCCTATACCTGCTCTGATACGGAAGCCACTGGCTGGAAAAAAGAGCTTGAAGAAAAATTTCCGGGATACGAGATTCATATGGACCGGCTGTCCCTGAGTGTAAGCTGCCATATCGGCCCGGGGGCAATCGCAGTAACTTGTAGTAAAGTGATTGAACAAGGAGGTTCATCAAATGGAAGATAAATTTGAAAATAACCAGGAAAATGAAAAACAGAACGAATTTTGGAAAAATGATTCAACACAGAACACGTCCCAGCAATATACTTATTCAAATGCCGGACAGAACAATGGCAGTCAGTCTTACCAGCAGCAGTATCAGGATAACTACAACTATAATGTAGGAAACAATACAGGGTATGGCAGTGAATACCAGGACGGAATGGACACCACTCCTTTATCAATGGGCGAGTGGGTACTGACGCTCCTTCTTATGGGCATCCCTTGTGTCAATATTATCATGTGCTGTGTATGGGCATTCGGTAAAACTGGCAACATAAACCGCAGAAACTTCTGCCGCGCAGAGCTTATATTCATAGCAATCGGAGTTGTCCTTTCCATCATTATGGGTATAGTCATGTTCGTAACTGGCATGGGAATCATAGGAGGTATGGAACATATGGGACACGGAAGTTATTACTATTATTAAATAGAAAAAGTTCTGTAATGATAGGGCGGACGCAGCCAGGGACACGCCTATATTCCATTCAAACGGGGCAATATTCCGGTGAACTAACTGCTAACTGCGACTAAGCCGTTCGAAAGACTCCTCACGGCTAAGTCTTCGTAAGCAGTGGATTTCACCTCCATAAAAAGCGCCCCTGATTGTTTTCACCGGAATATAGGCGTGTCCCTGATTGATGTGTATCGGTTACAGAAAAATGATAGTATGTAAAGAAATAATATGAAATTGCAAAGAAATTACTTTACAAACATATAAAACACGGTATAATATAGATAGGCGAGAAGGAGGTAGATCTTATGGCACAGACAAGCGTAAATTTCCGTATGGACGCAGAATTGAAAGAATCCGTAGAAGAAATCTGCCGGAAAATGGGAATGAATCTTACTACGGCAATCACGATTTTCTGTACGAAAGTGGCACAGGAAAGAAGAATCCCCTTTGAAATTACAGCAGACCCAGACCCTTTTTACTGCGAAAGCAATATCCGTTATTTAGAAAAGAAAATGGAAGATTACAAAGCAGGACGGTTGAAACTGGCAGAACATGAATTGATTGAGGAATAGGGATATGCAGATAAAACGGATACAATGGGATTTTGACGCATGGGAAGAATACTGCCAGTGGCAGCGGACCAACAAAGCTATCCTAAAGCGTATCAATGCATTGATAAAAGATATACGGCGGAGCCCTTTTGAGGGTATCGGTAAGCCGGAGCCTCTGAAAGAGAATTTGAGTGGATTTTGGAGTCGCCGTATTAATGATGAACACAGGATTGTCTATGCGGTTGAGAAGGAGACGGTAGTGGTTATTTCATGCAGGGGACATTACAATTAGAGGGTGACATACGATGTATAACGGAATAAAAAGCGATCAGAAACATTATGAGAGTGGTATGTTTTTGATCGCTTTATATTATTAGTTTTATTTCTGGAAGTTATCCGAAAAGTGCAGCTCGAAATCCTTGGTGATAAAGACTGCATCTACATTTTCCAACTGGTTAATCAGCCGCATTCCCTTCTTATATCCCATAAGGAAACATGCAGTACTGAGTGCGTCTGCTGTAAGTGAGGAATCTGTTATAATCGTTACGCTGTAAAGCGAATTTTTACAAGGCTGTCCCCTGGTAGGTGACAGAATATGATGATATTTTTTCCCATCTACTTCAAAATACCGCTCATAGACCCCGGTAGTTACGACAGACTGATCCGCAACTTTGACAGAGGTAATCGGAGAACCGGCTTCATCAAAGGGCCTCTGGATTCCAATATTATACTTCGAACCATCCGTCTTTGTGCCAAGGGTAAGAATATTGCCGCCAAGATCAATAATCGCATGCCGGATCCCGTTCTCTTTCAGGTAATCCTTAATCCGGTCGGCAATATACCCCTTTGCGATAGCGCCCACATCAAGAGAAGCCTTCCTGTCTTCCAGGCGCACCGTATTGCCGTCAATAATCACCTTTTTATAATCTACATGCCGGATTGCTTTTGAGATGGATTTTGAAGATGGAACGGAGGGCTTTTCGGCCTTAAAATCCCATAGCTTCGAAACCGGACCGATGGTAATATCAAATAGTCCGTTTGACAGATCACTGTAATAGAGACCGGTCTTTATAAGCTTCAGCGTATCTTCCGATACTTCTACAGCCGCACCTTTCGCATGATTGATTTTGTATATCTCACTGTCTTCATTTGTCTTTGAAAATAAAGCGTCATAATCCTGACACAGTTTTTTGCATCCGTCCAGTACATCCTGATCTGCAGGATCCAGAATCCGGACTGAGATGACGGTATCAAACAGGGTGTCTGTGTAGGACAGTTCTTCCTTGCCCGGAAGCTTTCCAGAACAGCCGGAAAGAAGCAGTAGTGCGGCACAGACAAAAGCAGTTAATCTTTTATGTTTCATGATTTGGATACCTCGGCTATAATTAGTATAAGTCCATTTCTACATGATCATAATTATTTTCTGATCAAACTGTAATCATTATAACAATAAAAAAAGAGATATGCAATCGAATATTTGAATGGGTATCGGGGCGGACATTTCTTCCGCCCACGAAATGTATTTGTCCTCTCCCATTCTGACTTAACTTTTGAAAAAAGCGTACACTTTTCAGATGATACATATCAAGAATGTACGGCGTATTAGGGAGCAGTTCTCATTTTTATTTAAAACGTATTGCAAAACAACTAAAAATATAGTAATATAGATTTTGAAGTAAATATAATGTCACTATGTGTTCTTATTGATATCTTTATCGTGGATAGGATATGATTTTTAATAAGGAAATTAAGATTATTCCAGGAGCAATCGAAGAAAAGAGGTGTGTGATGAACGAGTTTTATGATGAAGAGCGGTCTCTGAGTCCGTGCGAGACGATTATTATGAAGGCAATTTGGGATAAAGGAGAGGATATTTCGATTTCTGAGCTTTCTGAAGTTCTTAGAACAAAATATAATAAAGATTACAAACGGACAACTATCGTAACATTTATCCTAAATCTTACAGCAAAGGGATTTGCAAGGCAATACAGGAAAGGGAGATATGCCTATGTCCACGCATTAAAGAGTGAAGAGAAATATAAGCAGAAAATTCTAAAGGAACAGAAGGATTTTTGGTATCATGGAGATGCATCCCAAATAGTGGCGGTGCTTTGTACCCCCGGAGAGGTCACAAAGCGCGAAATACAGACGATAAGGGAGATATTAGATGGGCTGGACGATTTTGATGAGAGCAATTGAAATAGTATTCTGCCTGTTGTTAACTTCTCTGACAGGAAGTATTGTATTTATTGAAAAGCCGGGTTTATTATTATAGAAAGAACTATTTTTCTACAAAATCAGGAACTTTGGCAGAAACAATTTTTTATACCTTTAGTAATTCTAAAGTCCAGCCAGATAAGAAAAATTGGGACTGGTGTAAAATTCATTTTGATACTGAAAATTATGGTTCATTAAGTGCCAAGAACCGGAGAGGTACTGCTGCACATGAAATCGGGCATGTTATGGGGCTTGCACATGAAAATGATAAAACTAATAGAATTATGTGCCAGCTAGGTTCAGGACGTACAGTTTCAAGAGCAAGTAAAAATGAATTAAAGGGAATAAATACGTTGTATAAATAAAGGCAGGAGGAAACATGATATGACAGTGAAAGTCAAAAATAATAAAATAGATGAAAATAATAAGGTTGCCTTAGATATCAATTCAGAAGCAGATTTTTCAGTGATTTATAAAAATGTAGAAGAATTAATCAATGCAGACCCGCCATATATCATTTTTGGTGAGATTACCGATTTGAATTACACAAATCTTGAACATGGTATTTATACCAATTTATCTGTTACAGTAAATGAGTCATTAAAAGGTGATTTGAACGTAAATGATGTAATTTCTGTATTTGAAAATGGTGGAATCACAACATATAAGGATTATGTAGAACATTTCGGAGATGAACTGGTAACAAAGGAATTTGCACCAGATAACGCACAGCCTGCAGATGACGAGCTTGTTGTTTCACACTTTGATGGAACCGAATTTTCAAAAAAGGGGCAAAAAGTAATGCTGTTTCTTGCTGAATCTGAAGGAGATATCATACCAAAGGGTGCATATGAGTGTATTGGTGCATACATGGGGAAATTAACATTAGAAAATGACCAGTTTGTCCGCACAAAATCTGCTAACAATGACGATAGTTTTTATAGCGATCAGGAAGGTGAATTGAAAAAAAGTAATGTCCTGTCTCAAGTAGAGAGTAGTGAAGAACTAAGATAAAAAACATTTCTAAGTCACAGAGCCCGGCGTGTGGTTTTCCCACCCCGGGCTCGTTACTGTAACTGAGATTGCATTGAGACGATAAGTGTGTTAAAATATCCATCAGAGAGGTAGCGCATATGAATGTGGATGTAAAAAGCAGACTTAAGAAACTGATGAATAAGGATATTATTTTGATTCTCATTATTCTCACAGTGGCATTTCTTGCATATTTTCTCCATGAGATTCTAGGTGGGGGGAGTGTTGGTTCTGTTACTGTGAAGGTGAACGGTGTAATCGAGGGCAGCTATAGTCTTAGTGAGGATCAGGAGATTGAGATCAACGGCGGCACGAATCATCTGCAGATCCGGAATGGAAAGGCAGATATGACAGAAGCAGACTGTCCGGATAAGCTCTGTGTGGATCAGAAGGCTGTGTCGAGGAGAGGCGAGAGCATTATCTGTCTTCCGAATAAGGTAATCGTGGAGGTGGAAGGCGGAGGAGAGAGAGAGTATGATGCCGTGACCAATTAAGGAGAACGGAAGATGGCAAAGAACAGGATAGCATATTTTGGTGTATTTACGGCACTGGCGCTGATTTTCAGCTATGTAGAGACTCTGATACCGGTTTCTTTCGGAATCCAGGGCGTCAAACTCGGTCTTGCGAACCTGATTATAGTCATAGCCCTGTATAAGATGAGGCTTAAAGAGGTATATCTGCTCTCGGTCACGCGGATTCTTCTGTCCGGATTTCTTTTCGGGAACTATTTCAGTATCCTGTATAGTCTTGTGGGCGGTCTCTTAAGCCTTACGGTGATGGCGCTTTTGAAAAAAAGAGAGGGCTACACGGTAATCGGGATCAGTGCCGCAGGCGGTGTGTTTCATAATGTGGGACAGCTCCTTGTGGCCATGGCTATTGTAGAATCTTTGGCCATATCCGGCTATCTTCCGGTGCTTCTGATTGCAGGACTTCTGACAGGGCTTCTGATCGGTATGCTGTCAGGGCAGATGTTAAAAAGACTTACAAATATACGGTTTTGAGGAACTGGGTGATGTATAAGTGATTTATAACCAGTTTCCGGGGAGGTTTTATGATATCTTATATAAGGGGACAGCTTGCTTCTGTGGAGGAGGATAAGGTAATTGTGGATGTGGGGGGCGTAGGTTACGGGATCTATATGTCCACCCATTCCATGAGCCTTCTGCCTTCTGCAGGAAATGAAGTGAAGCTCCATACCTATCTGAATGTAAAGGAAGAAGCCATGCAGCTTTTTGGTTTCCTGACCAGGGATGACCTGCAGGTATTTAAGCTTTTAATCGGGGTGAGCGGGATTGGCCCGAAGGGCGGACAGTCCATCCTTTCCGTACTGTCTCCTGATGACCTGCGGTTCGCAGTTGCGGCGGGAGATGTAAAGGCGATTCAGGCAGCGCCTGGTATTGGAAAAAAGACAGCGGAGAAGTTAATTGTGGAGCTTCGTGACAAGCTTAGTATTGAGACAGCATTGGAGCATGCGGTATCCGGCACAGGCAGTGACGCCAGGGCACAGGAGACAGTGCAGGCAGACAGCGGGATCTTAAGTGATGCAGTCCAGGCTCTCGTGGCACTCGGATATGGGAGCACAGAATCATTGAAGGCAGTAAAGCAGGTTGAGCTGACCGGGGAAACGAGCGTGGAGGATGTGCTAAAGCAGGCGCTTAAGTTTATGGCGCTCTGATATCTGCCGGTTACAGGGGCGGATTTGATTTTTGATAAACTGAGGGGAATGTATGGGCAGAAGGATTATTACAACAGAGAATCTGGAAGAAGACCGCAAGATTGAAGGGTCGCTGCGCCCGCAGCTTCTTGAAGATTATGTGGGGCAGGAAAAGGCAAAGGAGACTCTGAAGATCTATATTGAAGCGGCAAAGGAGAGAAAGGAGGCACTTGACCATGTGCTTTTTTATGGGCCGCCGGGTCTTGGCAAGACCACCCTTGCAGGGATTATAGCGAATGAGATGAAGGTACACCTTAAGATTACCTCCGGACCGGCCATTGAAAAGCCGGGGGAGATGGCGGCGATTCTGAACAATCTGCAGGAGAGGGACGTTCTTTTTGTGGATGAGATTCACAGACTGAACCGGCAGGTGGAGGAAGTTCTGTATCCGGCTATGGAGGACTATGCGATTGATATTATGATTGGAAAGGGTGCGAGCGCCCGTTCCATCCGTCTGGATCTTCCGAAATTCACTCTGGTAGGGGCAACGACCAGGGCGGGTATGCTGACGGCTCCCTTAAGAGATCGGTTCGGGGTGATCCACCGGATGGAGTTCTATACACAGGAGGAGCTGGAAAGCATTATCCTTCGTTCGGCAGAGGTGCTGGGGGTAGGGATTGATGTAAGAGGAGCCTCGGCACTTGCAAGACGCTCCAGGGGAACGCCAAGACTTGCTAACCGTCTGCTTAAGCGGGTCCGGGATTTTGCACAGGTGAAATATGACGGGCATATCACAGAGGATGTGGCGAATTATGCGCTGGATCTCCTGGATGTAGATAAGGAGGGGCTTGACCAGACTGACCGGGGCCTGCTCCTTACGATCATAGAAAAATTCGGCGGAGGGCCGGTAGGACTTGATACACTTTCCGCAGCGATCAGCGAAGATGCAGGAACCATAGAGGATGTATATGAGCCTTATCTTTTAAAGAATGGATTTATACAGAGAACCCCCCGGGGCAGGATTGTAACAGAGGCTGCATATGTTCATCTGGGGATTTCACGGCAATAAATACGTTGTCTGGCACATCCGCGGCCTTCCGGGCCGTGAATTGTAACCTGGAATTTTAATATTTCTTGTAAAAATAACCAAAAATGGTTGGTTTTTGGGAAAGTATCGTTTATAATGGGAACATATTAGAAAGTTCGAGGGAGGCTTTTTATGGCATCATCAAAAAATTACACGGAAGTTTTAATAGGAGGAAAGGTATTTACCTTAAGCGGATTTGAAAGTGAGGACTATCTGCAGAAGGTATCTACATACCTGAATCACAAAATTGAAGAATGCAGCAGCAGTGAAGGGTACCGTAAGCAGAGTGCGGAGACGCGGAGTGTCCTTCTCGCGCTCAATATTGCAGATGATTACTTTAAAGCCAGAAAACAGGGGGGGACTTTAGAGAACGATATTGAGGCGAAGGACAAGGAGATGTATGACTTAAAGCATGAGCTCATCTCCGTGCAGATTAAACTTGAGAATGCAGACAAGGCTCTGGACAAGCTAAAGGAGGAGAACCGGGAGCTCCAGATGAAGATTGTCCAGTTAGAAACAGAGATGAAGAATAAACGAAAATAAGTCATAAAAAGGCTGCTTACAGAGCAGCCTTTGTTACTATAAAAACCCTCCGGGAATGTGCCGGAGAACATGATCAGGAAATGGATGACAGATGGATTGTAATATGAAGACAGAGATATTAGCGCCTGCAGGTTCTGTGGCCAGTATGGAGGCTGCGCTCTGTGCAGGGGCAGATGCAGTTTATATGGGAGGCAGTATGTTTGGGGCAAGGGCATATGCGGATAACCCGGATGAGGAGCTCCTTCTTAAAGTAATTGATTATGTACATTTGCATGGACGTAAGATTTATCTGACGGTAAATACCCTGCTTAAGGACTCAGAACTTGCGGGGCTGGGGGATTATCTGACGCCCTATTATCTCCAGGGGCTTGATGCAGTGATTGTACAGGATGTAGGCGTGATGCAGTATATCAGAAGACATTTCCCGGGGCTGGCGCTTCATGTCAGCACCCAGGCAGCGGTGACCAATGAACCTGGAGCCGCTTTTTTTAAGGAGGCCGGTGCAGACAGAATTGTCCCGGCAAGGGAACTTTCCCTTGGAGAGATACGCAGGATGAAGGAAAAAACAGGCCTGGAGATCGAGTGTTTTGTGCATGGCGCTATGTGCTACTGCTATTCCGGCCAGTGTCTTTTAAGCAGTATGATTGGCGGAAGGAGCGGAAACCGGGGACAGTGTGCACAGCCCTGCAGACTGCCGTATCAGGTACAGGGGAAGAGTCCGGCAGATCTTTTAAGCCTTAAAGATCTGAGTGCGGTTGACTTGATTCCGGACCTCATAGATGCAGGGATTGATTCCTTTAAGATAGAGGGACGGATGAAGCAGCCGGACTATGTCTATACAGTAGTAAGTATATACCGGAAGTATGTGGATCTTTATTTTGAAAAGGGAAGAAGTGGATACAAGGTTAAGGGAGAAGACAGAGATGATCTGGAAGGGGCCTATACGAGAAGAGGATATACCACAGGGTATTATATGCGCCAGAATGGGAGAGAGATGCTGTCTCTTTCACGGCCAAAGGAACAGAAAAATGTGCCTGAAAAGAAGAGGACATGCAGGCCGGATTATAAAATAAAAGAAAAAATTAAGGGGAAATTCATATTTTCAGAAGGAAAGTATGCTACACTATGTCTGGAATATAAAGGAAAGCACAGAACTGTTTATAAGGAGGTTTCCGGCGAGCGGGTGCAGACGGCAGTTAAGGCGCCTCTTGAAAGAGAACGGCTGGAAAAACAGCTTCGAAAGACCGGAGACACGGCCTTTGTCTTTGATAATCTTGAGATTCTTATGGAGGGCAATGGATTTCTCCCGATGCAGTCTGTCAATGCACTCCGGAGGAAAGGGCTCCTGGCACTTCGTGATGAGATACTGGATGGCTGCAGAAGAGAAAAGCCTGAGACAACTGTTGACAGGAGGTTTTCTGACAGGGCTCCTGATACAGTTCAGACCAGGTGTCTGTATGAAGAGGGATTCCTTGAGGCTGTTGTACAGACGAGGGAGCAGCTTAGGACGGTTCTTTCGTGTGATGCAGTATCTCTGATCTATGTGGAGGGAAGTATCGCTTTTGACAGGGATACTCTTAAGATCGTGAAGAATGCAGGCGGGAAGCTGCAGAAGAAGTTTTTTACTGCAATGCCATACATATTCCGGGAGAGAGCGGCTTCCTGGTATGAAAGGATATATGAGATACTTCTGAGAGAATATGACGGTGTTCTGATTCGGAATTTTGAGAGTCTTTCATGGCTGAAAAGAAAAAAATACCCGAAAAGAATGGTTTCTGACAGCAATGTGTATGTATTCAACCGGGAAAGTAAAGACTTTATAAGACAGTGCGGACTTAGTGGATTTACCTTCCCGGCGGAGTTGAATCTGCGGGAACTTACAGCTCTTGGCGGCGGTGGAATTCTTACAGTGTACGGCTATCAGCCAGTAATGGTTACGGCAAACTGCATCAAAAAGACAACCGGCACATGCGACGGACATAACAGTGTACTTTTTCTTATAGACCGCCGGGGAAAGAAATTTGCAGTTAAAAATGAATGCCAGTACTGCTATAATGTAATATACAATTGTGCCCCTCTTATGCTGCCTGACCTTGCTTTAGAACTTCAGTCTGTTTTCCCGGAAGGAGTGAGACTTGATTTTTCCACAGAAGGCGAAAAGAAGGTAAGGGAGATTCTTACATTATATGAAGAGGCATTTGCAAAAAAGAAACAAGTGAAGCCTCCGGCAGGGGAATATACAAGAGGACACTTGAAGCGGGGAGTAAAGTAGGTGAAGATTTGGTAAATATTATTGTAGAATTGTCAAAATATATTATGATTATACTGGTAACAATGTATACTTTTTTGTGTTTTAGTATCTTTGGATACCAGGATCCGGACCGGAAGAAGTGGCTTCTGACACAGCAGAATGTGCTTATGTTTATGATGCAGCTTACTGCATATCTGGTAATGTACCTGGAAAAAGAGGATGTCAAGCTTCTGGCTTTTTACCTGATGCAGGTGGTACTGTTTGGTGCTACTATTGTTTTGTACACAATTATTTATCCGAAGGTCTCAAGACTTGTGATTAACAACATGTGCATGCTGCTCTGCATCGGAATGATTATGCTGACCAGGCTTGATTATACAATTGCGGTTAAGCAGTTCGTGATCGCTGCAGCTGCAATCGGCCTAAGCCTTGTCATACCAGTAATTATAAGAAAGTTCAAATTACTTTCGGAATGGCGTAAGTTTTATGCGATTATTGGGATTTTTTCTCTGGCTGCGGTTATTATAGTTGGAAGAGTGTCCAATGGAGCCATGCTTGGATTTGAGATTGCGGGAATCAATATTCAGCCGTCTGAGCTGGTAAAGATCGTGTTTGTATTCTTTGCTGCTTCCAGCTTCAAGGCATCCATAGAGTTTAGGAATATTGTGATTACGACAGGTCTTGCGGCATTTCATGTGCTGATTCTGGTTGCCTCCAAGGATCTTGGGGCAGCACTGATTATTTTTGTAGTATACCTGGTTATGCTTTATGTGGCAGCCAGACAGCCACTCTATATTGCAGCGGGGCTGGGTGCAGGAAGCGTGGCGTCTGTGGCAGCGTACTATCTGTTTAACCATGTGCGTGTGCGTGTGATTGCGTGGAAGGATCCTTTTGCAGCATACGATGTGGGAGGTTACCAGGTGGCCCAGTCGCTTTTTGCCATTGCCACGGGAAGCTGGTTCGGTACAGGGCTCTACCAGGGTCAGCCTGAGACGATTCCGGTTGTAGAATCTGACCTGATCTTTTCGGCCATTTCCGAGGAGATGGGACTGATCTTTGCACTGTGTATCATCTTAATCTGTGTGAGCTGTTATGTCATGTTTCTGAATATCGCCATGCAGCTCCATACATTATTTTATAAGCTGGTTGCCCTGGGACTTGGTACCTGCTATATCTTTCAGGTGTTTCTTACCATCGGCGGCGTGACAAAGTTTATCCCTCATACGGGTGTAACACTTCCCCTTGTAAGCTATGGAGGAAGCTCGCTGCTGAGTACGATTATTATGTTTGCAATTATTCAGGGACTGTATATATTAAGGGAAGACGAGGAGGAAGATCTTGAGAGAAGAAAGAAGGAACGGCTACGAGCAAAGAGAAGCAGTCAGGAAGCAAAAAAGAAGAGAAGAGAAACAGGAGATGTCACGAAAGGAGCGCAGAGCCGCAAACCGCGAAGACCGGAAGAAAGCAAAGAAAAAGCGCGCTAGAAACAAAGAATTCGCTAGAGTGACCTATGTCTTTGTGGCTCTTTTTATTGGGATGATGGGGTATATCTCCTACTTTAATGTTGTGAAGGGCAGTGAGGTCGTAAGAAATCCCTATAATGCAAGACTGGATTCCCAGGCGGACCGGGTGGTGCGGGGAAATATCCTTGACCGGACCGGAAAGGTTCTGGCACAGACCAATGTGGCAGAAGACGGAACCGAGACAAGGGAGTACCCTTATGGAAATATGTTTGCCCATGTGGTCGGCTATACAGCCCAGGGAAAGACAGGGCTCGAATCCTACACAAACTTCGATCTCCTTGCCTCCAATTCATTTTTCTTAAAAAAGATTAAAAATGAATTTCAGGACAAGAAGAATATGGGAGATAATGTTGTGACTACACTGGATGCGAAGCTCCAGGAGACGGCTTACAATGCTCTTGGAGACTATAAAGGGGCAGTAGTGGTGATGGAACCCAGTACCGGAAAGATTCTTGTGATGGTGTCAAAGCCGGATTATGACCCCGGAAGTGTGGGCGAGAACTGGGATACTCTTATAAATGATGAAGAGAACAGTGCGCTTTTAAATCGCGCGACCCAGGGACAGTATGCGCCTGGCTCGACTTTCAAGGTCGTGACAGCGCTGGAATACATGCGGGAGCATCCGGATTATGACAGCTATGGGTATTCCTGCAATGGTGAAATTACGGTGGCGGATACTACCATCCGCTGCTATAATGGAACTGTACACGGAGATGAGGATTTTAGGGACAGCCTGGCTAATTCCTGTAATACCTCATTCTGTAATATTGGTCTCTCCCTTGATATTCCGGCCTTCAGGAACACGGCAAAAGATCTGCTGTTTGATTCAAAGCTTCCCTGTGACCTGCCCTGTAACAAGAGCGAATTCCGCCTGAAAAAGGGAGCGCTGGATGGCGACCGTATGATGACTGCCATGGGACAGGGGCAGACGCAGGTAAGTCCCTATCATCTGGCGCTTATTACATCTGCAATTGCTAATGGCGGCACGCTGATGCGTCCTTATCTGGTTGACTCGGTGACAAATGATACGGGGGCAGAGATCCGGAAGAATAAACCGGAGAAGTACAGGGATCTGATGAGTGCTGCTGAAGCAGCACAGCTGAAGGATTATATGACCTCTGTGGTTGACTATGGCACCGCGTCGGTTCTTGCAGGGCAGAGTTATACGGCAGCGGGAAAGACGGGGACTGCGGAATACAGCTCAGATGAGGAAAAGGATCATTCCTGGTTTATCGGAATGAGTAATGTGGATAATCCGGAGCTGGTGATCAGTATTATTATCGAATCCTCGGATGGGTCTGCAAGCGCGGTCAATATGGCAAAGCAGATTTTTGATGCATATTACTATTAAAATGATGCCAGAGTCAAAAGGCCATGTATGAAATGTGGCGTAATCCGCGGCATCATGGGCAGAAGGTATTTTGAGGTGGAGGTATGAGGTATTATCGTAATCTGTATTTAGGGGAGAGCATAAGGAAAAAAAGACGGAAAATAATCAGAAAGCTGAATAAGGGAAAGCTTTTGCCAGAGGTTTATATTCTTGTGCTTCCGGAAGGAGAAGACAATCAACTGGAAATCTATGGCTGCGCCCAGTTTCTGCAGCCTTTTTTTCCTGAAAGAGACTTTTTTGTAGTTGGAATTGGAAAAGGTTTTGAAGAAGCGCTGGAAATAGTGGAAGAAATTACAAAAGAGGTGTATAATGAAACCATGGGTGCAGAAATTCGTGACTATATATTAAAAAAAGAGCAGGAAGGTGTACTGTGAAGTACTGTACAGTCACAGGAAGGGTAAGATGCTACATATATTACTTTTGATCTTAAAAATTGCGGGCATCATATTGGCATTAATATTGGGGATAGTAATATTAATGATTTGTATTGTTCTTTTTGTGCCCGTGCGCTATGAGCTGGCAGGGAAGACAGAAGGAGATCTGGGATCTGTAAGAGGAAGGCTTCTGATTACCTGGTTTCTGAGGCTCGTGCGGGTAGATGTATCTTATAAGGAGCAGAAGCTTAAGTGGCGGATCAGAATTGCGTGGATAAAAAGAACCGGAGGACAGAATAAGGAGGAAACCATCAATGAGGAAGACAGTGCAGAGGAGACAGAGTCTGAAGAAGCTGAGGAAGTATCTGAAGAAAATGTTGAAACAGTGGAAAAGCCTGAAGAAGAAAAAGAGGATGCAAAAGACAGGAAAATACGGACTGAGAAAGGCAGGGAGACTGAAGAGCCTGCAGAGGATCGGGAGCTTAAAAAAGGTAAAAGATCTGAAGAAGGCACATGGGAAAGGGAAAAGAATCTGGAGGAAGTATCGCAGACTGAAGCCTGCCGAGATTCTGAAGCTTCTAAGGAGGCGCAGGAAGATCAGGAAAGCAGGAAAGGTATTTTTGGAAAAATCAAGAGCGCCATTCAGGGCATTATTGAAAAAATCAAGGGGATAATCCGTAAGATACGGGATACGCTCCAGAATGCAGGGAAAAAACTCCGGGAGCTTGGTGAAAAGAAGGATAAGATTCTTGAATTTATCCATGACGAGACTCATGTCGGTGCATTACGCAAAGGGAAGAAGGAAGTATTTCATCTGCTTAAACGGCTGAATCCCCGCAGATTTATGGTGGATATACGGTTTGGATTCGAGGATCCGGCAGTTACGGGACAGGTACTGGCCTGGCTTGGTATTCTGTATCCCTTCATGGGAGACCATGTGATGATTACACCGGACTTTGAAGGACATGTGTTCAGGGGACGAGCTGATCTGAAAGGGAAGATCTTCGGATATTATTTTCTTTTACTATGCTGGAATCTGCTTTGGAGCAGGAATGTACGTCAGACATATAAAGATATACGAAATTTTAAATTGAATGATCAGGAGGAGTCAGGCTATGGCAGAGAATAATTTTAAAGGGACAGTAGAGGCTTTGTTTAAAGGAATCGAAGGTGTCGTAACATCGAAGACGGTGGTAGGCGATGCGATCCATATCGGAGATACGATTATCCTTCCGCTTGTGGATGTATCCTTTGCGGTAGGTGCAGGTGCATGGGGGACAGATAAGAAGGATAAGGGCGCCGGAGGCATCGGCGGCAAGATGACGCCATGTGCAGTGCTTGTGATTCAGAATGGCCAGACCAGGCTTGTGAATGTGAAGAATCAGGATACGATTACGAAGATACTTGATATGGTTCCGGATGTGGTTGACAAGTTTACGGCCGGGAAAGAGTCCAAGATTACAGAGGAGGATGTAATGGATATTCTGAAGGAGGATGAGGCCTGAGGTTACTATTCACGGGGCCGTGCACTTTGCTGCACGGCATCCGAGCCAATAAAGTGGTGGTTTCCGGCATCCGGCCCCTCGCTGAAAGCGACTTTTAAATGGGCTGGATGCGTTACTATGAGCGGACGGCTAGTCCGTGAATAGTAACGGCATGATCCGGACATTCCGGGAATGATTTTCTGCCGGGGTGCATAAAATGGGAATAAAGCATTCCGGGGAGTGATTGTTCTGAAGCGGATCATCGGATTTGCCTTATTCTGGGTGGCAGTGGGAATGATACTTGCACTGATTCTGCCAGGTACATTTGTGGAGGTACTGTGTATTATATTGTGCATACTGGCAGGATATAACCTGTTTTGTTGTTAATAGCAGTGAAAAAGAAAATCAGAAGATTTAGAAATAGTGCTTGCATTTCCCTGTCCAATCTGCTAAGATATTAGTGTTGTGAGTTCGTATTATCGAGCTATATAGGAGCGTTAGGAGGTGCAGTCATGGCTAAATGTGCTATTTGTGAAAAGGGTGCTCACTTTGGAAACCATGTGAGTCATTCTCATAGAAAAACACCAAAGATCTGGAAGTCCAATGTAAAGTCTGTCCGTATTAAGACAGAGAACGGCGGAACAAAGAAGATGTATGTATGTACTTCCTGTCTTCGGTCAGGAAAAGTAGAGCGTGCATAATCAAAGAAAAGCAAATGAACTCAGATTTTATAAAATCTGAGTTTTTTGTTACTGTGAACGGAGTGAACAGTAACAGTTTTTTGGTTACTGTTCACACAGGACTTTGCATTTACTGCAAAGTCCGTAAGAAAATGATTCAGGTGTGAGCAAATCCCATTCGCGAAGCGAATTTTAAATGGATTTGCGAAGGTTACTGTGAACGGAGTGAACAGTAACAGTTTTTTGTATAATACAGGAAATTTCTGAGTATTTTTATTTGTAATATGCAGCGAAACAGAGTATAATATGATTGATCATTTGTGTCAGGATTTATATAGGAACGTTTTTGATTGATATGTAGAAGTGGAGGTTCTTTTATGAAAGGATGTATGAGTACGGATCACGGCATTATTACGATTGATCCGGAGGTCATTGCAAAGTATGCGGGCTCAGTGGCTATGGAGTGTTTTGGTATTGTCGGAATGGCTGCGATTAATGTAACGGATGGGCTGGTCCATCTTCTGAAGAGGGCGAGCCTGACAAGGGGTATTCAGGTGAATATTTCTGAGGAAAATCATGTGACACTTGATTTTCATATTATTGTTGCATATGGAGTGAGCATTTCAGCGGTAACAGATAATCTGATCAGCAATGTAAAGTACCGCGTGGAGGAATTTGCGGGGATGCCTGTGGATAAAATTAATATCTATATCGAAGGCGTAAGAGTCATCGATTAGTAAGAGGAGGACATAGGAAGTGGCTACGAAAACAATAAATGCAGATATGCTTGCAAAGATGTTTCTTGCGGGCGCACAGAGTATTGAAGCAAAAAAAGAAATGATCAATGAGCTGAATGTATTTCCGGTTCCTGACGGGGACACCGGGACGAATATGTCTCTTACCATAATGTCTGCGGCAAAGGAAGTAACTGCACTTGAGAATCCGGGGATGAAGGAACTGTCCAAGGCAATTTCCTCTGGTTCCTTAAGAGGGGCGAGAGGAAATTCCGGCGTCATTCTTTCCCAGCTTCTGCGGGGCTTTACCAAGTCGATCCGTGAGGAATCTGTGATTGGTACTGAGGCTCTTGCAGCTGCCTGCCAGCGCGCGAGAGATACAGCATATAAGGCAGTTATGAAGCCGAAGGAAGGTACGATTCTTACGGTAGCCAGCGGGATTGCAGAGAAGGCGGCGGAGATGGCTCTTGAGACGGATGAACTTGAGGTATTTCTTCCGGCTGTGATTGATTATGCCGCGGAGGTGCTTATGAAGACTCCGGAGATGCTTCCGGTTCTTAAGGAAGCAGGAGTGGTGGATTCCGGCGGCCAGGGACTGCTGGAGATTATTCGCGGCGCTTATGATGCATTTCTTGGCAAGGAAGTGGATTACAGCGCAATTGCGCCAGCAAAGAGTGTGTCTGCAGCAAAGGCGGAACCACAGGAGACGGCGGATATTAAATTTGGATATTGTACAGAATTCATTATACTGACAGAGCGGGAATTTACGGAAAGGGACGAACAGGATTTTAAGTCCTATCTTGCTTCGATCGGTGATTCCATTGTATGTGTTGCAGATGACGATGTAGTGAAGATCCATGTTCATACCAATGATCCGGGGCTTGCTATTCAGAGAGCTCTCACATATGGACAGCTTTCCCGGATGAAGATTGACAATATGCGGGAGGAGCATCAGGAGAAGCTGATCCGCGACGCCGAAAAGCTTGCCGTGGAACAGGCAGCTGCCAGCCAGGAAAATGCAGGTCAAAAGAGCGTGAATGCCGCAGAAGAAAAAGAATCCGGCCAGCCGAAGAGCCCGGCAAAGCCTATGGGCTTTATCGCTGTGTCGATCGGCGAGGGGATGAATGAGATTTTTAAGGAGCTTGGAGCGGATTATATCATTGAGGGCGGTCAGACCATGAATCCCAGTACAGAGGATATGCTGAATGCGATTGACCAGGTAAACGCGGAAAGCATCTTTATACTGCCGAACAATAAGAATATTGTACTGGCTGCCAACCAGGCTAAGGACCTTGTGGAAGATAAGAATATTATCGTGATTCCCACGAAGACAGTTCCACAGGGAATTACGGCGCTGATCAGTTTTATTCCGGATGAGGATGCATCTGTGAATGAGGCTGCTATGCTGGAAGAGATTCAGAATGTGAAGTCCGGTCAGGTTACCTATGCCGTGAGGGATACGCATATTGATGACAAGGAGATCCATGAGGGGGATATCATGGGAATCGGCGACACAGGGATTCTCGCGGTTGGCAAGGATGTAGAGGAAACTACAAAGGAGATGCTTGCATGTCTTGTAGATGAGGATTCCGAGCTGATCAGCCTTTATTATGGCGAGGAGATAACGGAGGAGACGGCGGAGAGTCTTGCAAAAGAGATCGAAGAGCTTTATCCGGATGTTGATGTTGACATGCACTCTGGCGGCCAGCCTATTTATTACTATGTTCTTGCTGTGGAGTAGGTCTTTGAATGGTTGAAGAGAGCAGAATACGTGAACTAAAGGGCATCGGCGAAAAGACAGAAAAGCTGTTTGGAAAGCTTGGGATCTGTACGGCAGGGGATCTGCTGCGGTATTATCCTCACAGATATGATATATATGAAGAGCCGGTGCCGGTAAGCGAACTGGAGGAAGGCCGGGTTATGACTGTGACCGGTACGCTATATGGGCGTGTACAGGTATCTGGCAGTCAGAAGAGACAGATTACGACAGCGTATGTAAAGGAACTTACAGGAACACTTAAGGTTATCTGGTTTAACATGCCTTTTTTAAGAAATACGTTGTCAGGCGGGGGTATGATCACGCTCAGAGGCCGGATCGCGGCAGGAAGAAACGGAATCGTGATGGAGCATCCGGAGGTCTTTTATCCCAGTGAAAAGTATGAGGAAAAGCTTCATACGCTGCAGCCGGTGTACAGCCTTACGGCAGGGCTCTCCAATCATGCAGTGTCTAAGGCGGTGAGACAGGTGATTGACGGCCTTGACCTTACAAGGGACACTCTGCCCCGGGAGATCAGGCTTAAATATGAGCTGGCCGAATACAATTATGCTGTGAGGGGAATTCACTTTCCCGAGGATAAAGAAGTATTCTGCCATGCAAGAGACCGGCTGGTATTTGAGGAATTTTTACGCTTTATTCTGTCGCTGAGAAAGCTTAAGGAGAATAACCAGAAACTGGCGAATGAATATATCATTGAAAAAAAGGAAGAGACAGAAAAACTGATCAGAATACTTCCCTTTACCTTGACGGATGCCCAGAAAAGGGTGTGGGAGGAGATTGCAAAGAATATGTCTTCAGAGACTGTGATGTCCAGGCTTGTCCAGGGAGATGTCGGATCCGGAAAAACGATTGTAGCAGTACTTGCCCTTCTGAATACAGCACTGAATGGATATCAGGGAGCCCTGATGGCGCCCACTGAGGTGCTGGCAAGACAGCACTATGAATCCATTACCAGAATGTTTGAAAAATATGAGATTCCAGTAAAGGCAGTGCTTCTTACAGGTTCGATGACAACAAAGGAAAAGCGTAGAGCCTATGACCGGATTGAATGTGGACTTGCAAAGATTATTGTTGGAACCCATGCACTGATTCAGGGGCAGGTATTTTATGATAATCTTGCCCTTGTTGTTACGGATGAGCAGCACAGATTCGGTGTGAAGCAGAGGGCGGCATTTGCACAAAAAGGCGGCACGCCCCATGTACTGGCCATGAGCGCTACGCCGATTCCCCGGACGCTGGCAATTATATTATATGGAGATCTGGATATCTCGGTGATTGACGAACTTCCGGCTGACCGGCTTCCCGTTAAAAATTGTGTAGTAGGAACAGAATACCGGAAAACAGCCTGTCATTTCATGAAACAGCAGATTGAAGAAGGCCGCCAGTGCTATATTATCTGTCCCATGGTAGAGGAAAGTGAGCACCTTGAGGTGGAGAATGTTACTGACTATTCCAGGGCTCTGAAGGAAGAGATGGGAGCGCAGGTTCGCGTGGAATGTCTTCACGGCAGGATGAGCCAGGCGGAAAAGGATGATATTATGGAACGCTTTGGGCAAAACGAGATTCAGATTCTCGTCTCCACTACTGTGATTGAGGTGGGAATTGATGTGCCCAATGCTTCGGTGATTATGATTGAAAACTCCGAGCGCTTCGGTCTGGCACAGCTTCACCAGCTGCGCGGACGTGTCGGGCGCGGGAAGCATCAGTCTTATTGTATCTTTATGAGCAGTTCAAAATCAAAGGAAACAAGGAAGCGCCTGGAGATTTTAAATAAAACCAATGACGGCTTCAAAATTGCAAGTGAGGACTTAAAGCTCAGAGGTCCGGGAGATCTGTTTGGCATCCGGCAGAGCGGCCTTCTGGATTTTAAGCTTGGAGATGTCTTTCAGGATGCAAGGCTTTTACAGCAGGCAAACGAAGCGGCGGACTGGCTTTACAGCCATGAAAATGAATACATTCAGAAAATGTCAGATTATGAAAGAATTTCCAGTGTAATAATTTAAATCCTCCATATACTATCAGTGTAACAACGATAAAAGTTACAAAGATACAAAAAGGAGGAGTATTAAAATGGCAAATCGTTCAACAAACAGAGCAGCAGTACCAGAGGCAAAGGGTGCACTTGACAAATTCAAATATGAGGTGGCAAGCGAGCTTGGAGTACCGTTAACTGACGGTTACAACGGAGACCTCACATCCAGACAGAATGGTTCTGTTGGCGGTTATATGGTTAAGAAGATGATTGAGCAGCAGGAAAAGCAGATGGCTGGAAAATAGTCTTTCGATCTTTTGTGATCTGAAGACCGAATGAGTAAGAAAAAGCATCTGACGGACGGAAGTCCGCAGGTGCTTTTTTCTATTCATTTACAACTAGAGCGTGTTTGAAAATTCATTCCTGCCACCTGCACGCCCCACTTTGCGGCTA
>CAPEBR010000032.1 GCA_948602995.1 uncultured Dorea sp.
CACAATTTGTGACGCACATTTGGCAGAAAGCAATTTTCAAACACGCTCTAGGGGAGATTTTTCAGACCAGCCCAATACATCTATATTATTTTTCAAAAAATCATGAATAACTGATTCAACAACAGGAACAGAAACAGAATTTCCTAATTGTTTATAAGCAAAACTATCTGTAGGATTTACAATGAAAGTATCGGGAAACCCTTGTAGTCTTGCACATTCACGAGGGGTTATTCGACGTGGAACATTATTTTGTACTACCCCCAAACGGTTAGCGTCAGATGAAGTTAAGAAGATGCTCACTGATTGCGATTGCCTGTAAGATCCTCAGAATTATCTTTATGGTGCTGAGGACGGGTTGTAGATAGACCCAATGAAGATGCTTAGGGAGATCAAACGGCCTGAGTATCGGGAGAGAAACTTGAAATGGACTATGATTTAGAGGGTTCGGTATTGGATGTGAAAAATTATAATATAGTAAAAAGAAGTAAGAAAAGTCCTTGCGAATTTGTGCTAAATGTGTAATGATAAGAAGTGTTTTAGGATTGTGGAATGCGTTGGCAAAGAACAGTCCATATGTCAGAAGTATTAAAAACAGATTGGCTTTTTGACATGTGTACCATAAAACAGGATGGAGAATGGATGATGAGGGTAATAGCAGGTACAGCGAAAAGGCTCGCTCTAAAAACAATTGACGGATTGGATACAAGACCGACCACGGACCGGATCAAGGAGACGCTGTTTAATATGATTGCACCGGATCTATACGGCTGTCGTTTTCTTGATCTTTTTGCAGGAAGCGGGGGTATTGGGATTGAAGCTCTCAGCAGAGGGGCAAAGGAGGCAGTGTTTGTAGAAAAGAATCCTAAAGCAATGGGGTGTATTAAGGAGAACCTCAGATATACAAAGCTGGAGCAGAAGAGTATGACTATGCAGATGGATGTAACAGCTGCCCTTGCCTTGCTGGATACAGAGGGCAGAGGAGTATTTGATTTCATATTCATGGATCCGCCTTATTTTAAGTCAATGGAAAAAAAGGTTCTTGAGCAGCTGGCCGATAAAAGTATTCTCGCCAGGGACGGCACAATTATTATTGAAGCAGCGAAGAGTACAGAGTTTGATTATGTACAAAGCCTGGGCTTCCATATTAAAAAAGAAAAACTTTATAAAACAAATAAACACATATTTCTGAATAGGCGCTCTGTGTAAAATAAGTTCGAACAGGAGGAGAAACGATGCTAAGAGCAATCTATCCGGGAAGCTTTGACCCGGTTACATTCGGACATCTGGATATAATCGAACGTTCTTCGTCACTTGTTGATGAATTAATTGTCGGAGTATTGAATAATAATGCAAAATGTCCGTTGTTTTCCGTAGAAGAACGTGTTAGAATGTTAGAGGAAGTCACAAAAAGCATACCAAACGTGAGGATCATCCCTTTTGAAGGGCTGTTGGCAGATTTTGCAAAAGCCATGGATGCGCGGATGGTCATCCGGGGACTGCGTGCAATTACAGATTTTGAATACGAGCTTCAGATGGCGCAGACGAACCATAAGCTGTCCCCACAGTTAGAGACAGCTTTTCTTACGACAGGACTTGCGTATTCCTACTTAAGTTCTTCCATTGTGAAGGAGGTCGCCGCTTTTGGAGGGGATATTTCTCAGTTTGTACCAGAGATTATAATAGAGAAGATACAGGAGAAAATAAGCAAAAGGAGAGTGTAATGAATGAGCAGCCGTATTGAGCAGATTATTGAAGAAATTGAGGAATATGTGGACAGCTGTAAGTTTCAGCCTTTGTCTACTACAAAGATTATTGTAAATAAGGATCAGATCGATGAACTGCTGCGAGAGCTTAGAATGAAGACGCCGGATGAGATTAAGCGGTATCAGAAGATTATTGCGAACAAGGACGCGATTCTGGCTGATGCCCAGGCAAAGGCGGACAGTATGATTGAGGAGGCACAGATTCATACAAATGAGCTTGTCAGCGAGCATGAGATTATGCAGCAGGCATATGCACAGGCGAATGAGATTGTAACCGCAGCCACAGAGCAGGCACAGGAGATTCTGGATAATGCGACCAATGATGCCAATGACATCCGCATCGGCGCCATGCAGTATGCAGATGACCTGATGGCAAATGCCGAAAGTATCATTGGCCATACTTTGGACAGCTACACAACAAAATATGACGGACTTGTCAACTCCCTGCAGGAGTGCTATGATATGGTTCGTAATAACCGCTCAGAGCTTGAAATTCCGGAACAGACCACACAGTCGCTGGCAGCGGAATACGGAAATGAAACCCAGGATGCACCGTCCAATGACGCATATGCGCTGGACGACCTGGATGATGATGAGCTGATCTAGTATAACCCAAACTAATTAACCGTACGTTTCACTTGTCTAAATTTCCATCTGCTACGTTGTCGTCAATCAGCGTAGCCACTGTTACGCTTCATTCCTCCGCCTTGCAGGCTGAAAATTTATCCTGCGTGAAACGTACCGGTAATTAGTTTGGGTTATACTAGTATATAAAGTAAAGATAGAGATAACAGAGCAGGCTGGTTACCATGGCGGTAATCAGCTTTTCTATGGTGTATGTTTTTATGGACAGTCCGGTTCCGGAGATCATGCAGCTGGTCTGTGCGGCTGCACAAAAGCCTCCAAAGGAAGTGCATGTCATACAGAGGAAAAAGGCGGCCTGTTTTGACAGTGCGCCTTCACACAGAAGGGAAATCCCGCTTGTAATTTCAAGGGAAGGAAGCAGGAGAAAGCGGAACAAAAAATGACGGATTCCAGACCGTTTGGCCAATGCCATCAGGATGGAAAAAAGCATAATATATCCGCCCACCTTCGTAATCATCTCAAACCCATTCATAATACAGGTATCCACAATATTTTCCACAGTATGGGGAATGGAAGAATTTTCCACATGCCGGGAGGAGTTATCCACCGAAATGGCGGATCTATCCACAAAACAGGGAATCTTATCCCCCTTTCTCCCTTCTGCTTTCCACAGTCTCCGGAATAAAAAACTGGCAAGGACCGGGGAACCCATGAGAATCAGAAGAGCAGGATAAAGGAGTTTTTCATCAGAAAGATTTTGCAGGACAAGGTAGCTGATAATAAAAACAGGGCTTGCGTTGTTGCAGAATGACAGGAGATAACTTGCCTCTTCCTGGCTGATGTGCCCTTCTTTCAGAAGGTCACATGTTACCTTGCTCCCCATAGGATAACCGCATAAAAATCCTGTGACAACTGCAAATGATCCATAATGCGTAACACCAAAAACAGGACAGAGAACAGGTCCTGTTATGCGTACAATCCAGTCTACTGCATGAGTCTTTATAAGCAGTCCAGAAACAATCATAAAGGGAAGAAGTGTGGGGAGCACACTGTTGAACCATAAAAGCAGTCCGCTGCAGGCGCCCTCAAACACCTCCCCGGGAAAGATCAGCATGACAACAAAAAGTAAAATAACAGCTGATTTCATTAAATATCGCTTCATATATCACCTTTCCAGATTCTCGCTGACATTTACATCTCAGGCAGTTTATACCAACGAATAAATCTATAATAAATGTATGGATTTGGTTGATTTTTTATGTCTGGTGTAGGATAATAAAAGATAGAAAACAAAAAATAAAAAAGAAGCGAGGGAATGAACTATGGCAGTATTAGACCAGATTCAACCAAAAGAAGTATTCCGGTTTTTTGAGGAGATGTGTCAGATTCCGCATGGAACCTTTGACACAAAGCGAATCAGCGACTACTGTGTAGAATTTGCAAAAGAGAGGAATCTTGATTATACACAGGATTCTGTCAACAATATCATCATCAGGAAGCCAGGGACAGCAGGCTACGAAGGCAGCGAGCCAGTGATTATCCAGGGACATCTTGATATGGTATGTGAAAAGCGTCCGGGATCAGATCATGATTTTTCGAAGGATCCGCTTAAGCTCCTTGTAGAGGACGGTTTTGTAAAGACGGAGGACACAACACTCGGTGGAGACGACGGCATTGCAGTTGCCATGGCAATGGCAGTTCTGGACAGCAAGGACATCCCACATCCGCCTATTGAGGCAGTATTTACTGTAGACGAAGAGGTTGGCATGGGCGGCGCGAATGCAATCGACCTGTCATCACTTAAGGGAAGGAAGCTGATTAATATTGACTCCGATTCAGAGGGTGTACTGACAACAGGCTGTGCCGGCGGATTCCGTTATGAGACAAAGATGCCGGTTACACGTACGAAGAAAAGCGGTACACTTGTTGAGATTAAGCTGCACGGACTTCTTGGGGGACACTCCGGTGCAGAGATCCACAAGCAGCGGGGAAATGCGAATAAGATGATGGGCAGGCTGTTAAACCGCATTTCACTGGAGCTTCCGGTAAGCCTTATATCCGTATGCGGCGGTGCAAAAGATAATGTTATTGCAATGGATTGTACGGCGAAGCTTCTGGCAGATCCGAAGGATGCCGGAAGAATCCTTGAGATTACGGAAGAGATGAAGCAGGTATGGGAGCATGAGTTTATGGGAGACGAGCCTGACTTCCAGGCTGAGGTATCCACGGCAGAGAACGAGGAGGCAGATGCTTTGGATGAGGAAAGCACAAGCCGCGTGCTCTCTTATATAACCGTGTGCCCGAACGGCGTTCAGGGCTTTTCAAGAAAGCTTGAAGGGCTTGTTGAGACATCACTGAATCTTGGAATCCTGATTACTGAAGATACATATGTGAAGAGCTGTTCCCTTGTAAGAAGCTCTGTAGAGAGTCAGAAGCGCCGTATGGAAGAAGAACTGGCACAGTGTGCAAGACTTGTGGGTGCATCAACAGAGCTGATTAATGAATATCCGGCATGGCAGTATGACCCTGATTCAGCACTTCGCAAGGTGATGGAGGATGTCTATAAGGAGATGTTCGGAAAAGAGCCGGTTGTGTCTGCAATTCACGCAGGACTGGAATGTGGTCTCTTCCTTGGTAAACGCCCGGATCTTGACTGTGTATCCTTCGGACCGAATATGATGGATATCCATTCCTTCAATGAGAGAATCGACATCGCCTCCACAGAGCGCATGTGGAACTACCTGAAAGGTGTGCTTGCAAAACTTAAGTAAAGGAATGCTGCAGAAGAGCCATATACTTATCTTTTATATAAGTATATGGCTTTTTTAGTAGATGAGCGAAAGATCATTTCATCCTTTATGGAGGTGTGTATTTAAAGAACATTTTTTGGCAATTAAATATTCAACAGATTGGAAATATCGGAGAAGTTGATGTACAAGTCTTTATAAATGTTAGCCTTGATTTTATCAAAAAAGGAGTAGATGGAAGGGGCTGCATCGTTTTCCATATCATAGACAAGAATGACTTGCTTTATGGGGTCTACGATCCAATATTCCCGTACACCGGCGGAGCGGTATAGAGATAATTTTGTATAATAATCCATAGGGCGGCTGCCTGGAGACACAATTTCTATTATCCAGTCAGGCGCTCCCTTGCATCCATGAACATTCAGTTTACTTGTATCGCATATAACAGAAATATCCGGTTCCAGATATTTTGAATCGTCTGCGGAAAGAAACACAGCAAAAGGAGCAGGAAAAACTTCGCAGCCTCCATTATTTTTGCGGATGTAATTCCCGATCTCCAAGTGTAAAAATGATAGTATTCTCTGATGTCTGGTGTTTGGCGGCGCCATGTAGTATATCTGACCATCAATAAGTTCTGCCCTCTCGCCATCCGGCAAAGAATAGATGTCATTAATAGTATAGAGTTTTTCCTGGTGTAAAGTTTGTGCCATAACAACAATTCCTTTCTTTTTTTGATATATGCTGAATAGATCGCTGTTAATTTTGCAATGCTGTACTAGCCTGCTATGCCTGCATTTTTAAATTTCTTGTGATTGATTTTTATAATAGCATAAAAATTAGAACTTGTATACAAACAAGCTCTTTTTTAAAAATTAAAAACATGTTATACTATAGGCATAACAGAAAACACTTTGCTTTTTAAGGGAGGTGAAACAGCATGCCAACTAATGAAAAAGAAATCAATTGTAATCTCTTTGACCAGCTTACAATACTGGATGATCTAGAAGAGATTGCGGAGAAAGAACAAGCTACGGAAACGCTTAAGATGATAGCCAAAAAACGTAAACAGATAGAACGGAAGCTTTATCAAAAGCCGCCGCTTGTAAAAGAATAATTAAGAAAAAGAACTATTCAGCAGGTCTGTGCAGTAGATGCGCAGACCTGTTGCTGACCAACCCTCTTTTTATAACTTGTACTACGACATATTAATCCAGGTATTCTGCATATAATGCAAAAAAAAGGGTAACTGCGAAGGTACTGAGCGGTTACAAAAAGGATTATTTGTGACAATCAGACGGTTTGGGAAAATCATTTTAACAATTTTTTTACTTTCTTTTTTCACAGTTCTTACAACACATAATCTATATCATGCAGGGACACTTCAAAGATATCGGAAGATGACGCTTACAGATGACTGGTACCGCGCACATTTTTCTGACGGAGAGATGGAAGCAGTAGAACCGGAACTTTCACCAGAGTGTAAAGCCCTGTACCGGAATGTCATACGGGAGGTACAGTATTTTCCCGTACCGGAATCAGCAGCGGATCCCTCCCTTACCGTATCCTATGTAGATTCCTGGCAGGCAGAACGCAATTACAAAGGTACAAGCGGCCATGAAGGAACCGACATTATGGCATCTGAAAATAAGAGAGGAATCTACCCTGTACTTAGTATGACAGACGGAACCATAACGAATTTAGGGTGGCTTGAAAAAGGCGGTTATCGTGTAGGTATCACATCGGATAGTGGTACTTATTACTACTACGCTCATCTGGACTCTTACTCCAACATAAAAGAAGGGGATAAAATAAAAGCAGGAGAGTTCCTGGGGTATATGGGCGACTCCGGCTACGGAAAAGAAGGAACAAAAGGGAAATTCCCAGTTCATCTTCACGTAGGAATCTATACGTACAACGAACAAGAAGAAATCAGTGTCAATCCCTATTACATTCTCCTGTTACTAGATCACCAGAAACTACAATACAACTTCACGAATATAATGACTCATCGGCCAACCAACAGCAGTAAGGGACACGCCCCGTTTGAATGGAATATATGAGTATCCCTTCCTGCGTCCGGTTTTTCATGTTAAAAAACTGCAAAGTGCTAGAGTTATGCCTCCAAATATGTTATACTTATATCTATATATGGATTTTCTACGTATGAATTACTTAAGAAACTGGAGGGAAAGTATGTATTTGCCGGATAAGTTCACAGATAAGATGCAGCAGCTCTTAGGAAATGAATATGATGACTACCTGGCCTGCTTCGATGAGCCAAGATATTACGGCCTCCGTGTCAACACAGGAAAGATCTCTGTAGAAAAGTTCCGGCAGATATGCCCCTTTGAGATTATACCCGTTCCATGGATTTCTAATGGTTTTTACTATGACGGGGATCAGACAACCCCCTCAAAACACCCTTATTATGCGGCAGGGTTATATTATCTCCAGGAGCCCAGCGCCATGACGCCGGCAGACCGGCTTCCCATTGAGCCGGGAGACCGGGTACTGGATCTGTGTGCGGCGCCGGGAGGAAAAGCCACAGAGCTTGGGGCAAAGCTTGGCGGCACGGGCCTGCTTGCGGCAAATGACATCAGTAATTCCAGAGCCAGGGGACTGTTAAAGAATATTGAAGTATTCGGCATTGGAAATGTACTGGTGCTGAGTGAAGAGCCGGGAAAGCTTACAGATTACTTCCCGGAATATTTTGACAAAATACTCATTGATGCGCCCTGCTCCGGCGAAGGGATGTTCCGAAAGGACCGGAAGATGATCCGGGCGTGGGAGGAACACGGGCCGGGGTATTTCCGGAATATACAGAAAAGCATTATATTACAGGCAGCGCAGATGCTTCGTCCGGGCGGCCAGATGCTGTATTCCACCTGTACCTTTGATCCCATGGAGAATGAGGGGATCATCCGGCATCTCATCCATAAGCGTCCAGAATTTGAGATTGAAGAGATGAAGGGCTATGAGGGCTTTGTAAACGGCATTCCAGAAGCTGTGGATCAGTCAGAGTATGGGGAAATTCTTAATGAGGAAGCTCTCAGGAAAACAGTCCGGATTTTTCCCCACCGGATGAAGGGAGAGGGGCATTTTCTCGCTCTCTTACAAAAAGGGAATATTAGAAAAGCTTCCGTAGAATGGGAAAGAGAACCGGAAAGGGAATGCGGTGGTTTCAGGGAGAAAAAGACAGCCCTTCCGGAGGAATTTCTGCGGTTTCTTTCTGATGTGGAAAAAGATCTTGAACCAAAGCGCATGGCTCTGTTTGGAGAAAAGATATATTATATGCCAGAAGGGCTTCCTGACATGAGAGGGATCCGTTTTTTAAGGACAGGTCTTCTGCTGGGAGAGCTCAAGAAAAACCGTTTTGAGCCAAGTCAGGCATTTGCCATGTCTCTGAAAAAGGAAGAATACCGCAGAGTGTTTGATTTTCCTGTGCAGGATGGACGGGTAATGCGGTATCTGAAGGGTGAGACTCTGGACGTATCTGACCTGGCAGATACAAAGGAAAAGGGATGGTATCTTGTCTGTGTGGACAGTTTCCCGCTGGGGTGGGGGAAGCTTGGCAGCGGTATGCTGAAAAATAAGTATCTTCCCGGATGGAGGCTTGTATGATCAGACTGGATAAATACCTTGCTGATATGGGAATCGGAACCCGTCAGGAAGTTAAAAAATATATCCGCCAGGGCAGGGTATCTGCAGGCGGAGCCACCTTGAAAAAACCGGAGCTTAAGGTAGATGAGACAAAGGAGTGTATTGCTTTTGACGGACAAGAGATCAGGTATGCTGCATATGAGTATTATATGATGAATAAGCCCGCCGGGGTTGTATCCGCTACGAGGGACGGACGGGACCGGACGGTGCTCGACCTGATTGAGAGCCGGAAGCGAAAAGATCTGTTTCCGGCAGGACGTCTTGACAAGGATACGGAAGGCCTTCTTCTCATTACTAATGATGGAGCCCTTGCCCACAGACTGCTTTCTCCGGAAAAGCATGTGGACAAGGTGTATTATGCAAAGGTAAGGGGAGTCGTCACAGATGAGGACGTACGGCGTTTCCTTGAGGGCGTGGATATAGGAGCCGGGGAAGCGGCAGAGCGGACGCGTCCGGCAAAGCTTGAAATCATAGAGAGCGGATCTGTTTCTGCGGTGAGGCTTACCATTCAGGAGGGAAAGTTCCACCAGGTAAAGAGGATGTTTGCCTGCACAGGAAAAGAGGTCTTGTATCTTAAGAGAGAGCGCATGGGAAGCCTTGTACTGGATGCGTCTCTTAATCCCGGTGAATACCGGAGGCTTACAGAGGAGGAGATCAGAGGATTATGATAAAAATGCTGGAAGATATAGACGCCGTGCTCTTTGATATGGACGGTACACTGGTGGATTCCATGTGGGTCTGGGTTGCGGTGGATGAGGAGTATCTGGAAAGATACAATCTGACAGAGCCTGCAACCTTTCATGAGGACATGGAAGGAATGAGCTATCGGGAAGTGGCAGAGTACTATCACAGAGTATTCCCCACACTCCCTATGACGGTTGATGAGATTATGGACGAATGGCATGAGATGGCATATGAGAAATATATGCATGAGGTTCCCCTGAAAAAAGGGGTGAAGGAATTCATTGAGATGGTGCGCAAAGAGGGAGTGAAGACCGGAATTGCAACAAGTAATTCAAGAAAACTGGCAACAGAGACACTGGAAGCACTGGGAATCAGTCACCTCTTTGATGCAGTGAAGACCTCAGAGGAGGCCGGAGCAGGCAAGCCCGCACCGGATGTGTATCTGCTTGCAGCAGAGAAGCTTAAGGCAGAGCCGTCCCGCTGCCTTGTATTCGAAGATGTCCCGGCAGGAATTATGGCCGGGAAGAATGCAGGGATGAAGGTATGCGCCGTAAAGGACGATTTTTCCGAGCCGATGGCAGAAAAGAAGCGGGCACTGGCAGATTATTACATAGAGGATTATGATGATATTAAAAACGGCACCTATGAGGTGACACTTCAGGAGGATGCATAAGGGGATTGTAATGGCAGAAGGGTTTTTACCAATTTGCAGACAGGATATGGAAGAACGCGGATGGGATACGGTGGACTTTGTTTATGTGTCAGGGGATGCCTATGTAGACCATCCGTCCTTCGGACCGGCAATTATAACACGGGTTCTTGAGGCACATGGCTACCGGGTGGGGATCATTGCACAGCCGGACTGGAAGGATGAAAAGAGTATTACGGAATACGGGGAGCCCCGCCTTGGATTTTTAGTATCTGCAGGAAACATGGACTCCATGGTAAATCACTATTCCGTATCAAAGAAACGGCGGCGTACAGATGCTTTTTCGCCCGGCGGCGTAATGGGAAAGCGTCCGGATTATGCGGCTTGTGTATATGGGAACCTGATCCGGAGAGTCTATAAGCATACGCCGGTGATTCTGGGCGGAATTGAGGCGAGCTTAAGAAGGCTTGCCCATTATGATTACTGGACGGACAGGCTGAAACGGTCAGTTCTTCTGGATTCCGGCGCTGATCTTATTTCTTACGGGATGGGGGAACGTTCGATTATTGAGATTGCAGAGGCGCTGGACAGTGGGATCCAGGTAAAGGATCTGACCTTTATTCCGGGAACGGTCTTTAAGACGAAGAGTCCTGACAGTGTATATGACGCGATACGGCTTCCGTCCTATGAAGAGCTTAAGGAGGACAGGCTTAGCTACGCAGAGAGCTTTTATATACAGTACAGTAATACAGATCCCTATTCCGGAAAGACGCTGATCGAACCTTATGGAGAGCATCTCTTTGTAGTACAGAATCCGCCTCAGCGGCAGCTCACAGAGACAGAGATGGATGAAATCTACGGGTATCCGTATATGAGGACCTTCCACCCGTCCTACCAGAAGGAGGGAGGCATCCCGGCAGTCAGTGAGGTGCGTTTCAGTCTCATTAGCAGCCGTGGGTGCTTTGGAGGCTGTTCCTTCTGCGCCCTTACCTTTCACCAGGGAAGAATTGTACAGACAAGAAGTCATGCTTCCCTGCTTGCCGAGGCGGAAAAAATGACCCGGGAAAAAGATTTTAAGGGATATATTCATGATGTGGGCGGTCCGACTGCTGATTTCAGACATCCGTCCTGTGAAGACCAGCTAAAACGGGGCGTATGTAAGAACAGGCAGTGCCTCTTTCCGAAACCGTGCAGGAACCTGGATGCAGATCATCAGGATTATATAGAGCTGCTCAGGAAGCTTAAGAACCTGCCTTTAGTGAAGAAAGTATTTATCCGTTCCGGCATCCGGTTTGACTATGTACTTGCGGATTCCGATGACGCATTCCTCAGGGAATTGTGTGAACACCATGTAAGCGGCCAGCTGAAAGTTGCGCCAGAGCATGTATCAGACCAGGTTTTAAGGAAAATGGGAAAGCCGGAAAGCGGAGTATATAAAAAATTTGTAAAAAAATATATGGAAATGAATCAGAAGCTTCAAAAGGAGCAGTATCTTGTTCCTTACCTGATGTCCTCGCACCCGGGCTCTTCACTGAAAGAGGCTGTTGAACTCGCAGAATATGTGCGGGATCTGGGGTATATGCCGGAGCAGGTGCAGGATTTTTATCCGACGCCCTCTACTTTGTCCACCTGTATGTATTACACCGGGGTGGATCCCAGGGATATGACGCCGGTATATGTGCCGGAAAGTCCTCATGAAAAGGCGATGCAGCGGGCGCTCATACAGTACAGGGATCCGAAAAATTATGATCTGGTACTGGAGGCTCTGAAAAAAAGCGGGCGTATGGATCTTGTCGGTTACGGCAGGCACTGCCTGATACGTCCTGAGCAGAAGAAAGCGCCAGGAGAGGGCAGGACACAAGGAAACAGCAGGGATCCGAAGAAAACAGGAAAGAAGAAAAAGACCATTCGAAATATACATCAAAAAAAGACAGGAGGTATTAAAGTATGAAAATCGCAGTAATAACAGGAGCGTCTTCCGGAATCGGAAGAGAATTTTCGAGGCAGATCCCCAGACTATACAAAAGCCTGGACGAGATATGGATTCTCGCCAGGAGAACGGAACGGCTGAAGAAGCTTGAAAAGGAACTTAAGGTTCCTGTCCGGATCTTTGACAGCGATCTTACCAGAGATTATATCTATGACAGAATCGAGAAAGAGCTGGCGAGAATGCAGCCGGATATCCGTATGCTTGTAAATGCAGCCGGATACGGCAGGGCCGGCAGTTTTTCGGAAGCAGACACAGATGCCCAGCTTGGCATGCTGGATCTGAACATCCGTGCCCTTACAAGGATGACGAAGCTCTGCCTCCCCTATCTCTCCAGGGGAAGCCGTGTTGTCCAGGTGTCGTCTGCGGCGGCATTTGCTCCCCAGCCTGGATTTTCCGTGTATGCAGCAACCAAGTCTTATGTATACAGCTTCACCATGGGGCTCGCAGAAGAACTGAGTACCAGGGGGATCTTTGTGACTGCTGTATGCCCCGGGCCTGTAGACACCGAATTTTTTGAACGTGCGGGAGGAGAGGACGGAAGCATGAAAGATTCCTTTAAGGCATCGCCGGAGGCAGTGGTAAGGCAGGCCTTGTTAGATGCGGTGTCCGGCAGGAGAGTTTCTGTTTACAGTCTGTCCATGAAAGCGGCGAGAGTGTTTGCGAAGCTTTTGCCTGACTGTCTTACCGTGAGGATTATGAGGAAAATAAATGGCGGCTGCCGGGCGGCTTCATAGCTCCAGTCATTACGTGGAGATGAAGAAGAGATGGATTACGTGGAGATGATGAAGAGATGATTAAGATGGAAAAAGGAAAGCCGGGATATCTAAAGGCGAGGAAATTCCGGTATCTGTTATGGGCTATTCTGGAATTTGCAGTTGTAGCCGCGCTTCTGATCCTGGGATATGTACAGACCGGGTCAAAGTTGAATGTTCTGACCGTGGTTGCAATCGTCGGATGCCTTCCGGCATCCAAGATGCTTGTGGAGTATATTACAATGGCTCCTCATAAAGGAATTTCCCAGGAGCATTATGAAGAGATTGAAGAAAAAGCGCCTCTTCTTGTAAAGGCATATGACATGATTATTACCAGCACGGAAAAGGTTATGCCGGTATCGGCAATTGTAATCTGCGGACATACTGTGTGCGGTTATACTCAGAGCAGCCGTACAGATGAGGCAAAATGCGCCCTCAGCATCAAGGAGATGCTTAAGGATCACCATTATGATAAGATGACCGTAAAGATCTTCCGGGATTACCGCGCATTTCTTTTGAGGGCAGAGGGCATGAACAATATTGCTGCTGTAGAAAAGAAGAGCGGGAAGATGGAGAAAGCAATTAGGAAGCTGATACTCACAATATCTATGTAGAACTATGAGAGAAATCGTGATAAAGGAAAACGAAGCGGGGCAGCGCTTTGACAAATACCTGAAAAAATACCTGCCCGAAGCCCCCGGAAGCTTTATCTATAAGATGCTCCGGAAAAAGAATATCGTACTAAACGAGGGGAAGGCGTCCGGCAGTGAAAAGCTGTCGGCAGGAGACCATGTAAAGCTTTTTCTCGGAGAGGATACCATTGGCCGGTTCAGCGCGAAGCCGCCCGTGGAAACAAAGGGGAAGCCTTCCAAAGCCAGGCTTGCGGTAATCTATGAGGACCATGATATACTGGTATTAAATAAGCCGGCGGGAATGCTTTCGCAAAAAGCCGGCAGGGAAGACTTCTCTGCGGTGGAGGCAGTCACAGAGCATCTCCTTTTAAATGGTTCACTGACCAGGGAGGAGCTTTTGACCTTCCGGCCAGGGGTATGCAACCGTCTGGACCGCAATACAAGCGGCATAATCGTGGCGGGGAAGAGTCTTACTGGACTTCAGGTAATGTCAGAGCTTTTCCGGACCCGGGAGCTTAAGAAGTATTATCTGTGTCTGGTAAAGGGTGCTGTAACGGAAAAAAAACATATCCGGGGATATCTGAGGAAGGATGAGAGGACAAACCGTGTAAAGATTCTGACAGACTCATCTGGCGGGAAGGAAAAGATCCCGGCGCCGGGATCCGGCTTTGTCCCTGTTGAAACAGAGTATGAACCAGTAGCATACTGCCAGAAGCTTTCCCTTCTGAAGGTGCATCTGATCACCGGGCGCACCCATCAGATCCGGGCGCAGCTTGCCTTCGAAGACCATCCGGTACTGGGAGATTACAAGTACGGGTGCGCTGCCTTTAACGACAGCTATAAGAAGAAATACGGAGTTACCGCACAGCTCCTTCACGCATACTGCCTCAGTTTTCCGAACATTGACGGAAAGCTTTCAAGGCTTTCGGGGAGGGAGTTTTTCGCGGAGGTTCCGAAGGTATTTTATAGAATTATTGAGGATGTAAGATGGCAACATGGAACTCAAGAGGCCTTAGAGGTTCGACATTAGAAGAGATGGTCAACCGGACCAATGACTATTATCTGGAGAGGGGACTGGCGCTTATGCAGAAGATACCGACCCCCATCACTCCGGTGAAGATGGATAAGGAGCACAGGCAGATTACACTGGCATATTTTGAAAAGCGCAGTACAGTAGATTATATTGGGGCGGTCCAGGGTATTCCGGTTTGCTTTGATGCAAAGGAATGTGTAGCAGATACATTTCCGCTTCAGAATGTCCATGAACACCAGGTGCGGTTTATGCGGGATTTTGAACAGCAGGAAGGCGTGGCCTTTCTGATTATCTATTACTCGGAGCGGAATGAGCTTTATTATATGCGGTTTCAGGAGCTGCTAAGATTCTGGAAACGCGCAGAGACGGGAGGACGCAGGAGCATCCGCCATGAAGAGCTGGATGCACGGTTTTTTATGAAGGTGGAGCATGGCTATCGGGTTCCTTATCTTGATGCAATCAACATGGATCTTGAGATAAGGGAAAATAACTGATTGACAAAATGTTGGTTTATACGTATAATTCAATGAGGCTTTTATGTGGTAGCATGATAAAGTTTCTGGACAATGGGAGGAATTATGGAAAAATTACTGCATACTCCTGAGGGAGTAAGAGATATCTATAATGTAGAATGCGGGAAAAAATTCACACTGGAGAGCAGAATTAAAAAGACGCTGCATCTGTATGGGTATCACGATATCCAGACACCGACCTTTGAATATTTCGATGTGTTCAGAAAGGAGATCGGAACGATCCCGTCGAAGGATCTGTATAAATTCTTTGATAAGGAAGGAAACACTCTTGCCCTGAGACCGGACATCACACCGTCTGTAGCGCGGGCGGCAGCTACCTTGTTCGGTGAGGAGGAACTTCCAATAAGGCTCTGCTATACAGGGAATACATTTATCAACCATTCCAGCTACCAGGGGAGGCTCAGGGAAGTAACCCAGATTGGCGCTGAGATGATCGGGGATGATTCCGTAGAGGCGGATGCAGAGATGATTGCACTTGTGATTGAGACGATGCAGGCGGTAGGACTTAAGGAGTTTCAGCTAAACCTGGGAAGTCTTGAATTTTTTCAGAGCCTGATCGAAGATGCGGCCCTTGACGAAGATGCGACGGAGAGGGTAATTGAGCTGATTAATAACCGGAACTTTTACGGGGTCGAGGAATACCTGGACAGCATTATGGTAAAGAGGAGTTCACGGGAGGCATTTGCATCACTCGGGGAGATGGTCGGCGGGGTAGAAGTTCTTAAGCGGGCGAAGAATATAGCTCCTAATTCTGCGGGAATCATGGCGGTGAAGAGACTGGAACGTCTCTATAATGTGCTGAGGCTCTATGGAGTGGAAAAGTATATTACCTTTGATCTGGGAATGACAGGCTCTTATGGATATTATACTGGCATTATCTTCCGGGGATATACCTACGGAATCGGGGATGCGGTTGTAAGGGGCGGTCGATATGACAACCTTTTGGAAAAATTCGGAAAAAACTCACCGTCTATTGGTTTTGCCATTGTAATCGACGAGCTGATGAAGGCAATGGCGAGACAGCGCACGCGGATTGTGTATACGAGGAAGAATCACATTATCCTGTATGATGAGGGAATGACAAAAGATGCGGTTGCCCTGGCGAGGGATTTCCGCAGCAAGGCAAAGAATACAGAGCTGATTAAGAAGGACAAGGAGAGGCTTTTAGAAGATTATGTGCATTATGGGAAGGAATACTATGCCGGTACGCTCATTTATATAAAGAAAGGCGGAGACATCCTGATGGTGAATCTGGTTACAGGAGAGCAGAAGGAGATCTACAAGCCGTCAAAAAAGATGGGAGATTAATATGCGATATCTGACATTTGCCCTTGGAAAAGGGCGTCTTGCGAATGAGACATTAAAGCTGTTTGAGAAAATCGGAATTACCTGCGAGGAGATGAAGGATGAAAGTTCAAGGAAGCTTATCTTCACGAACGAGGCCTTAAAGCTTAAGTTTTTTCTTTCAAAAGGACCGGATGTGCCGACCTATGTGGAATACGGGGCGGCGGATATTGGGATCGTCGGAAAGGATACCATACTGGAGGAAGGAAGAAAGGTACATGAGGTACTGGATCTCGGATTCGGAAAATGCAGGATGTGCGTGTGCGGATACAAGAATGCTGCTCCGCTTCTGAAACATCATGAACTGATTCGTGTGGCAACGAAATACCCGAATATTACCAGGGATTATTTTTATAATACAAAGCATCAGACTGTGGAGATCATTAAGCTGAACGGCTCCATTGAGCTTGCTCCCATTGTAGGCCTTTCCGAGGTGATCGTGGATATTGTGGAGACCGGCTCTACCCTTCGGGAAAACGGACTGGAGATTCTGGAGGAGGTTTGTCCTTTGTCTGCCAGAATGATTGTGAATCCAGTGACAATGCGTATGGAGGGCGAGCGCATTAAAAACCTGATTATGAGGCTTCGGGCCCAGGTATAACTATAGGGTACTAAACAGTTATACTGCGCGCCAGATAAGTCTGCGCGAGTATACAAATAATGCTATATAGAAGCGGAGAGATAAAAAGATGAGAATACAAAAGCTTGATGAGATATCAAGAAAGAATCTGCTGGAGGATCTGCTTAAGCGCAGTCCGAACCAGTATAGTGAATATGAGTCTGTTGTTGCAGGTATTCTTGCGGATGTGAAGACGCAGGGGGATGCGGCGCTGTTTTCTTACACGAAAAAGTTTGACAAGGCAGAGATTACAGCGGACAATATCCGGGTGACCAGAGATGAGATCAGGGAAGCCTATGCACAGGTAGATGAAAGACTTGTGGAAGTGATCAGGAAAGCGCTTGTCAATATCCGGGATTATCATGAGAAGCAGCGCCAGTACAGCTGGTTTGACAGCAAACCTGACGGCATCCTGCTTGGGCAGAAGGTAACGCCCCTTGCAAGGGCAGGCGTATATGTTCCGGGAGGGAAGGCGGCATATCCGTCTTCTGTACTGATGAATGTGCTTCCGGCGAAGGTAGCAGGGGTTGACGAGATTGTTATGGCAACACCGCCCGGAAGGGATGGAAGAGTCACTCCGACAACACTGGTAGCGGCGCATGAGGCGGGTGTGGATGTGATCTACAAAGTGGGAGGCGCCCAGGCAATTGCCGCGCTTGCCTACGGGACAGAGAGTATTCCGAAGGTGGATAAGATTGTAGGACCAGGCAATATCTACGTGGCACTTGCAAAAAAGGCAGTATACGGGCATGTAAGTATAGACGCCATTGCAGGCCCCAGCGAGATTCTGGTGATTGCCGATGAGACGGCGAACCCGCGGTATGTAGCCGCAGATCTTTTGTCCCAGGCGGAGCATGATGAGCTTGCCTCGGCCATTCTGGTAACCACAAGTGAGGATTTTGCCCGGAGAGTATCAGAGGAAGCAGATCAGTTTGTAGAAGAGCTTTCAAGAAAAGAGATCATCAGAAGGTCTCTGGACAATTATGGATATATCCTGATCGTGGAGGATATAGAAGAGGCAGTCCTGACAGCAAATGAGATTGCTTCTGAGCATTTGGAAATACAGACCCGGAATCCATATGAGGTTATGATGAAGATCCGGAACGCGGGAGCCATCTTTATCGGGGAATATGCAAGCGAACCCCTTGGGGATTATTTTGCGGGACCGAATCATGTACTTCCCACCAATGGAACTGCAAAGTTTTTCTCCCCCCTTTCCGTGGATGATTTTATTAAAAAATCCAGCATTATCTCTTATTCCAGGGAGGCGCTCCTTTCAGTCCATGAGGATATTGAGACATTTGCAAAGGCAGAGCATCTGACAGCACACGCGAATTCCATTAAGGTTCGTTTTGAATAGGAGGAGATGTATGGACCGGAGTATAACCTGTGAAAGAAAAACAAAGGAAACCCAGATCAGGGTTACACTGAATCTTTACGGAAGCGGAAAGACAGACATCCGTACTGGAATCGGCTTTTTTGACCATATGCTTGACGGAATGGCAAGACATGGATTATTCGACTTGTCTGTAGAGGCCAGAGGAGATCTGATTGTGGATGGACACCATACAGTGGAGGACACAGGGATAGTGCTGGGTCAGGCAATCCTGGAAAGTCTTGGAGATAAGGCTGGGATCAGACGCTACGGACATATGATTCTCCCCATGGACGAGACACTGGCTCTCTGTGCAGCTGACCTTTCGGGGCGGCCTTATTTTCAATATGATGTTCCTTTTACGGTGGACCGGCTCGGTGAGATGGATACAGAGCTTGTGCGGGAGTTCTTCTATGCAATATCCTATAGTGCCAGAATGAATCTGCATCTTAAGATACTGACAGCAGGAAATAACCACCATATGGCAGAGGCGCTTTTTAAAAGCTTCGGAAAAGCGCTTGACATGGCGGCTTCCAGGGAGCCGCGGATTGAAGAAGCATGGACAACAAAGGGCAGCCTTTAAAAGGAGTAAATGGTAATGAGTTATAAGAGATTAATTCCGTGTATTTTTATCGCGGGACAGAGGGCAGTAAAATGGTTTAACAATAAAGAAGTCTTATGCGAAGATGCCGTAAAGCTCGCAAAGGCTTATAATGACAATGGGGCAGATGAACTGCTGGTTTTTGATCTGTCAGAAACCGATGAGGAGCATGATGAGACTATCGGACTGATCAAAAGGATGAGCCGGGTTATCCGGATTCCAGTAATTGCAGGCGGAAATATCAGGCGGATGGAGGATGTGAAGAAGATCCTGTATGCAGGCGCCAAGCGTGCACTGCTTAATTTTTCAAAGGCAGATAATGTACATATGACCGCGGAGGCTTCCAGGCGGTTTGGAAAGGAAAAGATTGCAGTCTCCCTAAACGATTTCGATGCACTGTTTAAGCATCAGCATATTATTCAGGACTGTGCAGGGGAGCTTGTTTTTATGCATCGTCTTGACCTCAATTCTGTCATGAATGTTACGGATCTTCCCTGTGTGATTGTTACAGATGCCATGGAAGAAGAGGAACTTGTCAGGATTCTGAAATGTCCCGGAGTCTGGGGGCTTTCAGGGAAATATATCAGCCGTCCAGAGATGGATTTTGCTTCCTTTAAGGAGCGCTGCAATGAAGAGAATATTATGATGACTGCGTTTGAGAGCCTGATGGAATTCTCTCAGTTTAAGACAGATGAGAAGGGGCTTCTTCCTGTTATTGTACAGCACTACAAGACTCAGGAGGTGCTGATGCTTGCCTACATGAATGAGGAGGCTTTCGATCAGACCATAAAGACAGGGAGAATGACCTATTTTAGCCGGAGCAGACAGTCACTCTGGGTAAAAGGAGAGACCAGCGGGCATTTCCAGTATGTAAAGTCTCTTACGATTGATTGTGACCATGACACTCTTCTTGCAGAAGTGGATCAGGTGGGTGCTGCGTGCCATACGGGAAACCCGACCTGCTTTTACCAGCCCATCGCAGGAGCCGGCGGGGATGTGAAGAATCCTCTGCAGATTTTTGAGACCGTGTATGAGACCATTATGGATCGTAAGGAGCATCCAAAGGAAGGCTCTTATACAAATTATCTCTTTGATAAGGGAATTGATAAAATTCTGAAAAAGGTCGGTGAGGAAGCAACGGAGATTGTCATTGCGGCAAAGAATCCGGATCCAGAGGAAGTTAAATACGAGATGGCTGATTTTCTCTACCACGCCATGGTGCTTATGGCCGAAAAAGGAATTGACTGGGAGGACATTATCCAGGAGATGGCGGAGCGTTAGGAACTGTTACAGTTCGTTAGTATATATCCGGGAACCGGCACATATCCTGTATTGAGGTGAGTGCGTATGAATTCTTCGGAAAAGAGAAGAAAGGAATTGCTGGAGCAGACCAGGAGACTGTATAGTGACAGGAGAGAACCGCCGGCAGTGCATCCACGGTATGGCGCTGCATATCACAAGCTGTATGCAGACGAAAATGAACCGGGTTCCCCGGCAGGGACATTTGGACTTCGGATTTTTCTTGCATTTTTGCTTTTTGCGGGATTTGTGACAATGGACAGACAGGAATATAAGGTTCTCCAGGTAGACAGTGACCGGATTGTACAGGAGATCCAGGCAGACACTGATGCCGCAGAGGTGTGGAAGAATCTCTCCAAAGATATATCCTGGAACAAATAATTTGCAGGCAGCGGGTTCCGCTGCCTTATGTGTATCTGGAAGCCAAAGCTTCAGGCAGTTGCCGTTTTGGGGAAAGAGGTGGTGTGTTATGCGAAGCGAGGATGAAGTGAATCAGGCGGTAGAACGGTATGCCGATATGGTTCAGAGGGTTTGTCTTTATCACTTAAAAAACCAGACTGACACAGAGGATGTGTTTCAGAATGTTTTTCTGAAATATATGCTTCATGAGGAGCGTTTCCTTGATCAGGAGCATGAGAAGGCATGGCTGCTCCGTGTAACAATCAATGCCTGCAGGGATTATCTGAGAAACTTTTTCAGACGTAATACCGTGTCTCTTGATGTCCTGAAGGAGGCAGAAGCCGAGGAACGTAAGGACTACAGGGAGGTTCTGGAGGCGGTGATGTCCCTGCCGGCAAAATATAAGGATGCAATCTATCTGCACTACTATGAGGGATATTCTGCTGCCGAGATTGGAAGGATTCTTGGGAAAAAGGAGAATACAATCTATTCCCTGCTTTCAAGAGCGCGGGGAATGCTAAGGGACAAGCTGGGGGGTGACGGATTTGACGAATAAAATACAGGATGCGTTTGACAATATAAAAGCAGATCCTTGGCTTACGGAATCGACCAAAAGGTATCTCAGTGAAAAGCGGAGAGAAAATCCCCGTCCGCAGCATCACCCGGTTATGCGGCTTGCAGTTTCAGCCGCCTGTGCAGTCTTTTTTATGATTATGGGAGCTTTTGGATATTCCTGGGTGCTTGAACCAGTCTCTTATGTGAGTATTGACGTGAATCCTTCTATTGAGCTGGCATTGAACCGCTCCAACCGGGTTATATCTGCGGCGGCATATAATATAGAGGGAGAAGAAATCTTAGAGGGCTTATCCCTGAGGTGGAAAAAATATTCAGAGGCAATCCATACGGTTATAGAGAGTGAAGGCATGAGTGTCTATCTGTCTGGAGAGGGAGAGCTGGTTCTGACAGTGGCAGCAGACGAAAATCACAGGGAGGAGCTTGAGGAAGGAGTCAGCCGCTGTGCCGGTCATATAGGTCATGACTGTCATAATGAGAATGCTGACCTGGGAACAGTGTCCCAGGCCCATGAATTGGGATTGTCACTTGGAAAATATAATGCCTGTCTAAAACTTCTTCAGTATGACAGCTCAATTACAATGGAGGACTGCAAAAACATGAGTATGGCAGAGATCCTCATCCGTCTCAGGGAATTGGGGGCGGATGACGTGACAGACAACGCCGGTACAGACGATGTGATAAAGGAAAATCCCATAAAAACCGGCACAGACGGATCTGATCAGAATGAAAACTGCCGCAATAGGGGAGAGGACAATACGCCTCTGCACCAGAGAAAGGGGCATCATGGGCACTGACAGCTGTCTGGCAGACTGTCTAAACACAGACCGGATAAGAGGGATAAAAATATGATTTACTGTATTGAAGATGACGACAGCATACGGAATCTGATTGTCTATACACTGAAGGCCTCCGGCTTCGATGCTTCGGGCTTTGCTTGTGCCTCTGCATTCTGGGAGGCACTAAAGGACTGCACTCCAGAGCTGGTTCTTCTGGATATTATGCTTCCAGACGAAGATGGCATCATGATCCTTAAGAAATTAAAAAAGAACAGGGAGACTTCCGGGATTCCTGTTATATTTGCCACGGCAAAAGGAACGGAATATGACAAAGTGATCGGGCTTGATCTCGGTGCGGATGATTATCTTGCAAAGCCATTTGGGATGATGGAGATGGTATCACGGGTGAAAGCGGTTCTTCGGCGGTCATCTGACAAGAAGCATAAGCCTGGAATTCTGCATCTTGGAAGGATTGTGCTTAGTCCTGGAGAGCATATGGTTACTGCAGAAGGGGAGCACATTGCCCTGACATTAAAGGAATATGAACTCTTAAGGATCATGATGGAGAGCCCTGGACTGGTTTTCACCCGGGAGCAGCTTATGGCCAGTGTGTGGGGAGATGACTTCACCGGGGAAAGCCGTACAGTTGACGTTCATGTAGGAACTCTCAGGACAAAGCTTGGAGATTGCGGAAGATACATAAAAACAATCCGCGGAGTGGGCTATAAGATGGAGAAGCAGATATGACAAAGAAGATCTTTTCCTCAATCTTTGCTGCGGCAGTCATCGTATTTTTTATTTCCATCGCACTGATTATGGGTGTACTTTATAATTATTTTTCAGATGTTCAGATGCAGCAGCTTCACATCCAGGCAGAACTCGCGGCCCGGGGCGTGGAATTAAAGGGAGAAGACTACCTGAACAGACTGGATGACAATGACTGCCGTGTAACATGGATTGATCAGGAGGGAAATGTTCTGTTTGATAATAAAGCAAGCTCTGGCGGGATGGAAAACCATCTGCAGCGAAGGGAGATTGCAGATGCGCTGAGGTCTGGGACAGGCGAAGACAAACGGTATTCCGCTACACTGACGGAGCGTCAGCTCTATGCGGCAGTGCGCCTTACAGACGGAACTGTTCTTCGCCTCTCGGGTTCACAGTATACCTGGTGGTCGCTTCTTTTGGAAATGCTGCAGCCGATTCTGCTTACAGGGGCGGCAGCGGCCGGAATTTCCCTGTTCCTTGCCTTTCAGCTTTCGAAGTGGATCGTGCATCCTCTTAATACGCTGAATCTTGATAAACTAGAAGCTCCGGCGGAATATGAAGAGATCATCCCTCTTCTGGAAAGGATTGAAAGCCAGCAGAGAAGACTTCGGAGACAGGAGGCAGAGCTAAAGCAGAGAAGGGCTGAACTTGAAGAGGCTGAACAGATACGCCGTGAGTTCACGGCAAATGTTTCCCATGAGCTGAAGACACCGCTTCAGAGTATTTCCGGATATGCGGAGATCCTTTCTGCAGGAATGGTAAAAAATGCTGACGTGCCCCGGTTTTCAGAACAGATTTACTTTGAATCAAAGAGGATGACCGCTCTTGTGGAGGATCTGATTCATCTGTCGCACCTTGATGAAGGAACTGGTGATATGCATAGAATGGAGACGGATCTGTATAAACTGGCAGAGGAGACGCTCAGAAGACTGGCGCCGGCGGCAGAGGCTGCCGGAATTTCCCTGAGTCTTGACGGAAGTACGGCAGTTGTAGACGGGATTCCGGCGCTTCTTGGAGGAATCCTTTATAATCTCTGTGACAATGCTGTGAAATATAATCAGCCAGGTGGAAAAGTTGAGGTATGTATAAAACCAGGAGACAAAGAAGTACTCCTGTCTGTCCTTGATACGGGCATCGGGATTGAGGAATCTGAACAGGGCCGGATTTTTGAACGGTTTTACCGGGTTGATAAAAGCCATTCCAAAAAGGCCGGCGGCACAGGGCTGGGACTATCTATTGTGAAACATTCGGCAAGGCTTCATAATGCCGATATCCGCATAGACAGTGCACCAGGGAAGGGAACAAGGATAGAAGTGAGCTTTCCCAAAAGCGCTTTTTGACGGTGTACTTGCAAAATCCTGCATGAATGGTTTAGACATAACCGGGCAATACTTCCAGTAGATATATTTGTAACGGTGAATGTATCTGAATTGTTTCATATATTTTACATAGATTTTACAATACTCCGATTTCAGATTTGATATTTGATTTGTATGATATACATAACATAAGAATCAAGGAATGGAACGGAGGTTTTTGATGTGGATATTTTTCATGTACTTACAATGATTGGCGGATTATCCCTTTTCCTGTTTGGAATGAATGTGATGGGGCAGGCACTGGAAAGGAGGGCGGGGAACCGTCTGAAGACGACGCTGGAAAGGATGACATCCAGCCGCCTGATGGGATTTCTGACCGGATGCGGCGTGACAGCGGTGATTCAGAGCTCATCTGCCACAACAGTCATGGTGGTGGGGTTTGTGAATTCGGGTCTAATGACTCTGAAGCAGGCAATCCATGTAATCATGGGGGCGAATGTCGGGACAACCGTGACGAGCTGGATTCTGTCCTTAAGCGGTCTTGACAGCAGTAATGTATGGATCCGGCTGCTAAAGCCAGCTTCTTTCACACCGGTGCTGGCGTTTATCGGAATTATTTTTTTTATGTTCTGCAGTTCTTCGAAGAGGAAAGACACGGGAATGATCCTGCTGGGATTTTCTACTTTGATGTTCGGCATGGAGACCATGTCCCAGGCGGTTTCGGGACTGGCGGATGTGCCGGAGTTCCGGGAACTGTTCCTTTTATTTAAAAATCCGCTTTTAGGTGTTTTTGCCGGAGCGTTTCTGACAGCAGTGATTCAGTCCAGTTCGGCTTCTGTGGGCATTTTGCAGGTTCTTGCCGCTACCGGACAGGTGTCCTGCGGGGCTTCGATTCCTATTATTATGGGGCAGAATATCGGGACCTGTGTGACAGCACTTCTCTCTTCGACCGGGGCGAGCAAGAATGCAAAGAGAGCTGCATTCGTTCATCTGAGCTTTAATGTGGCAGGGTCGCTAGTTCTGCTGTCTGCGTATATGGTTTTACGGGCCGTATTCCATCCAGATTTTCTGAATGCTTCTGTCAGCCGGTTTGATATTGCGGTTATCCATACGATTTTCAATGTGGCATGCGTGGTGATTCTGATGCCTCTGGCTCCCTTGCTGGAAAAACTTGCAATGACAGTGATCCATGACGCGGATGAGCCAGAGCAAAAGGTGAAACTGGATGAGCGTCTCTTTGCCGCCCCGGCTCTTGCACTGGAACAATGCCGGAATGTGGCGGTTGAGATGGCGCAGGCGGCGGTATGCTGCCTGGCAGACAGTATCCGTTCCTTTTCTGATTATACTCCGAAGCTTGCTGAGAGAATCCGGAGAGGGGAAGCCAGAACCGACCGTTATGAGGATATTCTTGGTACCTATCTGATCAGACTGAGTTCCCAGACGCTGAGTGAGGCAGACAGCGAAGAAGTCACAGTACTTCTGAAGATTATAGGAGACTACGAACGTATTGCAGACCATGCCCTCAATATACTGGAATCCTCAGAAGAGCTGCGCGAGAAGAGGTTTACACTGACAGAGGATGCCCTGAAGGAATTTCATGTGCTTGCATCCGCAGTAGAGGAGGCGCTGTCACTGTCACTGGAGGCATTTGAGAGACGCGATGTGGATGCGGCTTATGGGATTGAGCCCCTGGAGCAGGTGATTGATCATCTGAAGGAAGAGATGCGTACACGCCATATTTACCGGATGAGGAAAGGAAGCTGCAGCATTGAAGCCGGGTTTGTATGGTCCGACCTTTTAACAAATCTGGAGCGTACCTCTGATCACTGTTCCAATATTGCAGGCTGCATTATTGACACAGCCCACCATACCCTGAATATCCACAAGACCCTGAAAAGGTATAAGGATGACAGTACGGCGTTCGATGACAGATTCCATATGTATGAAGAAAAATATATGATACAAAGTTAAACCAAAAAGGCATTGTTTTGGCTCCTGGAATCAGTTATACTGTTTCATATAAGAAACTGTATACTGATTTCGGGAGCTTTTCCTTTGAAAATTAAGGGTACTCCCGTATCTGGAAAATAGTAGGAGGAATATATGGATTTTGTACAATATAAGTGTCCCTGCTGCGGGGCAGCGCTTCAGTTTTCTCCAGAGACGCAGAAGCTGTCCTGCGAAAGCTGCGGCAACCAGTATGATCTGGAAACACTCCGGCAGTATGAGCAGGACAAAGAGCCCGGGAAAGAGCAGGATCTAAGCTGGGAATATCAGGGTGAAACCAGGGGCGCCAGGAAAACGGAGGATGGACTTTACATCTGTCCGTCCTGTGGAGCCAGGATTGAGGCGGATGAAAATACGGTAAGTACAACCTGCCCTTATTGTGACAATGTAGTAGTGATTCGGGAGACTGCATCCGGAAAGTATGAACCCGAGGCAATCATTCCCTTCCAGATTGAGGGAGACAGGGCAAGACAGATGTTAGAGAACTTCTGCCAGGGCAGACGCCTGCTGCCAAAGAATTTCCGCAATAAAAGCTATCTGAAGAATCTGAAGGGCTATTATGTGCCCTACTGGCTGTTTGACTGCAGGGCACATGCAGATATGAGCTTTCATGCAACCAGGGTAAGGATGTGGAGCGACGGTGATTATGAGTATACCGACACCTCCTATTATATGGTAAACCGGGCCGGAACAATGGAATTTTACCATGTGCCTGTAGACGGGAGCACCGAGATGGACGATGATACGACAGAATCCATCGAGCCCTTTGATTACAGTGCCCTGACAGATTTCAAACAGGCGTATCTTGCGGGATATGAGACGGACAGGTATGATGTGGATGCAGGGACGGCACAAAGTCGGGCGAAGGAGCGTCTCTATAAGAGTGCAGAGCATGTGCTCCTTGGCACTGTACAGGGATATGATACGGTAACAGTCAGCCGGAGGAATCTTTCTTCTGATCATGGAAAAGTACACTATACTCTGCTTCCAGTATGGATGTTTGAGACCATTTACAATAAAAAGAGATATCAGTTTGCGATTAATGGACAGACCGGCAAGATGGTGGGAGAGCTTCCAGTAGACAGAGGAGCTTTTTGGCGTTATCTTTGTGGATTTACAGCAATCGGAACTATTTTGTGTTCTGCTGCCGGTATTCTGTTATTTGGGGGTGTGTTGTGATGGGCAGAATAAAGAAGGCGAAAAAAACCAGACAGATATTTCTTTTCCTTGCCTCCTTTCTGGCCGGAGTCCTTCTGCATCAGGGAGTATGCGGCTTCTCTGTGCAGGCTTCTTCTGAGAGCCTGATGTTTTCCGGGATGGTACAGGATGACGCCGGACTTCTGACAGCGGGTGAAGAAGAGGCTCTGGAGCAGGAGTGTCTGGATCTCTCGGACAGGTACAATACCGGAGTATACATAGTGACAACAAGGGATTTCGGCGGCTTTGATATTAAGGACTGGCAGAGAGAGCTATTTGAGAAAAACCGTCTTGGAGAGAACTTTGGCGGAAGCGGCATTATGCTTGCCATCAGTATGTCAGAGCGGGACTGGGGCCTGGTTGGCTTCGGGGCTGCACAGGAAGCATTTACGACATATGGAAGAGAACGGATCGGAGAGCTGATCCTTGATGACCTGTCTGACGAAGAGTTTTATGAGGCATTTTCAAAATATGTATCTCTTGCGGACGATTATCTCACGGCAGCAAAAGAGGGAAAGCCTTATACCGAGAAACACCGGTATGGGGAGGGATACCGGATTCCCCTCGTGATCGGGGTATCCTTTTTGCTTTCCTTATGCATCTCCCTGGTTATTGTTATGTCGTGGAAAAAGAGTATGAATACCAGGGTACGCCAGGGAGGGGCAATGGAATACCTGAAGGAAGGAAGCTTCCGTCTCCAGAACCGGTCGGATCAGTTTCTGTATCACAGAGTTACCAAACGAAAGCTTTCTAATGACAGCTCTTCCGGAGGCAGCAGCGGGATGCATTCAGACAGCTCCGGTACAAGCGGGAAATTTTAAATGGCATTGGGATACACTTTACGCAGACCTGTGGACAGAAACAGCAAATTTCAGAATAAAAAAGATGGAGGAAAATCAGAATGGGATTAATTAAAGCAGCATTCGGGGCAATGAGCGGTGCAATGGCAGATCAGTGGAAGGAATATTTTTACTGCGATGCGCTGGAGGCGGATATACTGGCAGCCAGAGGTGAGAAGCATACCTCCGGGCGTTCTGCCAATAAAAGAGGAGAGGACAATGTGATTACGGACGGATCACATATTGCCGTGGCTGACGGCCAGTGTATGATTATTGTGGAGGGCGGCAGGGTAATTGATGCATGTGCAGAGCCGGGGGCGTATACCTATGACAGCAAAACCAGTCCATCCATGTTCGGCGGTTCCTTTCTGGACGGACTCAAGGGAATTGCAAGAGATGCATGGGAGCGTTTCCAATTCGGAGGGGGAGCAGGAAGGGATCAGCGCATCTACTTTGTGAACATTAAGGAAATCCCGGGAAATAAGTACGGTACCCCGAATCCGGTTCCATTTCGGATTGTGGACAGGAATATCGGTCTGGACGTTGACATTTCCATTCGCTGCAATGGCGAGTATTCCTACCGGATTGTCAATCCCATGGCCTTTTATGCCAATGTCTGCGGAAATGTCAGCAATGTATATACAAGGGATCAGATTGACTCTATGCTGAAATCCGAGCTGCTGACCGCACTCCAGCCGGCATTTGCGAAGCTCTCTGAGCAGGGGATCCGTTACAGCTCCCTTCCGGGACACACCATGGAGATATCCGATGCACTGAATGAGGTCCTTTCAAAAAAGTGGACGCAGCTTCGGGGAATTCTTGTATATTCCTTTGGAATGAACAGTGTATCAGCCTCAAAGGAAGATGAGGATATGATCAAACAGCTCCAGAAGTCCGCAGTGATGCGTGACCCGAATATGGCTGCTGCCACACTGGTCGGAGCCCAGGCAGATGCAATGCGTCAGGCGGCAGGCAACCAGCACGGCGCCATGAGTGGATTCATGGGAATGGGAATGGCACAGCAGGCAGGCGGAGTCAGTATCCAGAATCTCTACGCAATGGGGCAGAATAGCCAGAAGCAGGGCATGCCGGTGCAGGATGCCCGGGCGGCGGGTTCCTTTAAATCTGCAGGATGGACCTGTGCCTGCGGCGCGGCGGGAAATACTGGGAAGTTCTGCGCCCAGTGCGGCGCGCGGGGGCCTGCAAAGCCAGAGGGCTGGGTCTGCTCCTGTGGAACTGTAAACAAAGGAAAATTCTGTACGGAATGCGGAAAGGCAAAGCCAAAAGGTGCATTACAGTACAGATGTGATAAATGCGGATGGACGCCGGAGGATCCGTCGAATCCTCCGAAATTCTGCCCGGAGTGCGGAGATCCGTTTGATGACAGGGATATGCAATAAAAAATGAAAGAGGAAAAGATAAAGCGAAAAAAGACAGAATATAAAACGACAGCTGCAGAGCGTATCAGCTATTCCCTGTATTTTATAGGACAGAATCTGATCTATGCACTAATTTATATGTATATCAATGTCTATTTTACAGATGTGGGGATACCAGCGTTTGCAGTTGCCGGCATCGCACTGACTGTAAAGGTGTGGGATGCAGTAAATGACCCCTTTTTCGGCGGTCTTGTTGATAAGGTTCATTTTAAGAAGGGAAAGTTTGTCCCATGGATTAAGATTTCAATTCCGATTGTCCTGGCAGCAACCATGCTGTTGTTTGCGATTCCTGAAAATATGGGAAGAGCAGCAAAGACTGCCTGGGCGGTGGCAGCCTATCTGCTCTGGTCTGTGGGCTATACTATGAATGATGTTCCGATCTTCGGACTGGTCATGACTATGACGGACAATCAGAATGAGAGGACTTCTTTGAATGTAATCGGCCGGGTATCGGCCACGCTGGCGTCCACAATCGTCATGGTCATTATCCCCTCCTTCCGTGAATCTATCGGCGGATGGACAGCAACAGTTTTTATCCTGGCTGCAGCAGCTGCTGTTACCATGATCCCAATCTGTCTTACCGCAAAGGAACGAATGACGCCGGCAAAGGAGGAGCAGGAAGTAAGTCTGGGGGAAGTGCTTCAATATCTGATGCATAACCGTTTTCTGTTCATCTATTATACAGCGCTGCTGATCAGCGGATCGCTGAATATCGCCTCTCCCTGGAGGCTTTATATTGCAAGATTCTGCCTGCAGGATGAATCCATTATGTCCATTACAGGAATCATGGGGGTTATCCCCACTGTTGCTGCCGGACTGTTCATTCCTGCGCTCAGCCGCCGGATTGATAAATTCAGGCTGTACTATACGGCAGCATCTGCCGCCCTTATTCTGAATATGATCCGGTGGGCGGCAGGATTTGAAAATCTGACCGTTTATCTGATCCTGACCTTTGCTGCGTCAGTGCCTTCCGGTTTTACAAGTGTGCTGATGTTCATGTTTACTCCGGATTGTGCTGAATATGGATGCTATATGACTGGGAAAAGCTGCCCCGGAATCACCTTTGCCGCGCAGACATTTTTTGCAAAGCTTCAGTCAGCGCTCATGACCGCACTGGGAGCCTTTATTCTGGGAATGACTGGATTTATCGAAGGAGAGGGTGCGGTACAGGCAGAGGGCTTTGCAGATGTACTCTGGAATACAGGCTGTATTGTCCCCGCGGCGGGAGCGGCAGCCTCGCTGGTGATTCTGCGTTTTTATAAACTGAACGACCATGATGTGCAGCTCATGGCAAGGTGCAATTATGGCGGGCTTACAAGAGAAGAGGCCGAAAGCAGGATGATTCACAGATATTGACGGAACCGTTTTTTGGCAAGACATTATGATTTACACAAAAGCATCCGATAATCATTTAAAGGACAAAAGGGCAGGTGAAGACAGAATATGAAAATATACGGAAATGATTCATTTTTTACAGAAAAGACTAATATTCGAAATGCGGTACAGATGAAAGCAGTACAGGATAATAGAAAGATTACAGAATTTGCCGACCAGTTTATAGAGGAGCATCGCGCTGATGTAAAGGACCGGATCACCGTGTCCCGGGAAGGCGTGAATTATATCAGGGAGCAGCTTTCGGAGATGGAGAACAGAACAGACTCTGATACAGGGACAGAAAAAAGTCTGACTCAGATTACCCACGGAGTGCTTACGCCGTCGGATCAGTTATATGCTGATTATATCAGGCTGAATAGTGATACAGTGGATGAGAACGGGGTGAGCCAGAATCTCTATCTTGATTTAAACGCCCAGTTTCTGAAGGAGATGGAGGGGAAAGACAGCCGGGACTGGAATCAGTATATGGAAGCGCTTGCAAAAGCATATGCCTCTGTACGGCAGCGCATTACAGAAGGATACGACGAGGGCGTCAGGACGGTCTGGATACAGGATGATTGTACCGGGGAGGATTTTGATGGGACCACGCTTGAGATAGACGGGCAGACGATGCGTTACCACAGACTTACAAAGGAGGAAGAGCTAAGCTGTCTGGACAAATCAATTGATCAGTTTACAAAGGATGTGGCAGAGTGGTATGTAAAAGAGGAAGAATCCATCAGAAGAGAGGAAGCAGAAAAAGAGGCGAACGAAGCCTATAAAGAGGAGAATATGGGGTGGATTGTTTTTGAAAAGCTTGTAAACAGTCTTGTAGATGAAGCGAGGACGCTTTTGGACAGAGTCCGTGAGGAGATCGCGAAGCTTGAGGCAATGAACCAGAATGAAATAGATTTTGAAGGGAGAATGGAGGCGGAGGCTTATAACCACAGGGCAGAGACTGTGGAAAGAGGCCGGAAGCAGTTACAGCTGGAGAATTACAGGAAGATCAGCCAGATGACGTCAGATGTGGCAACGCTCTGGGGAAATATCCGGGCTTAAAGTAAGTGCAGAGATTGCGCAAGTCCTTAAGATCTGCAAAGCTGTGGAGCATGGACGGATAGTAAAATGAGAGTATGTGTATACAATACAGAAGAAAGGAAGAAGTGCGTATTTATGAAGGAAGAATGTTTGATATGTAAAGCTCCGCTTGAATATCTGGAAGCGAATGAGGTTATGGAGTGTGTCATATGTCATAAAAAAGAAAACAGCAAAACCAGATGTGTAAAAGGGCATTATGTGTGTAATGAGTGCCATACTGCAGGCATGGATGTCATTACCAGGATCTGCCTGCAAGAGGATTCAAAGAATCCGGTCCGGATCTTAGAGAAGATGATGGAACAGCCATTCTGCCATATGCATGGGCCGGAACATCATGTAATGGTTGGTTCGGCTTTGCTGACAGCATATAAAAATGCCGGCGGGAATATTGAACTGCAGCCATCGCTGGCTGAAATGATGGACAGGGGAAAAAGTGTCCCCGGAGGAACATGTGGCTTTTGGGGCGCCTGTGGAGCCGGCATCAGCGCAGGTATGTTTGTGTCGATTATTACGAAATCTACCCCGCTGGCTATAGAACCGTTCAGGCTTTCTCATTTGATGACTTCAAAGGCTTTGGGAGAGATCGGGGCGGTTGGAGGCCCCCGCTGCTGTAAAAGGGATTCGTACTTGTCTATTCTTTCGGCTATTGATTTTGTAAAGGAATATTTTGGCGTTGAGATGGAAAAGCCGGTGATTGTGTGCAGCTATTCTGCGCAAAATAATCAATGCATTGGAAAACGCTGTCCGTTTGCAAGGGTAAACCATAAGGGAGAAGAAGTCTATGAGCTTTCTGGAGATCTTCGGATATGATATTTTTGCAGGTCTTTTCAGTCTTGTTTCGGATATCTGTGCCGGCATAGTAATTTTAAAGCTTATGCCCCGCGGCAGCAGGAGGAAGTATGCATTTTGTAAAGTGTTTTTGCCGTTGGTCTATGTTGTAACGTTAGCATTTCTCATGGCATTCCTTTATAAAGGGCATCTTCTCAGGCTTACTGCCGTCAATATAGCGGCATCTTATATGGTGCTTTTAGGGAATGCAGCCTGTATCAGTATGCTCTTTGGGGAAGCTTTCCAGACATGCTGGGGGAGTGTTATATTCAGCGGAATCGCAAAAGAGTTTTCGGGTGTCGTATGCTTTTCACTTCTTTCAGACAGACCTTTGGATTTAAGTATTCCAAATGAACATATGCTGTATTTATTTGTAAATACGCTGATGTCTCCTGCTTTATTTCTCCTGTTTTTATTTTTTCTATATAAGATGAAAATCGGAAAGGTGTACTGTCAATGGATGGAACACAAGAGCTCCTGGGGCTTTGGCCTGATCTGCTTAAGTGCTTATCCGCTTCTATATATCGGAGGGGCTGAGTTTCTTATGGGCTGGGGAATGAGCCGCAATGGCAGCTTAATCTTTGTGTATCTCATAATGTTCGTTATGCTGGCTCTTTTTAATTATATGGGTCTTGAAGAACAGCAGCGAAAGGAGTTCGATGCACAGCAGCTGATTCTTAAACAGCAGAATGCTTATATCCGTACTTTGGAAGGAATGCAGGAGGAGATGAGGCGTTTCCGGCATGATTACAAAAATATGATGTCAGGGATGTATCTGAAGGCAAAGGAAGGAGACCTTGCAGAAGCGCTGGAGTTTATCCGGGAAATGACGGAAGACTTTGACAGCCAGATTGGCGGACAGATCCGGCAGATGTCACAGCTTGGCAATGTCTATATGACAGAGATAAAAGGACTTCTCCTTACAAAGATTTCGGAAATGCAAAAGGACCAGACAACCTGTGAGCTGGAGGTAATGAATCCGTTTTACGGGGCAGAATTTAAGACGACCGATCTGTGCAGATGTTTAGGCATCCTGATTGATAACGCGATGGATGAGGTGCGGGGAAGAGAGGATGCACGGGTATATATTATGATCAGCAGCCAGGAGGACTGTACGACATTCCGGGTGAAGAATCTGTTGTATCATAAGGTGGATGTACCTGAGATCTGGAAGCAGGGCTATTCCACGAGGGGAACGAACCGCGGAACCGGGCTTGCAAGCTATAAAAAGACGGTGGATCTTTATGAAAATGTGCTTCCGGTTACAGCAGTGAAGGATGGATATTTCATTCAGGAGCTTAAGATCAGAAAACGGAATGCAGGGTAGGGAGGAATACATATGCTTCCAGTGTACATTTGTGAAGATGAGGAGGAAATCCGCAGGATTCAGATGGAATATCTGGAAAAGCAGATTCTGATTGAAGGATATGATATGAAGATTGCCGTATGCAGCGGATGCCCGGAGAAGATTCTTGATGCGGTGAAGGATGCTTCCGGAAGGGGTATTTATTTTCTGGATGTGGAGCTTAAAGGAGAATCTATGGACGGATTTTCACTTGGACAGCAAATCAGAAAATATGACCCCAGAGGGTTTATCATCTATGTGACAGCATATAAAAATCTGGCCTTCGAGACCTTCCGGTATCATCTGGAGGCTTTGGATTACATTGTGAAGGAAAGTACGGAGAAAATGAAAGAGGGGCTCAGACACAGCCTTTCCGTAATTACGGAGCGGATGCAGGCAGAGCAGGGGGAACACAGGGAATTCTTTTCTGTGAAGGTGATGGATGTGATAAAGCATGTCCCGTTAGATGAGATCATGTTTTTTGAAGCCGCCCCGCGCACCCACAGAATTGCTCTCCATGGAACAAATGACTGGTTTGATTTTATCGGGAGCCTAAGAGAACTGGAGGGACAGCTTGGAAGCAGATTTCTCAGAACCCACAGGGCATATCTTGTGAATGTAGAACAGATTGCAGAGTTGGATCTTAAGGGACGCGAGATAAGAATGAAAAATGGAGAGAGGTGTCTGTTTTCAAAGAATATGAAGGGACAACTTTTGGAGAGAATTTGAGAAAAAGTATTGACCTTCAAGCCGCTTTAACCTTTATTATTATAGTTAAAGGAGGTAGTCAGCTATGAAGATCAAAGATGTAGAAATCAGAGTGGGCATCACAAAAGCCAATATCAGATATTATGAAAAAGAGGGGCTTATTTTCCCTGAAAGAAATGATGTGAATAATTATCGGGATTATTCCGAAAATGATGTGGCATTACTTGAACGGATTAAGGTATTAAGAGTGCTTGGAGTTCCGATTTCAGATATCAGGCTGCTAAATAACGGAGACATTACCTTTAGTGAGGTTCTGCTGCGCCGTCTTGAGACGCTCGGGGATGAAGAAAAAAATCTGGAGGCTGTAAAACGGGTATGTGAAAATCTCCTTCAGAGCAGTCTCCCTTATAATGCCGTAACAGAAAAGGTATTAGAAAACAGCTCTGATTCCTGGAGCAGTCAGCTCAGGCGAATAATAAAAGAAGATATTACCAGGGAAATCCTTACTCCCAGACAGTTTAATATTAATCTGATGGTCTTTCTGTCCTGGGGATATTTTATATGTGCAGCTGTCTCCCTGCTTTGGGGAGACATGCTTCTAAATTATTCGGGTTTTATCCCACTTCTTCTTGGTCTTGTATGCTATGCCGCTACATATTTTACCGCAGATATGAGAATACTCATTGTCCTTTTTCATATAACAGCCTTAAATCTTGTTCCGGAAACAGCGCTTTTATTTATGGCTGCTCCTACACTTATTGCGTCGAATACAAATCCTGCAAATACATCCATTAGCGGAATCCATTTAGGGCTATTTTGGATCATGCTTATAGTTTATGTACTTCTGTTATATCTGCTATCCGAAGTCTGGAATGGGTTTTTTAATAAGGCACGTTATGTTGTGGTTACGGCATGCAGCTATACCATTATTATGACACTGCTTGCCGGGACACTTGCCGGGTTATGGATGGTAACGGCAACCGGGTTTTTTGTTTTTACTTTATTTACAGGCATGAACTGGTTTCACTCCTTCCATAGAGCCTGCCAGGGATGCAATCGTGTTAGGATTTCAGTAATGTGCTAATGTTAATGCACAAGAAAAAATAGAAAGAGGGTTATTGTATGGAACAGAATGTATTACTTTCTCTGTCGCACATCTCCAAACGATTTAAGACAGAACTTGCACTAAGGGACATCAGTATGACACTTTCCAAGGGCGAAATACTGGGCTTCTTAGGGCCGTCGGGCTCTGGAAAGACGACGACAATCAAGATTATTACGGGACAGCTCAGGCAGACTACAGGTGAGGCAAAGCTTCTGGGAACGGATTCGACAAATATTGACGCTTCCATCTATGAAAAAATCGGGGTGGTTTCAGACAACAGCGGAATTTATGAAAAAATGACCGTATGGCAGAACCTTTATCTGTTTGCCAGAATATGGAAGGTGCCCCGCGGGAGAGTGGAGCAGGTAATCAGCCAGGTGGGTCTTACAGAGCATATAAAAAAAACGGCGGGGAAGCTTTCAAAAGGACAGACCCAGAGACTTGTTCTTGCAAGGGCAGTTCTTCATAAGCCGAGAGTTCTGTTTCTGGATGAGCCTACCAGTGGGCTTGATCCGTCTACAGCTGTAGCAATCCACAAGATGCTTCTGGATCTTAAGGAAGAAGGAATGGCGATTTTTCTTACAACTCACAATATGGAAGAGGCTGCAAAGCTTTGCGACAAAGTTGCGCTTCTGCATGAGGGGGAGATTGTGGAATTTGGCTCTCCCCAGGAAATCTGCCTGAAATATAACCAGATTAAAAAATATCATGTGCTGCTTAACAGCAATAAGGAGCTGATGCTTGAGCAGAATTCAGAAAATATCGGCAGGATTGCCAGGTGGATGGAGAATGATCAGATTGCAAGTATCCATTCTTGTGAGCCAACGCTTGAAACGGTATTTCTTGAGGTGACGGGAAAGGATTTAAATATTTAAAAACTCAGAAGGGAGCTTTTTGTTATGAAAAATATGCACAAATTAGCAGCAGTAGCCCAGATTAAATGGCTCTGCATCAGCAGGAATACAATGATTATGATGGGACCGGTTATGGTGATTGCCATGGTGGAGGTATGCAAGATTCTTTACGGGAGTAAGTCAGGCGGCGAGCTTGCGCCTTACCTTACCGGGTTCCTTCTGAATCTGGGGATTTCCATGAATATCTGCTGCGAAGGCTTTGTTATGGTAGGAACCACTATTGCAGAGGAGAAGGAAAAGCATACACTGCGGGTTCTCATGACATCCTCCATTACTGGGATGCAGTATTTTATCGGGAGTATTATAATTCCCTTTCTCATGCTGATGGCGGTAAATTATATTGTACTTTTTATCAGCGGGATTCCTTTTGAAATGATACCTGCACTTCCCTTTTTCCTGGTGAGTGTTATAGCTTCTCTTACAAGCTGCGTGCTTGGGATGATTGTGGGAATCTGTGCGAAGAATCAGATGAATGCAAGTCTGATTGCCACTCCTTTTATGATGGTCTTAATGCTGGTTCCTGTGTTTGGAAATCTGTCAGAGGGACTTCATAAGGTTTCGCGATTTCTATTTACCGGGGTTATGACAGGGATGACTGAGTGCCTTGCGAACGGGGAAAAATATGTGATGACGTCCTTGGATGCAGCAGTGCTTTTTGGTGAGCTGATCGTCAGCATTCTTGTATTTCTTGTACTTTATAAAAGGAATGGCTATGAGAAGGATTAAGTGAAAATTAAGGGACTGCGGATCCTAGAGCGTGTTTGAAAATTCATTCCTGCCACCTGCACGCCCCACTTTGCGGCTAATTTGCCCCGCAATTTGTGACGCACATTTGGCAGAAAGCAATTTTCAAACACGCTCTAGGACAAAAGTTATCATGATAATATTTCCTTTGTCTTTCTTTAAATACTTATCAAATATTTAAGAAATGCCGATATTATAACATTAGGGTCAAAAGGTATTTTGACCCCATGATGCCACGGGTTGTTTCGCATTTTATACATGGTATTTTGACCCTGGTATCATCATATTATAAATATCGTATTTGAATAAAAGGAGATTAGGGATATGATAAACTTCATACGGAATTTAAGAATCAGATTAAAACTCTACATTCTTATAGGGGTTGCGCTGGCTGGCATGCTCATTATCGGGGGAATGTCATTTCTTTTAATGGGAAAGTTAAATGAAAAGACAGACGATATTTCAACAAGCTGGCTTCCAAGTGTAGACGCCGGCAGAGACATGTCCGCTACGCTGTCCAATGTCCGTCTCAATGAGCTTGGATATCTCACAGCTGTTTCTGACGAGGTTGCGGAGTTCAGTCTTCAGTATATTGAGAAAGAGAAGAGGGAGATGGACGAGCTTCTGGCGAAATATGAAAGCTTAATTGATGAGGAAGAAAAGGGCTTTTATGATGCTGCCATGGATATCTGGAAACAGTACCGGCAGGCAGATGAGAAACTGGTTTCCCTGGCAAAGCAGGGAAAGACAGAAGAAGCCCGCGGGATTCTTGAGGGTGAGTGTGTAGAACTCTATAACTCCTTAAATAGTGCATTTGATGAGATCATTACATATAACACGGAGGGCAGCACCAGGGAGACTGCCGAAAGCGCTTCTCTTTACCAGAAGGCAACGATCATTCTGGGAGCAATTATTCTTGGAATTATTCTTATCGGCGTTTTTTTCTCTTTCGTGATCATACGTCTGATCAAGATGCCCATATCCGAGATTGAGAATGCAGCCATAAAGATGGCAGAGGGAGATCTGGATATTGAGATTTCCTATACCTCAAAGGATGAGCTGGGCGTTCTTTCCGACCAGATGCGCAGGCTGGTCAGAAAGCTTCAGGTCATTATTGATGATGAAAATAAATTCCTTGCCAGAATGGCTTCAGGAGATTTTACGGTAGATTCTGTCTGCGAAGATGAGTATACAGGAGGTTTCCAGCCTCTGCTGATTTCTTTCCGCACAATTACAGGAAAGCTGAATGAAACGCTGCTTCAGATCAGTGAAAGTTCCGCACAGGTTGCAAACAGCTCTGATCATGTATCAAGCGGCGCACAGGCTCTTTCCCAGGGCGCCACCGAACAGGCCAGCTCGGTGGAGGAGCTTGCTGCCACAATTAACGAGATTTCTGAAAAGATTAGGCAGAATGCAGAGAACGCACAGCAGGCAAACACGATGGCAGGCACAGTCGGTGCTGAGATGAATACAAGTAATGAAAAGATGCAGCAAATGATACAGGCCATGAACGATATTAGCAGCAGTTCCAATGAGATAGGTAAGATCATCAAAACGATTGAGGACATTGCATTCCAGACGAATATTCTGGCTCTTAATGCGGCTGTGGAGGCTGCACGGGCGGGAGAGGCTGGAAAAGGCTTCGCGGTCGTGGCCGATGAAGTCCGCAACCTGGCAAGTAAAAGCGCAGAGGCGTCCAAGAGCACTTCTGCCCTGATAGAGAATTCTCTGAAAGCAGTAGAGGGCGGAACCCGGATTGCGGATGAGACAGCACAGTCCCTGCTCCAGGCTGTAGACGGAGTCAGCGAGATGACTGGTATTATCAGTCAGATTTCAGAGGCCAGCAGTAATCAGGCGTCCGCTGTTTCCCAGATTACGATGGGGATTGACCAGATCTCCAGCGTTGTCCAGACGAATTCGGCAACGGCACAGGAAAGCGCGGCTGCAAGTGAGGAATTGTCCAGCCAGTCACAGCTTATGAGGAATCTGGTAGGAAAATTCAGGCTAAAACATTTATAAACATGACATACAGATGTCATGTTCTTCCTGCTATAATGAGACCATAAAATGATAGAAGTTTCAAAAGGTCATGCGTCAAAAACCTTTTGACGCTTATATCATAAAATACATGTTGTAAAAGAAAGGATGGTCTTATTCATGAATTATGAAATTGTAACGCTGGAAGAGAAAATTGCCGTAGGGATATCAGCCCGGACAAACAATACGTCTTCTGATATGGGAAATGTGATTGGCGGATTGTGGAACCAATTCTATAACGAAGGCGTATATGCCTCCATTCCTGATAAGGCAAATGAAAAGGCTTTGGGGATTTATACAGATTATGCCGGAGATGAAAGGGCGGATTATACGGTGGTTGTCGCCTGTGAGACAGCCCGTGCCCCAAAGGAGGAGAAATATCATGTCTGCCGGATTCCTGCAGGGCGTTATGCAAAATTTATCATTCACGGCGATATGGTGCAGGCAGTTGCAGCCGCATGGCAGGAGATCTGGAGAATGAACCTTCCCCGGAGCTTCCAGTATGATTTTGAGGAATATCAGGATGACGGGATGGAGCATGCAGAAATTCACATTTACGTGGGATTAAAGGAGGAACGGGATGGCATTTGATTACAAAAAGGAATACAGGGAATTTTATATGCCAGGAAACAGACCGGAACTAATCAGCGTCCCGCCCATGAATTTTATTGCTGTCCGTGGAAAAGGAAACCCGAATGAGGAGGGCGGTGCGTACAAGCAGTCGATCGGACTGCTTTACGGAATCGCTTTTACGATTAAGATGAGTAAGAAGACTTCCCATCAGATGGAGGGATATTTTGATTATGTAATGCCGCCGCTAGAAGGGCTCTGGCGGCAGACTGGGGGAGGAGAGATTGACTATTCCAGGAAGGAGGACTTCGAGTGGGTTTCCATGATACGGCTGCCGGAGTTCGTGACGGAGAAGGAATTCAGATGGGCGGCTGCAGAAGCAGAGGAAAAGAAAAAAAGCGACTTTTCAAAGGTGGAATTTGTGACCTATGACGAAGGCCTGTGCATTCAGTGTATGCATATAGGCCCTTATGATCATGAACCGGCAACCATAGCAGTTATGGATACATTTGCAGAAGAAAACGGGTATGTGAATGATATGGACGGCTCCCGTTTCCATCATGAAATCTATCTGAGCGATGTGCGAAGATGCCGGCCGGAGCGTCTGAAAACGGTGATACGGCATCCAATTATAAAAATCTGACTGCACGCTATTATTCATTTATTTCAACAGTGACCATAATCTCTGTTGCGCTTCCGCCGGGAAGTTCCTTTGCCCCAATAGCCATGCGGGCCGCAAGACCCGCATCTCCATACAGGCGGCAGAACAGTTCAGAAGCGCCGTCAATTGCCTGGGTGTAGTCCCCAAAATCATCTGTACAGCGTACGAAGCCAATGATCTGTACAAATTGTTTTACCCGGTCCAGATCTCCTAATTCTGATTTTATAACAGACAGCACATTCAGTGCGCTGATTCTGGCAGCATGTTTTCCGTCCTCGATTGTAAGGTCAGCGCCCACGATGCCTGCAACTTCCGGGATTCCATCAGTATCGGCAGTCTGCCCTGCAATATACAGGAGATTCCCGACTCTCTTTGCCAGGACATAGACGCCGCAGGGTTTCCTCATTGCCGGAAGTTCATAGCCCATTTTCATTAATTTCTCTTCAATTATCATATAAAGATCAGCTCCTTTCTTAACAATGATTATATACGGTTTTTCTATTTTACACAATCAATTAACAGTAAAGATTGGAGCGTGTTTGAAAATTCATTCCTGCCACCTGCACGCCCCACTTTGCGGCTAATT
>CAPEBR010000033.1 GCA_948602995.1 uncultured Dorea sp.
ATACAAATGATTTTTCTTTTCTCTCATATATATCACCGTCCTTTTTTGTTTTCATTATATAAGCAGACGTCACTATCATCAAATGTACGGGACTATGTAACACCAGAAAAAAGCTCTTTGAACAAGTAACTTTTGCCTTTTCAATTAGCAGGCTTTTTAGCACGATTTTTGCTCCGATTAGCAGGAAAGCCATTTTCATTAGCAAAAACCTCAAATTTCTTGCTAATCATTAGCAAGCTAATCGGTGACGATAATTAACAGTTCAATTTCTCTTTAGTCAAATCTGATTAGCAAAAACCGCTCCTGCTAATCGGACATTGTTATGAGTTCAAATTTATTTGGAAAATGAGAAACGCCGAAAACCTTGAAAAATCAATGTTTTCGGCGATGTTTTCAGCGTCGCTAAGAGGATTTGAACCTCCGACCTACCGCTTAGGAGGCGGTCGCTCTATCCAACTGAGCTATAGCGACAGTTACAAAATCTATATTTAGTTTTACTTGTTACCTTTTTCCTTTTCCTCTTAGGCGAGTGTTTTAACACTTTCTTAGGAGGCGGTCGCTCTATCCTGCTGAGCTATAGCGACATTCAGTTGTTTAAACACTCCTCTATTATACTTCACTCAATTTCAATTGTCAAACCCAATTATTACTTTTTCGCAGAATTTATATCATTTTGGATTTGTTAATTACTTTCCATCTTTCTACAATCAGATTAAGAATTAGTCACATTCCTTCAATACATGCTGCTGCAATCTTCCCATACAAAGAGGTGATAATAGTATTTTTAGAATTGTAAAAATTCTAAAAATTAATCCTTCCCTGAAGCCACATTGTTCCTTTAAAACGTCTGCCGACTGCAGGATCACCGATAATTTCCCGAACAGGAACACAGATATCAAAAATCAGGTCATTTACGTCCAGATTCATAATATACACTTCTTCAGATGAATATTCATTTTTTACTTTTTGCAGTCCTTTTATTTCTCCCATAATGGAATAGTGATCACACTCTACTCCATGCGGCATAATGTAAGTATCTACAATGCTGAATACATCTTCCGATATCAGTCTCCTTGACACCTCGGAATAAGTATCTATATCATCCAGTGTAAGACTTTCTATTGCCACTGGATCCCCGTTCTTTGCAGCATCCATCAGCATCATTCTGTTTTTTACTTCTTCCTTCTGTCTTCTTTCCTGAATCTTATCCTTTTTTATAGGAAGAAGTATTTTTCCTGAATCACATAATCCAGATAATGTGACAGATGTATATTTTATCTTATCCTGTGTTATCTGTTTTTCTCTTAAGTATTCCAGTGTGTTCTGCAGATGGAAAATCAGGCTTATTCCTATTTTTGCCTCTTCGCAGATTCCCACATATGCTTCCCTGTCCATTCTTCTGTCAATCGCTACTTCTGCATAGGATGTAATTCCTGTTCCAAAAAAGAAAGGAGTATAATACTGTTTTTTAAAATTTTCATCTATATCTAGATCACCATATAATGAAATGCCAATTCCAGGACCATACTCCTTTTGGTATTCACAAAAGTCCATACATTCTTCCATATATACCAGTTCATGGTAGGTGAATTTTTTTTCTACATCCTCCAATATTTGATATAGCTCTTTTTTTGATTTTATTTTGTTAAAACCAATTGATTTTAAATATTGATGCATAATTATTTCCTTTTAATTTCTGTCATTCCACCCATATATGGACGAAGAACTTCAGGAATCTTAACAGAACCATCCTCCTGAAGATTATTTTCCAAAAATGCGATTAACATTCTAGGCGGAGCAACGACTGTATTATTTAATGTGTGTGCAAAATATTTGTTACCATCCTCTCCTCTTACGCGGATTCCAAGTCTTCTTGCCTGTGCATCCCCAAGATTAGAACAACTTCCTACTTCAAAATATTTCTTCTGTCTCGGAGACCATGCCTCCACATCACAAGATTTCACCTTAAGATCAGCCAGATCACCAGAACAACATTCCAAAGTACGAACCGGAATATCAAGAGACCGGAACAGATCAACTGTATTTTTCCACAGTACATCATACCATTTCTTACTTTCCTCTGGTTTACATACTACAATCATTTCCTGCTTCTCAAACTGATGAATTCTATACACTCCTCTTTCCTCTATACCATGGGATCCCTTTTCTTTACGGAAACATGGAGAGTAGCTGGTAAGTGTCTGGGGAAGCTGATCTTCTGTGAGCATTGTATCAATAAATTTTCCTATCATAGAATGCTCGCTCGTTCCAATCAGGTAGAGATCCTCTCCCTCAATTTTATACATCATGGCATCCATTTCTGCAAAGCTCATAACACCTGTAACCACATTGCTTCGGATCATGAAAGGAGGAACACAGTAAGTAAACCCTCTGCCAATCATAAAATCTCTCGCATAAGAGATTACTGCAGAGTGAAGCCTGGCTATATCACCCATAAGGTAGTAGAAACCATTTCCGGCAACTTTTCCGGCACTCTCAAGATCAATTCCGCTAAAGCTTTCCATAATATCTGTGTGATATGGAATCTCATATTTTGGAACTACAGGCTCCCCATATTTTTCTATTTCCACATTTTCACTGTCATCCTTTCCGATTGGTACAGAAGGATCGATAATATTGGGAATAACCATCATAATTTCTTTAATTTTTGTCTCTACTTCCTTTTCTTCCCTGGATAATTCTTCAATCCGGTCTGCACTTTCCTGAACCTTTCTTTTTAATTCTTCTGCCTCATCCCTTTTTCCCTGTGCCATACAACCGCCAATTTGTTTCGATATCTTATTTTTCTGTGCACGAAGTGCTTCGACCTCCTGCTTGATATCTCTGTTTCTTTGGTCAAGCCCTATAACTTCATCTACAAGCGGGAGCTTGTCATCCTGATATTTATTTCTTATATTCTCCTTTACAATCTCTGGATTCATTCTTACAAATTTAATATCTAACATCTTTCCTTCCTCCTCTATCTTTCTATTATCTCATCACTATCTAAACCATATGCATTTTCAAACATTGCCTTGTCGAGTGCTTCTGCCTCTTCCTCTGCAAGTTCAACATAACTTTCACCTTTTACGATCTCCTTTACATATGTGTAACATCCTTCCCTGCTATGCATTGCATTAATAACCCATCCACTGTCATTTCCGTTCAGCATAGCCAGTGCAAAACTTAGTTTTCCTCCCATTTCATTAAAGGCATCATACTTTACAATTCCAAATTTATGAAATGTATTTCCTGCCTTTCTGCTAAGTTCTTTAATATCCTGTCTGTTCTGCTTGGTAAATTTTAAGACTGCCTCGACATCAGCAAAACCATCCTTCATGGTACCTTCTAGACTTTTACCATCCTTTCCTCTCATAAATGTCTGGTAATTACTTTTCAGGCGATTATATTTTACCGTAACATTTACGTATAGAATAAACAATAAGACCAGCATAACTAACATAAATGCAAATATATATGCCGGGTCTATTCCCAGTGCATTTAAAATTTTACTTTCCATTTATATCTAATCGTCCTTTCCAATACTCATTATCATATCAAACATACGTTCTAGTTCCATATCAGAATAATATTCTATCTCTATTTTACCTTTTCCATTCCCTTTCGAAGATATACTTACTTTTGTTCCCATAACCTCCTTCATTTTATTAGCAAGATCATCATAAATAAACGAGTTATCAGGCTTTTTCTTTTCCTTTGGGGCTTTTGGATTTTTCAGTTCCTTTATAAGTTTTTCTGTTTCTCGCACACTTAACTTTTCATCAAATATGCGATTTGCAATCTCATATTGTTGTTCTTTATCATCCAAAGCAAGCAGGGGTCTGGCATGTCCTGTAGAAATCATATCATCTATAATCATCTGCTGTACTCTTTCATCTAATTTCAACAGACGCATTGAATTTGTAACTGCAGTTCTACTTTTTGAAACTCTTTCAGCAACCTCATCCTGCTTCAGATTAAATTCTTCCAAAAGCCTTTTAAAAGCCATCGCTTCTTCTATAGGATTTAGATTTTCTCTCTGAATATTTTCAATCAGGCTAATTTCAACAATTTCCTGTGCCGTATAATTTTTTACTATTACAGGTACTTCTTTTAATCCTGCCATTTTAGCCGCACGCCATCTTCTCTCCCCTGCAATAATTTCATAATAATCTTTACGTTTCTGTACAACCAAAGGTTGAATAATTCCAAATTGTTTAATGGAATCAGATAATTCTAGAAGTGCATCCTCTTCAAACTTTTTACGCGGTTGTTCTCTATTAGGTTCTACATCATTAATCTTCATCATCTGTTCGCCAGTTTCTAATTTTCCATTAGAAATAGGCTCTTCTGCTCTTGATACCTTTGTTTGCTTATTTTCGGGAATCAGACTGTCTAACCCTTTTCCCAACCCCTTCTTTTTTACTGCCATGCTATTCTCCTTATTAATCCATTATAACTGCTCACTACCTTTTCTAAATCACTTTCTTGTGATTAATGCACTAAATGCACATTAATGCCGAGTAGTTACAACTCATCAACACTCCAGAAATAATTTATTCCTTTTCTATAACCTCATCTGCCAGTTTCCGGTAGCTTTCTGCACCAGAAGATTTTGAATCATACAGATTAATTGGCATTCCATAACTTGGTGCTTCTGCCAGTCTGATATTTCTCGGTATAATTGTTTTGTAAATATTCTGTTCAAGATTATCCTTCACATTTTCTACCACTTGAAGAGAAAGATTTGTCCTTGCGTCATACATTGTAAATACAACTCCTTCAATCTCAAGCGTAGAATTAAGTCTGTCTTTTACAAGCTGTACAGTATGCATCAACTGGCTTAATCCTTCTAATGCATAATACTCACACTGAATAGGCACAAGAACAGAATCTGCAGTAGTCATTGCATTGATAGTCAGCATACTCAAAGAAGGAGGACAATCTATAATTATGAAATCGTATTTATCTTTAACCTGATGAATGGATTTTCTTAAAATATATTCTTTATCCTCCTGATCGATTAATTCGATTTCTGCCGCTGACAAGTCAATACTTGTAGGAATAAGTTCAAGATTATCTATCTCATTACATTTTACTATAACATTTTCTATACTGGTTTCACCTATAATCAAATCATATATTGTATTGTCAATGTTCTCCTTTTCTACACCCAAACCACTAGTCAGATTTCCCTGTGGATCCATATCCACAGCAAGTACCTTCTTGTCCTTCTCCGCAAGGCACGCAGAAAGATTAATGGCTGTAGTTGTTTTGCCAACACCACCTTTTTGATTTGCTATAGCTATAATTCTTCCCATTATTAATCACCCGTAACCATTCACAAACAGCAGTCTATGATTTTCACTTTGAATAAATCAAAATTTCCAACTGTTATTATTTATCTACAGTTACACTCACCTTTCTATGTAATAAAAACAGTATAACACAAATGTTTCACGTGAAACATACTTTTTTAATATTTTTTTGTTTTTTTATGTTTTAATAGGTTGCTGTTCACACAGGTCTGTGCATTTACTGCACAGACCGTAAGAAAGTGATTCAGGAGTGAGCAAATCCCATTCGCGGAGCGAATTTCAGATGGATTTGCGACTGTTACTGGCCACGGAGTGAACAGTAGCTTTAATAGTTATTATTCACACCTAATCCACAAACGTGCCACATAGTTTTAGAAAAACATGATTCAAATGACACTTTCAGCTTTGCAAAGCGAATTTTAACATTCAAACAGCACGCTGCCAGTATAAACTTAATTCAAATAGCCTTACGTTTCATTGGTCTGTTTTCCCGATAACACATATATAAAAGGCTCAGTATAATCCGCTATTCCTGCGTTTTTACACATGCACTTTTCAAAAAGTATTCTCGGCAAAAGGAAAGGTGTTGGGTTATACTAGAGTGTTGCATAATTGACAGTGAATACTATACTTAATACTTTCATCAGTACAAGGCGGAGGAATGAGGCGATGCGGTGGGGTATCGTCGATTGACGACAACGCAGTGTTGGCAAAAACAGACGGTGCAAAATTTACTGTTAATTACGCAAGGCTGTACTAGAGTGTGTTTAAAAATTGCTTTCTGCCAAATGTGCGTCACAAATTGTAGGGAATTTGTCCCCAAATGAAGGAGGCGTAGCGGGCTACGCTGACTGAATGCGGGGCAAATTAGCCGCAAAGTGGGGCGTACAGGTGGCAGGAATGAATTTTCAAACACGCTCTAGACACCAAGCAAACCGCAACTTTTAATATTACGATATAAACTTCAAAAGGTCATGTATCGATATACATGCATATCATACATGACCTTTTAGCCCTGGCATCATATTATCAATAGAACACTCCCTGTATCAGGTTATGGAATATAAATTTCGTGCTTTACTACGTTTGGCTTTAGTTTTTTATACTGTAAATAGTGAAAATGTATCATCTTCTAATTTAGATAAATATCAACTCCTCGCAGCAAGCTATAGGGTATCTAATTTTATTCTCACTTTGTTCAGTATAAATTTGTACATTTTAAGTAGACAAAAATATTCTCTCCTATAGTTCAAAATCTATTTTCAGTCCAATTCGTAAGGATATTTCTTTTTTTATGTTTTTCACTTTTTTACGCAATACACAGCTCAGTATATTTTATCGTGAATAATAATATTTATATGTTTTAAATCCACACTTTTGTCCATGTCTTGGACTAGCAAATTTCGTTCAGTTATCTTTAACGCAAAATTTTTTATCATAAAATTGTTATTTTATTACAGATGCAGGATAAAATATATATCAAATAAAACAAGATTAATTTATTGTAAAACAAGAGTATATATCAACGAATGTTTCACGTGAAACATTTATAAAAATAAGAACTTGCAAAAAAGAGATGTGTTAGAACGGTTTGATAAATGGATGTATTGGTTGGAGACTCATTAAAATTTCAATTATACAGATAAAACTTATATTACATTGATATACTTTTATAATAATATATAAAAGTCAAGGTAGTGGTTAATGGAGATGATTAAGAAACAGAAAAATTAGATGTTTGAAGAATAATATCTTCTTTTTAATTCTAAGCTTTTGGACATAAACCTTGATACGTAAGTTATTGTTATTTTAACAGCCAATTATTTAAAAGATTATTTTTTTTATTAATCTCAGATGTCTTATAAAACAAATTGTAAAATACAATTCTATTTTATTTTTTCGTTATCATATAATAAATATATAAATTAATACAAGCATCAAAAAGTTATGCATTTCATCTTTGAATAAAACGGATTATCTTGAGATGCCATAAATACCAAAAATCAAATATCGGGAAAACAGAACATTGAAACGTAAGATTATTTAAATTAGGTTATACTAGATTATTGACATATAGATATCACGGATAGCACATATTTTAATGAAACAGTATAAGTTTCCCTGAAGAGTCATAAAAAACCACCTATATTGGGGACAGTGAGCACAGTACCAAAACAGATACCTCAAAAAAATATGTCAAAGGTAATATGCAGAATTAAAGTGGAAATTTCACTGATGATATTTAACAAACATTCTAAATACAGGAAAAAGTATAACAGACACTTAGATAAGAAATACTATTGTAAAACGGTAGGTAAAGTAAATAAATGAAACATCAAAAATTACATAAAATAACAATATAAAAGTAACCTTATGAAAAGCAATTCAGAAAAATAAAAGAAAGACTCTTTTAAGCGGCTATTAGTAGCAAGATAACGGTTTGCCGGACCGACTTTAGGCGGAAAAATAATATTGCTCCAGCAGGATCAATATTAAACCACCAGCAAGGCTGGTGGTTCGTGGCTTAAAATTTATATCTGTTTTTCTATTCTCCAAACATCTTCCTAACCATATAACGGTTCCTTTGATGGGATTCCAGACTTTCTAGGATATTTTTTCGGCGTTTCTTTCATTTTTTTTATTTTCACAAAAGCTCTGTTAATATCTGTTTCTGGAAGTTGAAACTTAACAATATCCTCTATCTTACCACCAAATAACGAAATAGCTTTTTTTGACTTTAAGACTTCCTCATCAACATCACCAGACTTATATGAAACAAAAACACCTCCAACCCTTACAAAAGGCATACAATATTCCGACAAAGTGGCTAGATTTGCTACAGCACGGGAAACACATATATCATATTTTGCTCTGAAATTTTCATCTTTTCCCATATCCTCTGCTCTTCCATGAATCGCATTTATATTTTCAAGTTGTAATTGTGTGATAACCTCATTTAAAAACTTCACTCTTTTATTCAAAGAGTCCAACAACGTAATCTGTAATTCAGGATATATTATCTTTAAAGGAATTCCTGGAAATCCCGCACCAGTACCAACATCCATAACAGTTTTTATTCCATTTAATTTCAACACCCTTTCTATTGACAAACTATCCAAAAAATGTTTTTCTATGACATCTTTATAGTCTGTAATTGCAGTCAGATTCATCACATTATTCCATTCCACAAGAATATCATAAAATTGATCTAATTGATCTAACTTTTTTTTATCCACCTCAGCAGACAATATCTTTAACTTATTTTGCAAAAAATTATCCATCTCTACTCCTCATAATCCTATTGTTACGTTTTCTTACTCATACGGTCTTCAGATCATAAAGATCAAAAGATTATTTTCCAACCATCTGCTTTTCCTGCTGCAAATTATTTTTCGTGGCGTTTTTCAAACTCTCTATAAAAAAATACCACTCACTTATGCATCCTGTTCTTACGAAATGCGCAATTTTGCACATTTCTGCCCCTTGAATAGTTATACTCAAGGCCAATGAAATCTGCAGCGAGTATGGAAAAACCGCAGCCGTAAAGCAGCATACTTCCTTATGCGGCTGTGCGCATCATGTTATGCTGCACGGCAGATTTATCTGGCGCTCAATATACATCCAAATGAATCAACCACCCAGGTATACCATCAGCACAGATAAATCTGCCGGCGATACTCCCGATATTCTAGAAGCCTGACCAATAGATACCGGTTGATATTCCTTCAGCTTTTGCACTGCTTCTATCCGAAGACTTTTCACATTATCATAATTAATATTTTTTGGAATCTTCTTTTCTTCAAGCTTTTTAAACTGCTCTACCTGTTTTTTTTGTCTGTTTATATATCCTTCATATTTAATAGATATATTCACCTGCTCCGACACCTCATCTGACAACTCCTTTATAAACTGAGGTCTGTCCCTGTCAATCTTCTTCAAAATCTCATAAGACAATTCTGGTCTGCGAATCAATTCCGCAAGAGATGTTCCTGATACTAACGGAGCACTTTCGTATTCCTTCAAAAGTTTCTGCATCTGTTCGGAAGTACCCACATAAGTATGTTTTACACGTTCTATCTCCTTTTCGATAAGTTCTTCCTTCAGTAAAAGTCTCTCATACCTTTCCCTGGAAATTAATCCAACTTCATAGCCTGTCTTTGTAAGACGCTGGTCCGCATTATCCTGACGAAGAAGCAGGCGGTACTCTGCACGTGATGTCATCATACGATAAGGTTCATGACTCTCCTTTGTTACAAGATCATCAATTAAGACACCAATATATGCCTCCGAGCGGTCAAGCACAATACTTTCTTTATTTTGAAGCTTCCGTGCTGCATTAATTCCCGCAATCAGACCCTGTGCCGCCGCCTCTTCATATCCTGAACTTCCATTAAACTGGCCTCCACTGAATAATCCTTCTATATTCCGAAATTCTAATGAAGGCTTTAACTGCCTCGCATCAATACAATCATATTCTATTGCATAAGCATTTCTCACAATTTTTACATTTTCAAGTCCTGGAACAGTTCTATACATGGCATATTGAACATCTTCTGGCAGAGAACTGGACATACCTCCTATATACATCTCATTTGTCTCAATCCCTTCTGGTTCAATAAATACCTGGTGTCTGTTCTTATCCGCAAATTTTACAACCTTGTCTTCTATAGAAGGGCAATATCTAGGACCTGTTCCCTCTATCATACCTGAAAATAAAGGCGAACGATCAAGATTCTTTCTTATAATTTCATGGGTCCTTTCATTTGTATATGTCAGCCAACAAGATACCTGATCAATTTGGACCTCCCCCGGATCCGTTGTAAAAGAAAAGGGGATAATCCTGTCATCACCGCACTGCTCCTCCATTTTGGAAAAATCAACAGATCTTCTGTCTATCCTTGCCGGTGTTCCTGTCTTAAAACGATACATTCTAATTCCAAGCTCTTTTAAAGATTCCGTCAGATAATTAGCCGCCTGAAGACCATTCGGCCCGGTATTATTACTCACCTCACCATATATACATCGTGCATTTAAATAAGTTCCTGTACATAAAACAATTGCCTTAACCCGAAAGATACCCCCGGATAGTATTTGTAAACCAGTAATATGATTATTCTCTGTTAATATTTTAACAACCTCTGTCTGCTTAATTTCTAGATTTTCCTGATTTTCCAATACCTGGCGCATCGTCCTGCTATAGCAAGCCTTATCAGCCTGTGCGCGAAGAGAATGTACCGCAGGTCCCTTTGATTTATTTAACATTTTTGACTGAATAAAGGTATGGTCAATCACCTTCCCCATCTCACCGCCAAGAGCATCCACCTCTCTTACAAGATGTCCCTTTGAACTTCCCCCTATATTCGGATTACAGGGCATCAAAGCTATGCTATCAACGCTTACGGTAAATATTACCGTACGAAATCCAAGCCTTGCAGCCGCAAGTGCTGCCTCACAGCCCGCATGCCCGGCCCCAATTACAGCTATATCATATTGATCCTTATTTTCCCATACAGAATTTACTGAATATTTCATTTACAAGATCCTCTCCTATTGTTTCTCCTGTAATGCTTCCAAGTGTTTCATATGCATCCATCAGATCAATGGAATAAAAATCCTCTGGCATTCCTGATTCAATACTGGCAATCACCCTTTTTAACGATTCAGCAGCATTTACAAGGGCAGTCTTATGCCTCACATTTGTAATATATATTTCATCATTAAATGCAAGTTTTCCTTCATAAAACATATTCTTAAGAATTCCCTCTAATTCAAGTATTCCCTGCCTTTTTCTCGTTGAAATTTCAATTACTGGGATATCACTAGCCTCATTTTTTGCAGGATTTATTGCATAATATCTACTTCTTACCTCTTCCATTGTAACTATCATATCTAAATCTGATTTATTTAGCAATATAATAAATCGTTTTCCATAAATCATCTCCATAATTTTTTCATCATTTCTATCCAAAGGTACAGAGGAATCTATGACATAAATTACAAGATCAGCAGACTTCATATTTTCTTTTGCCCTGTCAACACCAATCTTCTCAATTATATCCTCTGTATCCCTGATTCCAGCAGTATCTACTATATTAAGAGACACACCCTGCAGACTTACATGCTCCTCCAGAATATCTCTCGTTGTACCTGCAATGTCTGTTACAATTGCGCGTTCCTCGCCAAGAAGAACATTTAAAAGAGAAGACTTTCCTGCATTCGGCTTTCCAACTATAACAGTACGGATTCCTTCCTTTATAATTCTTCCATCATCGCAGGTTGACAGTAATTTCTCAATTTCATTTAACAAGTTATCCACAATACTTCTAAGTTTATCCCCATATCCATCCACACTGATATGCTCTGGGTCATCAATTGCTGTCTCAATAAATGCAGTATGGTAAATGATTTCCTTTCTTATATCATTAATTTTCTCTTTAATATTACCCTTTAACTGGCTGATGGAACTCTTTAATGCATATTCTGTCTGAGAAGTAATCAGGTCACCCACTGCCTCTGCCTGGGAAAGATCAAGACGTCCATTTAAAAACGCTCTTTTTGTAAATTCTCCAGGCTCTGCGGGTCTTGCTCCATATTTTATAAGAGTTTCAAGAATACGCTTTACTACATACACTCCACCGTGACAGTTAATCTCCACTGTATCCTCACCCGTATAGGTATGAGGAGAAAGCATGATCATTACTAGAACCTCATCAATCATATCCTCCCCATCCACAATATATCCATAATGAATCGTATGGGATTTCTCAGAAGAAAGCCTCTTTCCTTTCCTTCCCTTATAAACCTTATCGCCAATCTCTACCGCACCCCTGCCGCTCATCCGCACAATTCCAATACCAGAAGGACTTACGGCTGTGGAAATAGCAGCAATTACATCAAGATAATTTTTCATTTTTCGCTCCTTAATCAATTGGGGACGGGGTATTTTTTAAAATACCCCGTCCCCAACTCATCATTATCTTCTTACTAATGTTACAACTACTCTTCTGTAAGGCTCTTCTCCTTCGCTATGTGTGGACACTGCCGGATCTGACTGTAAAGCAGAATGAATAATTCTTCTCTCATATGGATTCATAGGCTCTAATGATACCATTCTTCTTGTTCTCTTTACTTTACTTGCTATGTTCTTTGCCAGATTTTCAAGAGTTTCTTTTCTTCTTCTCCTGTAGTCCTCCGTATCAAGCTTTACCCTGACATAACCTTCCTGCATCTTATTTGCAACCCGGTTGGTAAGATACTGAAGGGAATCAAGTGTCTGTCCTCTCTTACCAATCAGCACTCCCATGTTGTCTCCTTCCATATTAATGGAAAGTGCACCTTCCTCATCGATCTCGGATGTAACCTTTACATTTTCCATATTCATGGCTTTTAATACATCTTCAATAAACTTTTCACATGCCTTAACAGTGGATTCCTCTACTTTTTCAAGTTTTACTTCTTTTTTTACGGATTCTTTTTTTGGTGTTTCCTTTTTCCCGAACTCCTTCTTTGCAGGCTCTTCCTTTACATGTGGGGTATACTTTTCTTTTTTGAATTCTTTTTTATTTTCCCTCTTGTTTTCTTTCTTAAATTCCTTTTTGAATTCTTTCTTTAATTCCTTTTTTGGCTCTTCTTTTACAGATTCTTTTTCAATTTCCACAATCTCCGGTTCTTTTACCTGTTCTTCCGGCTCTGGTTTTTCTTCTTCTTTCCTGCGTGCTTTGATTACAGCCTGCTTCATTCCGATTCCTAAAAAACCGGCACTTCCTTTTTCAATAACGATGTAATCCAGACGATCACTTGTTACACCCAGTTGGATTAATGCCTCTGTTATCGCATCATCCAATGTCTTCGCTGATACTGTAATGTAATCCATCTCCTAAGGCCTCCCTTATTTATTTTCATTAAATTTTTTTACCATGTTTGCTTTTTCTGCAAGACTTCCTGCCTTAATGTTCTGTGAAGCTCTTGCAATTTTTTCTTCTCTTTCCTTTTCTGTCATCGTAGAGGTGCGATTTGCAGAAGAATTAATGCTCTTTGTATTCATCTGAGCCATCTGGTTAATCTTCTCAGCACGCTCTCCACGTTTTTCGCGCTTTTTGGCTGCCTTTTCTTTATTTCTCTCAATCAGATCTTCCACTGATATTTTCGCCAGATATTTATTTATGACAATCTGCTGTACACAGCGGACCACCGCACTCACAACCCAGTACACACCAATACCGGTAGGAAGTGAGAATACCATAAATACGGAAAACAACGGCATGGTTATGTTCATTGTCTTCATTGTCCCTGCCATCTGGTTATCCATCTGCTGCGCGGATCCGTTCATGGCCTGCGAAAGTCTTACACTTATATACTGTGTCAGACCTGAAAGAATCGGAAGTAATATTGCCGTAATGATAATAACTGCAGACGGAAATCCAAGATTCTCCCCACTCCTTGCAGCACTAATCATTGCGGACGGTGTAATAGTCATATTTGGTATCGTAAGAAACTTATTTGCTTCTTCTGTAATCTTTGGCACATAATCCTGAATGTTATAAATAACCGGATACAAAGCGAACAGAAATGGCATCTGTATTAATAACGGAAGGCATCCACCCATCATAGATGTTCCATATTTATCATATACCTGCTGAACCTCTTCCTGCATCTTTAACTGTGAAGCCTGATCCCTCTTATTCTTATATTTTTTCTGAATTGCCTGCACTTCCGGATTTATAACAGCCTGCATCTTTGTGGTTCTCTGCTGGTTAATGGTCATTGGCAGCATACATGTATATACCAGAATCGTGTAGATAATAATTGACCAGCCTACTAGACCGTTATCCGACGGCAGTATGCCGTCCAACATCGTATAGATAAAGTTCATCACTTTACCCAGCACCCAGCAGATCTGTCCCACTATTGGCCAGTTTGCAGCGCTTATTAAAGTCATCGTCATTATTTTGTTTCCTCCGTTACTATTATCTTGCGGACACCATTTTTATATTTCACCGCTTTTTCGAATAATATTCTTTTTACATCTGTCAGGGAACCGGATCATATCCTCCCTTTGAAAAGGGATTACAGCGAAGTATTCTCCAGATACTGAGAACTCCTCCTTTTAATGCGCCATACTTTTCCACAGCTTCAAGCGCATAGGTGGAACAGGTTGGATAATATTTACAGGAAGAATATCCCTTTGCCCCTGACAAATATTTCCGGTAAAATCGAATTCCCGACAATACAATCCTTTTCATCATCCAATATTCCTTTACACAAGAATCTTATGAAGATGCCCCAGATGCAAAAGTGCGCTCTCAATCTCCTGAAAGGTTCTGCCCTTCGCGCCTGCCCTCGCAATCACAACAAGATCATAACCACATCTGAAGCTTTGCTCATTAAGTCTGTAGCTTTCCCTGACAAGTCTCGTAATCCTGTGTCTTACAATGCTATTTCCCACTTTTTTACTTACAGATATTCCAATTCTGTTCCTGCCCTTCCCGTTTTCCATCTGATACATAACAAGATACTTATTCGCGCAGGAAATCCCTTTTTTATAAATATTCTGAAAATCTTTGTTTTTTTTCAGTGATTCAGAATACTTCATAACTAATTCTCCACTGTGAAAAAAGGCCACATACGCGGCCTATGCTGATAATCTCTTTCTTCCCTTTGCTCTTCTGTTGGCAAGAACCTTTCTTCCGCCTGCAGAACTCATCCTTGCACGAAAACCGTGAACCTTAGATCTCTGTCTCTTTTTTGGCTGGAATGTCATTTTCATAATTATCCACCTCCTTATATTTTTCAAGGGATTAACCCCACTTTATTTCTAATAGACATCAGTTTTGATTATATTAAAAAAATAGCTCTACGTCAAGCAAAACCGACGATTTTATTCACTTTTTATTGCTTAAATTTCAATTTTGATGTAAAATGTATTAGAGCAATAACTACCTTATAGTAAATGTAAAAGAGTAGGAGATCGTCTGGTATGAACATCGTCGAGGAAAAGTGGCCGGAAATTATAGAACATCTCAGAATTGAACACGAATTATCTAATGTATCATTTAATACATGGATACTGCCATTAAAAGTATTTGACATTCTGAACGACACTGTATTTATTCTTGTTAATATGAATGCAAGTGTGGAATACATGGAAAAAAAATATCTTCTTCCATTAAAAGTATCGATCGCAGAGATCACAGGAATCGAATATGAGATTACCTTTGTCTCAGAGGATGACGAGAGGCTTCGCCAAATCCAGAATATGTCCATTGAAGCAAGTCAAAAGAAGAGGACAAAATCCGTAGCCGAAAAAGCTGGACTGAATCCGAAATACACTTTTGACACTTTTGTTGTAGGAGGAAATAACAATTTTGCCCATGCTGCATCCCTCGCGGTGGCAGAATCCCCGGGTGAGGTCTACAATCCTCTGTTCCTCTATGGAGGAGTCGGACTTGGCAAGACTCACCTGATGCATTCCATTGCACACTTTATCCTGACAAATGATCCGAAAAAAAAGGTTCTATATGTGACCAGCGAAGCATTTACCAATGAACTGATTACTGCCCTGAGAATGGGACGTACGGAGGGCAATGAATCCGCAATTTTAAAATTCCGTGAGAAGTACCGCAATAACGATGTACTCCTCATTGATGACATTCAATTTATAATAGGAAAGGAAAGCACACAGGAAGAATTCTTCCATACCTTTAATCATCTCCATACGTCTGCCAAACAGATCATCATCTCCAGCGATAAACCCCCAAGGGATATTGAGACACTGGAGGCAAGACTCAGGACAAGGTTTGAGTGGGGACTAATTGCAGATATCTCCGTTCCAAACTACGAGACACGTATGGCGATCCTACAGAAAAAAATTGAACTGGACCACCTGGACAGATACAATATTCCTCTTGATGTCCTTGATTACATTGCCAATAATATCAAATCAAACATCCGTGAACTGGAAGGATCCCTTAATAAGCTGATCGCACTGTACAAGCTGAATCATAATCACAATCCGATTGACATCACTCTTGCTGCAGAAGCACTGAAGGATATTATATCTGCGGAAAATAAAAGAGAAGTCACACCTGAACTGATTCTTGACATTGTAGCAGACCATTTTGGCATTACCATTGCAGACGTAAAGAGCAGAAAACGAAGCGAGGACATTTCCATTCCCCGCCAGATCTGCATGTACCTCATGAGGACTATGACCGAGACTCCACTTAAGACCATTGGCATCATACTCGGAGGAAAAGACCATTCCACGATTAAATACGGTGTGGAAAAAATATCAAATGAGCTTAAAAATGACGAAACACTGGCTAATACCATTAGTATTATAAAAAAGAAACTCAGTCCCGCATAAGCTGTTCTGTATGTGTGCATAAATATGTGGACAACCCTGTGATTAACCACGGATAACCGGCTAATAACCTGTTTTTACAAAACAAAAGAGCCTTCAGACAAAAAAATTATCCCAGGTATACCCACATCATTTCAAAAGAGAATACACAGACTTATCAGACCAGGAACATTAGAGTTTTAAAGGGATAGAAGTGGTTTTACACTTTTTACAGTCCCCTAATAAGAAGAATACTGAAATTAATTATATATTTATATATAAACCCGCCACTGGAAAGGAGTTTTACACACATGAAGATTATATGCAATAAAGCGAATCTTGCAAAAGGAGTTAATATTGTATCCAAAGCAGTTCCATCAAAAACAACTATGCCGATTCTTGAATGTGTTCTAATTGATGCAACCATGGATGCGATAAAGCTGACAGCAAATGATATGGAACTCGGAATACAGACAGAGATCGAAGGAGAGATTATAGAAAGAGGAATGATCGCAATCGATGCGAAGTTCTTTTCAGAGATTGTCCGGAAGCTTCCAGACAATGATGTAATGATCGAATCAGACGGATCCCTTCAGACAACCATCATCTGTGAAAAAGCAAAATTCGATATATCCGGAAAGCCGGGTGAAGAATTCTCCTATCTTCCAGTCATAGAAAAAGAGGATTCCATAGAGATATCACAATTTACATTAAAAGAAGTCATCAGACAGACTATTTTCTCCATTGCAGACACAGAAAGCAACAAGCTTATGTCAGGAGAACTATTTGAGATCAAAGACAGCATACTAAGAGTAGCCTCCCTGGACGGACACCGTATATCCACCCGCAAGGTGGCTCTCAAAGACGAAGTAAGAGATAAAAAACTGGTAGTACCAGGAAAAACCCTGAATGAAGTAAGTAAGATTCTGTCCGGCGAAGCAGAAAGCATGGTCAATATCTCTTATACAAACAACCACATTGTATTTGAATTTGACAACACAATTGTTGTATCAAGGCTAATCGAAGGCGAATACTTCAAGATTGACCAGATGATCTCAAGCGATTACGACACAAAAGTAAGAATAAACAAAAGAGAATTTCTGAACTGCATCGACAGGGCAACACTACTGGTAAAAGAAGGAGACAAAAAACCAATAATTATAAATATTGGCGACGATATAATGGAATTACGGATAAAATCACAAATCGGTTCAATGGACGAAGAGATCATGATCAACAAAGAAGGAAAAGATCTACTGATCGGCTTCAATCCAAAGTTCCTGATCGACGCCCTCAGAGTCATAGATGAAGAAGAAGTAACCCTCTACCTGATGAACGCCAAAGCCCCCTGCTTCATCAAAGACGAAAAAGAAACCTACGTCTACCTCATCCTCCCCGTAAATTTTAACGCAGCCATTTAAGCAACGATGAAACACAGCCCCGTCCAAAACGAGCAAAAAAAGTTTCAAAAGATCAACTAGAAGCGAGGAAAAGAGCATGAAAACAATCAAACTACGCGACGAATACATAAAACTTGGCCAGGCGCTAAAGGCCGCCGGCCTGGTATCCTCCGGTGTTGAGGCAAAGGAAGTAATACAAAGCGGTCATGTCACCGTAAACGGTGAGACAGACACCCGCCGAGGAAGGAAACTTTACGCCGGTGACACAGCAGAATACGACGGAGAAAAGATAAAAATTGAAGATTAAGTCTTTAAAACTAAAGGATTTTAGAAATTACAATCTGCTTCAGCTTGATTTTGATGATTCAACGAATATCTTTTATGGGAACAATGCACAGGGAAAGACAAATATATTAGAGGCAGTCTACCTTTCCGGAACAACGAAGTCACACCGTGGGACAAAGGACAGGGACCTGATCCGGTTTGGAGAAAATGAATCACACATTGAAACTGTTGTAGAGAAAAGAGGCATGTCCTACAAGATTGACATGCATTTGAAAAAAAACAGTCCAAAAGGGATTGCAATTGACAAGCTGCCGATTCGGAAGGCAGGCGAATTATTTGGAATTATCAATATTGTTTTTTTCTCTCCCGAGGATCTGAATATCATTAAGAACGGACCCTCCGAGAGGAGAAGATTCATAGATCTTGAGTTATCACAGCTTGATAAGATATATCTTAACCACTTATCAAATTATAATCGCATTATAAACCAGAGAAATCATTTATTAAAGGATTTGAGGGAGGCAGGCAGACAGGAGAACCTGATCCAGACGCTGGATATATGGGATATGCAATTAGTACAATATGGAAATGAAATTATAAAAAAAAGAAAAGAATTTATTGAAAAAATTAACGAAATAATTTCTTATACACATAAAAAATTAACTGGAGGGAAAGAAAATATTGAACTTGTATATGAGCCTGGAAGCGGAAGATTAAGTCTGGAGGATGCCCTTAAAAAAAACAGAGAAAAGGATATGAGATTAAAAAATACATCAGTAGGGCCTCACAGGGATGATATATGTTTCATGACAAAGGATCTGGATATCAGACGCTTTGGTTCCCAGGGGCAGCAGAGAACTGCTGCGCTATCTTTGAAGCTTGCGGAAATTGAGCTTGTAAAAAGTGTGATTCACGATACGCCGGTTTTATTACTTGACGATGTATTGTCTGAACTTGATAAATACAGGCAAAACTATTTATTAGATAGTATTCACGATATACAGACGCTTATAACCTGTACAGGAATGGATGAGTTCATAAATCATCGTTTTTCTATAAATAAAGTTTTTCATGTCTTTAATGGACAGATAGTAAAGGAAAATTAAAAATTTTCGTATGTTACTGGTCATAAAGTGAACAGTAAAAGCACTGAGCAGTTACCAGTGAAGAAAAATTAGGAGGAGTAGAATGAGTACAGAGAAGGTACAGCATGAGTATGGAGCAGATGAAATCCAGATATTGGAAGGACTGGAAGCGGTTAGAAAAAGACCAGGGATGTATATTGGAAGTACATCCTCAAGAGGACTTCATCATCTTGTATATGAGATTGTTGATAATGCTGTGGATGAAGCACTGGCAGGCTTCTGTGACTCGATTTTTGTAAATATAAATAAGGACAATTCCGTCACTGTTATAGATAACGGGCGTGGAATTCCAGTTGGAATCAATCATAAAGCAGGGCTTCCTGCGGTAGAGGTAGTATTTACCGTTCTGCATGCAGGCGGAAAATTTGGCGGAGGAGGATACAAAGTATCCGGTGGACTTCATGGTGTAGGAGCTTCCGTTGTAAATGCCCTCTCCAACTGGCTGGAGGTAGAGATATGCAGTGAAGGAAAAGTATTCAAGCAGAGGTATGAACGCGGAAAGGTTGTGGAAAAGCTGTCTGTAATCGGGGAATGCGAGGCTGGAAAGACAGGAACAAAGATTACATTTTTCCCGGATGACACCATATTTGAGACCACTGTTTTTGAATATAATACATTAAAACAGCGTTTCCGCGAGATGGCATTCCTGACTGCTGGCCTTAAGATTACTCTTCGCGATGAAAGAGAAGAAAAGCCAGTTGAGAAGACCTTTCACTATGAGGGAGGTATTAAAGAATTTGTACAATATCTTAACCGCAGCACGAACCCTCTCTATGAAAATATAATTTATTGCGAGGGTAATGTAAATAATGTAGCAGTTGAGGTTGCCATGCAGCATAATGACTCCTACAATGAGAATTCTTATGGTTTTGTAAACAATATAACAACTCCGGAAGGAGGAACACATATTGTAGGATTTAGAAACGCACTTACAAAGACATTTAATGATTATGCAAGAAAGAATAAATTGTTAAAAGAAAGTGAGCCAAATCTGTCTGGTGAAGACATAAGAGAAGGTCTCACAGCAATTATCAGTGTCAAGATCGAAGATCCCCAGTTTGAGGGACAGACCAAGCAAAAACTTGGAAACAGCGAAGCAAGAGGAGCTGTAGATAATATAGTCAGCACACAGCTCGGAATATTTTTAGAACAGAATCCACAAGTAGCGAAGCAGACTGTGGAAAAGTCCGTCATGGCACAGCGTGCCAGAGAAGCAGCGAGAAAGGCAAGAGACCTGACAAGAAGGAAATCCGCTCTTGATGGCATGTCTCTTCCAGGAAAGCTCGCCGACTGCTCTGACAAAAATCCGGAAAAATGCGAGATCTATATCGTAGAGGGAGACTCCGCAGGCGGCTCAGCAAAAACAGCCAGAGACCGCGCAACACAGGCAATCCTTCCCCTGAGAGGAAAGATACTAAACGTAGAAAAAGCAAGACTCGACAGAATCTACGGCAATGCAGAGATCAAAGCAATGATCACCGCATTTGGAACAGGAATTCACGAAGACTTCGATATATCAAAACTCAGGTATCACAAAATAATCATAATGACCGATGCCGATGTAGACGGGGCACATATCAGTACATTATTATTAACATTCCTGTACCGTTTTATGCCGCAGCTAATAAAAGAGGGCTACGTATATCTCGCACAGCCCCCATTATATAAACTGGAAAAAAACAAAAAAGTATGGTACGCATACAGCGATGAAGAACTAGATGCAATACTCACAGAAGTAGGACGTGACACAAATAACAAAATACAGCGATACAAAGGACTCGGAGAAATGGACGCAGAACAACTTTGGGACACCACCATGGATCCAGAACACAGAATTCTCCTGCGCGTAACCATGGACGAAGAAACCACCTCAGAGCTGGACCTCACCTTCACCACCCTCATGGGCGACAAAGTAGAACCAAGACGCGAATTCATAGAAGAAAACGCCAAATACGTCAAAAACCTAGACATCTAACCGAGAGACCAGAGAGGACAGGGTAATGGCAAGCCACAGCCTCCCTGCGAAAGCAAGGGGACGGGGGAACGTAGCCGAAGGCGAGGCTGCCCCGTCCCCAAAACGAGCGAAGCGAGTTTCAAGCGAGTTTCAAAAAAAGGAGCAAAACATGGAAGACAATATATTCGACAAAGTCCACGAAGTAGACTTAAAGAAAACAATGGAAGATTCCTACATCGATTATGCCATGAGCGTCATAGCATCCCGTGCGCTTCCCGATGTAAGAGATGGCCTGAAGCCAGTACAGAGAAGAATTCTCTACTCCATGATAGAATTAAATAACGGACCTGACAAGCCTCACAGAAAATCAGCACGTATCGTCGGGGATACAATGGGTAAATACCACCCCCATGGCGACAGTTCCATTTATGGTGCATTAGTAAATATGGCACAGGAGTGGTCCACAAGATATCCATTAGTAGACGGACATGGAAACTTTGGATCTGTAGATGGCGACGGAGCCGCTGCCATGAGATACACAGAGGCAAGGCTTAGTAAAATTTCCATGGAGCTGACAGCTGACATTAATAAAAATACTGTGGACTTCATGCCAAACTTTGATGAGACCGAAAAAGAACCCGTTGTGCTTCCGGCAAGATTTCCCAATCTGCTTGTAAATGGAACTTCTGGTATAGCGGTAGGAATGGCAACTAATATTCCGCCCCACAATCTTCGGGAAGTTATTAATGCAGTTGTAAAGATCATTGACAATCAGATTGAGGACAAAGAAGAAACAACAATTGAAGAGATTCTTGAAATTATAAAAGGGCCGGATTTTCCTACAGGGGGCGTGATTCTGGGAACAAGGGGAATCGAAGCGGCATACAGGACCGGCCGGGGAAAAATCCGTGTACGCGCCATTACAAATATTGAAACCATGCCAAACGGAAAGAGCCGTATTATTGTCACAGAACTTCCATATATGGTAAATAAGGCTCGTCTGATCGAAAAGATTGCCGAGATGGTACGTGACAAAAAGATTGATGGAATCACAGATCTGAGCGACCAGTCAAGCCGGGAAGGCATGAGAATTGTAATTGAGCTCAGAAGAGACGTTAATGCAAATGTTATTTTAAATCAATTATATAAGCATACCCAGCTTCAGGATACCTTTGGCGTTATTATGCTTGCACTGGTGAATAATGAGCCAAAGGTTATGAATATTCTGGACATGCTCTCCTGCTATCTGGATCACCAGGAGGAGGTCGTAACCCGCCGTACAAAATATGAGTTAAATAAGGCGGAAGAGAGGGCACATATATTAGAAGGACTGCTGATTGCCCTTGATAATATTGATGAGGTTATACGGATCATCAGAGGTTCACAGACAGTCCAGATTGCAAAGGCAGAACTCATGGAGCGCTTTGGTCTTACAGATGTCCAGGCACAGGCAATTGTAGACATGCGTCTGAGAGCACTGACAGGACTGGAAAGAGAAAAGCTGGAGGCAGAATATAATGAATTAATGAAACTCATTGACCAGTTAAAGGCAATTCTTGCTGACCGGAAGCTTCTCCTCGGAGTAATTAGAAAAGAAATCATTATAATACGAGATAAATATGGAGACGAAAGAAGAACGTCCATTGGCTTTGACGAATATGATATTTCCATGGAAGATCTGATTCCAAAGGAAGATGTTGTCATTACCATGACAAAGCTTGGCTACATCAAGCGTATGTCTAATGATACCTTCAAGGCCCAGAACCGCGGCGGAAAAGGAATTAAAGGAATGCAGACCATAGAGGAAGATTATGTAGAAGAACTCTTTATGTCCAATACACACCATTTTATCATGTTCTTTACAAATACGGGGCGTGTATACAGACTGAAGGGATACGAGATTCCCGAAGCAAGCCGTACTTCAAGAGGAACAGCAATCATTAATCTGTTGCAGCTTATGCCAGGGGAAAAGATTACGGCAGTAATACCAATAGAATATTACGGCGAAGAGGCATACCTTGTCATGGCAACCAAGAACGGATTAATCAAGAAAACCCCTCTCCGTGAGTATATGAATGTCAGGAAGATCGGTCTTGCCGCTATTACACTACGCGAAGACGATGAACTGATTGAGGTGAAATTCACGGACAGCAAGAAGGAAATTATACTGGCAACAAAATATGGCCAGTGTATCCGATTCAAAGAAGGTGATGTAAGGGCAACAGGAAGGACATCCATGGGAGTCAGAGGCATTAACCTTGCAGACCGGGATGAGGTTATTGGAATGCAGCTTGTTACACAGGGCACCCACTTGCTGATCGTATCCGAAAAGGGAATGGGAAAACGTACCTCAATGGAAGAATTCACAGCCCAGAACCGTGGCGGAAAAGGTGTAAAATGCTATAAAATCACTGAAAAGACAGGCAACGTAGTTGGCATCAAAGCCGTAGATGAAGAAGACGAAATTATGATTATAAACACAGAAGGAATCATTATTCGTATGCTCTGCAGTGGGATTTCCGTACTTGGCCGGATCACATCAGGAGTGAAACTCATCAACCTGAAAGACGGAGATATGGTAGCAAGCATCGCAAAGGTAAGAGATGAAGAGGAAGAAGATGAGTAATCGGAATTAATTGGGGACGGGGTATTTTTCGCTATAGCGCACATCAAAAGCTCCACTGGAGCTTTTGATGTGAAAAATGCCCCGTCCCCAACATAGAAGGAGGACAAATGAAGAGAATATTATTGATGGTTTTCCGAAATTTTATTTATGTGCCGTTTATGTGGTGTAAGCTTTGTTATCATGCTTCTCATGTTGATAAGTATACGGAGGAGCAGCATTATAAGATGCTGAAGTTTATTGTTCTTCATGCGAATAAGGGCGGGAATGTGACGATTGATGTGCATGGGCAGGAGAATATTCCAAAGGATAATGGATTTATGTTTTTTCCGAATCATCAGGGACTGTATGATGTACTGGCAATTATGGAGGCTTGTCCGATTCCGTTTTCAGTGGTTGCAAAGAAGGAGATTAAGGATATCCAGTTTCTAAAGCAGGTGATTGCCTGTCTGAGGGGATATCTGCTTGACCGGGAGGATGTGCGGCAGGCAATGAAGGTGATTGCGGATGTGACGAATGAGGTGAAAAAGGGACGGAATTATCTGATTTTTGCAGAGGGAACTCGTTCGAAAAATGGGAATGAGGTACAGGATTTTAAGGGGGGAAGTTTTAAGGCTGCTACGAAAGCAAAGTGCCCCATTGTTCCTGTGGCCCTGATTGATTCTTTTAAGCCTTTTGATACGAATACAATCAGTCCAGTAACGGTTCAGGTTCACTTTTTGGAGCCGTTGTTGTATGAAGATTATAAAGATATGAAAACGAGTGAAATAGCACAAATTGTTAAAAATAGAATTAAAAAAGCAATTGAAAGAAATGAAAATATTTACGGGCAAACTATATAATATATAGTTTGCCCGTAAATATTTTCATTTCTTTTATAATCTTTTTTTCATCATTTCTGGATTTGAGGCATAAGTCAGTGCTGTTTCTGCTGTGATTTTATTATTTTTATAGAGATTGATCAGGCTGTTGTCCATGGACAGCATATCTTCTTTATTTGAGGAGTATATGATTCCTTCTATCTGGGGAATCTTATTGTCGCGGATCATATTGCGGATAGCCGGAGTTATTGTCATGATCTCGAAAGCAGGGACTCTTCTTCCGTCTATACCCGGTACGAGCTGCTGTGATACAACTGCCTGTAATACCATGGAAAGTTGTACTGCAATCTGTCTCTGCTGATTGGCGGGAAATACATCTATAATACGGTCAATGGTATTAGCAGCGCCAATGGTATGGAGTGTGGATATAACAAGGTGTCCGGTTTCTGCGGCTGTCATGGCTACCTCTATTGTCTCATAATCCCTCATCTCTCCAAGAAGTATTACATCCGGACTTTGTCTGAGGGAAGCACGCAGTGCGGTTACATAGCTTTCTGTGTCAACATTAATCTCACGCTGGCTTACAATACTTTTTTTGTGGCGGTGGAGAAATTCCAGGGGATCCTCCAGAGTAATGATGTGCTTCTCCATGTTTTCATTAATGTGATCAACAATACATGCCAAAGTTGTTGATTTTCCGCTTCCGGCAGGACCGGTAACGAGAACCAGTCCCTTTGGGAGGGATCCGGTCTTAATAATGGTATCTGGAATGCCCAGTTCATCAGGGCTTGGAAGGGAGAAGGTAATCACCCTTACTACTGCAGAAAGCGTTCCTCTTTGTTTATATGCACTGACACGGAATCTGGAAAGGTTGGGAATTGCAAATGAAAAATCATCATCTCCATTTGTCAGCAGATCATCCATACTCCGGTTGCCGGCCAGGGCATATATCTGCTCAAGATATCGCTGGGTGTCAGGCGGCATCAGACGGCCATCATCAGCCTTTATAATATTTATATCGGTCCGGTAAGAGGCAGGAAGACCAGAGACAATAAAAATATCAGACGCCCGGTCTTCCACTGCCCTTTCTAATAATTCTTGTACATTCATTTATTGAGAATCTCCTTTTTTATTTTTCTACATTATATGATACAAGTGTTAAAAGGTCATGCGTTTCATTCCTGAACTATTTTTTATTGAAGAAGGGGAAGTGAGGAATCTCCTTTCCATTCCTGTGTGGAGATCTGCTTCCATTCCGTAATACGGTAATACCCTTCTATGTCCCTGTCATTTGCTGCCAGGGTAACTCTTAATGATTCTGAATCATCATCTCCGACTGGAACCAGATACTGGATAATAAGGGCATTCTGTACCTCCTCATTAGGTGAAACAGTGATTCCTTCTATATTTTCCAGGGAAGCCAGGGCCTTCTGCTGGTAGTCGGATGTATATAAATTTGATTCTTTTGAAATATCTAATAGAATTTGGTCAACTTTTTCGAGCCTTTCCTCGGCAAGGTTATTTGCTTTATAATAGGCAGTGGTACGATCTGTCGTTTTCTTGCTGTAATTTTCATCTCTTAGAGCCCCGGAGAGAGAAAGCATGGCAAATACCACCATACAAAGAATTACCAGGATAACAAGCATAAAGGATGATCCCACATTAACCGGAGGATAGGAATTCTTTTTTGGTTTCATTCTTGCACAGCCTCCTTCTGTATCATTTTCTGTAAATATTTTTTCACTTCAAGAGAATAGATTTCCTCTGATTCCTGAGAGCCTGAGACAACGATTCTGCCTAAGAGGAAGTTGTCTGCCTGTTTATAGGAAAGGTTAAGGGAATAAGCAGCGTCATCCTCACTGCAGGTATTCCAGTCATGATTAAAATAGATCATATAATCTCCTTCCTGTCTGGAGGCTCCTTTTGGAAACTGTACTTTCAGGCAGGCGGGCAGATCCTCACTGCTTCTGAAGATCTCTGCAACAGAGGAGGCATAATTGGCGGCATTGTTCAGAGCTGTAGTGTCCCGCTCCATTAAATGCGATTTTACAAAAAACCTTACACAGACAGCAGAGGCCAGACAGAAGAACAGGATTGCAATGATAAGTTCCATTAGAAAGAGACTGGAACGTTTTGCTGGTTTTCTTTTCATGTCAGTATCTCCTCTCATATAGAATTGTCAGAATGTATACTGACAAAAACAGATTCCATCTGTCCTTCATCAGAGGAACAGGAAAAACGTAAAAGTCCGGGCGCCGCTTCTTCCATCTGGAAAGAGGATACCTTCATGATCTCAGTACCGTTTCTAGAAGAAGCATCAATACCGTCCTGAATGAAAAGCTCGCGGAGTACGCCTTCATCTTCATATATATAGGTGTGATAAAGTGTTTCATTCAGATTACGTTCCAGGATAAGGGCAGGATGCCCGTCAAAGCTGCCCAGATAAATATTTTGTGTGCCTCCCTCGTCATTCTGACGTATTTTTTCAGTTATATAAGACAGGCAGGTTCTAGATGTAAACAGATCCTTAGAACTCTCTGTGATATTTTTATAAATATTAGCAGAAAGAATCAATACTGCCAGAGACGAGGCTGCAAATACGAAGAACAGCGCAATTGGAAAAATAAAATCAATTGTATGCTGTTTTATTTTCTTATTATTCATTGCTTTCCTCCGGTTTGTCAATAATAGTTACATCGGGCAGGATATTTGCCCCGATTATCTGATAATCAATAAAATATTTTTTGGTATCATAGTGTATTCCATAGGATTCTGTTAAATAATCAAGACTTTCAGGATAGTGTCCTTCTGTCGCATAACAATGGATTATTCCCTGTCTTACCGCATTTTCCAGACTTTCCATCTGCTTTTTATCCGTATCCTTTCCCAGTGCGGATACACCTGTGTAAAAGACGCATCCAACACCGAGAAAAAGGAGAAGAGAAAAAATATGCTTTTTCGTATCTCTGGAGTTGCCTTGATAAAAACGTTTCATATTAAACGTCTCCTTTCATGTATCACTTTTTTAGCTGCAGGAAGCCAGTCAGTCTATAAGCCTGCCATAATACCAAGAAGCGGCAGCATAACAGAAAACAGAATAGCGCCTACAATTACAGAAAGAATAATAACAAGTGTGGGCTCCAGTCCGGCAATCAGTCCGGTAATCTGGGTATCAACGTCATCCTCATATTCAGCAGCAATCTGACTCATAACCTCATCCATAACACCGGCTTTTCCGGCAATGGAGGCCATGCGTGCGTAGACTCCTGTAAATATATGAGTTTCCCGGAATGCATCAGATAAATCCATTCCTTCGTCAAGCTTAAGCTGGCATTCTGCAAGCTTTTTTTGAAAATGTTCATTTTCTACAAGATTTCCTGCAAGATGGATACCCTGCTCCGGTGACATTCCGCTTCTAAGTGTCAGTGCCATACCGTCTGCAAAGCGGCATGCGGCTGTCTTTTCATATATATTTCTGGCAAAGGAAAAATGATAGCCTGCCTTTAAAAGCAGCGTTTTTCCCCCTTTCGTTCTTGTAAGGTAAAATACAAGAACGACAAATACCGCGGCAATTATAATAAATACAGAAGCGTAACGGGAGAGTCCCTCTCCTGCCTTTAGGATACCCTTTGAAAAGCCGCTCATCTCCTGCCCTAGCTGGCTGAATACCTGGTTGAAAATCGGCATAACTTTTGTGATCAGAATAAGAATCACTGCCAGCATCATAAGAATCATGATAAGAGGGTATGTAAGGGCGCTTTTAATAGTCTGCGCCAGGTTATCCTCTCTGGTGTAATGTGTGCTTAAGGACTCCATGACTTCGTCAAGAGTACCGGTCTCTTCCCCAAGCTTTACCATATGAAGCATATAATCGGGAAATACTGCGGCCTCACTTACAGCTTCATAAAAGAAACCAGTTTCCTCCATCTTTTCCTTCATGAGGGCAAGAAGTGTACGTTCACTCTCATTTTGGGAATCTTCTTCAAGAATACCAAGCCCTTCCAGTGAGGAAATGCCGGACTTTAAGATCATTGCCATCTGGTTGCAGAATGCTGCTGTCTCCAGATTGGACAAAGGTGTTTTATTTGCCATATTTAAACTCCTTCCATATTATTAAATAAGTGTACTTCTAATAAATGTACTTCACTGTGTAATTACTGCCATCGCCTACATACTTTTTCACGCTGCCCTTTCCATTATTGGAGGCAAGGGTTGGATCCATAAGCGACCAGTTCTTTCCATCAAATTCAATTACATTATCTACCCATCCCTTTTCAGTCAGATAACAGCTGATCCAGGCATGGTAGATTTCTCCGGAATAACCGACCTCAAGTCTGGTAGGAATGCGCTGCGTACGAAGCATCGCCGCCATAAGCGCGGCATAATCAAAACAAATTCCTTTTTTTGTTTTCAGTGTATGATCTACATCTGGAATGTAACCATAGGCAATATTCTCTGCTTTTTTTGTGTCGTATTCTATATTTTCTGTTACATATAGATAAATATTTTCTACAGCATCCAGATCACTTTTACACCCCTCTGCCAGTGAACTTCCCTCAGAAACAGCCTTTGATTTGTTATTGTAATCTACATATACATTTGGTGTAAGATAAGGAAGAAACTCATCTTCCAGGATAACATCTGCAGATTCGGTAAAGGCAACTGCATACAGATCCTGAGATAAATCAGCAGATTCATATAAAGTAAAAGTATATCCGCCGTCTCCTCCAGTCAGGGGATAGGTTACAGGTTCTCCCCTGGCTTCGACCAAATATGTGCACGTAACGCCGTCCGGTCCCTGAACCTGGAATTTTACTTTTTCATTGCTGCCGCTGTAGGTTAGCATCATATAGCCTTTGGATACATTTGATATATCCATCGAAACGATATCATTTCCAAAGACACTTTTTCCAGAAGCTTCCGGAGTCAGTACACGGGGAGTGTTGTCCCGGTCTGGAGTATTGTCATCAGCCTCTTTCTTCGTTTTAGAAGAGGAATTTGAGGAAGCCTGGCTGTCTGAAGCAAACGAACTGCCGCCAGAGGAACAGCCTGGAACCAGAAGGGCTGATATCAGGATGAATGCCATTACTCTCCCACAGAACAGCCGTGGGCGCCGCCTGATGCCTGATTGAAAACATTCTGCAGCCATACAGGAATCTCCTTTCTGTTTAATTAGTATACTCACGGCCGATTTATCTGGCGCGCAGTATAACAGTTTAGTAGTACGATTAATGAAATGGTGTACTTAGCTAATGTCTTACATTTCCTATTATAACATGTTTTTATTATATTTTAAAGAATCCCAGAGGCATTTGTACTTATGAATCTTCATGATTTCGCCGATATTAATAATAGATAAAGAGGTATTGGAGGGATTTTTATGCAGGTGAAAAATGACAGCATTTACCGTGAAAAAGCACCCGCAGAATTGCCCCAGGTAAATTTCCAGAAGGACATGCAGAATGAAAATAAGCCAGATCAGTCTGGTGCAGCCGCTATGATGAATTACCTTAAGGAAAATTATAAACATATTAATTTTAGCTTCATTTCTTTTGATAATAAAAGTCAGATCGGTCAGTATGGTTCAACAAAAAAGGGAATGAATCATGTGGCAATTTCTCCGGAGCTTTTAGAAAAGATGAGTACGGATGAAGAAGTAAGGAAACAGGTGGAGAATGTTCTGAACCATCTGGACAGCTATCAGAAGAGTGCACAGACAAGTGCATTCTTAAGGGACAAAGAGCTGGTGGGTATGGGACTTGTCCTGAGTGAGGATGGACAGGTATCTATGTGGACGGCCACCACAGAGCGCGACAAGGAAAAGATTTATCCAACCTATTGGCGTGACAGGGAATCCACATCCTTTTATTCCAAACATGCAAAGGATAAGGGATACAGCTCCCCATACAATTATTCACACAGTACTAATATGATGCGCCTGGCAAACGCCAGAAATGTAACAGCAGTCAGAGGACTGATCTCAGCAAAATACGGGGAGATACAAAAGGTAAAGATGCAGGTAAAGGATCCGGCCGAGGCAGCATCCATTGTAAGAAAGATCAAATCTGTCATACAAAGTGGTAATATTAAGATTGCAAGACTTCATAAAGAGGAACGGCTGGCTTTCCAGAAAAAAGCAGCTGAAAAGAAAATGAAGGAAAAGCTTGCAAGGCGTCTTGCAGAAGAACTCAGACGAAAGAAAACCGCAAGACAGGGTCAGGAGCAGTGCCAGACATCCCACCTTGATGATGTGCTTCCAAAGCCGTCATTGAACGATGAGAGATTCCGCCAGATTGCAGAGCAGTATGTTAACTCCATGCCTGAGTCCGCAGTAGCCGCAGAGACTGGAGGAGTGTCAGGAACAGTTGCCGGGGGAGGTGAAGCGGTAGTAAGTGTATCCGTTGTATCGGCGCCTGTGGCATCGATAGACTGCAGCGCGTAAAAGTTGGGGACGGGGCAATTTTCACATCAAAAGCTCCACTGGAGCTTTTGATGCGCGCTATGGCGAAAATTGCCCTGTCCCCAACTTTAGTTTTTCAAGGAGTTCTTTTGGTGCAGCTTCGGCTGCTTTTTTATTTTCGGCTGCAGCTTCTTTTAATTCGGTGCGGAGAATTGGGATTTCTTTTGGTGCATCAACTGCAAGCTTTACCCAGTCGGCTCCTGTTTCCATAACTGTCAGAGTGATATTGTGATTGATCGAAAGGGATTCACCTTTTTTTCTCTGTAATATGAGCATATTATTCCCCCTCCTTTTTTGACAGATCTGAAAGCTTATGCCGGAAGGTGTATTCAGGCTGTTCCAGCATGACTTGCTTTGCTTTTCTGTTTATTGCATTTACGGCAAGAGGCGCTCTTAAGTTTACGGTGGAATCCTCTATTGGGTCGTGTATGACGCTGATAACATAATAGGAGATGTCATCATGGGAGCCGGCTTCCAGTTCTTTTAGATCTTTTTCTGAGAGCACTGGCGCATAGTCAGGACAGATCATAAATGGATTCATGACAATGAAGGATAGAGATTCATCCTCCAGGGATTGTAATGAGATCATGGAATCATTTTCCGCATTAAAGGGAAGAGGAAGATAACGGGTACAGGATTCAAATCCAAATAGTCCATCCATAATCTGTATGATATCATTTTCTTCATAGGATATTTCACCAAAATATTTTGCATTAATATTCAATGTATGGTACCTCCTTGTTTTTTTGCGATACAGGGGACGAAGTGTTACTATTCACGGCTCAGGAATGCGCTGATCTGCGCATTCCGTGAGAACATGATGCACGACGAATTTTCCTATATCACAAAGAAAGGGCTTAATATTAAGCCCTTACATCTAATGGTTCATAATTTGGATCAGCACTTGGCGGTACGTAGATCGGTCCCCCAACATACTCAATGATTACATCAGGATGTTGTGTGATGGACATCTCAATGTTGCCTGGAATGAATTCAAAGTTTCCATTCGCTACCTTGAGATCAAAATTCAATTTGTCCATCTCATAGTTGATTGTCAGGTCAGGAGCCTGATAACTGATGTCCACCGGTGCAGACGGGGTGAATCCGAGCTGAAACTCTCCGGTTGGCGCAGCGTTTCTCTGATCCATAATCTGACCGATCACATCTTCACCAATCTTGGCTTTAAGCAAAAGCTGTCCTTCCTGTGCAAGCTGTGCAGTAGCGCTGTAGGCAGCCTCTGTGCCTTTTTGTGCACTCTGTGAAACACTCTGTGTTGTTGTTGGAACAACAGAGCTTCTTGCAGCAGAAGAATCCAGATTCAGTTTTACCGGACGGCTCTTGATGGAAAGACCGCCTTTATTTCTGCTGATTTCAAGCTGTGCCTCGGAGCGGGAATATTCCAGCCTGGCATTGTTGATCTTCAGCTCGTACTGAATGGGGACAGTTGTTATATTAATGAGTTGATTCATGTATGGTTACCTCCCTTCTCTCATATTTATTTTTAATTCATAAAATCAATAAATGATGGCGTCAAAATGTTATTGCCGACCTTCAGTGCAGCATTGTAAGCATATTGTGCCCATGAGAAATTCATAATTGCTTCTGCCATGTCAATATTTACAACATTGTCAATCTGGGTGGAAAGACTGATGCTGTTTGACTCCAGTCTTTCTTTTGTAGTGGTCAGGAATTCTGTCTGTGTACCGAGTTCTGTTACCTTCTCCAGAACATTATTACGTGCCTTGTCAAAATGGCCTAAAAGCTCAGTATACTTCTCCCTGTCGAAGTCTTTTTTCTCCAATTCATCGGCAATCTTGCCACAGAGAAGGATAATATTATTTGGCATTCCGTTTTCAGTTCCATCTGAAGTTCCAAAGCCTGCAAGGTTGATTCCCGGAAGGCTTGTATTAAAAGCGCTGGAAGAATCAATCTCTACATCACCGCTCTGTCCTGTTACGTTCAGACCAAATCCCAGATCAACGAAAAGGGAATCCTTTGATAACTGCTCAAGGACTTTCGCGTTAGCTGGATCATTGACATCAACGCCGCGGTATGTAAGAATCTGTGTGCCGTCATCTTTTTTTTCAAGCTTGAAGGGTGCTTCTTTTCCATTGCTGCCGGCGAATACATATTTTCCTTCATAACTTGCGTTCAGACAGAGAAGCAGGCTTTCCTGGGCGCCGCGCCATGCATCAGCATAGGTTTCTCTTGTCTCTAAAGAACCGTTGGTTCCATTTAAGGCCTCAAGACCGTAGCGCTTGCTCAGTGTCTTTGCAATATTTTCAATCTGCATTGCAGCATCCTCCTGGGAATCCTGGAAGGACTGCACATCCTTTACAATATTCAGATAATCTTCATTTTTTACATATTTTCGTTCCAGTATAGCGGCACGCAGGGCGCTTGACGGATCCTCTGCCGTTGAGTTATATTTTCGCTGCGTCATAACCCGGGTTCTGGCTGTATCAAGATTCTTCAGGGATGTTCCCAGGTTGGATTTATAATTTCTTAAAATAGCATTTGTTGTAATTCTCATATCAAACCTCCTGTTACCTTCCGACTACGCCGGTTCCGTTAATTAGTTTATCAAGTGCCTCGTCAATAGTGGTCATCAGTCTAGCAGCGGCATTGTAGGACTGGTTATAATGCAGAAGATTCATACCTTCCTCATCAAGCTGTACACCTGATACGCCGTCTCTGGAATTAGACGTCTGGTTTAACACAGTAATGTGATTTGTCAGCATAGTGTTCTCAGACTTTGTATCAATACCAAGGGTATTTTCTATATTCGCAAAACAGTCGTGAAAGCTTCCGGTAAAGAACTTGACAGGCTGGCCTCCTTTAACAGGAACTTCAAACTCAAAGCCTTTTTCAAGCAGGCTGATCATATTTAAAACATTCTCATCAGCCGTAGAGCCAGGTTTTGAATCAATCAGCTTATTCGAAGTAGTGATGCCATAATCGCCATTCAGCCATCCATCTGCAATCTTAATATTTAAAGAAGTAAAGCCTTCTGTCTTTCCGTCTTTTGTCGTAAATAATGGACGATCCTTATATTCAACAGGATCTGTTCCTGGAATTGCCTCTTTATTTGCTTCATTGAAAACAGTTGCAAATTTATTAATCATGGCATCCAGTGCTTTTTCGTAATATCCCAGTCCACGGAAGTCGCTGTGGTCAAAGTCCCCGGATTTATTTAAGAAATCCAGTGTTCCCTTAACTGTTCCGGAGCCGAGAATCTCTGTATATACGTCATTCCCCTTATCATCCTTCTGATATCCTGCAAGCTGAACATGGTTTCCGTTGGCATCTGTCATAGTCAGAGTGACAGGAAGTTCGGTAACATTCGTATCAAAGGTACTGCAGCGGCCGTCATAGACAAGAGTATGTCTCTGACCATTCGTATCAATAAAGCTTACGTCCAGAACTTCTACTGTCTGATCCGGGCCAATGGTCTCGTCTCTATATTTTACACTGATGGGAAGATAGCTTCCTAGTTCATCCAGCAGTGTATTTCTCTGATCCTGTAGTTCCAATGCCGGATTGCCAAGAATCTGGCTGTTCTTGATACTGGTATTCAGTTCAGCAATGTTCTCCAGAATCTGATTTAGATCACTGATATCTGTTGACCTGAATCCGCTCTGCATGTCCTCACGGATATCCTGGAGACGAATTGCTTTCTCACGGAAAATATTAAGGAGAACCTGCATATTGGAGCGCACTGCCGTGTCGTGTTCTTTATTCCCAGCCTGTGTAGAAAGAGTGCTTAACGAACTGGAAATAGAAACAAGCGCAGCCCTCACCCCTTCATCAACAGATTCATCAAATATATTAGCCAACTGTTCAAATCCCGCAACATGTGCATCAGCGGTTCCGAGCTTACTGATCTGGGAACGGTACTGTGCATCCAGAAACGGATCCCTAAGCTGTGAAACTCTTGTCATCTGCACGCCAAAACCAACCTTGATGGTGGAATTGGAATTATAGAAATCACCCTTCTGAGTATTTAAGCTTGTAATATCAAGACGTTGTCTGGTGTAACCTGGTGTATTGATATTCGCGATATTCTGACCGGTAACATCAAGCGCGCGCTGACTGGCAGCCATTGCAAGCTGTGCAGTAGTAAAACCGGCAAATGTTGAACGTATCATATTTATATTCCTCCTGACTTTTAAACTGAACGACTTGTAAAGTGGTTGTGAGTATTGTTGTTATTTTTCTGTCCTGACGCAGAATAAGTCTCTCTGCCGGATGTACCGCCGGAAAGAGAGGACTGGATCACATGAAGATTCACTTCTATGGCATCTTTAATATTACCGCTTAAGGACTGTGTCAGACGAACCTGCTCTGACAGCCGGTCAAATAAAGGATTCAGTTCACTGGCAGCATCCTCTGGTGCATGCTCTAATATCTGGCGGAAGGTGTATTCCTTCATGCCAAGTCTTTCCTGTTCCTTTTCCCGCTTCTGCTCTAATCCCCGAAGCTTCAGAATGGCAGCCTGTTCTTTGTGCATACTTTCTTCTACAAAGCTCACACGGTTGTTGACTGCAGCATCAAGTTTCTCCTGTTCGATGGAAATTAACTCATCAAAAAAATTTATGAATTCATTCATTATTTTAATAAAATCTGAAAAATCATTCATACTGCCCGGTCCTCCTATAACATAAGCATCCTTGCTGCGATGGCATAAGCATCGACCTGATACGTATGTCTGGAAATCTGGTCCTTGAGGTTCTGGATCTTCTCTGCAGATGCAGTATAATTCATATCAGAAGATATTTGGCGGGAAACAGACTTGGCAAAGGTGTGTTCTTCAATCTGTCTCGGGTTAGACTGTATGATGATTGCGTCATATTTGTGCCCGCCGCTACTTGGAGTTACAGAAGGAGCAGAATTTTCTTTCGGCGTATGAATTCTAAGATCTGTATAATTTTTTATTATGTTATTGTTTGTAGATATTTTCATACCGGACTCCTTTTTAAAATTGAGATATACCAATTGTCTATATTTTAATTATCGGCACAAATTTTGGAATCATAACCCAAAATGGAAAGAATCGCAATTATTTCTTCAAGTGATTCATCAGCACGGAAGGAATGTTATCGCAAGAGGCCTGTGTACACACTGCTCCGATGTTGTAGGCAACCATAGGCATGCCATATACAACACAGGATTCCTTATCCTGCCCAATGGTAAAGGCGCCGCTCTGGCGCATACTTAAAAGTCCGTCTGCCCCGTCACGTCCCATACCGGTCATTATGATGCCTACTTTGTTAATCAGTACATTTTTTGCGATAGAGCTGAACAGGACATCTACGGAGGGACAGTGACCGCTTACTTTCGCTCCGGGATGAACCTGCACCATGTAGGAACGGCCGGAGCGTACGACTTCCATCTGTTTGCCGCCAGGTGCGATCAGGGCAAGCCCTGGATGGATCTCATCTCCGTTTTTTGCCTCCCGTACTTCCATGCTGCAGATTCTGTTCAGCCTTTGGGCATACATCTCAGTAAAACCCTCAGGCATATGCTGCGTAATTACAATTCCGGGTATATTGGCCGGAAGTTTCTCCAATACAGCAAGAGTTGCCTCTGTTCCGCCAGTCGATGCTCCCAGTCCGATAATAGTAGAATCAAGAACGCTTCTTGACAGAGGAGGAAACGGCATTGGTTTGGACGGCATCTTCTGGAGAAGAGGGTTCTGAGGCTTCGGTGTATGGCCTGTCATGCTTTGTCTTGATGTACCGGAGACCGGCATATTTGAAGACGGCATATTAGAAGAAAGAGGCGGCCTTACAGACATGCGTACTTTTGATATGGAAGCTGCCCTGATCTTTGATATCAGGGATGAGAAAAATACACTCTTCGAGTTGGATGCACTCATATCCGGCTTACGTACAAAATCAACCGCACCTGCTGACAGTGCGTCGAATACGTTTAAATTAAGAGAAGACACGAGAACGACAGGAATCGGGTTAACGGGAAGCAGCTGCTTCAGAAATTCGATTCCATTAAGGCCTGGCATCTCCACGTCCAGAGTCATGACATCTGGCTTAAGCACCGGGATTTTATTTTTTGCGTCATATGCATTAATGGCAAATCCGATGACTTCTATGCCAGGCTGTGCAGAAAGATGCTGGATGATCATCTGACGAAACAAAGAAGAATCATCTACTACCAGGACTTTTATTTTTTTACTTTGCATAATATCTCCTTTCAGACTAAAACAAGTTACTGTTCACCCGTGACCAGTAACCTACGCAAATCCATCTAAAATTCGCTCCGCGAATGGCAATTGCGAAAAAGCCGCCTCTGAACAATAGCCTTGAAAGTTCAAAAGCAGCTTCCTCTATTTTCAGAAAGATCTCGTATGATTATATGCTGTACTAGACCTTCCGATAGGTCGCAGGCATCAGGTATTTGTATGGCGTTGCAGCCTTGCTTAAGCTCTCAGAATGGCCGATGAGAAGGTATCCTCCAGGGTTTGTTGCATCATAAAAGCGGTTGACTAACGCTTCCTTTGTGGCCTGGTCAAAATAAATCATTACATTCCGGCAGAAAATTACGTCAAATTTCAGCCGGAATCTGATCGGATCCATCAGATTAAAGGTCCGGAAGATTACATTGGATTTGATTTCCTGTGATACCGAATAAGTCCGGGCGTCTACTTTTGTAAAATACTTCTTCTTCCAGCCAGGCGACAGCTCCTTTAAAGAATCCTCATCATAGACTGCATTTGTCGCTGCATGAAGGGCGTTCTGGGAAATATCGGTTGCAAGAACTCTGGTATCCCACATAGACGCCTTTGAACCGAAAAATTCTTTCAGAATCATGGAAATGGTATAGGGCTCCTCACCGGAAGAGCATCCCGCACTCCATATACTGAGTACACGATCCTTTTTTGTCTCCATAAGATACGGAAGGATTGTATCTGTGAAAAATTCAAAGTGCGCCCCCTCACGCATAAAAAATGTGTAGTTTGTTGTCAGTTTATTCAGCATCAGCTCCAGATCTTCCTGGTTTCTGTTCGTGATCAGATGGTCTACATATTCTTTAAATGAAGGAAATCCCATTGACAAAATTGTGTTTGAAAGACGTCCGGTAATAAGCTGGCGTTTTTTTGTAAGGTCAATTCCATAATTTTCATGTACAAATTTGACTAAACGGTGAAAATCATTATCATTTATCGTTAACATAGTTTATATAACTCCTTTATCATCAATATGTCTGTAAAAGCTGTTCGCAGTCAAGGAAAAGGATAACGGAGCGATCACTTGAAGATACCATTCCGCTTATGAGTTCCTGCCGGTTTTCTACCGGGACAGGGGATATCTGGCTCTGGTCAATATCCATAACCTGCTGTACATCATCTACAATGATACCGATCTGCACGGAGTTAATATTCAATACAATGATACAGGTCGAATTCGTGTAATCTATTGAGGGATTACCCATGCGCAGACGAATATCAATAATCGGGATAATCTGTCCGCGCAGATTAATAATGCCCTTCACATAATCAGGAACAAGCGGGAGCACGGTAATGATGTGGTTCGTTATGATTTCAATCACATAGTTGGTGCTGACGCCGATGTTCAGTCCATTGGAACTAAAGGTTAAAAAACGTTCCGTAGAAACTGATACTTCCGGGTTTTCATTTACTGCTGTATTTTCTACTGTAGCTGCTGACATATATACTTCCTCCAATTTCTGTACAAATTAATACTGATTATAAAATGCTGCATACAAGGTCTTAATGTCCAGGATCAGGCTGATATTTCCGTTGCCGAGGATCGTACAGCCGCTAATTCCAGAATTCTTAATATTGTAATTACTTAAAAATGAAGGAAGCGGTTTTACTACTACCTGCTGTTCTCCAAGAAGATCATCTACGAACAGGCAGTAGGATTTGTCGGCATCCTCTACCCAGATTAAGATACCATCTTCAATAGTTGTAATATCTGTCTCTATATTATATAAGTCATGTACTCTGATAATCGGGTAGAAATCATCCAGGCACTTAATAATCTCGTTGCCGTTTGCATCCAGAATTACGTCTCCCTTCTGGGTCTTGAAGGACTGGCGGATATTGGCGATCGGAATCGTAAACATGGATTTTCCTACCGAAACCTCCATGCCGTCTGCGATGGCCATCGTAAGCGGGATCTTAAGGGTTGTGCAGCTTCCCTTTCCAAGCTCGCTGGAAAGAGAAATCGTACCGCCTACAGACTCCACATTCTTCTTTACAACGTCCATTCCGACTCCACGTCCTGAAAATTCCGTAACCTCCTCGTTGGTGGAGAATCCGGGAAGCATAAGAAGAGAGAGGATCTCTTTTTGTGAGTACTCATATGCAGGCTTGGTCAGAATTCCGTTCCGTTCTGCCTTAGCGAGGATCTTTTCTGTATCCATGCCCTGTCCATCGTCACTTACTGTAATGATAACCTCACTTCCGGTATGTGCCGCTGACAGTATAATCTCGCCCTGGGGATCCTTCCCGGCATCAATACGATCCTGTACATTCTCCTCAATACCATGATCCATAGAGTTACGGACAATGTGCATAAGCGGATCTCCGATGCTGTCCACAATTGTCTTGTCTACCTCTGTATGTTCACCTACAATAGTAAGTCTTACGTCCTTATTCAGCTTTTTCTTCATATCTCTTACAATACGGTTCATCTTCTGGAAGGTGCCGGATACAGGAACCATACGAAGAGACATGGCAATGTCCTGAAGTTCGTCATTCAGCTTTCTTAACTGGCGGGCAGACTTCATAAAGTTGTCAAGCTTTAAGCCTTCCAGATCCGGAGAAGAGGTTACCATGGATTCAGCGATAATGATCTCTCCGACAATGGCAACCAGGCTGTCAAGCTTGGACAGGTTGACGCTGATAAGACTCTGCTTTACCGGAGCCGCAGGAGCGGACTTCTGGGTCTGCGGCGCCTGGGCAGCAGCCTGGGTCTGTGAAGCCTGGGCAGACGCTGCTGCGGAAACAGAGACAGACTCAGGAGCATCCTCATGGTGTGAGGCCAAAGCTTCCTGAGACTTTGCTTCGGCTTTTTCCTGCTTAAGTGAAGCGTTCTCCATTACTTCATAGGTTTCAATACTGTTCTGTTCCTTGATTACATGAAGCGCACGTTCTACATCCTGCTGTGAAGACAGGGCAATATAGAAGCCATTCTCAATGATAGTCTCAATCGTATCGCTGTTGGTCTCTACATCTTCCGGATAATACTTAAAATCAAGCTCCACGTCCTTTAAGGCAGTAATCGTCATAAAAGCACGCAGATGCTCCATGCCGCACCCCTGCTCAAAGAAAATCCTTATAAAATAAGGAAGGTCACTCTGGGGTGCGCCGGCAATCTCCTGATTAAGGAGGGCGATTTTCTGTTCACTGGACGGACCGGCAGCAGATGCGGATTCTGATTTTTCCTCTGATTCCTGGCTTTCATCAGAGGAGTTATTGCCTGAGCCGCTGATTTTTTCCAAAAAACTATTAATATTTGCTATGATTGGGTCGATATTAGTGCTAAGAGGCTCATCGTTTTCGATCTTTTCAACTTCGCTGCGAAGGGCGTCTGTTGACTGGAACATCAGGCTGAACAGATCATTTTTATGAGATTCGTCCATGGAATCCAGTCCGTTTTCGCGAATGTAGAAAAACAAATCTTCAATATGATGAGCGATTTCCATTAGTGAGGAAAATTCCATCATAGCGGATGAACCTTTAATAGTGTGCATGCTGCGGAAGATTTCATTAACATCATTGGTGGTGAAATCCTTATTCTTTTCCGCTTCTATCAAAAGCGCATCAAGTTCTTCCAAAAGAGTGTTTGTTTCGTAAAGATACATTTCAAGCATGTTATCCATAATATTAGTAC
>CAPEBR010000034.1 GCA_948602995.1 uncultured Dorea sp.
AGTAAAGGCTCTCAAGGCAGGCAAGGGCAAAAGAGTAAAAATCACTGCAATGGCAACAGACGGAAGCGGCAAGAAAAAGACAATAGTAATTAAAATTACAAAGTAGATTTTGAATTGGGGACGGGGCATTTTTCAAAATGCCCCGTCCCCAATTTGGTAGAAAATAAGGATTTTGATGGCCTGATTAAGAGGCTGAAATGCCTATTTTATGCGATCCTTGTGCAATATGCACAAAATTAAACGTTTAAGTTCTACTTGCAATTGTGCGTAGTTGGTGCTATATAATATTTATACAAAAATTCAGAAAAAACAAGTATTATTACAAAGAGGTCTGTGTTCGCAAGACTATTGATTCTGAAAACTGTAATTCAGAGATGCCCAAACCTCTTCCCGGAGGTGATGAGTAAGGAATGCTATTGGAAACTGCTTTTGGGAAAAGGTTTTTGCATCTTACTGTTTAAACGATTAAGCTGATTGAGATCTTACAGGGGGAATCCCCTTGAAAGATAAATTAAACCAAAAAAGGAGGACACAACATGAAAAAGAAACTGGTAGCAGCATTTCTGTGTGTTGCCATGACAGCATCCATGCTGCTTGGCTGCAGTTCCGGAAGTGAGGGAGGGGGTTCGGATGATTCGAAAGATTCGGGCTCTGGTTCAGCCGGAAAGAATGAGATGGAAGTGGAGGGTGAAGCCACAGAGCTTGAAGTGTGGACATTCATTGAGCTTCATCAGCAGTTCTACACAGACATGGCAGAGAGATGGAATGAGGAGCATCCGGACAAGAAGGTAAAGCTGGTGCTTAGCAACATGCAGTATGATGATATGCACAACAAGCTGTCACTGGCCCTGGAATCTGGGGAGGGTGCACCGGATGTTGTCGATATTGAGCTTGGAAAGTTCCCGGCATTCATGACAGGACAGATCGGTCTTAAGGATCTGACGCCGCAGATCCAGCCGTATCTTAGCAACATTATTGAGTCCCGTCTTAAGATTTACGGAAAAGACGGTGCTTATTATGGATTCCCGACACACGTTGGAGCCATGGTTGCATTCTACAACACAGAGGCGCTTAAGGAAGCGGAGGTAGATTACACAACGATTAAGACATGGGATGACTTCAAGGAAGCGGGAGTGAAATACCATGAGAAGACAGGAAAGACTTTTGCATGTGTAGAGACAACAGCTCAGTGGATGATCAACCTGATGTTAAGACAGAAGGGCGGAGATTATCTGGATGCTGACGGCAACATTGATATTACCAATGACAAGATGGTAGAGGTTCTTGAGTACATCAAGGGAATGCAGGATACAGGCGCATTCGCAACCGTACCGGGAGGACAGCCGGATAATGAGGAAGCATATCCGTCCTACAACAACGGGGATTACGCAGTACAGATTATGCCGTTCTGGCAGACGTCCAGATTCACAAGCTACATGACAGACCTTTCCGGAAAAGTAGCAATCGCTCCGACGCCGGTATGGAATGAAGGCGATGAAGTGAAGTCCATCGGCGGCGGCGGTACTGGTACTGCAGTAGTGGCAGGCAGCGAGAACGCAGACCTTGCAGCAGAAGTATTTGCATACATCAAGCTGTCTGAGGGTGCAAATGAGGAAGTATGGAATGTATTAGGTTTTGATCCGGTTAATACAGCAGTATGGACTGATACAGAGCTGACGCAGAACCCGGAAAACCAGTTTGTAAAATTCTTTAATACCTATCCGTTTGATACACTGCTTGAGATTCAGGATGGTATTATGGCGCTTGATTCACTGACCAGTGAGAAGTTCCCGTCCATTAACAATGAGTTCTGTAATGTGACTCTGAACAACATTTATGAAAACGGAATGGACGTGAAGGAAGCGCTGGAGGAATCTCAGCAGACTCTGAAAAACGAATTTGGTGAGTAATCCAAAAGTAAATATTCATGGGGAGTCCCCGGCGTGGAGGAAGATGCCGCCATTTTGGAGAGGAATGAATGGAGGGATAACCTGTGGATATAAAAGAGGTAATGTTTAACGTCATACTTTACAGAAAGGAATTACATGTTATGCAGAAAATAAGACATTCGCTTAAAAGGGGAATCGCCCTGAGTCTGTCTGCAGTTATGACGATTTCGCTGATGAGCGGTATTTTTGAAAATACCGTAAAAGCGGAAGAGGCAGAGGAAAAGACAGGGACAGCGATATCCAACGGAAGCCTTAGCATTGAAATTGGGGATCTCGGCCAGATATCCACAATGAACATTGTGAATAACCGGAAGAACGGTCAGAACAATGATGTAAACTTTGTATTGCCAAATGATACAAGCCCTCAGAATAATGAGGCGCACCAGTGGATGGGCGAGATGATCTTCTCCTACCGTACCAGTGAAGACGGAAAATTCCCGGAAGGCAGGAAAGGGTTCGTTGAAGTAGATACTAATAAGACACTGGCCGCAGGAGGGTCAAAGACTGCTTCCGAAATAAAGGAAGACAATCCTTACATTACGAAAAAGCAAGTAAGTGATAAAGAAGTAGAGGTTACGTTCAAGGGAGTAGAGGGCGACGCCGGAACGCAGCGTTCAATGAAGGGCTTTAACGTAACATCCAATTACAATATGGATACAGAGGACGGATCCTTATTGTGGAATATTACACTTCAGAACACAGGCAATAATTATATTGAGTTCGGCGACGTTGGACTTCCGATGCCATGGAACAATAAATATACAGGTCTGACAAGTGTATATAATGATCGTGTGACAGCCCACACATTTGCAGGTGCAGACAGCGGCTACGCCTATGCAATCCGATGCAGTGGCGAGGGGAATTACGTTCTTTTCACGCCAGTCCCGGAGAGTGGTGCAAGAATTGAATATGTAGATAACTGGGTTGGCAATAACAACCAGGTAAAAGGAGAGCGTGCAGGAGATACTTTCGCAAACTGGACCAGTGACAGTGGCGGATGGCAGCCGGGATTAAGTGTTTACTATATCCATTCCAAGGATATCCAGAAAACAGGACGCGGCTACTATACGGATGCTACCAGTCTTGTACTGGAGCCTGGTAAGAGCAAAACATATACATTCAAATTCTCTGCAGTCCGTGCTGGAGACAATACTCCGCAGGAAAGTGCTGAGAGTGCGAACAATGCGTCCGATTCCGTGGAAGAGCGTGAAAACAATATGCGCTCAATCCTGTATAAGTCAGGCATGATTGATGCGATTGCAGTGCCTGGATTCCAGACCGCGCTGAACATGGAAACAAAGTTAGATCTTCACTATGATGATGCGAAGATTAAGGTTGACAGTGTAGACATTCAGTGTGTGCATGAGAACGATCCGTTTGATGAAAAGCATATTCCCGAACAGACTGAAGGACTGGTGAATAATTCCCGTTCAGGCAAGTGTGCGAATAATGACTCGGTATCTGCGCCTGAAGCCAAAACAGTGGATGGAGAAAACCACCATATCTATAATCTGAAATTTGGATGTATTGGAAATAACAGCGTGCGTGTAAACTACAAGCTTAAGGTGGGAGATGCATGGGTAGATAAGTTTACACAGTATGAATTCAATGCACTTGAAAGTCTTGACAAGATTGTTGAGACACACGCCGACTTTATGGTGAATAAGACTCAGGATAATGATCCCAAGAGTCCGACCTATGGAAATTATCAGGACTGGTATATTTCCCAAGAGTCTGTTGACAAAAATGCCCTGAACCACTGGGGGGATGACTGGAGCCATGATAATATTAACTTTATGACAATGAAGAATTATCTGAATCCGGTTGCATCAGAGGTAGAATCCATTGAAAAGTACCTCGTTGATTACATGTGGAATAATTACATGAAAAATACGCAGGATTCCTATACAGTTGCCAACTATCTGAATGCATCGGGTATTTACAGTGATACATCATCACCATACACCCGTACGTATTCTGAGATGATGGAGGCGACAGGCTTCTTCAATATGTACCGGATTCAGAAGGCGTATCCGGATCTGATTGAGTACCGCCAGACTCCTGAATGGTATTTGGAAAAAGCATACGGAATCTATATAAACCGGGTAAGCTCTTATCCGATCGGATATTACGGAGAGCAGCAGGTGCCGGACATGATAGAAGCGCTTAAGGAAGAAGGCATGACAGATGAGGCCGGCAGACTGCAGAAGCGTTTTGCACAGGAAAAAGGTACAAGAATGTCTACAGCAGCATATCCTTATGGCTCAGAGTTTGCTTATGACAACACTGGTGAAGAGGGTGCATATGCAGCGGCTAAGGCGCTTCGTGAATATTATCCGGACGATGAAAATGCCGGTAAAGCTCTCAGCAATATGAAAAAGGCAGAGTGGAAGACGCGTGCAATGCGCGGTATCCAGCCTACCTGGTATCACTATGCAGATCCGGTATTCATCGGAGGCGAACATTGGTGGAACTTCCAGTATACAGCATCACTGGCAGGATCCATCATGGATGACTGGCTGCGTTATCAGGATAACGGATGGGATACAGCTTCCAGTGCATGGGCAGAGCGTGTGAACTATGCGGCCAAACTGTCGAACTTCAATGCAGTCAATATGGGACAGATCTCTGATAAGAGTATTGGAAGTGTCAGCTGGAGATACACCATGTACAAAGGCGGACATGGAGCAATGAATGTAAATGACGGCGGAACCCGTGTCATGAATAATGGCTGGAATGATTTCTCGGGAGAGAGTGAGGAAGGTCTCTACGGCTCTCTGCTAAGAATCAGTTCTGACGTTGTAACGGATCCAGTCTTTGGACTGACTGGATATGGAAGTACCGTTTCCAAAGAAGGAACAAGCTACACAGTTACGCCGGCTGACGGAGTTGGCAAGCGAATCAATATTATTGATGATAAGTTATACGCTGAGCTTGAGCAGGATTCCTGTACACAGGCTGTAATTGACAGTGCAGGACCGTCATTTGAGCTGTCGCTTAAGTGTCTTTCTACAGAAGAGCATTTATCAAGAATCAAACTGAGCGGGGCGGGACTGAAGGATGGATACTATAGTATTTCGTTAGAGGGACAAGATGTAGGACAGTGCTATGTAAAGAATCATGAGGGAGTGGCAAATGTTCTGATTCCTGCTGGGAAGGAGACAGCAGTAGTTTCCGTTTCTTTCGAGGGCGAGGGAACGAATGAGGCTCCGGTTGTAAAGACGAAGGCAGTTGTTACAGATAAAACAGAAGGAGCAGAGGATACAATCAAGGCAGTCGTTCCATTTAGACTGGAAAGCATTGCTTATGATGACGGAGCTCCTAATGGAACATTAACTTATAAATGGGAAGTAACAGCTCCAGAAGGCGGCAAGGTTACACTTGGTTCTCCGGCGAAGCCGTATACAACTATAACATGCTCTAAGGAAGGAACCTATACAGCTAAGCTTACTGTAAGCGATGGGGAAAAGGAAAGTGCATCTACACTGGATATTAATGTGGGAGCGGCTCCTGAAAAAACGGCTCCTGTGATAGGGGATGTTACAGCAGCCCAGGAAGAAGTCAATACCAGTGTTGCAAGGATGACCGGAGAGGCAACGTCTGATAAGTATTATCAGAATGATGAGCTAAAATACAACTGGACTGTTGCAGAGCAGCCAGAGGGCGGCAGCGCAATCATTGCAGATGCAGACACTGCAAAAGCAAGTATGAAAGCCTATAAGCCAGGCACCTATACGATCCGTCTTACTGTAACAGACGAAGATACAGGATATGGAGAAGGTGCAAAGAGCAGCCAGAAGGACATTGTGATTGAGATGACCGGCAAGGTAGACGGTGTAGAGCGTACAGGCACAGTCCTCACTTCAACAGGCGTAGCGCCCGAACTTCCGGAAACCATGGAAGTGATTCATCCAGACGGTACCATTAAAAACAGTGAAGTTGTCTGGTCAGAGATTGATGCATCGTCTTATGCCCAGGAAGGCAGCTTTGAAGTTACAGGAACAGTTCCAGAGACAGAGATTAAGACTGCTGTAAATGTCCGGGTTGTTGCGGGAAGTGCGAGAAACATGGCTATAGAGGCAACTCCTACGGCAATTATTGACACTCCGCAGGATCTGGGAGGAGTTGCCGGCTTAAATGACGGATATGAACCGGAAAGTTCTAATGATAAGAGCCATGGAGTATGGCATAACTGGCTTGGAGATCAGAGCGGTCCTGCATGGGTGCAGTATACATGGGAAGAGCCGGTTGTAATCTACCAGTCAGATGCATATTATTTTACAGACAGAAACTTTGTACCAAAGACTGTAAAATATGAGTATCTGGATGAAGACGGCGAGACATGGCGCAGCATGGTGAATGTAAAGGGCTGCGGTACAGAGCTGAACAAATACAACACAACAACCTTTGAGCCGGTGTCTACAAAAGCAGTCAGAATGACAATGATGCCAAAGACATTAGGATGCGGCGTTATTGAGTGGAAGGTATTCGGATATGGAAAGGGCGCTGATAAGATGGAGCTGAGACGCCAGATTAATCAGGCAAATTCCATAAATATCGGAATATTTGCGGAAGAAGCAAAGGCTATGCTTGAGACAGCGCTTGCTGAGGCACAAGCTGTTTTTGAAAACAAAGAAGCAACACAGGAAGAAGTGGATCAGGCGGCTGAGAAGCTGGCAAAGGTGATTGTAACACTTCCAACAACGGATAATAACCTTGCATATACTGCAAAAGTGACAACAAGCTTTGTATCCGGATGGGAAAGTCTTGCTGCAGCGAATGACGGAAGGCTTACAGGAACTTCATTCAATCCGCCGGGACCAAGATATGGTTCATGGGGAAATGCAAGTGAGTTTGAGACAATTACCTATACATGGGAAAACAAGGTCCGCCTGAGTGGCGCTGACATTTATTTCTGGTATGATGGAGAAAATGAATCCAATGGCGGAATTAATTTCCCAGAGTCTTATGCTTACGAATATCTTGACGCAGACGGAGAGTGGAAGGAAGTAGAGAATCCGTCATCCTATGAGCCGAAGAAAGACAGCTATAGCCTGACGACGTTCTCAGAGATTGAAACAACTGCAATCCGTGTGAAGATGAATAAGATTCAGACGATTATTGAAGACGGTGAAGAGGTAGATATGAGTGGATGCGGCGTCGGCATCCAGGAGTGGAAGGTGTATGATGCATCTGCCGGAGGACGCGCTACAGAGGTGAAAGTGTCTAAGACGCCTGTAAAGACAGAATATATCCGTGGTGAAAAACTTGACACAACAGGACTTGAACTGGAAGTAACCTATGCGGATAATAGTGTGAGGAAATTTACAAACAACTATAAAGTCAGCGGTTATGACAGAAAGAAACTGGGAGAACAGACGGTAACGGTAACATTTGCAGATGTAACAACAGAGTTTAAGGTAACCGTCAAGGAAGACAAGGTGGATAAGACTGCATTATCAGCTAAGATTACCCAGGCAATGCGTCTGACAGCGTCTGACTATACGCAAAAGAGTTACGATGCACTTCAGAAAGCGCTTCAGGAAGCAAAGGCAGTTTATGATGATGCAGAGGCAGTACAGGACGAGGTAGCAGAGGCAGAGGATGCACTGACAGCGGCAATTGAGAATCTTGTGGAAAGAAAGCCTGTTTCCATCAGATTCAAAACAGAGCCGACGCAGAACACTTATTTCGCAGGAGAGCCGATCCATAGTTCAACATTTGAGCTTGAAGCTGTTTATGCGGATGATAGTACAGAGGTTATTACCGAAGGATTCGAAATCAGCGGATATAACGCAGAACAGTTAGGAGAGCAGACAGTTACTGTTACATACAAGGAACAGTCGGTACAGTTTGGGGTTACTGTTGTAGAAGCACAGAAGCTGGAGAATGATGAATCAAAGGTTAGTGTATTAGCAGCTCAGATTGAGGAAGGCGTTAAGCTGTTAGTGGAAAAAGCTGTTTCTGGCGATGAACAGATTACAGAGATGCTTGGCGCAATCGCAGAAAAGATAAAGGAAGCGCTTGGCGTAACAGAAGGCGTAGAAGTGACTGAAGATAATTCCTCTGTACTGGATATTAAGCTGGTGAAAGGGGAAGCGGATGAGGAAGTACAGCTGGAAGAGGATGTAGTAGTATCCATACCGAAGCCGGAAGGATACAGCAATAATCTGAAGCTTTTCCATAATCGCAAGGACGGATTAACAGAGATCAACTTTACCTTAAAAGAGGAAAAAGAACTCGTATTCAGGACCGGAGAATTTAGTCACTTTACAGTTGTAGATCTTGGAGAGCCGGCAGCAGAACCAGATAAATCCGGACTAGAGGCTGCAATCAGCGCAGCAGAACAGCTGAATGCCAAGGATTATACGGCAGAGGCATGGGATGTATTTGTAAGAAAGTTATGGGAAGCAATCGAACTGTCTAAGGACGAGACTGCGGATCAGGCTGCGATAGATGCTATGGTCAGTGAGTTAAAGGCAGCATGCGAAGAGGTTGATAAGAATCCTGACAAGACAGAGCTGAATTCCGTCATAAGTGCGGCAAAGGCTCTTAAAAAGGAAGATTATACTCCGGCAGCATGGGCAGTGTTCGAAAAAGCTTTGAAAGATGCAGAGGCAGTCTGCAATAATCCAAAGGCTACACGGAGCCAGACAGCCGCAGCAGTCGCAGCACTTAAAAAAGCTATAGACGATGTGAAGAAGAGCCCTGCACAGAAGCCGGTACAACCAGCGAAAGTAAAGGTAAAGAAGATCAGCATCTCCGGTCTTTCTAAGAAGATTGCGGCAGGAAAGAAAGTGAAGCTTACTGCAAAGGTTTCTCCATCTAATGCATCTAATAAGAGCGTTACATGGAAATCAAGCAATAAGAAGGTTGCAACAGTAACCAGCAAAGGCGTTGTCACCATGAAGAAGAAATCCGGCGGCAAGTCTGTAACCATTACTGCAACGGCAAAAGATGGAAGCAAAGTGAAAGCAACTTATAAGATCAAATCTATGAAGGGCAAAGTAACAAAAGTAACCATCTCTGGAAAGAAGACAGTAAAGGCAGGCAAGACCCTGAAGCTGACAGGCAAGGTAAAGGCAACAAAGAATGCGAACAAGAAGCTGAAATGGACCAGCAGCAATAAGAAATACGCAACTGTAACCAGCAGCGGAAAAGTAAAAGCCTTAAAAGCAGGCAAGGGCAAAAGAGTGAAGATTACTGCAATGGCAACAGACGGAACAGGCAAAAAGAAGACAGTAACCATCAAGATTACAAAATAGTCAAATTGGGGACGGGGCATTTTTAAAAATGCCCCGTCCCCAATCAAATTTTATAAAAAAGGTACGCTTAGTGGTACACCCTCATTTGTTATACTAATGTGAGAAAATGATGATATATTACTGTTATGTTAAAACGTTAAAAAAATATCCATTTAAAACTAGTAAAGATGGTGAAAATGATGGTTGTATTATTGATTGGCGGCGGAAGCGTGCTGATGGATCAGATGATTAGCAAATTAAGCAAGAATGATCACCGCGTATATTTGCTGACGGGGCAGAGAGACAATCGCTTTTCTTATAAGAAGGTATTCGAAAAGTATAATTTTCCATATGACAGCGGAAGCATCAAGGATATTTTTGAAAGTATAAGACCGGATGTTGTTGTGTTTATGGGTGCATATGACACGAATTTTAACTGGGAGACAGAGGCAAGACAGGAGGCCGTGCGGTATACGACAGGGCTTGTGAATATTCTGTCTGCTTTTAGCATGTCCGGAAGCGGGAAGTTCGTATATTTTTCTTCCCAGGAAGTATACGGAGGGGTACATATTGACAATGTGCCGGAGGATGAACCTCTGTCCCCAAGAGGCTTCCGGGCGCTGGCTCTGGCGCAGGGCGAGGAGACATGTGAAAATTACCGCAGGACCCAGGGGGTAGATACACTGGTTCTGCGTTTTGACAATATGTACTGGGTGCCCCAGAAGGGAAAGACAGAGGAGCACCCCTGTTTTAGAATGTGCCTGGAGGCGCTGAAGACAGGGAGGATCTCGGCGAATGGAAAGAATGTTTTTTCTATGATTTACATTAATGATGCCGTAGAGCTGGCTTACAGAGTGATGTGCGAGGGAAAGCCATGGCATTCTGTCTATAATATTTCCTCAGAGGCTGCGATTGATGAGCTGAAGCTTGCGGAACAGGTGAGAAAGGAGATGGGAGCCGGGATTGCGGTTTCTGACAGTACGGCAGGTCTTAACAACCGGATTGTTCTGGACAGCAGCAGATATCAGGCTGAGTTTCCCTATGATCTGTTCAATGATTATGAAAGGGGAGTGCGGCAGGTTGTCCATTATATGAAGCGGCACAGCAATTCCTTTATCACAGAGGAGGATACAGGCGGCGGCCTGGCAGTCAGGCTGTGGAATCTTCTTAGGAGGATTGTTAAGGCTATAGTTCCCTTTGCAGAGGCTTCCTTGTGTTTTTTCCTTGCTTCCTGGCTGAACCGCATAGCGGGAGACAGTGAGTTTCTGGCAAAGCTTGATATTTATCTGTTGTATGTACTGTTGTTTGCAGTGGTGCACGGGCAGCAGCAGGCTGTGTTTTCCGGTCTGCTCTCGGTTGTGGGATACTGCTATTATGAGATGGGGAGCCGCAGTGGGTTTGACGTGCTGCTTGATTATAATACCTATGTGTGGATGGCGCAGCTTTTTATAGTGGGCCTGGTTGTGGGATATCTGAAGGATCAGGTAAGCTTTATCAGAAGTGAGGGGAACAGCAGGGCGAAATACCTAAATGGACAGCTTCAAGATATTGAGGAGATTAATGACAGCAATGTTAAGATGAAGCATAATTTTGAGTCCCAGGTAGTCAATCATAAAGAGAGCCTTGGGAAGATTTACGAAGTATCCTCGACTCTTGAACAGTACGGACCGGAGGAAGTGCTGTTCTATGCGGCACAGGTACTGTCGAGACTGATGGACTGCAGGGATGTGGCAGTATATAACGTTGCAAATGGGGATTATGCGAGACTTTTTTCCGCTACTTCTCCAGAGGCGCGCAGGCTTGGGTATTCCATAAAGTATACGGATATGGAGGATATGTATAACGAAATCAGCGAACGCCGTGTGTACATAAACAGGGATATGGTGGAGAATATGCCTATGATGGCCAGTTCCGTCTATTCAGAAGACGATATGCAGCTGATCCTGATGCTCTGGGGCGTTCCGTGGGAGCGTATGACGCTTGGAGAGGCGAACCGGCTTACCATTGTGGGATATCTGATTCAGAATGCGGTTGTACGTGCAAATCGTTATCTTGAGGCGCTCAGGAATCAGCGGTATGTAGAGGGGACTAGTGTTCTGGGTGAGGAGGCATTTACCCAGCTGGCGAAGGCCTTTTTCGATGCAAAGGATAAAGGACTTACGGAATATGTATTATTGGAAGTTCTCACAAAGGAAAAGAATTATGAACAGGTGGCGAAGGCACTTGGCAGTACGATCCGGCAGACGGATTATCTGGGGATCTTTAAGAAGGGAAAGCTCTATGCCCTTTTGTCCAATACGAATAAGCAAAATGTGGGCGGTATTATCGAACGCTTCAGGAATCTTGGCTATGAGTGCCGGATTGATGAGGAGGCGGTACTATGAGTATGGCGCGGGACGAGGTTCTGTTTCTGCTGGTGATTGCCGTGAATCTGATCGTGTCAGTCATTTATCTGCTGGCAGGGATCTTTGTAATTGTGCCGGCGCATGCTCTGGCCGCTGATAAGGATAAAGAGGACTTTCTGTATGATAACAGGAGAACTTATGTGATCCGGTTTATTGTAATGATACTCTGTCCGGTGATTGTCCCTCTGTTCTTTCTGATGGGACATCTGTTTTATCTGTTTGTGTTCTGGCGGGAGGCGAATCTGGCTGATGTTGTTTTCAGCAAGGACCGTGTAAAGACAAATCAGAAGGCAGACGAAGAGGCAGAACGGGATATTATTCCTCTTGAAGAAGCAATTCTGGTGAATGAAAAGAAGAATCTCCGTTCTGTTCTTATGAATGTGATGCGGCAGGATATCGGGGATTCTCTTGCATCCATTATGCTTGCATTGGACAGCGAGGACTCGGAGACCTCTCATTATGCGGCTGCGGTTTTGTCAGACGAGCTGAACAAATTCCGGCTCTATGTACAGAAGCTGAGGAAGCAGATTGAGGAAGAAGATGACTCGCAGACGGAATGTGAGGAGATGCTGATTGATTATATGGATCATATTCTGAGACAGCGTATCTTCTCATGGCATGAACAGAGAAAATTTGTGATGATCATGGAAGAGACGGCAGAGCTTCTGTATGGTAAGGACGCTTCTAAGCTTACAGATGTGAGATATGAGGCAGTCTGTCTGAGGCTGCTGGAGATGAAGGACTACGAAAGTACTGGAAAATGGTGTCTCCGTATGAAGGAGCAGTACCCGGAGGAACTGGCTTCCTATACCTGCAGGATGAAGCTCTACTTTGCGGAACAGAACAGGGAAAAATTCTTTGAGACTCTGGAGACTCTGAAAAGGTCAGATGTATTGATTGACAATGAGACGCTGGAACTGATTCGTATTTTTAGTTCATAGAAAAGACTTGTTAAATTGAGGAACTGATTACATAAGGGGGCTATTAACCATGTCAATGTCAATGCTTACGGTATTACAGCTTATAGGAATCACAGCGGCATATTTTGGCGTGACACTTTTGCTGCCATGGTTTTTTCTGCATAAGAGGCTTTCGGGCTTCGGCAGTGCGCCTGCAAGGTTCATGGCATATTTTTTAATCGGACATTTTTATATTATTAACCTGGTATACCTGCTGCAGCTTTTACATATTTCTTTTCGGATTACACTGATTCTGGGCACGCTTGCCCCGTTTCTTCTGGCTGCATGGAAAAGGTACAGGGACTCGCTGGGCCGTCAGACTGAAGAAAAGCTGTGGAGGCTATTGCTGATTCTGGGCGGTGAGATGGGGAGAAAGACACTGCTCCTAAAACTCGGAAGAAGTCTTAAGCATTTTTCTGTTTCAGCCGGAAAAAAGTGCAGGGAATACCGGAAAAATCACGGACTGGAGATCCTGCTGGTGTCTGGTCTTCTTGTGCTGCTTTTTTATATGTATGGGACCAATGCAGTCAATGTCTACGGCTATTGTGCTTCTGATATTGTACTTCACAATTACTGGATTAATGAAATGGGGAATGGAAATATTTTTGCAGACGGCGTCTATCCCTTTGGCCTTCATTGTCTGCTTTATTATCTGCATGCAGTGTTCGGGTTCCATATTTATGTGCTTCTCAGGCTCTTTTACCTTGTGCAGACGGTTGTGATCCATCTGGTGCTTCTGGCATTCCTGCGCAGTGTGTGCAAGTCGAAGTATGCCCCATATATCGGGATTTTTATCTATATTGTTTCAAATAGATTTTACGAATATACCTATATCAGGTATCATGCAACTCTTCCCCAGGAGTTTGGCATGGCCTTTATCCTGCCGGCAGCGTATTTTGCTTTTGCATTTCTTCAGGAAAAAGGGATAGCCCTGACTGCTGCAGATCATAAAGCTGATATAGATCATGTGGCTGATACAGAGGGTGAAGCTGATACGGAAAATACGGGGAGTGCAGGAAAAGGCCGGTGGAAGAGAGCAGTGGACAAGGCGAAAGCCACAGCCGGCAGAGTATTTCAGAGATTATGCAGGAGAGGGAACCTGGTATTATTTGCCATTAGTGTTTCGCTTACGCTTTCCGTGCATTTTTACGATACGATCATAGCCGGTCTGCTCTGTCTCGCGATTGGGGCAGGATTCTGCTTCCGGGTATTGCGCTGGCGGTATTTTAAGAGAATTGTGGCAGCGGGAATCGCGGGGATTCTGCTTGCTGTGCTTCCGATGGCTGCAGCATTTGTCACCGGAACGCCGATGCAGGCTTCCCTGAACTGGGGACTGGCTCAGTGGAAGTCCGGTTCACAGACGCAGAAGCCGGCAGATGACGGAAACGCCGGCGGGAAAAAAGGGCAGATGGGTGTGAAGGAGGCTGTGCTGGACCGTCTTGACTACTATGTGTCAACGGATATGGAGACCGCAGAATTCATGCTGGGAAGTATCGCGGTTTTGTTTCTGCTCGGAATTTTCTGGTGCATCTTCCGGAGGGCGGATTATGGAGGCGTGCTGCTCTCATTTAGTATCTATATGGCGGCCATGGCGGTGCTTCAGGCATCGGCTGAACTTGGGCTGCTGCAGCTTTTGGAGGTTTCCCGCTATTCTGTCTATATTGGGTACGGGATTCCGGTGGTATGGAGCCTCTGTGTGGACGGGGTCATGTATGTCCTGTTTAAATGGGAGAAGGCACGCAATGTCTGTTCCTTTGCAGCGCTTGCGGGGGCCTGTGTTCTGACGGTCATGACGGGAACAAGAGCTCCTGTGTGCGTGAGCCCTTATGAGACGAATGAAGCGATGACTTGCCTGAGCAATATAGTACGGGAAAATAAAGAGGAAGCCTTTACCATCTGCTCCGCAAATGATGAGCGCCAGATGCTGGGAGATTATGACCTGGGCTATCACTATGAGACCATTAAATTTCTGAAGGATATGCGTTCCTTTGACGAGGATACGGATATTACGATTCCTACATCCACAGTGTATTTTTTTATAGAAAAGATACCCTTGCTGTACCGGGATTATATTAATACGGAAAAGGCCGTGAAAAAGGTATCACTGGAGGGCGCGCGGCAGCCGGTGTCAGAGAAGCCGGGAATTCTGCCCTATATCGGGGATGACCGCTACGTTACCATGTCTCATATGTATTACTGGGCGCAGAAGTTCAAAGAACTGTATCCGAATGAGATGGAGACCTACTATGAAACAGATGGTTTTGTCTGCTACCGTGTGAAACAGAATGGATACAGCCTGTACAATTTTGCGATTGATTACGGATTTAATGGTGAGGAATAGATGAGGAGAGGATGACATGATATCACGCCGGAATTTTTTCACAATCAGTACTTTGATGTTTGTAATTTTTTTCCTCTGTATGTTTATGAATAATCTGAAGGACAGATGGAATGAGTATGAGGCAAATCCATTTATTACGGAGACAGCAGAGGATTATCCTTCGAAGGTCAGCATGTATGTGCCGGATGGTATGAAGGAGGAAGAGGATACAGCAGAACAGAAAGCGGGTGGTACTGGGAAAGGAAACCGGGAATCCTCTGGGCGCAACAGGGTAGTGTGTATCAGCTCAGGAGGGAAGAGCCTGGCAGAGACAGTCCGCGAATGGGTTTCTTATACGAAACGGGATATTTCTATTTATAAGAGCCTTTCTGCGTACAAGGAGGATCAGGAGCAGGCAGAACTTCCAGAGATGCTGGTGCTGGATCCGGACTGTGTGAAATGGGGAATGGAGGAAGAGACGGACTTTCTCATGCAATGTGTGGAGAAGGGGACACATCTTGTGTTTTCCAGTCTTCCGGATGTATCGGTTGTCAGACGAAATAAAGCAGTCAGAGAGCTTCTTGGCATACGACGGATCTCTGCATCCGAGACTACGGTAGAGGGAATCCATCTGTACGGAGGTTTTTTACTGGGCGGAGAGGTGATCTATAAGGCAGAGGAAAAGGAAGAGGAGAAGTATCAGGATATGGATCTGACCTTTCCATGGTACAGCCTGTCTTCGGGTACAAAGGTATATATGAAGGGAATCCCGGCAGATGAGAGCGTGGAAAAGGAGGACTATCCGGTTGTGATCTGGCGGAAAAGCTTTGGCTCTGCCTATGTGTTTGCAGTGAACGGCGACTATATGGAGGGGATTACAGGGCTTGGCCTTTTGTCCGCTATGTCGGCAGAAATGTATCCTTACGAGCTCTATCCGGTTGTGAATGCCCAGAATCTGGTTCTGGCAAATTATCCGGGCACAGCAGATGAGAACAGAGACGAGATGGAGAAGTATTATGCGCGTTCTATGAAGCTTTTAGATCAGGAGCTTGTATGGCCTGATATTACATCTGCGCTTCGGGATTATTCATTTGGAATTACATGTATGATGACCCCCCAGTATGATTATTCGGACCAGAATCTTCCGGATGCAGAGCAGTTCCAGTATTATCTGAAGATCTTCCACGAGAGGTCAGCAGAGCCTGGACTGTCTGGGCTTAGCATGTCAGATACCCCTGCCGGAAAGAAGATTTCCGAGGATGAGAGATTTATACAGGAACATGTGCCTGATTACAGGTTTTCTTCATATTATGCAGGAGACATGAAGGAGGCTGAGACGGAAGAGGTTCTGGAGGAGGAATTCCTGTCCTCAGTCAGAACAGTGGTTATGGATTACGATGAGAAGGATGTAAGCCTGATCAGATACTTGTCAGATAATATCACGGTTCAGCGCGCAGTTAGCGACGGACTTAAGTATTCCTACAGGAGTGATTTCCGGGTACGGAGTGTGGAGACGGCGCTGGGATATCTGAATCTTTCCTGTGATATGGAGCGCGTGGCGTATCCTGAGAATGAGGAGGATGCATGGGATGAGTGCCACAAACAATTTATCAGAAATGTCAATGTTTTCGGACAGAGTTTTGAGGGCTTTGACGGTGTAACGGCAACGGGGAGCGACGCCCGTATCCGGAATTTGCTGGCGCTTAATTACACAGACAGCCGGGAGGGGGATACGATTTATCTGAAAATAGAAGGGGCAGAGGATACGTCGTGGTTCCTGTTCAGGAATTATGGAAATGAGATCAAAGAGGTTAAGGGCGGAGACTTCCGGGAGCTGGAAGAGGGCGTCTGTCTGATTGAAGCAAGGAAAAGTGAGGTTGAGATCAGGCTGAAGCCCGAGGATGAGAGGTTTTATTATTGAGCCCATAAGGCAGCTGCCTGGCAGTTACTCTGAAAGGAGGAGGCAAGTGAAGGTCTGTATAGTAGTAGAAGGATGTTATCCATATGTGGCAGGAGGCGTATCCAGCTGGGTGCATGGAATGATACAGTCCTTTCCGAAACTGGAATTTGTGATTCTGACGATTATCAGCAACCGTTCCATGAGCGGGAAGTTTACCTATGAGCTGCCAGAGAACGTTTCGGAGGTACATGAGCTGTACCTGGAGGATGTTGACTGGAACCGGAAGGGATGGCGAGGCATAAAGCTGAATAAGAAAGAGCACCATGCGCTGCGCAGTCTTGTGAGAAACCGCCGTGTGGAGTGGGAAACAGTGTTCCGCCTGTTCCAGGAGAAGTCGGTTTCCCTGGATAAGCTTCTGATGGGCGAGGATTTTTTAAAAATTGTAAGAGAATATTATGATCAGAATTATAGCCAGCTTGTGTTCTCTGATTTTTTGTGGACCATGCGTTCTGTGTATCTGCCTTTGTTTTTTGCCCTGAAGATGAAGCTTCCCAGGGCAGATCTGTATCACTGCGTTGCTACGGGATATGCCGGGGTGCTTGGAAGCATGGCAAAGGTTCTTTATGGAAGCCGGCTTCTGATCTCTGAGCATGGAATCTATACGAGGGAACGGGAGGAGGAACTCTTAAGAGCCGACTGGGTACAGGGAGTGTATAAGAATATATGGATTGAGCAGTTTAAGAAAATGTCTCTGCTGGCTTATGACAAGGCAGATCTGGTTACCAGCCTGTATGAATACGCGCGGGAGCTTCAGATTGAGCTTGGCTGTCCGGTTCAGAAGACGATGGTAACACCCAATGGAGTTGCCACAGAGCGTCTCGCGGATATCCCGGGGAAGACAGAAGAAGACGAGGGAATGGTGAACATCGGCGCTGTCTTAAGGGTCACGCCCATTAAGGATGTGAAGACGATGATTCAGGCATTTGCCTTTGCAAAGGAAAGGGAGCCGAGACTGAAGCTTTGGATTATGGGCCCCATGGATGAAGATGAAGGGTATGCCCGTGAGTGCTTCGAACAGGTGGAGGCGCTGGGGGTTCAGGATGTTGTCTTTACCGGGAGGATTGATATCCGGGATTATCTTGGCAGAATGGACATGACCATTCTGACCAGCTTAAGTGAAGGACAGCCGCTGACCATCCTGGAGGGCTATGCGGCCCGCAAGCCGGTAATCGCCACGGATGTGGGAAACTGCAGAGGACTGGTGTACGGCGAAACGGATGATTTCGGCCCGGCAGGAATCATCACCCATATTATGAATGTGGAGGAGATTGCACAGGCTATGGTGGATCTGGCAAGAAATGAACCCATGCGTCTTGCCATGGGAGAGAGCGGGTATAAAAGAGTAATGTTCCGGTATAAGATCCAGCACATGCGGGAGACTTACCGGAAGATCTATAAGGATTTTGCAGACAGCATGAAGCTTGAATGGGAGGACTAATCAGGGAGGAGAGGATTTATGTCCGGGATTGGAGAAAAACTAAGTAAGATCTTTGAAAAAAGTACGGTTACAACGTATCTCATTGGATTTGGATACAGCTCCATGTCCACAGTGACTCCTATGTTTGTAATCATTATAAATATTATACTGATGGGGCATTTCCTGAAGTTCAGCAGTCTCGGGGTAATTGAGAGGGAACTGTTTTCCTGTACAGTGCTATATATCTTCATCTTTGCACTGCTTACGTGTGCCCCGTTTAATTCGGTTCTGTCAAAATATATGTCAGATGTAATCTTTGAGGAACGCTATCAGGATATCAGGCCATGCTATTATCTGGGAATGCTGATGAATCTGTCTTTCAGCAGCCTTCTGGGGATTCCTTTCTGTCTGTGGGAACATTTCGTAGGAAAGGTGGATGTGTTTTATGTGTTCACCGGATATTGCGGCTATATTGCGCTTGTGCTTGTATTTTACTCTATGGTGTATCTCTCGATTGCAAAGGATTATCAGAGAATCTCTTTGTTTTATTCCATTGGCATGGTGTGGTCGTTTTTCTTTTCACTGTTCCTTCGGAATGTTATGAAGTGGGGAATCAGGGAGAGTATGCTGTTTGCGCTGATGACGGGCTTTTATCTGATTGCATTTCTGGAGATTGCCATTGTAAAACGGTATTTTACAAAGAACAGCAACCGGTATCAGTCTGTACTCAGATATTTTAAGAAATACTGGCAGCTGGTGGTGGCAAACTTCTGCTATATCCTGGGGCTTTATATCCATAATTTTGTATTCTGGACCACGGATATGCGGATGGTGCTTGTGAAGACCTTTGTGTGTAATCAGCCTTATGACATGGCAAGCTGTCTTGCCATGTTTACCAATATCTCGGCAACTGTCATCTTTATTGCACGGGTCGAGATGTATTTTCATGATAAATATAAAAATTATTCAGAATCTGTGATCGGCGGACGGGGGGCAGATATTGACATTGCCAGGACAGAGATGTTCCGGCAGCTCTCCAGTGAGCTTATGAGCCTGGTGAGAGTGCAGTTCATTATCACATCAGTGGTGTATCTGATTTGTACCGCAATACTTTTAAGGCTTGGATTTTCGAACCTTACACTCAGGATTTATCCATGCCTGGTGGCAGGGTATTTTATTGTATTTCTAATGTATTCGGAAATCATATTCTTATATTACTTTAATGACCTGACAGGGGCTACGCTTACATCAGTAACCTTTTGTCTTGTAACATTCCTGGGCAGTATCCTGGCGTCCCGTCTGCCGGAGCTGTGGTACGGACTGGGGGTTGTGCTGGGCGCTTTTTCAGGCTTTACGGTTGCTTATTTCCGGCTGAGATATATGGAAAGACGGCTGGATGTGCATATTTTCTGCGAGGGCTCAATCCTGAAGCCTGGAGCAGGCACGCAGCCGCCGGGAAAGGTTTACGATAGAATACAAAAAATTGGAAGCGAGGAGAGACAGGATGGCTAGTTTAGTTGTAAAACTGGGAATTGCGTCTGCAGGGCTTGTGCTTATGGTGGTCAGTTTCCTGATGCATTCCTACAAGAAGATTACGGTCAATTATACAGTGATCTGGGAGCTTTTGGGAATTGTGCTGATATTAATAGGGTGTGTCCCTGTATTTTCAGAGTGGACAAAGCGCCTTGCATCCGGTACGGGGCTTGCATTTGCCTGTGTGGGAGCGATCTTTTTGTTCGAAGAGTTTAGAAATAGTGTCATGATCTCTCAGCTTCTGTTAAAGACGCAGGAGATGGCGATGCAGGTATCCATGCTGAATCAGGAAAATGAACGGCTGATGAATAAGATTGAAAGGATTTCCAGTATCGTGGAGGGCAATGATGAAAAAGAAGAGAAAAAAGATATTATTCGTAGTTAATACACTGGGACGCGCCGGTGCAGAAACAGCGCTTTTGGAGCTCCTGAGACGGCTTGATGCGAGAAAGTATCAATTATTTCTTTATGTTATTATGGGGCAGGGAGAGATGATTGGAGAACTGCCGCCCCATGTAAAACTCCTGAACCAAAACTTCAGCAGCAGACCGGTTCTGTCCGGAAAAGGAAAGGGCGATATGGCAAAGGCAGTGCTCTTAAGCTTTATGAGAAATGGAGAATTTTCACGAAAGCTTCGGGGCATCTCCACGAATTTTGCGGAAATGAGGCAAAGCGGAAAGGTCCAGACGGATAAGCTCTTGTGGAGGATGCTTTCAGACGGCGCACAGCGTTTTCCAGTGACCTTTGACCTGGCAGTGGCATATCTTGAGGGAGCCTCTGCCTATTATGTGGCTGAGCATGTGCGGGCAAAGAGAAAATGTGCATTTATACATATTGACTATGAGAGTGCAGGATATACACGGAGGATGGACCGGGGATGTTTTGAAAAATTTGACCGGATCTTTACCGTGTCAGATGAAGTGAAAACTCACTTCCTGAAGGTGTATCCTGAGTATGAGGCGAGGACAGATATTTTCCATAACCTGATTGACCAGGAAGGAATCCGCAGGCGTGCGGCGGAGCCGGGAGGTTTCCGGGATACTTATGAAGGGATGCGTCTTCTGACAGTGGGGAGGCTTACTTATCAGAAGGCGTATGATATTGCCATAGATGCAATGAAGCTTTTGAAAGATGCAGGCATTCAGGCCAGGTGGTATGTGCTTGGAGACGGGGATCAGCGGAGGATGCTGGAAAGGAAGATTACCGCACTTGGGCTTTCAGAGAATTTCGTGCTTCTGGGGGCGGTTACGAATCCTTACCCCTATTATGCACAGGCGGATCTATATATCCATGCCACCAGGTTCGAGGGGAAAAGTATTGCCATCCAGGAGGCCCAGACCCTGGGGTGCGCGGTGATTGCCTCAGACTGCAACGGGAACAGGGAGCAGATTGAGACAGGCCGGGATGGAATCCTGTGTGAGCTTAAGCCTGAAGCAATTGCGGACAGCATCAGGGAGCTTCTTGAAGATGAGAAAAAGAGAAAGAGACTTGGCATGGCAGCGGCACAAAAAGCAGTATCGCAGGAGGAAGAGCCTGGAAAATTGTATGAGCTCCTTGACGGCGAATTGACATAGTGATACCAGGAGGTACGGTAATGAAGAAAAAGGATGTGTTAATTATTATACCTGCTTATAATGAGGGAAATAATATACGCAGGACACTGACACAGCTTGAGGATCTGGAGATGAAGGAAAATGCGGATATTCTTGTGATCAATGATGCTTCTACGGATTCCACAAACTGGATTGTAAAGGAGATGCACTATCCCATGATTTCCCAGCTATTTAATATGGGCTACGGGTGTGCGCTGCAGACTGGATATAAGTACGCAGTCCGCAGAGGTTATAAATATGTGATCCAGATGGACGGGGACGGTCAGCATGATGTGTGTAATATACCTGTCATCTATGAGAAGCTTAAGGAAAAAGGAGCGGACGGACAATGCCCGGATATTGTACTTGGTGCAAGATTTATGGAGGGGAGTGGGGATTTTCCGGTTTCCACGGCTAAAAAGATTGTGTATTCCATGTTCCGCTTTTTGATCCGCAGGACTACGGGAAACCGGATTGCGGATCCCACCACCGGACTGCAGGGGCTGAGCCGGAAGGCTTTCCTGTATTATTCAAAGTACAATCATTTTGATGATAAATATCCGGATGCAAATATGATTATTCTGATGATACTTGTGAAGTTCCGTGTGGTGGAGATCCCGGCGGTGATGCATACAAGACTGGAAGGAAAGAGTATGCATTCAGGTCTTAAGCCCTTCTGGTATATGCTCCGGGTTATGTACAGTGTTCTGATTGTGTTATTCAGAGTGAAGGTTCTTAAGATGGATGCGGAGGTGGGACTGCGCAGTGCGGACAAGATCTAGACATGCGGCTGGATTTAAGAAGGCGGATTACCAGGAAAAGGGTGATCAGCTTTTTAATCCTGGGTGCGGATGGTATCATATCTATACATTTACGGCGCTGCCCCGGGAGGGCACAAGCCAGGTGGCAGAAGAGACCTGGCTTGATGAGGAGTGCGAGAAGGAGCAGCTGGCTCTTGTACTGATTCATATCGGGGCATTTAGAGAATCTGAATTTTCACAGGAGGCGCTCAGCCATATCTTCCGGATTATGGAATTTTTCCGGGAGAGGAAGAAGCAGATGATTCTGAGATTTGCCTATGATATAAGCGGGGCTGGTATTGCAAAGGAGCCATCAGACCTCTCGCTGGTGAAGCGGCATATCGGTCAGCTTGGAGAAGTGTTAAAGGAATTCGCGGAGGATATCCTGGTAATACAGGGGATCCTTGTAGGGAGCTGGGGAGAGATGCATCATTCCAGATTCCTTGGCGAGGAGGCAGTATGCAGTCTTCTGAATGCATTATACAGGGCAACAAAAGGCCGGTGCTATCTTGCAGTACGAACTCCTGCCCAGTGGCGGATGGCAGTACAGAGCCGTCTTACGGAGAGCGGCCTGAAAGAAAGGCTTGCACTTTATAATGACGGAATGTTCGGCTCCCCTACCGATTTGGGAACGTATGGGACTCTGACAGAGAGAGAAGCTAAAAGAACGGATCCCTGGAGACGTGAGGATGAGCTAAACTGGCAGGAAGAAAATGTCAGCACAGCCCCAAATGGCGGAGAGGCATTGTCTGGCCTTTGTCTTGACGGATACCGGCAGGCAGCAGAGCTTATGAGGAAGATGCATATCAGCTATCTGAACAGTATTTACCATAAGGAGCGTCTTGACAGCTGGAGGAAGGAAATAGTCAGAGAGGCCGGATGCTTTGAAGGACGAAGCGGATACGAGTATATCGGATGTCATCTCGGCTACCGGTTTGTTGTCCGGGATGCAGAAGCGGTCCTGTGTTCCCAAAGAGAGAAAAGGGTGGAAGGACCGGGAGTGATCCTTCGGATTACAGTAGAAAATCTTGGATTTGCCTGCCTTACAGAAGAGGCAGACTGCTTTGTCTTGCTGGAGGGGCAGGACAGATTATACAGGAGGCTTGTGGATACCGACGCCCGCAGGTGGGAAAGCGGGAAAAGGACACGGATAGAGGCTGTACTGCCTGAAACCTGGGAGGGACAGCCAGACAGGGTCAGATGCCTGCTTGAACTTAGGAGAAAGAGGGACGGCCGGCTCCTTCGCTTTGCAAATAAGGGAGCCGGGGATCAGGTTTTGCTAGGATATATTGCCCCAGGGGTATCTGCTGATCTTTAGACTTCCGATGAGGAAGCCGTCTTCGGTCAAGGCTCCTTCGTTGGCAGGAAGAACCGGCAGACCTGTGGCGGGATCCGTGATCTTCAGGTACAGATCATAGGTTCCCTCGGAATATTCATGGGTATGAAATGTTGTATTCAGTGCCAGTTGTGTGCCTGGCAGAAAAAAGCGGGTATCACATATAAGCGGCAGGCTGTGTGTTCTGCCAGTCTGGGTATTTTTAAGAATTACGGAGCAGTCAAAGGAACGGAAGCTGGTGGAAAAGCCTGTATTTTCCAGGGTGAGGGTAATCTTTCCCTCCTTTTTCCAGGGGAGGATGCCGGGGCACTCTAAGGAGCGCAGGACATAGCGGTATCCTAAGTGCCTGGAGATATAGTCAAAACCATTCATTCCATGATAAGGGCCATCTCCGGTATAGGAGGCAGCCTTCCATTTTTCCAGGACAGCCGGATCGTAGGCTTCGTTCAGGTAAGACACATGGGTATTGGCAAGTGTTTCAATGGCAGCAGGAAAGTCGTTATAAGGGTTATCAATAACAGCCTCGCCTCCGTTCGGCACATAAGCGCATAAGAGATTCTGGAAGGCAAGCTCATCCTTGCGATTTCTCATTCCATAAGGCGTGGCGGGGACGGAGGAATCCTCTGCGTAGGTATTTAAATCCGTGGAAGACCCCATCATGCCGTCATTAAAGAGACTGAGTCTTGAGGCCAGTGAACCGTCGTATGCAGAGTCTTCTGTAAGGGGCTCATTAGAGCCTGCAAGAAGACGCCACTGCTCCGGGGTGCGTACTGCAAGGAAGATCGAAGGGTCTGTGACCTCGTTCAGATGTTCTGCCAGAGTAATCATATCACTTGTATTGGCATAGCGGGAGCCATGCATCTCTCCCCAGGAGCCGATAAAAAGCCCTTGTATGATATAGACGCAGTCAGGATACCGGTTTAATACTTCAGCGGTCTGTGTCATATGCCCAAGGATGACGGTAAGTTCTCCGGGCTCTTTTTCCAGGGCGTTACCGTCCCAGTCATAGAGAAAGCGTATAATCAGCTGCCTTCCTGCCGCCTGCCAGCTTTTCAGGATATGATCCAAAAGAGTCAGTGCAGATTCGCTGACCGGACCATTGGCGAAGCCTTGAAGATTGAACTCTAAAAGCGCCAGGCCGGCGCCATGCTCCAGATCCTGGATTCCAGTAAGGTCACAGGCAGAGGCGTCGGAGAGGTCGTATTTGTAGATCTGATACCAGCCCGTATAAGGATTGCGAAGTTCCCTGGCGGATTCCGCGCAGGGAAGGGAAGAATAGCTGATAAAGCGGCATGTGGTAAATAAAATAAGGCATCCTGCGATCACACAGGCACACAGGGCCAGTATGAGTGCGGTTAATTTTTTTCTGGTTTTCATAGAATGTAGTTCCTGTCTTAAAATATTTTATACTGAGAGCCAGACTAATCTGTTGTGCAGCAGAGGTCATGGCTCTGTGAACAGTAACGCTATTATATCATTATCCAGGGGAAAAAACCAGTACAGCGTTGCATAATTGACAGTGAATAATGGTTACGATTCACGGGTTAGGAATGCGCTGAACTGCGCATTCCATAAGAACGTGATTCAAGAGTAAGGAGAGAGCGGTTATGAAGGGGATATCGGTCATTATTCCGATGTATAATGCGGAAAGGTTTATTAAGGAGTGCCTTGGAACAGTGAGCGGGCAGTCCTGCGGGGATTTTGAAGTTATTGTGGTGGATGACGGTTCATCGGACAGGGGAGCCAGGATGTGCAGGGAAGCCGCTTTTGGGGATGAACGGATCCGGCTTGTCTGTCAGAAGAATGCAGGGGTGTCTGCGGCAAGAAACCGTGGACTTGATCTTGCAAAAGGGGATTATGTATTTTTCCTGGACAGTGATGATGGGATCCATCCCCGGTTATTCGAGGAGATGCTAAAGGAGGTGCAGACATCCCGGGCAGAGCTTGTGTTTTGCGGATACAGCAGAGTGAATGCGGATCAGATGGAGGCAGCCCTGGAGGAAGGATGCAGGATGTATGGAAGAGTCCGGTGGGAAAGAGCAGATGCGGAAAATGCAGAGGAATGGTTCCATATAAAATATAGGGATGAAATGTCGGGCATTGGCGGGAAGCTGATTAAAAGAGAACGGATCGGGGATCTCCGGTTTGAGGAAGGACTGGCAAGGGGGGAGGATACGCTGTTTTTATACTCGCTGGTTTCACAGGGGATAAGGACGGCTTATCTTAACCGGGGCTGGTATTATTACCGGATGCATCCGGACAGTGCAACAGGCTCCCGGGTCATGCGAAAGGGAGTGGACTATTTTGAAAGCAGCAGGAGAATCCGGGACGGGGAGTTAAGAAGGGGACATCCGGATTTTGCCCTTGCCTGGGAGCGCCTTCTGGTTGTACAGATGGAGAGGACTTACGGGGCATACAAAGACGTCAGGGACAGGACATCTTTTCAGGCTCTTCGCAGGAAAGCGCTTGAAGAAGCGGGACGTCCGCTGTTTGGAAGTCTCTGTCTGAGCGAGAAGCTGCTGTTTGGCCTGTGCTTTTCCTGTTATCCGGCTTTCCGCTCCGTAAACGGGATGGTTCCAGTGTTATTAAAGGTGAAGGAGGAGATTACTATGATGAAGAATCAGGCGGATACCGGGATTCTTACATTCCACTGTTCCAACAATTACGGAGCCATGCTGCAGGCATACGGGCTTCGGACATTTCTTAGGAAAAATGGCAGAAAGGCGGAGATTGTCCGCTATGAGCCGGTCTACATGACAGGCAGGCACTGGTGGATCCCATATGCGCCGATTAAGGGGCTTAAGGGACGTATATGGGGACTGTTCAATATGTGGAACGGATTTATGGCACATCTGCGGACGAAGGAGGACTTCGCCATGCAGCGTAAAAATATGAATTATTTCAGATACAGGTATGTGGTGGATAAGAGGCAGCGTAAGTTCCTGACAGAGAGAGGCCTTAAGAGACTGAAATACAGAAACTATGTGCTTGGAAGCGACCAGATCTGGAACCCGGATATTACATGCGGGCTTCGGAAGGCGTATTTCGGGGCATTTCAGAATAAATATAAGGAGAGAGTTGTTTCCTATGCGGCAAGTTTCGGGGGATCAGAGCTTGCATCCTGCCATGACAGGGAGTTTGGGGAGCTTTTGCAGCATGTGGATGCGGTATCCGTAAGGGAGGAGGCTGCCATCCCCTATGTGCAGAAATTCTGCGGACATGATGTGACGGCGGTGCTGGATCCTGTATTTTTCCTGAGGAATGAATCCTGGCAGAGGGTGGAACGGATTCCTGAGAGGGCAGAGAAGAAGGGGTATATCTTCGTGTATGTCACGGAGCCAAATAAAGCCATGTCAGACTATGCGAAAAAGCTTTCAGAGGAGACCGGGCTTCCAGTGACGGAGGTGCGTGCCGGGCAGCAGGGGACAGACGCAGGCTTTTATGTGGATCACACTGCGGGACCTGCGGAATTCCTTGGTTATATCCATCATGCGGATTATGTAGTATCCAACTCCTTCCATGCGGCTGCATTCTGCATCATCTATGAGAAACAGTTCCTCGCATTCGTGCACAGCAATCTGGGCGCAAGGCTGAGAAATATTATCGAAATCCATGGCCTTCAGGACAGATTGTGTGATGAAAATGAGATTTCTGATATCAATGCGTCCGTGGACTGGAGCGAAGTAAGACGAAGAACCAGGGAGTACGTAAAAGCATCAGGTGAATTTCTGTTGAAAAATATAGAAAAGTAGTTACTATTCACGGGTCAGGAATGCGCGTAAGCTGCGCATTCCGTGAGAACATGATGCAGGAGTGAGGGACGGATATGAAAAATTTGTACATAAAAAAAGAAGAGTGCTGCGGCTGCGGAGCCTGCGTGGATGCCTGTCCAAAGGGAGCGCTCAGGATGTTAGTGGACCGGGAGGGGTTCCGGTATCCGAGAGTTGATGAAAAACTGTGCGTGGACTGCGGGCGGTGTGAGCAGGTGTGTCCTTTCAGGGAGGCTGCAGGAAATAAGGATGCTAAGGAAGCAGCAGAATGTAGGGGCGCTAAGGAATCGGCAGGAAGTAAGAGCGATGAGGAACCGGCAGGAAGTAAGAGCGATGAGGAACCAGCAGGAAGTAAGAGCGCTGAGGAATCGGCAGAATGTAAGAGTGCTAAGGAAGAGGAACAGCATGTCAGACAGTACTTTGGTGTACAGGCGAAGGAGGAGAAAATCCGGTATGAGAGTTCCTCGGGAGGCATGTTCCCGGTTCTTGCAGGATATGTCCTAAAGCGGCAGGGAGTAGTCTACGGCGCTTCCTATGGAAAGGACATGAAGGTAGTACACAGGGAGGTAAGGAGCCTTAAGGAACTGGATAGCATTAAACGGACAAAGTATGTACAGAGCAGCCTTAGGGGGATTTATAAAAGGGCTGAAAGGCAGCTTAAGGCAGACCGGTGGGTGCTGTTCTGCGGAACTCCGTGCCAGGCCAGGGGTCTTATGCTGTATCTGAAAAAATCTTACCCGAAGCTTATTGTGGCTGACCTGGTCTGCTACGGTGCGCCGTCCCCGGGTGTGTGGAGAGATTATGTGAAAGATCTTGAAAAGAAGAGGGGCGGACAGATCACGGATTTTTCCTTCCGGGATAAGCGGATGCACGACAGCGGCCATACGTGTGCCTACGTGGCAGGAGGGAAGGAGTATGCGGGCTCCCTGTATGCGGACGCCTACTGCAGGATGTATTTTTCCAACCATATCATCCGCCCGTCCTGCCATGAGTGCAGATTCTGCACAGTGGAGCGCAGCAGTGATTTTACAATCGGTGATTTCTGGGGGATTGAGAAGGTGAAGCCAGAGCTTGATGACGGGATGGGTACCTCCATGGTGATTGCGCATACGGAAAAGGCAAGGGAAATATGGGAGGCAGTGAAGGATCAGCTTTCATGGTTTGCGTGTGAAGAGGAAGACGTACTGCAGCCAAGACTTACAGAGCCCACAAAAGCAGCCAGGAGCCGGAAAGTATTTATGACATTCTACAGGATGCTTCCGTTTTCTATCTTTCGGGTATGCTTTCTTGCCGCTGTATCAGCCGCCTCTTTATTAAAAAGAATGGCGGCAGTCTGTAAAATGTGGCAGAAGCCTTAAATATATCAAAGGAGAGACGACATGATAGAAATGTTCAGATATTTGACAGGGATACTGGATGAAAAGGAGCAGAAAATCTGGAAGATCTATGCGGTTTTAAGCCTGATCAGCCCTATAGTGGATATCTTCAGCTTTTCCGTAATTATCTATATTATTAATATAGTGGTGCGTGAGAATCAGGCATCCCCGGAACTTACGGCGTTTACGGTATTTATGGTGCTGGTTTCTGTGCTGAAAGGGCTTTTTGAGCTGTATAAGAGCAAGATCGCCAACCGGTTTGTCTATGACGGGGCGCAGAAGCTGTCCATGAAGATCTATGAGCTGCTGATTAAGGAGGAACTCATGGAGCACAACAAGAAGAGCGCCATGCAGGCTCTGAACCTGGTTCGCAATGATACAACCAGCTGCATTCAGATTATCGTAGACTGTATCGGGGTTGTAATAAATGGAATTACGATGGCAGGCTATGCCGTCCTCCTTATTTATGTCTCAAAATGGCTGGGCGTGGCGAGCAGCGTGATTCTCATCCTGCTCATGGCAGTGGTGTTCGTGCAGATGCGTGCCCGGATGAGAGCCTATGGGGAGAAGAGCAGGGCGTTGTCCATCAAGGCAAATTCCCAGATCACCATCGCCTTTGGTTCCTTTAAAGAAATGAAGATTGACGACCGCTCGGCATTTGTCCTGAATAAATACGAGGATGCCAGCAGCGCCTACGCCCAGGTGCAGGGAGAGTACAAGTATAAGATCAGCGGCATTAGTGTGATCCTGCAGAATTCCATTATGGCAGTGCTGTTTGTCATACTGGCAGTGATTCTTGTGTTCGGTTCCAATCTGTCGGCGGTTCTTGCCCCGATGGTTGTCTACATTACTGCCCTGGTGCGTATGCTTCCCATGGCATACGGGATACTGAGCGGGATGAATAATGTGGAATTTGCGGAAAAGGCCTATGGGGAGCTTAAGGACAGCATGGCGGAGTATGACAGGATCAGGGAAGAGGAAGAACGATCCGGTGCGGTCAGACAGAAGAAGCTTACCTTAAAAAAAGGAGTATCTGTCCGGAACCTGACCTTCGGGTATACGGATCAGAGAAAAATATTCGAGGACGCGTCTATTGATATTCCAGTTGGATGTTCCATAGCCGTGATCGGGGCGTCGGGAGCGGGGAAAACCACCTTCGTAGATCTGCTTCTGGGTCTGTTAAAGCCCCAGGGCGGGCATGTGTATTTTGATGATTATGATATTGTCGCCCAAATGGATGCAGATGGGCCCTGCAGAGCCAGTATGGGCGAGCTGGTGAGCTATATTCCTCAGACGGTGTTCCTGAATGGGGAGACCATCCGGAATAATGTGGCATTTTTTGAGGAAGAGGACGAGGTGGATGACGCCCGCGTGGAGGAATGCCTGAGATGTGCCCAGATCTGGGAGGATGTACAGCGTATGCCGGACGGGGTTCATACGCTGATCGGTGAAAACGGTACTGCCATCTCTGGAGGACAGAGACAGAGGATTGCGCTTGCAAGGGCGCTTTATAAGGACTTTGAACTGCTTGTGATGGATGAGGCGACGGCGGCGCTTGATATGGAGACGGAAAAGGCGGTCATTGATTCAATCCGGCAGATTAAGGAGGATAAGACCCTGATTATGGTGACGCACCATATGAGCCTGGCAAACGAATGCGATGTCATATACAGGATTGAGGGGCAGAAGATCATCCCTGTGAAGGGGAACTAGGAGGACGCAGACAGGGACAAAAATATATTCCATTCAAACGGGACAATATTCCGGTGAACTAACTGTCAACTGCGACTAAGGCATTCGGGAGAGCCCTCATGCCTAAGTCTTCGCAGACAGTGGATTTCATCTCTATAAAAAGCGCCCCTGATTGTTTTCATTGGAATATATTTTTGTCCCTGCCTGCTGTTTTCCGGCAACGGAAGGGATGATCTGAGGAAGTGCCGGAGGGGGAGGCTGCGCGGTTGTATTGTTGTGGCTGATGTTAGTGTGAAGTGGATCATAGATTGTAGGCGTGAATTTTCGGACACGCTTTGGAAAAACAGATGATGGGAGATGGGATAGATGGAGAAGGGATATGTGTATGAGGCGGGGAAGGTTTCGGTGGTTTCGCCGGTTTTTAATGGGGAGGGGTATCTGGCGGGGATGCTGGATTCGGTGCTGGGGCAGACTTATCCCCGGGTGGAGATGATTCTGGTGGATGATGGCTCGGAGGATGGGACTGTGAAGGTGGCGGAGGGATACCTTGAGAAATTTGCTGCCAGGGGGTATGACTTCCGGATTGTGCAGGCAGAGCACAGGAACGCGTCTGCTGCAATTAATCGGGGGCTGCCTTTTGTGACAGGAGAGTACCTGGTCTGGCCGGATAGTGACGATGTGCTGGAGCCGGAATCTATTGAGCGGAGGGTGGAGTTTCTGAGGGGCCATCCGGAGTATGAATGTGTCCGGTCTTTGTCCTATTATTTTAATGCAGAGACGGGAGAGAGGAGCGAAAAGGCGGATGAGCAGAGGGGGGATTTGTCAAAGGAGGATCTGTTTTGGGATATTCTGGAGGCAAAGACTTTTGTGTGCTGTGGATGTTATATGCTGAAGGCGGAGAGTTTTTTTGCGGTGTATCCGGACAGGAGGATACCGGAATACGGGGTTGGGCAGAATTTTCAGATGCTGCTCCCGTTTATGTACCGTCATAAGTGCCCGACCCTTTGTGAGGAGCTTTATGGGGTGGCGGTTAGGACAGGGAGCCATTCCAGGCTTCCCCTTACACAGGAGCAGGAGGAGAAAAAATACAGGGACTATGAGAAGCTGGTGGATGAGATTGCCAGGATTTGCCAGATCAGGGATAGAAAGGCTAAGGATCGCATTACCTGCTGGAAGGCGAGACGAAGGTATAAGATTGCGCTGAAATATGGCTATAAATCTGATGCCATCCGGGCGCTTGGGTGGCTGCACCGGTGCGGCGGCTTCAGCGTGAGCGAGGCATTAAAGGAGATTATATGGCTATGCTTCGTGAATGGGTGGGTGGAAGAGCATATTTATCCGATTTATAAGAAATTGGGGACGGGGTATTTTTAAAAATACCCCGTCCCCAATTAAGCAGTCAGATATAGATAGCTGATATGGCTTATGAGGGCTGTGGCCGGATAGCATCTTAGCCAGAAGAGGAGGACGAGAATCTTTCTGGGGAAGATGCCTGTTTTTAAGTTGTAAGCCATTGCTTTCCGGTAGATGCTGTTCTTGCGCATGATGGCGCACTGGCGGCGTTTTGTCTTGTATGGCGCAGGGTTGCCTGGATTGAAGATTTCGTGGATCAGTACGTATGTCATGTTTTCCAGGGAATAGGAGTAGTATTCTGTCTCCAGGGCAGAGAACATGCGGCATTTTATTAAAAGTTCTTTTAGCCCGGCCTGAAGCCTTGCGTGGTTTTTCATAAGACCTGGGCGGAAACCGTGGGTTGCGGAGCCTGTGTGGATGTCGTAGACGTACACGGGCATGGGGGTATATACGCAGGAGCGCGCTCTTAACTGGTATTCCATGTTGAATAGGAGATCCTCGCCGATTGCAATGTCCGGTGAGAAACGGATGGAATACTGGTCTATAATGGACTTTTTATAGGCTCTTGCACAGGGGGAGCGGAAATCCGCATTTCCCGTACGGGAGAGCCGTCTGGGAACCAGGATCCGTTTCAGAAGTTCAGGCATTCTGCGCGCTCCGAAGATAAGGGACTTTACAGGCTGTTCTGGACTTTTGTGGTTTTCAGTTGATTTTACAAAATCGAATAGGAGGAGATCCGTGTTCTTATATTTTTCCTGCGCTACCATGCTAAGAAACCCGGGGGAAATGTAGTCGTCTGAGTCCACGAAGATAATCCATTCCCCACGGCATTGGCTGATTCCTCTGTTTCTGGCGGCGGAAACCCCCTGGTTTTTCTGATGAATGACTTTTATGCGGGAATCTTTTGCGGAATATTCTTCACAGATTCCGGGGCTTCTGTCGGTGGAACCGTCGTTGATTAAAATGACCTCAAAATCATCACAGGTGGAATTTAAGATGGAATCAAGACAGCGGTGCAGATATTTTTCCGTGTTATAGACGGGGATTATAATGGAAATCATTTTTTATCCTTTCTTTGTTTTATACTGAATGAATGGGTGTTACTATTCACAGGGCTGATTTTATGCCATACTTCCATTTTTTCATTAATCTCCACTAATTTATCATCCAATTGCTGATATATATTTTTCACTACTTTGCTCAAAATAATGTTTCTTTCTCCCAAAGTTTCCTTATCCTTAATTTTTTCCTGTCCATATTTAAAATGGGCTATTTTGCAGCGCGTTTCATAAATATAGTTTGCTACTTTATCTTTCAAAGTTACTTTATCAGACTCTTGTAACATTAAACTTCTCATTATATATGTATAATATTCATTTACAATTACATCAGAACAATATTCGGAAACTATTGCTTGTATATTGGAATTTTCTGGAAATCTTATTTTTTCTGTATTTAACATTTTTAATACACTTTCTAATTGTAGTTCATACTTATTTGAATAAGCAAGTGCTTTATGTATAACAAATAGGTATTCTATACACCGATACAATTGCAAAAAAATCAAATCTTCATTCTGTGTTTGCAAAATATTTTCAATCATTGATAGTATACATCTACTTGACTCAAGTTCTAATAATTCAAACATATTAAAACTCAATTCACTTTCTTTAGGTAGTGATCTAAAACAAAGCATATATAAAATCCTATCAAGATCCTCAGAGTACTTGACAATAAAATCTTCCTCTGTTATTTCAAATACCAAATAACCCTCTACTACCTCAAAGATATCGCTGCACTTATATTCTTTATCTTCTATATGCCCAAAAAATATATCATATATTGGAAAACCTTTAAATTGTGATTTAGGTTTAAGAATGCCTTCATTAAAAAGCAACACTCCTATTCCATATAGCAATTCTTTATTATCCACTTCATACTCGAAACTTAACACGCCTCTTTTAAATAAATCCTCATGTATGCATATGTAATTGTTATTTTCATATCGAATCAAGGCAATTCTATATTCAAAAATTGTATTACTGTAATATAGATTCGCTCTTTCAATCACAGCATAAGTTAACTGAGAAAAAAATAAGCTGCGCTTAACATTATTTATTCTACCTACTGTCTCTTGAGGTATATAATTCTGCAAAGTATCGAACACTTTTTTCTCTTGATCTCGTACAGTTCTAGACATGCCTACTCTCTCCAAAAGTCCTCTAAAGAAGAAACCTCTTCTATATCATCATATTTTAACATTCCCATAAAAGCATCTTTAAATAGCAAACGCATTTCATCTCCAATCCTTGTTTTCGGCAGCCCGAGACACCTCGTATTTAATATATCCAAGCTTAGATAGTCCTCGTTCACTCGGACATTCTTTTCTAATTCCATTAAAATTAAATTCATTTGCTTTTGATATCTTTCTTTTTTCTTAGCAACTACTTCTTCTGTTCTTTCTACAGAAATTTTGCCCATAATATATTCAGCACTGGCAACAACAAACCCAACATTAGCTGTAGAACTTCCAAAAACATCTTTTCCTTCACCAAACTGCCCCTGTACCGCACTTTTTTTACAATATTTAGAAAAAGCTAAATCTAATTTACACATCATTCCTAATATGCAAATAAAATTATCAAAAGAATCTCTTTTATCAATTGATTCCATCATATCAAAGCGCTGATATTCTTCCGCCAATTCATCTGTAACATTAATTTTTACATTTCTAATGTTGAATCCCAAATATAGTTCTATAATAGATGATTTATGATATCTTCCTGCTTGTGTTCTATATTTGCCATCATCTATTCCATATATATCAATTTTGTCTTTAAGCTCAGGATAATTGCGATATAACTCGTTTTCTATATTTCTAGATAAATTACCATAAATCACTTCTATTTGTCTCCTTGTATTCCAAGGAGTCTGCCCTGTATTTAAAACTAGCATTCGATACAACAGCTTTTCACTATTTTCCGCCACCCAAAATTCTACTCGAATCTTTCTGTCTTCATTCCCCTCAAAATTCTTAAAATAAATATTACTTCTCTGCATCCCATCAATTATTGAAATAATACAACCTGAAAAAATTTCTTTGCTGTCATACTCCATGCATTCCTGTAACTTTCCACAAAAACTAGAATCACTTTGAATTCCTAATACTACTTGTGGGAAAATAGCACCTCGGCAAAAATCTTCCTGCATACGCTTTCTTATCCTGACAGCTGCTGCTGACTTAGTAATCACACCTCGCTGTCCCTCAAAATTTCCATTTGCCGCGAAAGAATCTTGCGCCAATTCTTTATATTCTTTCAATGACATATTTGTTAAAATGGAAATACACCCACTTCTCATGTCTTTATCAATCGTAATAATTCGCATTGCTATACCTCCATAGTTGTTTATTTGATGTATTAATCTAAGATATTAAGTTCTACTATATGTCTTTTCTATCTATAATTGAATTAGAATATACTGTTTTATATATTATGCCACAATTATTTCCATCTGCAACAAATTTTATTAAACCAAAAGGTAAATGATGAAATATCTTTTGGCATATACGCTATTCAAAATTTTCTCATATAGTCCTCTTCCTTTGTGCATATAATAATATCATGCTTTATGCAGAGAAACAAGATGACATATAGATTCCTGCAAAAAGAGCAGATAGTGTGTTACTGTTCACACAGGACTTTGCATTTACTGCAAAGTCTGTAAGAAAATGATTCGGGTGTGAGCAAATCCCATTCGCGAAGCGAATTTTAAATGGATTTGCGAATGTTACTGTGAACGGAGTGAACAGTAACGATAGTGTGTCCATAATGCGAAAAGGCGATACAGAATCGTAACCCATAAAATCCCATTTCATGATAGATGAACGGATGGAGCAGCCTGTTATAAAGACAGGAGCGGATGCTGTGCAGCAGAGTGCGCGGCTCCGAAAGCATCGGACAGCTTGAAACTGGTTTCCAAAATTGCTATACTATCATCAGACAGAAATTTGCATACAAAGATGAGGAGTATAGAGAAAGAGATATGAAGATTACGATTGCAGGAATTGGATATGTGGGCTTATCGCTTGCGGTACTATTAGCCCAAAACAATGATATCATGATATCAGATATTCTGCCAGACAAGGTGGAACTGGTGAACAGACGAAGATCGCCGGTCCGGGACGCAGAGATTGAGCAGTACATGGCGGAGAAGGAATTACGGCTGAGGGCGACAACGGACTGCCAGAGTGCATATGAGGATGCAGAGCTGGTGATTGTGGCTGTCCCGACCAATTATGACAGCCAGAGCAATTTTTTTGATACATCTGCTGTTGAAAATGTGATAGAAGAAGTCCGGTCAGTGAACCCGGAGGCTGTGATCATGATCAAATCAACAGTTCCAGTAGGCTATACAGAGGGCATTTCTAAAAAGTATGGAACAGGGCGGATTCTGTTCAGCCCGGAATTTCTCCGTGAATCAAAGGCTCTGTATGATAACCTTTACCCGTCCAGGATTATTGTGGGATGTGATAAGACAGACGGACTCTCCTGCCGTTATGCAGAGCAGTTTGCCGGTCTGCTTTCGGAGTGTGCGTTGAAGGAGGATGTGCCTTTGCTCATCATGGGAACCACGGAGGCAGAGGCAGTGAAGCTGTTTGCAAACACTTACCTGGCTTTGCGCATCAGCTATTTTAATGAGCTGGACACCTATGCGGAGATGAAGGGGCTTGATACACGGCAGATTATAGAGGGCGTTTGCATGGATCCCCGTATCGGGGACTATTATAACAATCCTTCATTTGGCTATGGAGGGTACTGCCTGCCGAAGGATACGAAGCAGCTTCTTGCCAATTACAGGGAGGTTCCGGAGAATCTGATCGGGGCAATTGTAGACTCGAACCGGACAAGGAAGGATTTTATAGCGGACCAGATTCTGAATAAGGTTGGGTATTATGCCTACGGAACGAGAAACTTCTATGAGAGGGATGTGGAGAAAACGGTTACTATTGGCGTTTTCCGCCTGACCATGAAGAGCAACAGCGATAATTTCAGGCAGAGCTCTATACAGGGAATCATGAAGAGGATTAAGGCCAAGGGAGCGGAGGTGGTCATTTACGAGCCTATGTTGGAGAATCATTCTACTTTTTTTGGAAGCCGGGTGGTGAATGACCTGGAAGAATTTAAGAGGGTTTCGGACTGCATTGTGGTGAACAGATACGATGACTGCCTGGATGATGTGACAGATAAAGTATATACACGGGATATATATAAACGGGATTGAGAAATTGCTTTTGAAGGTGAAATTAACCATCATACCAACAGTTTTCCCCAAAAGAATAGAAACTGATAGACTGCAAAGAAACAAATAAAGCTATTGCTAAAAGTATAATGCTGAGCAATCATTTGTAGAAGAAATACAAAAACATGTAACATGAGTTAGAGTATTAGAGGGAGCACATATGTCGCGATCAAATATAATCATGTATACCACAGAAGATGGGATAACCAAAATAGAAGTAACCTTTGACCAAAATTTGCCTATACTGCTTCTGACGGTAAAACCTATCAAGTGGATTTCTAATTATGAGATGAATTGATGCAATAAACGACATCCAGGCAGATCAACTGAGGAAAATCGTTAGGGAAGGTGGGGATTTTAATGTTTCTAAAAACTGTGCTTGATGAGTAGTGATATATATGTATGAAGTATAAGGGATGGAGAAAAACAAGAGTGAAGGACATGAATGAGAAGAGTTTAAAATCAAGAATATCAAATGAAAAAGTACTAAAAATGAAGCGGGGAATTATTACAGGGTTATTATCGGTAGTATTGGCAGGAGTGTTAACGACTATAATGCCTTTTAAAGTAACTGCTGATAGTTCAAATGTGTATTTATGTTGGGACAAATAATGTTCTCAAAGCATATATGATGACCGGTTATTCAATTAGTGATATACAGTCATTGATAAAAGATGGAGCAACCATTGATAATGAAGGGAATATTACTATTCCAGAAAAAATAGAAAAACCTAAAGTTGTGGAGAATATATCTGAATCAGCGATAGTCACGAATGATGCGATGATGGTACAGAGGGAGACAGGAGTGTTTCAGTAGAAAAGGACAATAATAAGAATAATGATGCTCAATTTACAACAGGTTGTATGGTTGGTGGAAGCATTTTCATTGTTTTGATTTTGTTTATCGTTTATTTAATGCTCCAAAGGAAGAAAAAAGGGAAAAGGTTCAATAGGCAAGCGCCAATAGATCTAGAGGAAATGAAGAAAAGTGATACAGAAGGATTACTTTTAGAAAAATTGTCAGAGGAGGATGAGAGGGAATGACAAGACTAATCGCTTTATTAATGGCATTTTCTTTATTTCTTACAGCTTGTAACTCTGGAATAAAAAATAATGAAGATAGCTATAAGGACAATTTCGAAATTACAGCCGATTTAGATTTAGATATAAATCCAGGAAATTTTTCAGATGTAAGTGATGTAAATTTACTTCAGTATGTCGAGGATGAAGTTTATTCGGGGCTAACTGGACAGTTAGCAAGTGAGGAGTATATTGTTGAGAAGGTTGATGCGATATATATTTCTAGGGAGTATCTGGAAGAAGTTGCATACAATTCTCAAGAAAATATATATTTTGGTTATAAACTGTCGGAGTTGGATGCTCAATATGATGGGACAAGATATGTATTTACACTGGGGGACGATGGGCAGACAACGACAAAAACTTTTGAAAAATATGATGATACATTTGAACAGGTAATTAAGAATGTTGCAATAGGTACAGGAGTGATTTTGGTTTGTGCTACGGTTTCGGTTGCTTCAGTAGGTGTTGGAGCGCCTGCTGCGGTAAGCATGATTTTTGCAACATCTGCGAAAACAGGAGCCGCTTTTGCATTATCATCGGGAGTTATTAGTACTGCGGGATCTGCAATTGTAACTGGGATAGAGACTAAGAATGTCGAGGAAACTCTTAAAACAGCTGCGCTTGTTGGTAGTGAAAGTTTTAAATGGGGAGCTATTGCAGGTGTCGTTACCGGTGGAGTATCTGAAACCCTTTCTTTGGTCAAATCTGCAAGAAGTAATCCGACACCAAGGGAGTCAGAATTAAAAGTTCTCGAACGAACCAAAGGGGCAGAAGAACAGATTTCCTATTTAGATGGTGTTGAAGTTTCATCTACGACAAAAGGAGCAACACGCCCGGATGTTGTTGTTAAAAATGCAGATGGATCTATTAAAGCAATTGAAGTGAAGAATTATAATCTTGCATCTTCAAAGAGCAGAAGTGAATTATATAAGGAATTGAAAAGACAAGTAACAAATAGAGTCAATAATTTGCCGCCAGGATCAACGCAGGAGATTGTTTTGGATGTTAGTAATCAGACAGATGAAAGAGCAGCGGTATCCAAAAGTGTTGGAAAATTATACTAGACGGGGCATGCTATGGCAAAGCATGCCCGGTCCGGATCTGGCTCCGTAACACCTGAACTTTGCATATGTGCGCTTTTGTTTTTGTGTTATAAGCAATGCCCACACCAAGAATGCGCCCGGTGTACCGGGGGGCTTCACCGGGTTTTGCCTCGAATTTTATGGCATACTTTTTATCTGTGATCTGCCGGATTGCTTCCTCGGGTGTATGATTTACTTTTAATTCCAAAATGATGGCATCCGCCCGCCTGTCCTCTGGATAGAAGATAAAATCTACATAGCCGGTACCGGCCCGGTCCTCTCGTTCTACCCGGTAGCTGTCCCTTGCAGAAAGGTATACTAGATTTACAAGTGCTGTCAGTTCTGCTTCGCTGTTATAGGATAGCAGGGGGACTTCAGTATTATGAGCTTTTTCTAAAATCGTAATCATAGTATCTGTGTCCTGCGCCAGGGTTGCTTTTAGCATTCGTTCCGATTCCTTCGCAAGGTTGTGGACGTAGCCTAGAGACGGCTCCTTTTGAATCATATCTATAAATTTGTCCATTAATTCCTTGTTTGGAATGGATACCTGGCCATTTTTGCTGCATAGGAAACCGTACACCGCCATCGCGGAGAGAATCTCATCCTTTGTCCGCAGATTCATGGAGGTGGCCGCATATTCCTGTATTTTCGCAGGGACAGATTCCCCCGCGGCCATAAGGGCAATGGAATCCCGTACATCATCTACATTTTTCCGCACATAATAGAAGAGCTCGTCATAGGGGCCGGAATTTGTCCAGTAATTACTGAGCTGGTTATCGCTTAGGGCGCATACTACGGAACGAGGGTTATAGAGCCTCTTTCCCGATTGTGTCTGATAACCGTCATACCATATGCGCAGCCCCTCCCTGGTAATCTGGGGCTCTTTTGTAAGCTTTAGATATCGCTCAAACAGGAGATCTACTTCTTCATCGGAAAACCCGAAGTATTCACTGTACTTTTCTTTTGTGGCCATCGTATATTCCAGGAACATATTCAGCTCTGAGCCGCTTGAATATTTGGCAATTGGCAGGACTCCGGTCATATATGCGAATTCCACGTAAGGCTGATCTTTTAGCAGATTGCTGATAAAATCAATAAAGGAAGCCTTATCAGCCTCTGTTACGAATTGCCTGTGAAAAATAAAATCCCACTCATCAAGAACAAAGATGAATTTTACTTCATCCTCCAATTCCAGGATCTGATTCATTGCATCCCAGACTGCGGTTCCGGAATCAATCTCTGCACAAGGAAATTCCCGGCCTAGATCCTCCAAAAGTCTTTTTTGGATTCTTGTAATGTACTGGGAATAGCTTTTACATTCTGCAGGCATTTCGTTAAACATGATATGAATGACATTATGCCTGTTTAAGTGCTCCTGATACCACGGCTTCCTGCTGACTGCTAATGGATGGAATATGCCGCTGCTGTCAGTTCCCTGTCCGAAATAGGAGGAAATCATATTTGCCATGACGGTCTTGCCAAACCGGCGGGGCCTGGTGATACAGACATATCTGTTCCCGGTTGAGCCTGTCTGAGCCAGCAGGGGGTAAAGTTCCTCTAAAAGAGGAGTTTTATCTACAAAATATGCCGCCCGCGCTTCCTTTCCATAAAGAATGGCAGGTTTTTTGCTGTTCAGATAAAATCCCATGTCTCAATCTCCTCTCTGAATTCATACATATCTTTATTGTAGTATATAACCTTTTTGAAAAAGCGTCAATCAACGAAGCCGATACTACGCAAAAATCCTATTGCCGAAGGCAATTTTAAATGGATTTTTGCATGTAACTGCGAAGGTAGTTACTGTTCACTCCGTGACCAGTAACATTCGCAAATCCATCTGAAATTCGCT
>CAPEBR010000035.1 GCA_948602995.1 uncultured Dorea sp.
CAGAACACGCACTTATTCGTCATTTTTGCAAGAGGGCGGTTGATATAAAGAATGGTATAAAGTATAATTAGGGGAGTAAATATCAAAAGAAGGAATATATTGAAATGCTGCTATCTTTTTTTCGGCTTTCCCTTGCTATTCGCAATGTATGGCCCAGGCATATGAACTTCAAAGCGTTTAGTGTGCTTTATATACTGCTGTTGGCTGCCGGAATGCCTGTAACACTCTTCGCCTGTGTTCCATACGGTCTGTTCGGTATTTTGGCGGCGGTATGTATTTATGGGTTGATTACCTGCCGAGACACCGCACCACAGAATGTTTTTATGGGCATAATCGGATGTGTGCTTGCCGTTATGACAGAGAATTTGCTGACAATCTTTCTTTATACACTGATCCCCTCACCTTTATCAAATCAGTGGTATTTTTTTTTCGGCATCAGTTTGATCTATATTTTTCTGTTTTATTGGATCACGCTGCTTTTCGGCAAGCTGCTGAAAAAAGTATTCTTGTCTGGCAAAGGTATTTTGCGCCTTTCGCAGACGTGGTATGTGATAGACGCCATATTACTGCTCCTTATCACCATCTATCTGTTCGATAATTTAATTCCAGGACAGAACGGCTCTATCGGCAGAATGATATACAATAATGCCTTACATATTTCGGGATATCTGCTTGTAATGTGTTTTTTACTTCTGGCTATGCGCCGCTCCTATCTGGAACAGATACAGACCGAAGCAAAGCAGAAAGCCTTGCAGGACTTACAGGACTACACCCGGAATTTAGAAGCTATGTATAACGGCCTTCGCTCCTTTAAGCATGATTATGTTAATATCCTGCTCTCTCTTTCCGGCTATATTGAAGATGGTGATATGGATAGATTAAAAAATTTTTTTGAAAGCAAAATCTTCCCAACAAAGAATCTGATCACGAGGGGAGATTATAAGCTGAACCAGCTTAGCAACATCGGTGTGCTGGAAATCAAAAGCCTGCTCTCTGCAAAAATGATTTACGCCCATGAATCGGGGATTGATATCACCATTGATATTCCCGACAAAGTGGAAAGTTTTCTGATAGACACGGTAGACCTTGCCAGAATACTGGGAATATTTTTAGACAATGCGATTGAAGCCACTTTGGAGACAGAACAGCCGCAAATAGGCTTAAATATTATCCAAAATAAAGCTGGCGTATCAATCATCATAAGCAACTGTTTTCGGGATAACGGTGTAATGCTGCATAACTTAAAGCGAAAAGGCTTTAGCACAAAAGTCGGGCATCAAGGAATCGGGCTTTGGAACGCCCAGAAAATCATCAGTTCTTATGACAATGTGCTACTTGAAACGACAATGCAATGCTGCTGTTTCATGCAGCATATAGAACTTACTGACAGAAAGGAATGACATCATATGCTGGACATCTTTGTATGCGAAGACAATGCCGCACAGCGGCGGACTGTTGTAAATATCATTCAAAATACCGTTCTGATAGAAGAATTAGATATGCAGCTTACTTTAGATACAGGAGACCCTTATATGTTGTTGGAAAAAGTCAAGACCAGCCAGAACACAGGCATTTATTTCCTTGATATTGACTTGAACAGCAACATGAATGGAATGAAGCTGGCACAGCAAATCAGATTGTATGACCCCCGTGGTTTCATCATATTCATAACAGCACATTCAGAACTGAGCTATATGACTTTTCAGTATCGGGTAGAGGCGATGGACTTTGTATTAAAAGACAACCCTGCCGAAGCGAAAGTGAAACTCAGAGAATGTCTGTTAAATGCAATGGAACGACATACGCTCCAAACCAACAAGACACATAAAGTCTATACCCTTGAAGTTGGCGGACGAAAAATCAGCGTAGATTATGAGGATATTTTATTTTTTGAAACTTCCAGCAATATCCATAAAGTCATTCTCCATGCAAAAGACCGCCAGATTGAATTTCCCAGCACCTTAAAAGAACTAACAGGCGTATTGGACGGCAATTTTGTGCGCTGCCATCGGGCATTTTTGGTAAACAAAAATAATATAAAAGAAGTTGACACTAAAAATCGAATCATCCATTTTGCCAACGGAGAAACTTGCTTGATGTCCACACGCATGATGAAAGGGCTTTAAAGAAATTTTCAATACTATCATCTTCACATTATAATTGCATTATTTCATAAAGGTAAGGGTGAGTTTTCCCCCACCCTTGTCTAATTCCTGCTTATTTTCTGCTCTGCCCCTTCTTCAAACTCCGAGGTGCCGTTGCCGCGAACGGGAACTGGAGCTCATCATAAAAACCACCCATCTGCCCCAGCGCCTCAATCAGCGATGTAAAACAGACCGGCTCCGCTATGTACTGATGATACAGCCGTCCATCCTGCCGCTTCACACTATTCAACTCCAGGCAAAAAGCCACGACGTTGGGACTATGAAAAATCCTTCCCTCTCCTGCTTCACTCACCTTGCCAGCTCCCTTCTATATAATAGCTTTATGTATTCTAATTCACTCACCTTGTCAGCTCCCTTCTTAATAGCTTTATGCATCCTAACTTTTCGCAGAGTGCCCCACTCTACGAAGCAAATTAAATACTGCCCGGTTTTACAAGCATTTCCTAATACACTGACCATTTATCTGACGGCTAATAGTTCCGAAAGACGCTGCATATTTTCCTGCTTCAGCCGCATTGACGGATGAACGTAACGATTCATCGTAATATTCACACTGGCATGTCCAAGAATTTCACTTAAGCTCTTAACATCAAAGCCCAGTTCCACGCATCTTGTAGCAAATGTGTGGCGAAGTGCATGGTAATTGGCATCTTCGATCTCACAGCGTTTCAGAAGCCTTTTAAAATGATTCTGCATAGTACGCGGCTCAATCCATTTCGTATCACTTCCAGTCAGGAAATATCCTGACATAGTCGGTCTGTCCATAATCAAAGAATGAATAACCTGAACCAGCTCATCCGGAAGAGGAATCGTCCGTATCGAGCATTGGCTCTTGGGGGTCGTAACAATAATTTTCGTTCTAGATCCACCCTCTTCGTCCGCACCCTCCGTCTGAATCCGCTGCATGGTCTGATGAATATGAATCGTCTTCTCCGGCAGAGAAATGTCCTCCCACCTAAGAGCACACATCTCTCCAACCCGGATACCAGTAAAGAGACAAATAAGAATTCCGATATTCTGTATACTTTGATCACCCTGAATATAATCACATATCACCTGCTGCTCATTAAGAGTCAGCACCCGCATTCTCCTCGCAGACTGCTTCACCGTAACAGCCCTCGTATCACAAGGAACCGGTATCTTTCTCCCCGCGCAAAAACGAAAAATACTTCTGATCAGCGACAACGTGTCCGACACCGTCTTGGCAGACAGCCCACTTCCTTTATCACCACCCGAAGTAAGCAGCTTCATACAATACGTCTCCAGCACATCCTGCGTAATCTCGGAAAAATAACTCTCTCCAAGCTCCGGACGTATATATGAGTTCCATAGATTCTGATATTTGCGATAAGTGGATTCCTTCGTCAGCGGCTTTATATGACAAAACCACTCCTCCGTAAGACTATAGAAATAAGACGATTCCCCCTGATACGGCAGATCCATTGCCGAAAGATTCAACGATTGGAGCGCATCTGTAAGCTTCAGCCGCGCTTCCTTGTAAGAATGACCATACACATACCCGTACACAGCCTTCCCTTCCACAGACCGATGCTTAATATACCGTCCCTCCCATCTGCCATCCTTCCTCTTATAAATATTCTCTCCTCTTTTAGACATGACAAAATGCCTCCTTTCATGAACTTTTGGGGACGGGGCATTTTTAAAAATGCCCCGTCCCAAATTGAAAATGCCCTGTCCCCACTTGCGTCTTGTTTACAAGCAAGTACTTCATTATCTGTCTATGAAATTAGGATCGTCTAGAGTTCGTTAGAAAATCCCTGCCTATGGTAAATTTACAGGGAGATGTATGGTGGTTATTAAACGCAAAAAATACCCAAGGGTCTATGTAAGAGACTCGGGTATCTCTAAAATAGTGTGAATCTTTGTGTTAACATTAAAAATGCTAACGACGCGCAAAGCTCATAGATATCCTCATACATTCTCCGAAATTCCGGATAGTTCACATACAATTCCTCCACAATCTGCGGTTCATCTGAACTAAGGAATGCGAGCCATGCGTCCATCCTGCCTCTGATACCTCTATTGTACAGTTGAATCCGAAAAATGCCGTTACTGTTCACACAGGTCTGTGCATTTACTGCACAGACCGTAAGAAAGTGATTCAGGAGTGAGCAAATCCCATTCGCGGAGCAAATTTTAGATGGATTTGCGAATGTTACTGGTCACGGAGTGAACAGTAACAAAATGTATTGATACCAATTAAAAAAATTCGTAGAGTGGGGCGCTCTACGAATTTTTTATCAATTGGGGACGGGGTAATTTTAAAAATACCCCGTCCCCAACTGCAGCAGTCTCATTCCTTCCGGATAAGCCGCCACCGTCCCATCGTTATAATACGCAACTCCCTTTTCGCTGTAAAACACCGGATTATCCCCTGACACTTCTATAAACATCAAGTTGGTCAAATTTTCAAATGCACCTTCCCCAATATACGTAATGTTAGCCGGTATATACAGTTCAAAGACATCCCCCTCCATTCCATCGAATGCCCCTTTCTCAATTCCGACACAATTTTCATAACCAGGGAGGCAAAGGAATCCATCAAAAACTGCCTCTATACTCCCAGTACAGCCGACAATATGTCCAAGATCATTTGACTGAAAGCCCGGGAATTCCCTCCAGCCCGCATACAGCTTCAGACCTTTACACCCCTCCTCTAATTTGGAAAATGGTATCGAACATTCTGCATCCACATACCAGCCGTCAAATAATTTCCCCAGTCTTGTTGGAGTCTCCAGTGTCTCCAGTGTAAATGCCGCCGGATCCACTGATATTTCCGCAACTTCCGGCACACCGCCATTTCCATAAGCTGACACACTAAGCATCTCCGGAAGCATCTCCTCTGCCTCCTTGTCCCCTGGCACTTTATCAACAGCAATCGCATTCTCTGCCACTCTGTCCATAGAGATGCCCCTGACAGTATCTGTCATCCCACTCCCTTCTTCAAGAGCGGAACATGTCCCCACACCATCATCTGTCTTAAGCCCTGCATCCCGTTCCACAACATTCTTCTTCACCCTTCCTGAAGGAACTGCCGGAATTATATCCCTATACGAACTAAATGTCTTAGGAACCTTCCGCACCTTCACCCCACGAACCATGTCCGATACATCCTTCGGGAAAATGATTGCGCTCATATCCATCTTCCCCACTGGAATTGCCCTGACACCTGCTCCTTCAAAAGCCATTCCCACATCTTTCGTCCTGCCAAAAAGGCTGTCTGCACACCTGTCACTCCATGCAAAGCCCACTGCCCCGCCTAATGTCTGATACCTTTCGCCACTATACTTTGCGCTTACTCCAAGCACAATAACACCAGCAGCCACAATCAGGCATCTGCAGATAATCTCCCATGACAGTCCCCTGCCATATCCTCTCCGTACTCTTAACGCCTCAAATACCTCTTCCATAGTAACCTCTACCCTTACCACATTCTAAAATCCCAAAAACTCTTCCTACTCCAATACAATTATATTTCATTTACTTCCCGTAGTAAAGAAACAATCCGTTTCATTTTCAATTTGGGACGGGGTATTTTTAAAAATACCCCGTCCCCAACTGCAGCAGTCTCAGCCCTTCCGGATAAGCCGCCACCGTTCCGTCATTATAATACAGAATTCCCTTTTCGCTGTAAAACACTGGATTATCCCCTGATGCCTCTATAAACATCAAGTTGGTCAAGTTATCAAATGCGCCTTCTTCAATATACGTAATGTTAGCCGGTATATACAATTCAAAGACATCCTCTTCCATTCCATCAAATGCCCCCTTCTCAATTCCAACACAATTTTCATAACCAGGAATACAGAGGAATCCGTCAAAGACTGCCTCTATACTTCCAGTGCAACCGACAATATGTCCGAGATCATTTGACATAAATCCTGGGAATTCCTTCCAGCCCGCATACAGGTTCAGGCTCCTGCACCCCTCCTCTATCCCGGAAAATGGTATCGAACATTCTGCATCCACATACCAGCCATCAAACAATTTTCCCAGTCTTGTGGGAGTTTCCAGTGTCTCCAGTGTAAATGCCGTCGGATTCACTAATACTTCCGCAGCTTCCGGCACACCACCATTCCCATAAGCTGACACAGTAAGCATCACTGAAGGCATCTCCTCTTCCGCTTTATCTCCTGCCGCCTTATCAATCACGCCAGCATTCTCCGCCACTCTGTCCAAAGTAATACCACCGACATGATCTGTCATCCCGTTCTCCGCTCCAAGCTCGGAAAATGTCTCTGCACCGCCATCTGCCTTAATCTCCCCATCCCGTTCCACAGCATTCTCCTTCGCCCTCACAGAAGGAGCTGCCGGAACTATATCCTTATATTCATTAACTGTCTCAGGAATCTTCCGCACCTTCACCCCACGAACCATATCCGAGACATCCTTCGGGAAAATGATTCCGGTCATATCCATCTTCCCCACTGGAATTGCTCCTATACCTGCTTCTCCAAAAGCCGTCCCCACATCTTTCGTCTTACCTAGAAGCTTCTCAATACACCCGTCACCCCATACATATCCCGCCGCCTCGTCTGCTGTCCAATACCCATCGCCGCCATACCCCGCACTCACTCCAAGCACCATAACTCCAGCAATCACAATCAGGCATCTGCAAATAATCTCCCACGACAATCCCCTGCCATAGCCTTTCCGTACTTTTAATGCCTCAAATCCCTCTTCCATAGTAACCTCCACTTCCACCATATCCTGACACCCAAAAGTCTTCTCCTTCCGATTTCAATACAATTATATTTCACATTCTGTCCATAGTAAAGAAACAATTCGTTTCATTTTCAATTGGGGACGGGGCATTTTTAAAAATGCCCCGTCCCCAACTCCTGCTTCAATTTCAGAACTTCTAAGTCATCTGGAAGAAGTGAGGCAAGCTGATTCACTACCGCATATGCCTCTGCCCACTGCCCATTCTGCATAAGACCGGGAAGCATCTGCTTGATCTGCTTCCCAAGCAGCTCAAATTCCGAGGATACAGGCTGCTTTGGCTCCTTCATTTTTTCTTCCATATATTCCGTCAGCCGTCCTATCACGCCGGACATCTGCGGATAGATCCGGACCGCTTTCTTTAGATGCGGGATACATGACATGTAATCTTCCTTTCCGAATGCATCCAGTCCTTTCTTCATGATGCCTGCAAACCTAAACTGTCCTGATAATGCATAATGATCCAGATCAGACACAATCTCTCCCTTATATAACTCTCCCGCCTCCCGGAGTATACTGTCACAATATTGGGTCAGTAGTTCGTATAACTGGGAAATGTCCAACTCATCCCGTCCCAGCAGCTTTTCAAGAAATCTCTGTGTAAGCCGCAAGGCATAGACTGGATAGTCCCCTGTAATCTTCTGAAGCTTCTCACAATATTCCGGCATGACGTTTACATCCGTATGCTCTGCAAGCACCGCAACGATCTCATTCCATTCCTCTGCTGATTTCTGTGCGAGGAATGTGGTCATAGTAATTCCGTTGCGGACTGCCAGTTCCACAAGCTGATACTCAAGCCCCTCCGGGCAGTTCTGCCCACAGACCTCCCATAATTTTTCTAAATCTGCTCTCCTGTCCCTGTATTCCATATAGTAAGCCTTCTGCAGATTTACATAGCTGTTATCTACATTCAGCAGATTATATCCCTTTAAAATCTCCCCCTTGTGTTCAGGGTAGTTCTGTTTCCATATTTCCAGATTGCTGTACTGTGGCTGTATCATCTCTTCGTCCTTCCAGGGCATCCAGGAAAGAAGTTCCCCGATCACAGAGGTTTCCCCTAACTTCGATGCGCAGAGCAGCCCAGCCATATATGCGCCGGCAGCACGCTCCTTTGCACTGTCATAAGTAACCGTAATTCCGTTCTGTCGAAGAGCGGCGTCAGGATGTTTTTTCAGATATGCCATCTCCTTATGATAACGCTGGGCATACTTCAGCCCCTTCTTGTAGTCCTCAAGCTGCCAGCAAAGCCCCGCAAGAATCCCAGACAAATGAGCACGTCCTACCTCCAGGGTACGGGGCCGCGCAAGAATAATCTCTCCCTCCCGCAGCGCCGCCTCCTTATCCCCGGAAAAGGACAAAAGAAGCGGGAGATGTACCTGCATCCATAGCTCGTAGGTATGAATCCTCTCTTCCTTTGCCGCCAGCTTAAGCCCTTCCCGGCAATAGCGGATGGCAGTCTCATAATCATCTATACTCTTATATTCCTGAACAAGCTGCGTACAGTTCTGGGCTGTGGGCCTTTCCTCATAAAGCTTTAACAGCAGGGAAATATTTCGCTCAAATTTCGGCGCTGTATCCGGCGCATCCTCCCTCTCCACATATCCATAATGATGAACGTAAGAATGGAATTGCCTGTAAGGTTCGCTAAATGGCGACAGATTCTCATGGATGGGGTAAATGAATTTTGTCTCCGGTATGATCTGGCACATGCGTCCTACATTCGCGTCAATGTAGGATCTTCCCTCCCAGTCATTATAATTACGCTGTACGTACATGGCGGATTTGTAGCTTTTATAATCTCCGCTTTTAAAGAAATCAATAATCTCTGATACATCCTCGAACCATTCATCATCATCCAGATAGAGGAACCATTCGCCCTCTGCCTCCTGAAGCCCTGCATTTCGTGCCCTGGCAAAATCATTACACCAGGTAAATGGGATGATGTGGGACGTATATCTCTCTGCAAGCTCCCGGGTCTCCTGGCTTTGCCCTGTATAGACAATGATCAGCTCGCTGGGAATCTCCCGCAAAAGCGGGGTAATAGAATCCAGGCATTTCCCCAGGGTTTCGATGCGATCCGATACAAGTATTGAAATAGTAAGCTGTATTTTCATAGTTTGGCTCCTTTTATAGTTGTAAATATAAATAAAATTGCATTTGCTTAGGCTACATTGCTGATGGAATTTCTGACTTTCTTCTTGCAATTAAAGTATACAGCCTCTGGAGAATTATATCAAGATTTTCTTGGCTATCCATAGTGATCCATGATATGATTAAAATAAAAAGGAGTTTTTTGTCCATATGAATATACAGCTTACGATTTCCCTGCTTGCTTCTGACCGCATAAACACCTTGAAAAGGTGTCTGAATTCCATTACCCCCTTTCTTAGAGAATTAAATAGTGAACTGATTATTGTCGCAACAGGACAGGATCCAGCCGTTTTAGCGCTTGCAGGGCAGTACACCTCTGACATTATCCCATTTACCTGGTGTAATGACTTTTCAAGGGCGCGAAATGCCGGCCTTAAAAAAGCGTCCGGAGAATGGTTTCTCTTCCTGGATGATGATGAATGGTTCGAAGATGTATCAGAGATTATTGATTTCTTCAAAAGCGGGGAATATAAGTCCTTTTGCTCTGCGACATATATACAGCGCAATTATAGCGACTGGGGAGGAAGAACCTACACTGATGTCAAAGTCGGCCGTATGTGCCGTCTGATTCCTGAGACAAAATTCGTCTATGCAATACATGAAAACCTTAGGCCATTTCATGAGCCCTATAAACATTTTACAAGCTACGTTCATCACTATGGCTATGTGGAAAAGTCCCTCCTTAAGTCTGACCGGAATCTTCCACTACTTCTTAAACGCTTTGAAGATGATCCGACACCCCATACCTGTATGCAGATCGCATTAGAATATTATAATAAAGAAGATCATGAAAAGGCACTGGAATACTGTCGTCTGGGTATGCCTCTTTTGGAAAACAGAAAAGACAACAATACCTATGAGTTATGGCTGCAAGTTCATTTCCCAATTCTCCTTGCCGCCACTGGACGAAAGGAAGAGGCATTAAGCGTGGGGGAACATCTCCTTCTGACCCACCGTGTTCCTGAAGTAGGCAAGGCTCATCTCCATGCTGTTCTTGTAGATCTATATCTGGATACTAAGGAATATAAAAAAGGACTTAGCCATGCCCTTGAATTCCAAAAAAAGATGGAATATCTTGGCAGCCATCCGGAAAAAACAGAGTGTCAGACTGGAGGAACCATTACCTTTGCAACAGCCAGTGAGCGGTCTGTATCCGTACTGACAGCCGGCCTTTTCTGTGCTGCCGCCCTGGGCGAAACAGCCCAGATACAAAGGCTCCTTACCTGGTTTCCATGGGAAGAGGAGGGAAAACTCCAGGAGCACTATAGCAAACTGGAGCGTTTGAAAAAGGAGTATCCTGAACATAAGGAAACTATTTTGGAAGGATATCATCTCCTCCATACAAAAAATCCATATGCCAGTTTTCAAAAAGCATTGTATGCCGAGGAAAAGCAATTGCTTTCTGAAGCAGAAAATTATTTTATAATCTGCACAGAAAATTGTCCGGAAGCGTTCATATACCAGCTAATCGAACTGGCAGAGAGAAATGAGTTCTCTCTGAATACTTTGGCAAAGCATATTTCAATAGAAGCCTGGGGAAAATGCGCAGAAGAAATTGCCAGACAGACGGAAGTTTCGGACATGGAGAAGCGTCTGCAAAGGCTCCGTCTGCTCATGCCTGATTATCCGGTTTTTACAGGAAAGATTGAGCAGCATTTCCTTGAAAAGCAGCTTACCCATGGAATTGCAGAAGACTCGAAGCTTCTAGATCTCCTGGCGCAATATTGTAAATGTATACGCAATGAGGCTGACACCTTGTATAATACAGAAATCCTTTCTAAGCCTGATTACTATGCCTTGCCATCCCGGTATCAATTTGCCTTTGCTGCAGAATGCATACTTGATAACCTTGAAAAAGAAAACTATATGGATTGTATCCCTCTGCTAAAAAAGGCGCTCCGTATATACCCACAGCTGTCAGTTGCTGTAAGCCATTTAAGCGAATACCTGGAAAACAAAATTAAGACTCCCGACCAACACGTCTCTAGGGAGTTCATAGCTCTCGGCAGTCAGGTAAAGCAGATGCTTTTTCTTTTTATAGAGAACGGACAATGGCAGGAAGCCTTTGGAGTTGCAGAACAGCTTATTTCACTTCTGCCTGGAGATTTGGAGATTCTGAGATTGAAACAAGAGATTTTGACACATCTTTAGATATTAATTGGAAAAGGCTTCTTCATAAGAAGAAGCCTTTTCCATATGAAAATTCAATTAATTACTGAAGTAACTGAAGAACTCCCTGCGGTACCTGGTTAGCCTGAGCAAGCATAGCCTGAGAAGCCTGAACAAGAATGTTATTCTTGGTGTAAGACATCATCTCTTTCGCCATGTCTACGTCACGGATACGGGACTCAGCAGCTGTGATGTTCTCATGCTGAACACCTAAGTTGTTGATGGTGTGATCCAAACGGTTCTGCATAGCACCGAAGTCGGAACGCATAGAAGAAACCATGTCAATAGCGCCGTTAGCGATGGAGATTGCGTGTCTTGCCAGGTCAGCATCTGTGATGTTGATGTCACGAAGACTTTCGCCAGCCTCTAATTCCTTTTTGAAATCTTTGTCATCTTTGGACTTAATTCCATCAGTTCCAGCCTGAATCATACCAAGAGATTTACTATCCATTCCTGTGAAGGTTACCTTCAACTGGTTTGCAGTTTCATGGGAATCACCTACATGAAGAATGATCTCCTTAGAGTTTCCAGATGCAAATGCAGTAAATAACTTAGTTCCATTAAAGTTAGATGTCTTGCTGATTCTGTCGATCTCGTCATTCAGACGGTTAATTTCCTTCTGCATCTCCTGACGGTTGGATGTAGAATATGTTCCGTTAGCTGCCTGTGTAGCCAGCTCAACCATACGGTTCAGCATGGAGTGAACTTCTGTTAAAGCACCCTCAGCTGTCTGTACAAGAGAAACACCATCTTCAGCGTTCTTCTTAGCTGTCTCAAGACCTGTGATCTGAGCACGCATCTTCTCGGAAATAGCAAGTCCGGCAGCGTCGTCACCAGCGCGGTTGATTCTGTAACCAGAAGATAACTTCTCTAAGCTCTTACCTACTGCAGAGTTGTTGTTTGATAAGTTTCTGTGCGCATTTAATGCGGTAATATTATGTTGAATTCTCATAGTTCTTCCTCCTTGAATTTTGCATTAGGGAATTCCTTTTCCCAGCATAGTTATAATTTCTGAGAGTAATCGATGGACTATATAATAATATGTGTGATTGTGGATGCCGGCATATTTCCAACAAGCTACACTTATTTGAACTCCTCCGAAAATCTCTTGACATTTATTATATCGTACGATTTCAAAATATCTTAAGAGTTTTTTTGAAAAAATTTTTAAGTATTGCCATTTATTTTTTTATCTATACATTCCCGATATTCCTTAATCCTTGTATACATCGTACTTTTCCCCATATTGCAGAGACGTGCAAATTCATAGACAGACATATGGCCTGCCTCCCATTTCTTGTATAACTCAGGGAACTCGGCCGGAATAGGAATCATGGGCTTTCCGAAGCGTATCCCCCGGGCTTTTGCAGCGGCAATGCCCTCTGCCTGACGCCGGCGAATATTTTCGCGTTCATTCTCTGCGACAAAGGATAGAAGCTGAAGGACAATATCACTAATAAATGTTCCCAACAGATCTTTTGTCTTGGTGGTATCTAATAAGGGCATATCAAGAATACGGATATCCGCATTCTTTTCTTTTATAATTACCCTCCATTGTTCCATAATTTCTTGATAATTACGCCCCAGACGGTCAATACTTTTTATAATCAGCAGGTCATTTTCCCGAATAATGGACATCATTTTCATATAGGCGGGTCTTTCAAAGTCTTTTCCGCTTTGTTTATCAACATAGATATTCTTCCGTTTCACACCTGCTTCCTGCAATGCAATCAACTGCCGTTCAATGTTCTGCTCCCTTGTGGATACCCTGATATAACCTAATATTCTGTTGTTCATGTCATACCTCCTCGTATTTAAGTTTTCTGTAAGTATTCTGCGCCTTCAAAGCTACAGATGTTCCTATTTATGATTATATAAAATAAGAATCAACCAGGCCAATTCTTGACACTATAGATGATTAATGTTACATTAAGGTCATAAAAAGGGGATTATGATTATGAGAACAACTTTATTTTACACGGACACAGAATCATTTAATTTTTTTACAGATCAATTGGAAAAGGAACTAAAGAGCAGAGGACATGAGACATTTATCTTGGATTTAATGAACCCTGCTGCAGAGGATCCACATTCATATATTAATTTTGTACAGTTTGCCTCTCAAAAGATAGATCTAGCAATATGCTTTGATGGGATGTGTGTGCGAGATGATCTTCTGATCGGAATATGGGACGCATGGAATACTGCCGTTGTGGATATATTAATGGATCCGCCGCTTCGCTTTCATCCTACACTAAAAAAACATTCCCGGAATTATTTTCTCTTTTGCTGTGACCGGGATCATGTGGAATATGTAAAAAGATATTTTAAAGATACAGTTTCCCATGTTGCATTTATGCCCCATGTCGGAGTAATACCTGACCAAAACACAGAAATAATTCCTTATGAAAGACGCAGATATGATATTCTGTTTTCCGCTACTTATTACAACCCCCAGAGCAAGCTTGCAGAGATGGAGCAGGTATTCGCGGAAAATAAAGATATGCGTTCTTTCTATCACTTAATGTACCACAATCTGATAGAGGATAGTAGTCTGACAACTGAACAGGCGGTATTTCTTACTCTGCATCAGACAGGATGGAGTGTTACAGAGGATACATTGAAAACCATATTCCGCTGTGCAGAATATGTGGACTGGGCAATACGTATGTACCAGCGGGAACGAGTGGTGGATACTCTTGCTAAAGCCGGCGCTGAGCTTTACCTTCTTGGCAGAGGATGGGAAAATCACAGTTCTGCAAAATGCCCGAATGTTCACCGAATTTCAGATAGAATTCCTTATGCACAGACACTTACATACATGGCAGATGCAAAGATTAACTTAAATGTATTTCCGTGGTTTAAGGCCGGAACCCATGACCGTATTTTTAATACTTTACTCCAACATTCTCTCCCATTAACAGATACCAGTTTATGGGTGGATGAAAACTTTGCAGATGGTAAGGATATTGCGTTATATGACTTGAAACATTTGGAGCTGCTTCCGGAAATCGCCTTGGGGTTGCTAAAGGACACCGATATGTCAGAAAAAATAATTGAAAACGGATATCGAAAGGTTCTCCGAAAATTTACGTGGAGCAATTGCGCAGACTGGATCTTAGAAAAGTTGGGGACGGGGCATTTTTAAAAATGCCCCGTCCCCAAAATCTTCCCAACCTCCTCTACGGATATCATACATTCTTTTGCGATCTGCTCGTCTGTTGCTCCCTTGTCATGTAACCGGTCTACTCTGCGTACTAACCTTATACCGTCATGTATTCCTTCTTTCCGACCTTCTTCCCGGCCCTCTTTCCGGCCTTCCTCCCGACCTTTTTCCCAGCCCTCTTTCCGGCCTTTCTCCCGACCTTTTTCCCAGCCCTCGAAATGTCCGCGCCTTTTTGCACTGTTCATCAGTGCATTGTAATCCCTAAGAGCCTTTTCCCGTGCCTCGTATTCAATACGTTTTTTATCATCAGCACTTAGCTTCTGTAGTGCTTCATACGCCTCACCAAAATATTCGCTCGTCCTGGCCATATTTTCAAACTCCTCTCTACTTTTTCCATTAAGAAAACGCATCCAGCGAATGATATACTCTTCTGTCTGAGCCTCTGGCGGCAGTTTTTTTAATTCCAAAATTTGTAATTCCAGTTTATTGCTATAGAGTTTTCCCGTTTCGTCATCCCGGAAATGAAGCGTACGGAAACATCTGTCGTCTTTTGGAAAATGGATGAAATCCAAAATACTGACTTGAATACATTTTTGCAGATTTTCGTAATCTTCCCCTGACTTTAGCTGGCTGGTATACATCTTGCTAAGATAAAACAGTGCCCGTTCATCCCAAAATTCAAAGTCCTTTACCTGCATTTCCAGGTTAATTTGGATCCCATTCGGCAGGTGAACCAATACGTCAAGAACCCCCAGCTTATCATTAGCATAGTCACGGCGTAAGTGTGTAGGCAGAAGTTCTGTGTCTAGAATTTCATCCGGTGAAATTCGGAGAATGGCTGCACAAAATCCCCTTCTAACTATTGGATTTTCCATAAGCCCGCTAAAACAGACATCATTAGTCGGATGCATAATGAAATTGTTTTGTAGTGCGTTTGTTTTTTGATTCATAAAAAGTCTCCTTGCTTTTGTAAAGGCTACAGGTATAGATCCAGAAGACTTTTTCTATATGTAATCATAGCATGAAATAACGTTTTAGAAAAGCCAAAACGAAAAGATTTCGTCACTCAAAAATCATACCTGTAAATTTAACTAAAAATTATCGGGTAACCCGGTGACATACCGGTTAGAATGCAAAGGATGAATATCCTTTAGAATTCTTGACAAAAGTATATCACAGAAGAAGCAGATATGCAATAAATTGTTTCCAAATAAGTTGTACCTTGTTGGAAATATGCCGGCATCCACAATCACACATATTTTTTATAGTCCATCGATTCTCTCAAAAAATTTAACTATGCTGGGAAAAGGAATTCCCTAATGCAAAATTCAAGGAGGAAGAACTATGAGAATTCAACATAATATTACCGCATTAAATGCGCACAGAAACTTATCAAACAACAACTCTGCAGTAGGTAAGAGCTTAGAGAAGTTATCTTCTGGTTACAGAATCAACCGCGCTGGTGACGACGCTGCCGGACTTGCTATTTCCGAGAAGATGCGTGCTCAGATCACAGGTCTTGATACTGCTAAGAAGAACGCTGAAGATGGTGTTTCTCTTGTACAGACAGCAGAAGGTGCTTTAACAGAAGTTCATTCCATGCTGAATCGTATGGTTGAGCTGGCTACACAGTCTGCAAACGGAACATATTCTACTGCAAACCGTCAGGAGATGCAGAAGGAAATTAACCGTCTGAATGCTGAAATTGACAGAATCAGTAATACTGCAAACTTCAATGGAACTAAGTTGTTTAATCAGACAAAGCAGGAAATTGTTCTTCATGTTGGAGAGTCTCACGAGCAGGTTAATCAGCTTAAAGTAACATTTACGGCTATGAACAGCCAGAGTCTTGGAATGGTTAAAGCCGCTTCTCTTACTTCTACATCTAAAGATGATGCTGATTTCAAGAGAGAATTAGAGGGTACAGAAAGTCTTTCTAATATTAATATTACAAAGGCAGATGATGCTAGACATGCAATTTCTGTAGTTAATGGTGCGATTGACATGATTTCATCCATGCGCTCTGACTTCGGTGCTTTACAGAACCGTTTGGATCACACAATCAACAACTTAAGTGTTCAGAATGAGAACATCACAGCTGCTGAGTCCCGTATCCGTGACGTTGATATGGCGAAAGAGATGATGGCTTACACCAAGAATAACATTCTTGTTCAGGCTTCTCAGGCTATGCTTGCTCAGGCTAACCAGGTACCGCAGGGAGTTCTTCAGTTACTTCAGTAATTAATTGAATTTTCATATGGAAAAAGCTTCTTCCCTGGAAGAAGCTTTTTCACTTATATCCGTTAAAAATCAATAGAACAAACCAAAGGAAGAGAGAATCATTATGGTAATAAGTGTACCCGGAGAATTTTATATATTTGAAACCGACATTCCCCCAACTAGAGACGAGCTAGCTATATTTTTCCAAGATTTAGGAGAAAATGACATATTAGAGGTTTATATAACGTCTCCTGATAATGAAAAGATACAGAACTATCACGTTAATCAAGTAATGTTAAAACATAATCTTGAATTTACTGATCTAACATTAAGGCTATCTATTGATACCTTTGAAATGGCTGCCAGAACCTATCCATATAATGTCCCATTACCAGTAATAGACCAAAACGGAAACTGTGTTAATATTATAAAAAAAATCAAAACTTACTATGATCATTACTATCATTATGAAGGCGGTTTGGATCTGACTCTTCTTAATAAATATGACAGTATTGTACTGAAAGGACTGAATGAATATTCCACCGTACTTTATAAAACAGCCCTCCCACAGTGGTCCGGTTCAGAAGTAATCCTAATAGGTGAAGAATGGGCTGATTATATGGAAATGCTCCCGGTTCTTCCCAATCTCAATGTTTCTATAGCAGCCCAGACGGATGAACTGCCTGCTTCCAAGAACCGTTTAACCATCATAGAGGGCTATCAGCAGAATGAAGACCTTTCAAGGTACAAAAAGGGGATTTTATATTATGATGAGGTTATGACACTAACCTTCATGTTTTCCTATGTCATTCATCCTGGCATCAGAAACCCTGACACAAAATTTTTCCTGATAGACGGTTTCTTTAAAATTGAAGGAATCTTCGGTATCTGGCTCAAAGTTTTCACTGCCGCCAGATATGCTGCCTCAAAAGGCTATATTCCAATATTTAAAATTGTTTCATCTGACGCAAATATTTATTCTGATTACGAATGTGATGATATATGGAATAAGTTCTTTCTGCAGCCTTACGGCATATATAATATACAGGTAAAAAACTATATTCAAGAGCGTGCTGCACGTTTCCTTCCATATCCTGAACGTACTCTCGGAGTATTATTGCGTGGCACAGATTATGTAAAAACCCATTTGCCGGGCCACGCTTCCCATGCATCGCCGGAGATGGTAATCAATAAGATTTCAGAGATTGAAAAAGAATGGGATTTTGACTATATCTATCTGTCTACAGAAGATGCTAACATTTGTCAAAAAATGAAAGAACACTATGGAGACAGGATAACCTTTACTGACCAGGAGCGGTATACTGTCAGAGAAGGGCAGTTTTTAGTAGATTTACATCAAAATAAAGAACCCGGAAAGGGGTTCAGGCTGGGCGCTGAATATTTATGTTCCATTGATTTACTCTCTAACTGCAACAATCTGATTACATCCGGCCCATGCGGTGCTTTAGGTGAGGCTGTCAGGAGAAACAATGGAAGATACAAACATGTATTTACATTTTAACATTCCAAAATATAGTACAACCCAACTTATGCAGAAGCCTTCGGAATGGCTTTCTTATATTCCGAAGGCTTCCCCAAATACTGCTCTCATTTTTTAGCATCATTCTCAAAGAGGAGCATTACACTATATCACATTCCCCATCATCCCCAGCCTTTCAAGCTGTTCTTCTGCCTCCTCCTTCTCCTTCATGGTAATCAATATAGAAAACCCTTCTTTTTCTGTTTCCAATGTCTTCAAATCCTTCGGAGAATACACAGGAACCCCCTGAATCCGTGTCAAATGCTTCTCCTTCTGGTTATCCAGAAACCCGGCGATTTCCCATTTTTCCCGGCGTGCATCTGTCTTCCATTCATTTTGCACCCTTTGTCCAATTCTGCCGGCGCCGAATAAATAAAGTCTCTTCTTTATTTCCTCCCGCCCCAGCTGCTGCTTAATCATCGTGGAACTTGTCTTCTGAGTATAAGGCAGATACACAATATCCGAACCCACTGCCCGCAGTTCCTGCCGCTCCCTCTCCCACTCGTCCTGATGATCATTCCCAGAAAAATATGCATCATAATGATACAACTCCCACGCCCTCATCTTTACCGTATTCGAGAAATCAACCTTCACAACTTCGTCTACCTCTTTTATCGCCTCCACAATTGCAATCCTGTCCTCAAATGGTATGAACGGCCTTTTCCCTTTAAAGTGCTCTACCAGTTCATCTGATAAAACACCCACAAGCAGATACTCACTTAATTCCTTTGCCCGTCGAATCAGATTCAGATGTCCAATATGAAATAAATCGTATACTCCGGGCGCATAGCCATGCTTATATTTCTTACCAGCCATAATGATAACCTCTCTGTAATTATTTTTTCTTCACAACTTCTTTCGCGGCAGCTTTCTATGATTTATCCTCTGATTTGAGAATCCACTCCATATGCTGTATATATACATGATAGTCATGGATCCCCATCTGATCCAGCTGCTTCTGAATCTCCTTATAATAAAAACTGCAGATAATCAGTCTTCTTCTCTTCTCAGGCACCTTCAGAATCTCTTTCGGGGATTTAATGGGAATTCCCATCCGCTGACGCTCCCACTTATTCTCATCATTATCCACGAGAAAATCAGGTCTGTATCTGTTTCCCCATTTTTTCATATAGTCCTCAAACATCATTCCCGCGCCGAACAGGATAATTTTCTTTCCGTCTATATCCTCAAACATCCCTGTTAGCATCCTCTGGTATTCCTCATATGGTTTCTCCGGGTCGAAGATTCCCGTATGCTTCGGTTTCCGCTCTTCAGCGGGCGGATACTTCATATAGTCCTTTCCAAGGGACATAAACAGGTAGTTCTCATATCCTGACGGAACAGGAAGCATACGGCCTTCAAACTCCAGATATACCGTTTCCTTAAAGTCCTCCCCATTTAGCCTTTTGTGTTTATAATATCCGGTAAAAAATGCCGCATCCTCAGATGGCTTGTCCGTATACAGCCTCATAGCCTTATCCAGCATTTTGCATAAGCGAGAATGGGTATAAAGATGCGAAAGCAGTCTGTAGAATTTCCATGCCGCTGTACCCATGTCATTGTATCTTTTGTAATCCTTTCCATAAATCTCTGCCAGAAGCAGACGGTGGCAGCGCCGGATTTTCTTTTCCTTTTTAATAAACAGTTTTTCATCCATGGTACATACATCAAGAGGCAGAACATCTACCCAGATTCCCAGATTACCCTTATGGGTCAGCTCTCTTGCTTCAATTCCTGTTGTCTGTTTATTCCGTATCCGTGCATAGCCGCCCCAGAAAATATCTGTCTCTGTCCCCGGCGTATGAATAGACAGTGGTTCCTCAAGTTCCTCCCTGGCACACCTTATAAATTTGTCATAATCTGCTCTTGGCATTGCGATATCCAGATCATCATCCCAGGGGACAAAGCCTTTATGCCGCACTGCTCCCAAAAGACTTCCATGCACCAAAAACCATGTAAGCTGATGTTTCTTGCAGATACGGCTAATTTCATCTAATATGAAAAGCTCTACTTTCCATATTTTCTTCATCTTATCTGATATTTTGTAGTCCGCAATTGTCTCTTCCTCTGATGACAGACGCTTTATATTTTTCTGGATACGATTACGGTCTACTGCTGCCCATTGATAAAATTTCTGATATTTTCTGTGATTGCGTACCTCATCGAGGAAACGGCACTCCTCCTTCAAAAATACATCCCATGTATCAGTCATGCCGTATTTCTCTATCAGCTTTTGCCTTGGATAATACTGCTCTGCATTAGGAGTAAACGCATAAATATAATGAATCGCCCTAAACAACACATATTTTGCCGGATAATTCTCCTTTACAAATTCCTGATCAAAATAGAGAAACTCTCCGGTATCCGGATTGTAAAAGCAATTCAGAGGAATCAGCTCCATATAGGCCTTCCTTAAAACCGGCTCCCCACCCCAGACTTCCTCTTCATCAGTTACAATTTCCGAAGACTTTAAAATATTTTCATAGATCCGGTCAACCAGCGACAGAAATTTACCCAGGTCCTTTCTGATAATCACTTTTATATAATTTGACAAAGTAGGCCATGAGATATAAGGGAGCTCAAGGCCTCCGTCCGGCAGCATCGCATGCTCCACTACCGGAATCTGATGTGCCTTTAAATCCTGTATATTCTCGTACAGCAGTCTGGCATTTTCCTTTCCTTCCAGGTAAAGAGGCCGTTTTCTTACTAGTCCGTCTCTCCAGATAGATGTAGCATATCCCCTCTCCCTCCCCCGGTCTGTGGAAACTGCCGCATAAATCACCTTTGCCTCTGCTGCCTTCCCACATTCCACAAGAAAAGAATTTGCAAAAAATGGGAATACCCCATTCTCTACCACATCATGATACAGATCCTGCTCTACTGCAACCAAAGAATTATGATTCAGATAATAGGGAATCAACCTCTCACGCAGATTCGGCTCCGGCAGATAATGATCTGAGTAAATCAGCTGCGGAAGCTTATAATCAGGAAGCGGATAATAAAACTCCATCCGTTCATAGCCTGCCTGCTCTACAATATCCTTAATCTCCTCCCGGCTGAATGAATAGCCCCGCGTGCCGTAAGGGTAATGCCCGATTCCCTCAAAAGCCGGTCTGCCATGGGACTCCTGTGCCCCGCAGAAATACTTTAGTCCCATACGATTATCTACAGCCAGAAGTACCACGCCATTTTCCTTTAAAAGGCCTGAAACCTTTTTTAAATACGCAGAATACTCCTTTCTGTCGGAAGAACCGCCGCAGACACGTTCTAGAATACCAGTAAGTATAATATAGTCAAATTTCTTTCCAAATGAAATTTCGCTCCATTCACCGGCAAAAACCTCAAGATTATCCTTTGAATCCCAACGTTTTACAATCGCTGACGCACGGTAAGCAGCACGCTCTGTAACTGTTACATTGCCGCATCTGTCACATAAAAGGCCTGTTAATCCGCCGAATCCTGCTCCAATCTCCAGAACCTCCGCATTTTCCCCAAACGGATACCAGCTGAAAAGACCTGTCCGCAGACTGGACAGCTGATACCAGGCCTGGAAATCCGGCTCGTCTGCAATCTCTTCATCATAATAACATTTTGCTTCTGCTTCAAGATAATCCATCACCAGACGGTCTGTCTTTGTCGGCTGGTATGTATTTAACTGCTTCTCATCAACATGTAATACTGCCATTTTAACTATCCCTGCTCTCTTTATTCATACTAGTCCTAATCACCCCATGAAAACCCTCTTCCCCTCAAATGCAAATCCATATCTCCGGATCCGCTCCGGCGCGATTCCCTTTGCCATAAGCGCAGCAGCATACTGCTTATCCTCTATCTGCGCCAGGGCAGACTGCACCGTATCCTGCAGTGTCTCTTCTTCCTCCCCATCATATACCTTAAACTCTAGAATCATCGCATCGTCCTCTTTATGAAACGGCTCCAGCACCACATCATACCGTCCATAGCCGCTTTCCCGGTTCGAGGTCACCGTATACCGGTCCGCCAGTTCTACAATCAACCCGAGCACGAAGCCGTGGTAAAATCTTTCAGGTTCCATCACCTCGGATGGCCTTTTCCCCGTATCAAAATAACTGATCGTTTCAATCGCCACCTTATTCATATAGACATTCATACTCTTCCTGTCCCCCCGCAGCAGTGCCTTCACAAATTCATTATAGATAAATGCTGCCCGCCGGAACCACCCTTTTATCATACCGCGGAACATAATACGGACTTCTTTATTTGTCAGGGACAGCTCATACTCCATACTTCCCCACTCCTCATTCATCCTGTACCTCTCCGCCTTAAGATATCCGCTGGCAAGGAGCAGACTCCAGACGGCATTCTCATCCTCATCCAGCTGGCTGAATATAATCTGCTCATCTATTTCCGTACAAAGAGTCTTTCCATCCAGCAAATCCTCCATGATCATCTTAATCTGTTGATTTCCCTCCCGGATCAATTGCCCCGCCAGACTATTGCTGCTAGTATTCGCCCAATATGTGGAAAATATCTTTTTATCCAGATAATTAATAATCGACCATGGATTATAAATATCTGACTGCCTGCCAAACGTAAATCCATCATACCAGGCCCTTACATCATTCTCCTTTTCCGACAATCCATACTCCTTCAGCGCATCTGACACCTCCTGCTGGGTAAATCCAAAGCTGTCCTGATATTTTTCCGAAGTAGTTGTCACCACCTCCAGATTATTCAGATCCGAAAAAACAGATTCCTTACTGACTCTTGTAATACCAGTCATAATCGCGCGTTCCAGATAAGGATTTGTCTTAAAAGCCGCATTAAATATATCCCTTATAAACGCCGCAAATTCTTCCCAGTATCCATTCACATACGCCTCCTGCATGGGTGTATCGTATTCATCCAATAAGATAATCGCCTTCTTTCCATAATAACGGCAAAGATATTTCGACAGCTCATGAAGCGCAAGGGATGCCTCAACCTCATCCATATCCGCTGATACCCGTTTAAAAAAGTCTTTTTCCGAAGCGGTTAAAACTCCGCTCTCCAGCAAAAACTCATTGTCTGAATATAAACTGACAAATAAATGATTTATCTTCCTGCAGCTATTTTTATAGCATGTTTCTTTTACAGACGCAAAGCTTAAGAAGATAACAGGATATGTCCCCTGAAGCCCACGGTACTTTTCCTCCTGCCAGATGGCAAGTCCCTCAAACAAGTCTCGCCTGTCTGCATATTTTACAGAAAAGAATTTCTCTGCCATGTCCATGGTAAGCGTCTTCCCGAAACGGCGTGGGCGGGTAATCAGTGTTACAACATCCTCACTCTCCCACCATTCCTTTATAAACATTGTTTTATCCACATAAAATAAATTACCTTTTATCAGCTGTTCAAAATCCTGATGGCCTATTCCTACTGTTCTTGCCATACTTACACCTCCCGGCTTTTCTTTTTCTCCACATGCAATAGCCTGTTTCCATGGCTTCACCGTTATCCAATCAGAACCTTCTTCCCCTCAAACGCAAATCCATACTTCCGGATCCGCTCCGGCATGATCCCTTTTGCCGTAAGCACTGCCGCATACTGCTTATCTTCTATCTGCGCCAGAGCAGACTGTACCGTATCCTGAAGCGATTCCTCTTCATCCCTGTCAAACACCTTAAACTCCAGAATTACCGCATCATCCTCTTTCTGAAGCGGCTCCAGCACCACATCATACCGTCCATAGCCGCTTTCCCGGTTCGAGGTCACCGTATACCGGTCCGCCAGTTCTACAATCAGACCAAGCACGAAACCGTGGTAAAAACGTTCCGGTTCTGATGCCTCAGATGGCCTTTTTCCTGTATCAAAATAACTGATAGTCTGAAGCGCCACCTTATTCATATAAAGGTTCATTCCTTTTATATCACCCTTCAGGAGAGCTCTGATAAAATCATTATATTCCGGCACAGATTCCGCAAACCAGTCCTCTATCATCTGTTCAAACATCATATGAACTTCCCGGTTTGTCAGCACAAGGTTATATCCATGCCTCCCTCTCCGTTCATTGGGGAAAAATTTCTCCACCCGGAGATATCCGCTGGCAAGAAGCAGGCTCCAAATCGCACTTTCTCTGGTATCCAGCTGATTAAATACAATCTGTTCATCTAGATACGTATGAAGCGCCTCTCCTCCCAGCAAATCCTCCATGATCATTTTAACATTCCGGCTGCCTCCCCGGATCAATTCCCCCACCAGACTATTGCTGCTAGTATTCGCCCAATACGTGGAAAATGTCTTTTTATCCAGATAATTAATAATCGACCATGGATTATAGATATCTGACTGCCTGCCAAACATAAATCCATCATACCAGTCCCTTACATCATCCTCCCTTTCCGACAATCCATACTCCCTTAGCGCATCTGTCACCTCCTCCTGGGTAAAGCCGAATTTATCCTGATATTTTTCGGAAGTAGCTGTCACTACCTCAAGATTATTCAGATCCGAAAAAATGGATTCTTTACTAATTCTTGTAATACCAGTCATAATAGCACGGCCCAGATAGGGATTATTTTTGAAAGTCGAGCTAAACAGATTTTTAATAAATGACACGGATTCATTCCAATATCCGTTTAGATACGCCTCCTGCATCGGTGTATCATATTCATCCAGTAAAATAATTACTTCCTTTCCATAGTAACGCATCAGATAGTCGGACAGGTCTTTCAGAGAATCCGAAGCAATATAATCTTCCATATCAGCAGATACTTTCCTGTACATGGCCTTTTCATTTTCATTCAGTAAATCTGTATCCAAAACAAAATCAGATTTGTTATATAGGTTCGTTATGATCTGGCATATTTTTTTCCTTGCATCTATAAAATTTGTCTCTTTTACAGACGCAAAGCTTAAGAAGATAACAGGATATGTCCCCTGAAGCCTGCGGTACTTTTCCTCCTGCCAGATAGCAAGTCCCTCAAACAAGTCTCCCCTGTCTGCATATTTTACAGAAAAGAATTTCTCTGCCATGTCCATGGTAAGCGTCTTCCCGAAACGGCGTGGGCGGGTAATCAGTGTTACAACATCCTCACTCTCCCACCATTCCTTTATAAACATTGTTTTATCCACATAAAATAAATTACCTTTTATCAGCTGTTCAAAATTCTGATGACCAATTCCGACTGTTCTTGCCATACTTACACCTCCCGGCCTTTCTTTTTCTCCACATGCAATAGCCTGTTTCCATGTTCATCGTTACCCAATCAGAACCTTTTTCCCCTCAAACGCAAATCCATATCTCCTGATACGCTCCAACGCGATCCCCTTTGCGATAAGAGCCGCCGCATACTGCTTATCCTCTATCTGCGCCAGGGCAGACTGTACTGTATCCTGTAATGACTCTTCTTCCTCTGCGTCATACACCTTAAATTCCAAAATTATTGCATCATCCTCTTTATAAAGCGGCTCTATCACCACATCATAACGCCCATAGCCGCTTTCCCGGTTGGAGGTCACTGTATACCGCTCTGCCAGCTCTACAATCAGGCCAAGCACCAAGCCATGGTAAAAGCGCTCCGGTTCTGCTGATTCAGAAGGCTTCTTCCCTGTATCAAAATAACTGATTGTCTGAAGCGCTACCTTGTTCATATAGACATTCATACTCTTCCTGTCCCCCCGCAGCAGCGCCTTTACAAATTCATTATACACAAATGCAGCCCGCCGGAACCACCCTTTTATCATACCGCGGAACATAATACGGACTTCTTTATTTGTCAGGGACAGCTCATACTCCATACTTCCCCACTTCTCATTCATCCTGTATCTCTCCGACTTAAGATATCCGCTGGCCAGAAGCAGGCTCCAAACGGCATTCTCATCCTCATCCAGCTGACTGAATATAATCTGCTCATCTATTTCCGTACGAAGAGTCTTTCCATCCAGTAAATCCTCCATAATCATTTTAATCTGCTGATTTCCCTCCCGGATCAATTGCCCCGCCAGACTATTGCTGCTGGTGTTCGCCCAATACGTGGAAAATACCTTTTTATCCAGATAATTTATAATCGACCATGGATTATAGATATCTGACCGCCTGCCAAACGTAAATCCGTCATACCAGGCCCTTACATCATTCTCCTTCTCCAATAATCCATACTCCTTCAGCGCATCCGACACCTCCTGCTGGGTAAAACCAAAACTGTCCTGATATTTCTCCGAAGTAGTTGTCACCACTTCAAGATTATTCAAATCCGAAAAAATAGATTCTTTGCTAATCCTTGTTATACCTGTCATAATAGCACGTCCCAAATAGGGGTTATTTTTGAAAGTCGAACTAAACAGATTTTTAATAAATGATACCAATTCATCCCAATATCCGTTTAGATATGCCTCCTGCATCGGTGTATCATATTCATCCAATAAAAAAATTACCTTCTTTCCATAGTATCGCATCAGATAATCGGACAGGTTTTTCAGAGAATCAAAAGCAATATAATTCTCCATATCAGCAGATACTTTTCTGTATATAGTCTTTTCATTTTCATTCAATAAATCCTTTTCCAAAACAAAATCAAATTTATTATACAGGTTTGTTATAATCTGACATATTCGTTTCCTTACGTCTATAAAGGTTGTCTCTTTTACATCCGCAAAGCTTAAAAATATAACCGGATATGTTCCCTGAAGCCCGCGGTACTTTTCCTCCTTCCAGATGACAAGCTCTTCAAACAACTCTTTCCTGTCCGCATATTTTACGGAAAAGAACTTTTCCACCATGTCCATAGTAAGCGTCTTCCCGAAACGGCGCGGACGGGTAATCAGTGTTACGTCATCCTCGCTCTCCCACCACTCCTTAATAAATAACGTCTTGTCAACATAGAAACAATCTTTCGTAATCAACTTTTCGTAATCCTGAATCCCTATTCCCACTGTTCTTGCCATATTACTGCTCCCCTTTCCCAGAGAAATCTTTGCTAACGAAGTCCGCCTGTCTCCATGTCTATATAACATCACATTTAATGTCAACTACATTATACCCCAAAAATGGCAGGTAATCTATATATTACCTGCCAATAAAAATCTACCCGCTGCACCCTCTCCCACAAGCCTTGAACCCTGGGAGCCACCTCCTGCAAAGCGAAGTACGTTTTTATAATATGTCTGTCCATCTTTGCTCCCTCTTACCCTATCTTTTCAGATCTCCATCTCACAATTGCATCCGGATATGGATAGGATTCCAACCATATAATCCTGTCTGCCAGGATTCCAAACTGTTCTAATTCTTTCCGGATCTCATCCGCCACCGCTTCTACCATGACAGCTATTACAACCTGTACATCAGCAGCCTGCGGGCAGTTCATCTCTGATACACTACACACCTCATGCAGTCCCTTTTTCTGACACAAATCTGTGTTCTTATCAACCCACAGCACTACCTCATGCTTCGGGTCATCCTTCAGGCGGGCATACAAGTCTTGTCCAAACTTTCCCGCACCATAAAGTATGATCTTCTCTTCCAACAATCTGACCGGGTAGAATGCTGCCCTGCCATAACGCTCCGTCAGCCTCCTTCGTCTCACTTCCTCTTCCTGACGGTACAACTTACCCAAAGCAGAATCATGCTCTTTCTTACATCTGGCAATCAGCATTTTCTCATTTTCCGAGGCACGCATGCAAGAATAATTTAAGTCCGTTCCCTTATAGAAATACTCCAATGGTTCGTTTGTCCTCCGCAAAAATATCTCTTTTATGTCGTACTCTGAAAGTCTCGGCGCATACTCGACCACTTCGCCCCCTCTCCCGGATTCACTGCTTGGCATGGATGCAAAATATTCTAACACATCTTCTGTTGGCTCCTGGGCAATATGTTTCAGATATAATAACACATTCCTAATTGATCCAATCTTTCTGCCGCAGGATTCCGATACTTCCAACATACGCCTGGAAAATGCCAAAATTCCTTCCTCGTATTCACGGAAACCATATTCCAGCAAAACTTCCCGTTCATGAACTTCACAATCCGGTACAATTCTCCCATCTTTTCTGAAATATCCCTTTGTTTGTCCATGAGGGGCACGGCATATCATCTCTATCGTTAGATTATTCTCCAGAAATCCCGGCATGAATGTATCCGTTATAGAATTCTCTACCAGATTCACCCGGTCAATTTTAAAGAAAAATGTGTGAATCGGTTTGTTGTACCGATCTTTTAATAGTTCCCGCAGACATCCCTGCGTCAGTCCTCCACCCGATACATCCACAAATGCAAACCGGTCGTCCGATACATTCACTTCCTGTTCCAGATATTGCTGTACCAGTTTCCTCTCATCTGCAAGCTGTCCTAAATGATATTTCTTGAAACTATCATTTTCAGACAGTTTTTCTGCTATATACTCCAATTCCTGATTTGAAATGCGAATATCCCCTTTATCCTTTGCATAAACTCCCGGAAGATATTCATATAGTCCCTGCAATGAGATATGCAGAACATTCGCCAATTCTTTCAGCGTTTTAATTCGGTGAATATGGGACCATAGTATCAGCTGGTATAGATTATAGTGCTCTTCTGTTAGAGACGGGATACGCCATGCCATTCTAGAACCATAAATGTATTTTGTCTCTACATCTATATTCTTCACAGACAATATAATGTCTACTATTTCCTTAATCAGATATCCATCCCTGGCAATAAAGTACAGCCTCTCTATGCCCTTCTTTACCGTCTGATCAACAATCCATTCCGCATAACTATACAGAATCGGTCCCGCATACCTACACCCTATATGCCAGGCGCTTCTTCTCCTTCGGGTATCTTTAATACCACTTTTTTTCCAGTCTGTCATGTACTTATAACTTTCCCGTTCACCTCTTAAAACGCTCCCGATTAACAACTGAAGTGCACTATCATCTCCATAGGATTCTAATATTTGCTGTTCAAAATTTGACAATTCTTCACGTTCTACTAATTCTACCCTAATTCCCAACAAGCAAGGGATTTCTATGTCTTGATATAAATTATCGCCTATATGCGTCCATTCATTGTAACCAACCTGTTCTAGTTTCTGCACCTGACGGTATAGGTTCCCGGTAGTCTTTCGCCGCCCATACTCTGATGAAACATAGAGAGGAATATCGCAAAAAACTTCATCAGCCTTCATCAACATCCTACGTATCGTTTCCTTGGACAAATACATGTCAGAAACCAGCACTACCTTTTCACCTAGTTTCAGCAAAGTTTTCAACCTGTCAATGTTTCTAGCTATTCCTATTACATTAGCAATCTCTGTCTCTTCTTCTGCAGAACATAAATACATAATTTGAGCCTGATCCAGACTACCACAGACAGCCATAGCCTGATAAATATCATATAAGGTTACTTCTTCTCTGTTCTGAAAGGAAATGGCCTTCCGGACCAATTCCTCACTATGAATCCTTAATTCATAGAAATTATCAATTACATAATCATCTAGTCCACTCTTTTCTTGTTCTTTACGCAGTTTGTCTCTGATTAGGGAAAATATCCCCCATGGATTCGCTGTGGTTCTCGTAATTAATGTGTCAAATACATCAAAGCTATACATACTTTCCCTGCCCGTCACCTTTCTTGCATGTACGAAAATTACGATCTAGTACAACAAACAATGTCATACTAATTATTCAATGAATGATTAAACTTCATATCCGTATATGCTGCTTTCAACCTTCTAGCATTATGCATCATATAGATCGATAAAAGATTTTCAACCAGGTATCCCAAGTATCGATCTTTACGCACCATAGATATACTATTATAATAACTGTCAACTTTTTCTAACACACTAAATATAAATGAACACATCTCATCGAAATATTTTCTGCGCATAATAAAAATATTGCACGAAAAATAACACTGTTCTCTCTCATATTTTAATGCTGTCTCATAATAAGATTCATCATACTGCTTAATATACTTCATCATTAACTTCCAGTCATATTCCAGAATAAAATGTTGACAGAAAAAATCTTTTATACTTCCCAAAATATACGTCGGTACGGTTAAAAGAACATCATACTTTGGTAATTGTAACAGAGTCTCTGCACCCATAGCCATCTGTCGCCTATATTGAAACAAACCTATATAATCCTGTCCATGAGTATTCTTCCACATCCAATATAATGCTGTCCCCTCTGAATAATCTACGTTTTTTAAGGATATATTATCCCCTGTATCATCACATACTTCTGCAATTCGTATATTTGTAAGGGCTTTTCCAACCTGAATTGGAATCACCCAATCCGGCAGCACTACATGACTTGTTATTTTATCTTTATGAAACTTGGCTATATATACCTCGATATTCATATCTCTATTATGTATATCGCCTAGCAAAACTTCTTCATACGGAAGATAGTAAAAATTCGGAAATTGCTTCTCATATGCTTCTAACATCTTTCCATTCTTAATATTTTCCAATATTTCTTTCTTATAAGGTCGTCTGTCCCATAGAGCTACTCTCCAGCGGTATTGTACTCCTCCCTGATCATTCTGAACTGCATAAAAATCCTTCTCAATATTAACTGTCTCAACTATATGCAACCCCGATTTACCACTTTCCCACACCATTCTCATGTGATCCTGTTTTATCTCTTGCATTATCTCTTCAGAGATTAAAACAATATTCTCAAACCCACTTTTTCGTAATTTCGTTATAAATCCTCTCTGCCAAAAAACATTATTCATTGTAAGCACAACCGTACTATCATTACTCTTTTCTGACATCTCTTCATATGACAGTACAGGCGTGTCATTATCGCTTAATAATAGTGCGGGAAGATCTGTACAGACTGCTTCAATCTGAATATCCTTTTCCTTTAAATATTGTAGTATAATCTCTCCTTCTTCGTCATTTATATAAGCAATAATTTTTTTTCTTTTTCTCAATTCCTCACAAAATATTTGTACAGAATATTCATCAATCAAAAAATTACAATAAATTTCATTAACAAGATCCGGATGTACCATAATGATATTTTTGACTTGATGTGCGAGCAAAAAACTTACCGTTCTCTTCATTTCCTCTCTCTTCTCAAACCCAACTACAATATTACACAAATCAGATGCAGGAAGCTGATCCAATGCTATAACCGGCCTGGATAAAAGTTCTGTAGGGTTTTTCTCACGCTCTGTTACAACAAAAAAGTCCACTTTTATATGTTTTCTATCACATAAACAGCATAATGTTCTTGCAAATTTTCCTGCCCCATATATCTTTACTGACTTTTCTACCCTTAGCCTATCTAAAAAACTCTTATACAATTCTTTCATATTAAAAATACCAACCTTCTAAAAACAAATATACTTCTTTATTTATCTACTACACAAGATAAGATAATATATCACTATCCATTACAATACAATTTTTGACCTTCAAAGATATCAAATAATTTAACATAATAATCTGCTTTTCCCCTTTTACTGCTATAAGCACAACACTGTCTTCATATTCCCGCACTACTGCATCAATCTGTTTTACTGTGATACCGCCAATCTCTGACTCTGAAACTTGCAAATTCGTAACAGCAAAGACTAATTTTTCTTCATCAACACCTGACGCCTTTAAACGCTCTGCCACATACCTCCCAATGACTCCTGCTCCATAAATTATAATTTTTTTATGCTCCTGAAGCACATGAAAAAAACCAATTCGAGATAATTGATCGTTCTTTATATTCGCGAAATCAATACGTCTATCATGTTCTTGTTTTACTTTGCCCATAAAATATTCATATGGATTTTCCAACATTCTTTCTAATTCTGTTGCCTCATATGGATCACGCCATGCTACTTGCGAAAATTTCCCTTCTGCATTATCAATCTTAAATTCCTCTACCATCTTTTCAAAAAAGGCAAATTGAAATATTGATGATAATCGCTCCCAGCAATGCCAACGATATTCATAATATTTTTTACCTTCCAAAATCGGCCACAGCCTTTTTTGCCGTTCCGGTTCTTGTGTCTCAACATATCTCTCCATGCAATGTATTTCATCAAAAATACAATAGATTTTATATGGAGAGTTTACGGAAGACATCAGATTATCTGTCCGATAATATAATAAAGCGTCTGGTATTATACACATTCTTTTAGCCGTACTTAATACTTTAAACTGAAACGCAACATCTTGAAAAGAGGCTCCAGGCGTCTCGTTAAACCAAATCTGATTTTCGTTAAGAAACTCTTTTTTATATAATCCTGCCCAAATACTTGAATGTGCAGAATATAGTTCTGGGTAATTAATCGGTTCTATTACTTGTCCATAAAATTTTTCGGAATACTCCCGGCTATAGTCAATATTCCCCTCTGAACCTGCTGTATACTTAAAAAAATTACATTTCACTACATCTGCCGACTGTTTTTTTATTGTTTCATACAACTTCTCGTACATTTCCGGCTTTACAAAATCATCACTTTCTACAATACCAATGTATTGTGCTTTAGCCTCGTTAAATCCGAGATTCATAGTTTTTCCATAGCCTTCATTTTCTTTACTAATCACCCGAATCCGCTTGTCCCTCAGCTCATATTCTTTCAATATATCTAAAGAGGAATCTGTTGAGCCATCATTAATGCAAATCACTTCGAAGTCATGCAATGTTTGTTTCAAGAGACTGTCAAGACACTGTCTTAAATAATTTTCAACATTATATACCGGAACAATAATCGAAAGTTTTAACATAGCTATTTCCCCTTTAAAATCCAATTTTTCATTTGATACCTGTCATGCCAATTCTGATATTCTGAATTTAGCAATAGTTCCCTTTGCATTACATATAAATCATCTTGAAATCCATACATCTCACTCCCACGCTCTCTATAAAAAATATCCTTTAATTCATTTATGTAATATTTCTCATCTAAATATATGTAACATTCTATTTTTTTACTATGTATATACACAAGAATATTTTCCCTATCTATAGAAGATTGCAAAAGCATCTCCGTCACTTCATCGCTCCTGCGCTGGCTGCAATTTATAAACAAAGTGCCTTCTTTCCCCACTTCGCCTAAAGCGATTACATGAATTCCTTTATATATCTGTCCTTTCTTTTTAGGATCATTATCGCAGATTACCAATTTACTCTTAAATCCATTATTTAATAACCAGTCGCAAAACATCCTGCCATAATATGTGAATCCAAAAATAGCAATTTTCTGGTATTTTCTACATCTTCTCATATAATATGACCATTGACCTTCTTCAACTTTTTCCTCTATTCCCGCTTTCATCTCTTGATAAACTTTTTCTTCTTTCCACTCAGATGCTATATTCCACCATTCACTGCCTGCAAAACAAAAAGGATGTTTCCACGGTCTGACTGGCAGTGTCGCATAGTGAAGAATACCCTTTTTTTCTTTATACTCTATCAAAACATTTTCACTGATCCCACTTTGGCGTAATGAAGTTAATTCTCCTAAAAAAACTGTAAAAATATTCCATCTAGCTGGTAAATGCTTAATCTTTCCATAACAACAGATATTAATAATATCCTGATCTTCAAATAAATAGTTTTGCTCTAAGTGCCTCATAAAAATATGATCAAGCTTATCCTCTTTAATTTTCCGAAGGTTCATCACCATAACCCCTGCGTTTATATATTCTTTTAAAGATGGAATCTGCCCTGTTCTTTTTCGCCGTTCTTCCCGTTCTTCCTCCGAAATCATATCAATCCATATATCCCGGCATCCCGCAATATAATATTCATCCATGTCTACAGAAAATAAGTCTTGCAAATCATCTGTAACAAGTATATCCGAATCTAGATAAATGCATTTATCCACATTCAATAACTGACTCAATACCAGTCTGTAAAATGTCGCCTTTGTTATATGTCTGTTATTAATAATTACGTTTTTGAAAATCTCCTTGTCTATTTGAATCATCTGAATATGTATATTAGAATACCTCTTATCCACTTTATTTAAAAGAAGATTGTCCGTATCTCCTTCATCAATTAGTATATAAATATTATACTCCGTATCTGAAGCTGCATACTTCGCTAATGATGTAATTGCTACACAGGTATAAAAAATATAGTTTTTATCCGTTGCAAATACTACTGGTATTCTCATCTATGCTATCTCCCATTATAAAATGTCTATTATTTATGCTACTATCCTCTCACATCAAGAAATTGTGCTTTCCCGTGCAGCTTTACCTTTGCAGAATCAGCCGGGAAAAAAATACAATCACCCTTAAAAAAACAGATAGACTCACCGTTTTCCATGTATACCGCACCGCATCCGCCAATACACAATAAAACATGAAAGGAGTCACTGCCAGTCTCATAACTCACCATATCTCTATGCCTCTCTGTATTAATAAGCATACGGTAAACCTCAAAATATTTACAGCGGCATAAAAGCTCTGATGCCCTGCCCGGAAAATATTTTAAAACCCGCATTGGCTGTATAGGCTCTGTACTTCCCTTAAGACTGGCTGCATTCAATGCTTTGTCTACATGAAGTTCTCTCTTATTTCCATTCTTGTCGATTCGTTCATAGTCATACAAACGATAGGTCAGATTAGAACTTTCCTGAATTTCTGCAAGCAATACTCCCGCCCCCACTGCATGGATAGTTCCAGCCTCTATATAATATACATCATCTTTTTTTACCCTTACCTTTTGCAGATGTTTCTCTACAGTTCCTTCCAAAATACTGTTGCGTAATGTGTCTCTATTCATTTCATGATGCAGCCCAAAAACCAACTGTGCATCCTTAACTGCATCCAGAACATACCACATTTCCGTTTTTCCCATCTGTCCATTCTCATATTTATTGGCATACTCATCATCCGGATGAACCTGTACAGACAAATCTTCCTTTGCATCTATTAATTTAATTAAAACAGGAAGTTCTCCTGATGCTTTCGAATGATTTCCCAAAAACTCGGGATGCTCTTGTAATACCTTTGTCAACAGCCATCCTCTAAATTCGCCATTTACCACTTGACATGTTCCATCTGGATGTGTAGAACATTCCCATGTTTCCGCTAATGGAGACATATCCATATCCTTTCCAAAATCATCCTTCAACCTGCTGCCGCCCCATAGATAATCCTTCCCCACAGGTTTCAAAAGAAATGGTTTAGCTTTTGTGCTCTTTTCAGAGCTCAAGCGGGAATTTTTGTTTATCATGAATACTTATCTCCTTACCAAGCTGTACCTCGATTAACTGCAGTTCTGTATCAGCAATTACTGTATGTCTGCAGCCAGCCTCCATTGTAAGTACATCTCCCGCCTGAATCTCCTGCTCCATGCCGTCTACAATCGTACAGCCTTTTCCCGAAATAGCCACCCATACTTCATTGCGGTTTTTATGACTATGATAATTCATTCTGTGCCCGGGATTAAGTGTAACCTTAATTGTCAGACTTTCTGCGCCGATATCAATAACACGAAAACTACCCCAGGATTTTTCTGCAAACATAACCTTCCGGTCAATTCTATCTACAAAAGGCTTAATATAGCTGGACTGCTCTTTATCGGAAATCAAAACTCCCTGCGGGCTGGCTGAAATTACTACATCATGCAGGCCTATTGCCATAATCGGAATATCAAGTTCATTGATGACATGAACATTACTACATTTGTCATTTATAACAACTTCACCAATACACTCCTCCTCCATGGCCTCCGTCAGGGTATTCCATGTTCCAAGATCTTTCCATTCACCTGTAAAACGCAAAACCTGAATTTCTTTTTCCTTCTCAACTACCGCATAATCAAAACTAATCTTAGGCAGTGTTTCATACCGATATAACAAATCCTGATAATCTGTAAAATCTATTAATTCGTGTGCCTTATCCAAAATATATTTTATTTTACACGCAAATACCCCACCATTCCACAAAGCTCCCTGCCCTATATATGTTTCAGCAGTTTCTTTGTCTGGCTTTTCTTTAAACATCGAAACTTTACTTATATCTTTCCTTGCCTCCGTAAGAATATATCCATATTTCTCACTCGGATATGTAGGTTCAATTCCCATCAGGACAAGGTTCGCTTCGCCTGTTTCCGCCTGTTTCCCAAGTTCTTTCAAAGTTTCAAAATATCTTTCATCCACATATGGATCAACCGGACATATAATCACAGATTCTTCAGCGTTTACCTTAAGCATATCCCTTAAGTAAGCAACAGCTAATACAATAGCCGGAAATGTATCTCTGCGGCACGGCTCAATAGAAATATCAATGTTTTCTCCTAATTGATTATGTATTGCCGAAACCTGTGTCTTGGGCGCAGCAATTGTTATCATGGCATTCTCATCCACCTTACGTATCTGATGATACACCCGCTGCACCATAGATTCGTAGTCCCCGTCCTTCCTCTTAAATATCTTAATAAACTGTTTAGAACGTATATCATTTGATAGTGGCCACAACCGTTCACCAGAACCACCCGATAATAATACAATATTCATATAAAGTATTCTCCTTTTTCCATTGATACTTGACTTGTACCTGTGGCTCTATTACCGTTCTGCCCTTGCAGGATTTTGTAAAAAATCTTCATAAGCCATACGAATTCCATCCTTAAGCTCTGTTCGATAAGTCCATCCTAATGCTTTTGCCTTAGACACATCCAAAAGTTTCCGGGGTGTTCCATTGGGCTTCGTAGTATCCCAGTAGATTTCTCCCTTATATCCCACAATCTTTGCAACGACTTCCGTCAATTCCCTTATAGTCATCTCTTTACCTGTCCCTGCATTTATAGTTTCATTTCCGCTATAATGATTCATAAGAAACACACACAGTTCTGCCAAATCATCCACATATAAAAACTCTCTCAATGGGGAGCCATCTCCCCAGCAGACAACATAAGGAGCATTATCTTTTTTTGCTTCGTGAAACCGACGTATAAGTGCCGGCAGTACATGACTATGAAGCGGATGATAATTGTCATTAGGTCCATACAAATTCGTTGGCATAACGCTAATATAGTCCGTACCATATTGACGGTTCAAAAATTCACAATATTTTAATCCTGATATCTTTGCCAGGGCATAGGCTTCATTTGTTTTTTCCAGCTCCCCAGTAAGCAGGCATTCTTCCTTCATAGGCTGCTGTGCCATACGCGGATAAATACAAGATGAACCGAGGAATTCTAATTTCTTACATCCATTTTTCCATGCCGAGTGGATAACATTCATTTCAAGAATCATATTATCATAAAGAAAGTCTGCCAGCGCCTCATGATTCGCCACAATACCTCCAACCCGGGCAGCAGCAAGAAAAACATATTCCGGCTTCTCTGCCGAAAAAAAATCTTCCACATCATTCTGCCGGCAAAGGTCAAGCTCACTGTGAGTTCGGGTAATTAGACTTGTATAGCCATGCCTCTGTAACTCACGGACAATAGCCGAGCCAACCATTCCCTGATGGCCTGCAACATATATTCTCGAATTTTTCTCCATCATAACTTTTATCTCCTTATATCATGCTCAACCATAATACGTACCAGCTCTTCAAAGGACGTCTTAACCGGATTCCATCCCAGTTCTTTTTTTGCCTTAGTCGGATCTCCCAGCAAGTTTACAACATCAGTAGGGCGATAAAAATCCGAAGATACCTCCACCAATATCTTACCCGTTGCCTTATCTACTCCCTTTTCATCAACTCCTGTTCCCTGCCACTCTAATTCTATACCTGCACAGTGAAACGCAAGCTCAGCAAATTCACGGACCGAATGTTGAACCCCGGTAGCAATGACAAAATCTTCTGGTTTGTCATGCTGCAGCATCAGCCACATACACTCCACATAATCTTTCGCATATCCCCAATCACGCATACTGGAAAGGTTTCCCAGAAAAAGCTTATCCTGCCTGCCTTGAGCAATCTTTGCTGCCGCCAGAGAAATCTTTCGGGTGACAAACGTCTCTCCCCTTCGTTCAGACTCATGATTAAATAAAATCCCATTGCAGCAAAACATATTATACGCAGCTCTGTACTCTTTGACAATCCAGAATCCGTATTGCTTTGCAACGGCATAGGGACTATAAGGGTGAAACGGTGTAGCTTCATTTTGAGGCACTTCCTCCACCTTCCCATATAATTCAGAGGTCGAAGCCTGGTAGATACGGCAGGTTTCCCCTAATCCGCATAAGCGGACAGCCTCCAATACCCGCAGTACACCTAATGCCACTACATTTGCCGTATACTCTGGCACATCAAAGCTAACCTGAACATGACTTTGTGCTGCCAAATTATAGATTTCATTAGGACGGACATTTCCTATAACAGTCATCAGGCTAACAGAATCACCCAAATCGCCATAGTGAAGATGAAAATGTTTATTTTCTTCTAAATGCGCAATCCTCTCCCGGTAATCCACTGAAGAGCGGCGGATCAGCCCATGGACTTCATATCCTTTATCCAGTAAAAATTCAGCCAGGTAAGAGCCATCCTGTCCAGTCACCCCAGTAATCAATGCTTTTTTCATTTCAGTAATCCTCAACTTTAAAATATAATTATTATTCTTTAATATAAAACTTATACAGCTCAGATTTTCTCTCTGGTTCCTGATAAAGTATTTTTCTCTCTGTTACCCCACATTCTAACAGACATCCCCGTATCTCATCTGCTATTTTTCTTTTTTTCACCGCAACCAATACATAGTCCCAAAAGATTTCTTTCAGAGAATCAGGGTGAGTAATCATCATGCCTTCTATCTTATTTCCATATTTATAATTGTCAACCCATAACACAACCTCTACATTATCTAGCTGCTTTAATTGCTTATAATAAGACTGCCCCACATTTCCTGCGCTAAATATTGCTATTTTATATTTTTTATCTGCTGGTATGGAAGGTAAACTCCACCAACCTGCCACATTTGACTTCTCATATCCATATCCAAAAATATCCAGGGTTCCATTATTTATAAAAGAATTCATAAAATATTTTAATTGCAGAAGCATGATCTCTGGATATGATGAATCAAGAAATACTTGTTCCATGTAATGATGAAGATGCACTGCATTAACAAAATATCTTTCATCCCTTTTCCCTGAACAAATTGAATCGTCCCGCCTCATATAATGATAATATGGATGATTGTCTATCACGATTGATGATGCACGCAAACAGGCATCAAACACACAGGCCACATCCTCCCCATCAAAAATTCTCTCATCCAAATCATTAAGACATGGCTCAATCACATCTCTTTTAAATAATTTCCCCCACATATATTGAAGTATACCAAATTGAAATAGGCCTGTTCCTTCAAAATAAAGCATCCGGGGATAAACCTGTTCTTCTAAGTTTTTCTTATCATAGAAACCTTCTTCAAATCTATTTCCTGCTTTAATAACCTCTCCGTCTTGCTCTATAGAACAACCCGAGGCTACTATATCTGCCTGACCTTTTTCTGTCAGCTTATATAGATTCTCTAATAGGCACGCTTCTATCCAGTCATCACTGTCAACAAATGCTATGTATTCACCCTGCGATACCTCTAATCCAAACTTTCTTGCTTTTGTACTTCCCCCATTTTCCTGATGTAAAACTATAATACGCTCGTCTTCTAGCGCATATCTTTTACAAATATCTAGTGAATCATCCTTAGATCCATCATCTACTAAAATAATCTCCATAGACTGAAATGTCTGATTTAGTACACTATTTAAACATCTTGACAGATATTGTCCAGAATTATAGATTGGTATGATAACCGAAATCTTTACCATATACTGCTCCTTAACTCTCACAAACCACTTCCTCCAACGATATTATTGGAAATTTAACTTTTTCTTCCAGCATGGACGCTATACTGCCATAAGCTGCCGTCACAGTAATGATCACCGCATCTACCTGCGGTAATTCCTCTGTTGGTTTCTTCACACTTAACTC
>CAPEBR010000036.1 GCA_948602995.1 uncultured Dorea sp.
AACATCCGATATCGCTGTCTGCACCGGCGGAAGTGTGATCGGTTATACGATGGCTACCGTTGCCGGCGACGAGATTACGGAAATGCTCATGAAGGAATATCTGGTGGATTTTCAGACCGCAGAGCTTATAAAAGCACAGATGGACAGCCAGACAGAGATTACATTTACAGACATCCTTGGCTTTGAGCACACAGCCACACAAAAGGAGCTGCTTCACACCATCCAGGACGCATCCGGCCTTCTCTGTAAGGAAATTGCGGAAAAAGTGCTGGAGGTAAATGGGAATGCCCCCTCTGCGCTGTTTCTCGCCGGGGGCGGCAGCAAGCTGGCAGGCCTAAAGGAGGGGCTTACCGAGGCGCTTAAGATGGATGCTAACCGCGTGGCGATTGCCGGGAATAATTTCAAGATGAGCGCCTTCTCGGATCAGTATGACCTGAACAATCCAGAGTATGCCACACCTCTTGGAATCGTCATTTCCTCAGGCCTGAACCTGATCAACGACAGTTTCCGGGTAACTCTGAATGGAAAGCCTGCCAAGCTGTTCCGGAGCGGAAGCTTTACGGCACTGAATCTTCTGATGATGAACGGATATAACTTTCAGGATATCCTGGCACGTTCCGGTCAAAGTCTGATTATAACCGTAAATGGCAGACGGAAAATCTACTATGGAAAAGCTGCACAGCCTGCCCTGCTTCTCATCAATAAAAAAGAAGGAAAGCTTTCTGATATAATCCGCGCAGGAGATGAGATTGAATTCACTCCTGCCATCGCCGGCATACCCGCAAGTGCACGTCTAGGAGACCTCCCTGGCGTTTCTGATGAGACAATCGTCACTCTGAACGGGGAAGCGGCGCCGCCTGACACCCCCTTGAAAAACGGGGATATTGTACGGATCAGAAGACCCGGTACAGCACACGGCGGTGGTGAAATCTCTGACAATCCGGATTCTGACGGAACAACCTCCCGGCCGGATACTGGCGGGACCGAAAAAACAGATGAAGGCGAAAATGAAAAGATGGATACCGACACGGCTGAAAAGACTGGCGAAGACGAAACCGAAGAAGGAGACAACAGAAAGGCAATTCCTGCCGAAGACAGTGAGCCTGATGTGGGCACTGAGGATTCCGAAGAGTTTGAAATTTTCGAAGATTTTGATGATACTGAGGATATAGATGATATAGATGACCTGGAGGATTTTGATCTGCAGGATACCCTGGGGATGGATGATGTAGACTGGGAGGTTGTTCCTGTCATACAGTCCTCCCCTCTCCCCCAGGCTCCTTTACAGGCATTACAGACAAAGACAGTGAGTCCGGAAATACCTTCCGTCTCCACGCCTCACGCATTGCCAGATATCCTGTTTCAGCTGAACGGCTCGCCCTTACGTCTTCCCTCCAAGGAAGACGGCAACCCGTATTACCTGATGGATATGATCCAGTATTCCGGTATCGACCTGCAGAATCCAAAAGGAAAAATCCGGCTGACTGTAAATGGTATTCCAGGCCTGTTCCAGCAGGAGCTTAAGGAAGGGGACATAATCCGTATAGAGGAGGAACCAGCATGATCTATATATTAGCATCTGCCTCACCGCGCAGAAAAGAGCTTCTTGCAAAGACAGGCATATCCTTCCGGGTCATTCCTTCTGACCTGGAAGAAACGATTACAAAAACGGTCCCTTCTGACATTGTCATGGAACTTGCAGCCGGGAAGGCAGAGGATGTATATCAAAAGCTTCTGTCTTCTCCGGCGGAAAATCTCCCACAAGACAGCTTCACGGTAATCGGAGCGGACACCATTGTCGTATACCGCGATGAAATACTGGGAAAACCGGCAGATAAAAGAGAGGCCTGTGATATGCTGTCCCTTCTTGCTGACCGGACACATCAGGTATATACCGGCGTTGCTTTAATCATAAATAAAAACGGCAGAAAATCACAGCGGATCTTTTATGAAAAAACCGATGTGACCTTCTACCCCATTTCAAGGGAAGACATTTATTCTTATGTGGAATCCGGGGATCCTCTTGACAAGGCCGGAAGCTATGGCATCCAGGGTTCCTTTGCCATTCATGTGAAAGGAATTACCGGGGACTATAATAATGTAGTCGGTCTTCCCCTTGGAAGACTTTATCAAGAGCTTATTAAATTATAATAGTACTCAGCAAGAGGCGCAGCCACGGCTGCGCCTCTTGAAACCTTCTACCTTGTAAAACGTTCCAGCAGATTCTCCTTCCACTCAAGCACCTTATCAGGTATATCCGGAAGTGCATCCTTCTTTTCCCTGTACATAGCCATAGTAAAATCAATCATGTACAGAACCAGTATCATACTGCCGACGATCTTCCCGGCCAGTACTGGAACATAGTCTACAATATTCACAATTATGTTATGTAAAAAGAGAAACAGCCCTACTGTATAAAAGCCCCACGCGACCGAGCTTTCCAGACAGATAATTCCCTGATAATTAAACGGCTTCTCCCTGTAATCCCACCAGATCTCTCCAAAAACCCTCTGCATAATACGCGCTGTTATGAACTCCAGCGCTGTTGCAAGAAACATCCCCATAAAAAACAACTGTACCGGATTCTCGCTGTACGGACGCAGAAGGAAAAATACCGTCAATGCGCCAAAGCCATAAATCGGGCACATAGGCCCTCTTGTAAAGCCTCTGTTCGTTATTTCCCGGTTGCAGATCGACATATAAATAGATTCTACAATCCATCCTAAAATACTATATGCCAAAAACCACAATACCACATGGTATGCACTCCATCCAAAAATCACTTTATTCCACCACATTATAATCTGTCCTTTCACAGCTGCCCGAATGCACGGCAGCTATCCTTCTTCTTCCTTTGCTGTAAATATTATATCTGTAAAATCTTAAAATAACCCCCTGGAAAATATGAAAATTTTCTGAAGATAACGGCCCCGTGAATAGTAATCGAAAGACTTCTATTTGCAGACTGAGCATCCGCCCACAGTAATATATCATCAGAGGACTTTTGTGATATAGGAAACGGGGCTTCCTATATCATAAAAACAGGGGGGTTCATTCGAACTCCCCTATTCGCTGCACATATTAGTTATACTTACGCTTTCTGGCTGCTTCAGACTTTTTCTTACGTCTTACGCTTGGCTTTTCGTAATGTTCTCTTTTACGAATCTCCTGCTGAATGCCCGCCTTTGCACAGTTCCTTTTGAACCTGCGTAAAGCGCTATCTAACGTCTCGTTTTCTTTAACGATTACATTTGACATAGACTCACCTAACCTCCCCTCCAGCCCTATATTGTGCATTATACGACTGTTCGGGTATATTTATTGCACTACATAAGATTATATCACATATTCCGCTTACGTCAATATTTTTTTTGAAATTTATGTCAGGTAACCAAATTATCGTTACTGTTCACTCTGTTCACTCCGTTCACAGTAACAACTTATACCTGCTTCTCCAGTACAGACTGTACCTTTGCAATGGCATCGCTAATTCCCTCCGGCCTTTTTCCTCCGGCCTGGGCCATATTCGGACGTCCGCCTCCGCCTCCGCCCACAAGTGATGCAATTTCCTTAATTAGGTTTCCTGCATGTGCTCCCTGCTCTACCGCCCCCTTTGTAGCCATTGCCACCAGAGACACTTTTTCTTGCGCAGATGATGCGAGAACAACAACTCCCTCTCCTAATTTCTCCTTCAGGCTGTCGCCAAGCTCACGGAGTCCGTTCATATCCACTCCCTCTACCGCTACTGCAAGAAGCTTCACTCCCTTAACCTCTGTCACCTGATTCATAATATCGCCCATGGAATCCCTGGCCAGCCTGCTTTTCAGGCTTTCTACCTCACTGGATAACGCCTTATTGTCTGCCATAAGGCGGCTGATCCTCTCGGCAAGCTGCTCCGGCTTTACTTTTGCAAGCCGGGAAATCTCTACAAGCCTTTCCTCCAGCTCATTATAATACTTCATAAGCCCTGCGGCAGTAAGGGCCTCAATACGTCTTACGCCTGCAGCCACTCCTGTCTCGGAAATGATCTTAAAGGCCGTGATCACTCCTGTATTCGCAACATGAGTACCGCCGCAGAACTCTTTTGAAAAATCCCCCATGCTGACCACTCGCACAATGTCTCCGTATTTCTCTCCGAACAGTGCAGCCGCTCCAGTCTTTCTCGCCTCCTCAATGGGCATATTTTCTGCTGTCACCGGAAGTGCATTCAAAATCTGCTCATTGACAATCTGTTCAACCCTCCTGAGCTCTTCCTGGGTCATGGCGGAAAAATGAGTAAAGTCAAAGCGGAGCCTGTCCTCGTTTACAGATGATCCTGCCTGCTCTACATGGTTGCCAAGCACCATGCGAAGCGCTTTCTGGAGAAGGTGTGTGGCACTGTGGTTATTTGCAGAAAGTGCACGCTTCTTTGCGTCTACCCTGAGAGTTACCACATCTCCGGTTTTCACCATACCACTGGCAACCTTTCCCCTGTGTCCAGTCTTGCCGCCTGGAAGCTTCATCGTATCTGTCACCTCAAAGGTGAAATCTCCCCTGACAATCACGCCGGTATCCGCCTCCTGGCCGCCGCTTGCAGCATAGAACGGGGTTTCTTTTACAAGAATCGTTCCTTCTTCTCCATCAGACAGCGCCTCTACAAGTTCCGTTTCAGTTGTCAGGGCTGTAACCTCCGAATCATACTCCAGATGATCATAGCCGACAAATGCGCTGGTAACGCAGGCATCAATCTCATCGTAAACGCTCGCCTCACGCCCGCTGTAACTGTGCTCGCCAAAAGTTCCCTTTGCCCTCTGCTTCTGTTCCCTGGCTGCTCTTTGAAAGCCTTCTTCATCGACTGAAAGACCCTTTTCCTGCAAAATCTCGGTAGTCAGGTCAACCGGGAAGCCATACGTATCATAAAGGCGGAAAGCCTCCTCCCCCGGAAGAATCTTTTCCCCTTTCTTTTCCATCTCCGCTTCGATTCCTGAAAGAATAGAAAGTCCCTGGTCAATGGTCTTATTAAACTGTTCCTCTTCCTTTGCAATAACCTTAAAGATAAATTCCTTCTTCTCCTCCAGTTCTGGATATCCGTCCTTCGAGCCTTCAATCACTGTCTCTGACAGTTCTACCAGAAATGCCCTGCCAATGCCAAGAAGTCTGCCGTGGCGGCTTGCACGCCTCAGAAGACGGCGGAGCACATAGCCGCGCCCACTGTTTGAAGGCAGGATTCCATCGGAAATCATAAAGGTTACGGAACGGACATGATCTGTGATCACGCGGATCGAAACATCAGTGTCCTCATTCTTTCCATATTCTGCATCTGCCAGCTTACATACATGCTCACGCAGGGCAAGCAGCGTATCAATATCGAACATGGAATCCACATCCTGCACAATGCATGCAAGACGTTCAAGCCCCATGCCTGTATCAATATTCTTTTGTTCAAGCTCCGTGTAATGATTATGTCCGTCATTGTCAAACTGGGTGAATACATTGTTCCAGATCTCCATGTAACGGTCACACTCACAGCCTACCGTACAGTCTGGCTTCCCACATCCATACTTCTCTCCGCGGTCATAATAAACCTCCGAACATGGCCCGCAGGGTCCAGAGCCATGCTCCCAGAAATTATCCTCCTTGCCAAAGCGGAAAATTCTCTCCGGCGCGATCCCGATCTCCTGATTCCAGATATTCCATGCCTCATCATCCTCAAGGTAAACGGAAGGATACAGCCTGTCCGGGTCAAGTCCTACAACCTCCGTCAAAAATTCCCAGGTCCAGTGGATAGATTCTCTCTTAAAATAATCTCCAAAAGAAAAGTTCCCAAGCATCTCAAAAAAGGTTCCGTGACGGTCTGTCTTTCCTACATTATCAATATCTCCCGTCCGGATACACTTCTGACAGGTTGTCACCCGTCTGTTCGGCGGAATCTCCTCCCCCGTAAAATATGGTTTCAGCGGCGCCATACCAGAATTAATAAGAAGCAGGCTCTTATCATTATGCGGCACCAGTGAAAAACTCTTCATTGCAAGATGTTCCTTGCTTTCAAAAAAATCAAGAAACATTCTCCTAAGCTCATTCACTCCGTATTTCTGCATAGTATCCTCCTTTATAACTATTCAGCAGGTCTGCGCATCTACTGCGCAGACCCTAAAGATACTGAACAGCTGCTCTCCTCTATTTATTTAAGCTCTATCTCCTCCAGCTCCTTTGGCGGAATCACATTCGAGGACGCTTTCACAAAGTCCTTAATCTTCTTCTGCGCTTTTGCAACCGGGATATTGGTTCCGGCTCCTGCCACACATCCTCCAGGGCATCCCATTCCCTCGATCAGGCAGCCGTTCATCTTCCCGGCTTTCGCAAGCGCTAGTACCTTCTTACACTCAGCAAGCCCTTCTGCGTGCTCAATATTGACCTCTGTACCAGGATAGTATTCTCTGATACATTTCTCAATTGCCTCTGCAACACCGCCTGCAACCGCATAGCCCCGGCCTGCTCCTGTAGCATTGTGGAAGGAGGATTCCGCCTCATATTTTGTAAGGTCAATATCCTTTGCATCAAACATGGCCTGCAGCTCCTCAAAGGTTATAACAAAGTCCACATCGCTTCGTACGGTTCTTCTCATAGCCTCCAGCTTCTTCGCAGCACATGGCCCGATAAAGACCACCTTTGCGTTCGGATGCTCCTTCTTAATCGTACGGGCAGTCGCAACCATAGGCGTCAGCTCCTGGGATACCTGGTCCACAAGATCCGGGAAATAGATCTTTGCCAGCATTGCCCAGGACGGGCAGCAGGATGTCAGAAGGAACGGAAGCTCGCCTGTTGTTACTTTATTTACATAGTGATGCGCCTCTGATACTGCACCGATGTCAGCGCCCAGAGCCACCTCATAGAACTCTGAAAATCCAAGCTCCTGAAGGGCAGCCTTTAGATTCCTCGGAGTAATATTATCCCCGAACTGTCCTGCATATGCCGGTGCAATCTCTGCCACGATCTCATCTCCCTCTGCAAGGGCCCTGGCAAGCTGGAAGATCTGTGACTTGTCAGAAATCGCTCCAAAGGGGCAGTTTACCATACACATGCCACAGGAAACACATTTATCATTATTAATCTTCGCACGCCCCTGCGCATCAGAGATAATTGCATTCACCCCGCACGCCTGCTGGCATGGACGCTCTTTCTTTGAAATCGCATCATAAGGGCATGCAGATTTACACTTGCCGCACTTGATACACTTTTCCTGGTCTATGTATGACTTTCCGTTCACCATGGAGATAGCCCCCTTCGGACACACCTCCATACAGGGATGGGCAAGACAGCCCTTGCACATATTGCTGACCTCATATCCTCTTTCCTCACACGCCATACATGCGGAAGGAATCACCTGCATAAGCGGCGGTTCATAATATTTATCAGAAATATTACTCGCCTCCACGCCCGCGGTCAGATGCACCGGCTTATCCTCAGGCCTTAAGGACAGGCCCATAGCAAGTCTTAAACGCTCTCTTACAATCGCCCTTGCACGATACACACTGTCACGGTACTTTGTCTCATCATTCACCATCCTGTATGGAATCTCTTCCATATCATTGTGCAGCGTCTCGGCATTTGCATGAAAGCCCAGTCTTGCCACCTCCTCAAACACCTGCCTGCGAATTTTTCTGACTGTCGTGTCAAGTCCACGTATCATAACATAAGTTCCTCCTGTTGTTTTATTGTAACAGTTTGGACGTCCTCCCTGTTATTTTATTCACATAGCTATTGTACTTTATTTTCGTGTTGTTTACAAGATACATTTCCAGTAACTGTACACTTGCCGCTAACTGCAGTTACTGTTCACTCCGTGACCAGTAACATTCGCAAATCCATTTAAAATTCGCTCCGCGAATGGGATTTGCTCACTCCTGAATCACTTTCTTACGGTCTGTGCAGTAAATGTACAGACCTGTGTGAACAGTAACTAACTGCAACGGTGCTGAACAGTTAGCATTTCTTCTATAGCAGGAAGATATCATTCTGTCTGCAGACTTCCCTCATTTCCCCTGGCCAGATGCTTGCCTGTACCTCGCCCACATGGGCGCGGTCTAAAAGCAGCATACAGAGCCTTGACTGGCCGATTCCTCCGCCAATGGTAAGGGGAAGCTCTCCTGCAAGAAGCATCTTATGATAAGGAAGCTCTCTTCTCTCCTCACAGCCTGCCTTCTTAAGCTGTTCATCCAGCGATTTCTCATCCACACGGATTCCCATACTGGAAATTTCCAGGGCACATTCCAGTGGATCATGCCAGAACAAAATATCCCCGTTCAGCTGCCAGTCGTCATAATCCGGCGCACGTCCGTCATGCGGAATTCCGCTTTCGAGCTTATCTCCGATCTGCATCAAGAAGACGCATCCGTATTCCTTCGTAATCAGATTCTCCCGCTCCTTAGGCGTCTTATCCGGGTAACGGTCCTCTAACTCCTGGGAGGTGAGAAATGTAATATCACCCGGCAGATGCTTCACTGCATTTGGATACCGGTACCACACTTCATGCTGCATATGCTTAATGATCTTAAAGATGGTCCGCACCGTCTCCTTAAGCTTGTCTACCGTACGCTCCTCTCTTGTAATTACCTTCTCCCAGTCCCACTGATCCACATAGCAGGAATGCAGGTTATCCGGCTCTTCGTCCCGGCGGATCGCATTCATGTTCGTATACAGCCCCTCTCCCGGCTTGAATTTGTATTCATAGAGAGCCATACGCTTCCACTTTGCAAGGGAATGGACCACCTCCACCGTCTCTTTTGGGATCGCCGCCATGTCAAACTGAACCGGCCGCTCCACACCGTTCAGGTCATCGTTAAGACCACTGCTTCTCTCCACAAACAGGGGCGCGGAGATTCGCTCCAGATTCATTTCCTTTCCAAATTCCTTTTGGAAGGTATCCCGTATGTATTTAATTGCTTCCTGTGTCTCCCTCACGGTCAGATGGGGATCATAATGTCTTGGTATCACTAATGCCATTGTTCTCATTCTCCTTTTTTGTTTTATGCGAAGCAGCTCTGTGCGTAATAGACAGACTGCATCGCATCCTTTCCGTAGAAATCAGCTCCAATCATATCTGCATACTCCTGATTCAATACAGCCCCGCCAACCATAACTTTACAGTCCGGTTTTTTCTCTCTCAGCAGCCGGATGGTTTCCTCCATACTGACCACAGTGGTCGTCATCAATGCGCTTAATCCGACAAGCTTTACATGATTACGGACGGCAGCATCCACAATCTTTTCGGGATCCACATCCTTTCCAAGATCAATCACATCAAAGCTGTAATTCTCCAGCAGTACCTTCACAATATTTTTTCCAATATCATGTATATCGCCTTTTACTGTTGCAAGAACGATTTTTTCTTTTTTCTGCTCTTCATCCCCGGCCTGTGCAAGCGCATCCTTTAAAACAGCAAACGCAATCTTCGCGGCATCCGCACTCATAAGAAGCTGAGGCAGAAATACGGTTCCCTTTTCAAAACCCTTTCCTACTGTATCAAGAGCTGGTATCATATCCTCGTTGATAATCTCCAGAGGCTTTTTCTCAGACAGAAGCTCCCGGGCTGCATGATGCGCCTCTTCCTTCAGTCCCTTCTCAATAGCAGACTTTAATGTAACCCTTGTATCCTTTACCGCATGAGCTGCATTCTTCTGGCCTGCGTACTGTCCGATATACCGCTCACAGTTCTTGTCATGATTCATCAGTGCACAGTAGGAATACCAGGAACGCATCATATCCTCAGACAGTGGATTGATGATTGCAGCGCTTAGTCCTGCATGCATGGCCAGGGTAAAGAAGTTCGAATTCACGGCCTGGCGGCAGGGAAGACCAAAGGAAATGTTAGAGACCCCCAGCACGGTACATACCCCGTACTGCTCTTTTACAAGCTTCAATGCCTCCAGAGTCGTCCTTGCACCCTCCGGATCGGAGCTTATCGTCATGGCAAGCACATCTATAACAAGGTCCTTCCTGGGGATTTTGTACTTTTCTGCTTCCCGGATAATTTTTCCGGCAATAGCCGCCCTGCCCTCCGGGGTATCCGGAATACCATCCTCATCAAGAGTCAGTCCTACTACTACCCCGCCATACTTCTGAATCAGCGGAAAGACAGCATCCATTGACTCCTGCTTTCCGTTTACGGAATTCACCATGGGTTTTCCGTTGTAAATCCGCATGGCGGCCTCAAGAGCTTTCACATCCACTGTATCAATCTGAAGAGGAAGGCTCGTCACACTCTGAAGCTCTGTCACAGTCTCTTTCATAAGCGCCGGCTCGTCAATGTCCGGAAGTCCTACATTCACATCCAGGATATGTGCTCCAGCATCCTGCTGTGCAATTCCCTCCCGCAGAATATAATCAATGTCATGCTCTTTTAATGCCTGTTTAAACCTTTTTTTTCCTGTAGGATTGATCCGTTCCCCGATCACACGGGGCTCATCTCCTAAAATCACTGCTTTTCCATAGGAGGAAACAATTGTATACTCTTTCGGCTCCCTCTTTTCTCTTTTCGAAAGGTCCTTAAGCTTTTCCGTCTTCTTAACCAGGGCGCTGATATGCCTGGGCGTCGTCCCGCAGCAGCCTCCAACAGCACTTGCACCCTTCTCCACAATCTCACGCATGACTTTTGCAAATTCTGCCGGCGAGACATCATAATAGACCTGTCCGTCCTTCTGCTTCGGCAGACCTGCATTAGGTTTGACAATAACCGGGACAGTGGCATATTTCAGAATCTCCTCCAGTATGGGAAGCATCTGTTCCGGGCCCATACCGCAATTAATCCCCAGTGCGTCTACCTTAAGCCCTTCTAAAAGGGCAACCACTGACGGAACATCCCCTCCTGTAAGGAGCTTGCCATTCTCATCAAAAATCATGGTGGCAAATACCGGGAGCTTTGTGTTTTCCTTTGCTGCCAGCACCGCAGCCTTCACCTCATAGGTATCACTCATGGTCTCAATATGAATCAGGTCGGCTCCCGCCTCCTCCCCGTACTGCACCACTTCCTTATATGCCTCATAGGCATCCTCAAAGCTCAGGTCACCCATGGGCTTTAGAAGCTTTCCGGTAGGTCCGAGATCAAGAGCTGCATACACCTCCCTCCCATCATGGACACCCATCCAGGCTCCCTCTTTTACATTCACCACAGCCGCTGCCACAATATCCTCAAGCTCAAACTCTGTATTATGAAATTTCAGTGCATTTGCTCCGAAGGTATTCGTAAGCACAATATCGCTGCCCGCTTCAAAATACTGCCTGTGAATATCAACCATCTCTTCCGTATGTGTCAGGTTCCATGTCTCTGGCAGTTCTCCCGCCTTCATCCCCTTCTCCTGGAGAAGCGTCCCGGTACCTCCGTCAAAATACAGCAGTTCTTTTCCAAGTCTTTCAAGTATCATCTGTGCTTTGCTCCTTTTTGTCCTTAATCTGTAATTTTATGTTGATCGCTGCATGCACGGGACTCTGGCTTTTCCAAAACACGCTGTCCCTCCTGCCGCCGGTAAATACAGTCTGTTTTTCTGCATTCCTCACATCCTTTTCTGTGGCACGGAACCTCTTCTTTGCTGATCCCGATTACTGCTGTCACTGATTTGGAAGGGGTAAGCATATACCGGTCTGTCATTGTAAGCCCGATCTTCTTTGCGCATTCCAGCATCCGGATCACATCCTCCTGATGTGAAATGTCAAAATCCCCATACCCCGGACTAAAACGCGGTCTCAGATAGCATCCTTTCATTTCAGCCGCTTTCCTGTGCTCCTCCTGCCAGTCATCCAGGTACTCTTCTAAAAGAGCAGCCGCGCACGCCTGCAGCACAACTGTCTTTGACATATCCATAAGGGAATACCGCCGAAGCAGCATATCCACCTCTATTCCAAGGGTTGCACCCAGCATCACCGCCTCCTGGCAGCCCTTCATATTCTTTGCAAGATTCTTGCTTCTAATCTCTAATTCTCCGATTTTCACTCCGCCGTCATCAGGAACCTCCAACTCAAAGATGCGATAGACGATCCGACATTTCGCCGTCCTGTCAAGCTCCTTAAAGGAATCCCTGATCAGCGTCTCTGTCTTTTCGTCTACCGCATGTCTTCCATATCCAAGATAACGGACAGCCTCTTTTTCTCTCCTGTCCATATCCATAATGCCTCAGTTCAGATACATCTGTCTGAAAATTCTGCCAGTCCTTTCGCTAAATCTGCAATCAGCAAACCTGCTGAATCTTATGCTTCTGTCTTTACAATACTCGAAAGATTACTCATGATTGCCGCAGCCACCTCTGGCTTATTCATGGAATAGACATGTACATGGTTGATACCATTGGCAATCAGATCAATAATCTGATCTGTCGCATAGGCTATTCCCGCCTGCTTCATGGCCTCAGGATCCTCGCCGAACCGGTCAAGTATCGCCACAAATCTCTGAGGAAGCACAGTGCCGGACAGTTCCAGCGTTCTCTTCATCTGCTTCGCGTTGGTAATTGGCATAATCCCTGGAAGCACAGGAATCGTGATACCCTTCTCCCTGATTCTGTAAAGGAAATTATACAGGATATTATTATCAAAAAACATCTGTGTCGTAAGAAAGTCCACCCCACAGTCCACCTTATGCTTCAGATTCATAATATCATCCTTCTTATGCTCCGTCTCTACATGCCCTTCCGGATAACACGCAGCCCCAATACAAAAATCTCCCTGGGTCTTAATATCCTCAATAAGCTCGCAGGCATATCTGTACTGTCCTGGAAGAGGAAACGCCATGTCCTTTGGCCTGTCCCCCCGAAGCGCCAGAATATTCTCAATCTCCTGCTCCTTCAGTTCTTCAATCACCTTATGCACCTCATCCTTCGTAGAAGATACGCAGGTCAGATGCGCAAGGCTCGTAACCCCTAATTCTTTAATATGTGAAGCAATCTTCACTGTATTTCTGCTCGTACCGCCGCCCGCGCCATAGGTCACACTAATATATGACGGTTTTAACGCTGCAATCCTGTCTGCCGCGGACAACACGCTTTCATACCCCGCCTCCGTTTTCGGAGGAAATATTTCAAATGAAATATGCGGATCTGTATCCTTCAATATGTCTTTTATCTTACATGTCATCATATAATGCCTCATACTGTTTTGCGGAATTCTTCCAGGAGAAGTCCTTCTCCATTCCCCGTTCTGCGATCTTATTCCAGTCTCTCTTTCTGTCGTAGTAAATCCTCTCTGCATAGCGGATCGTGCCAAGCATCTCGTGAGCATTATAATTCAGGAAACTAAAGCCTGTTCCTGTCTTTTCATACTCATTATACGCCTCCACCGTATCTTTAAGGCCTCCCGTCTCCCTTACAATTGGAACGGTCCCATACTTAAGGCTCATAAGCTGGCTTAAGCCGCAGGGCTCAAAGAGCGACGGCATAAGGAACGCGTCGCTTGCAGCATATATCCTGTGGGACAGAGGTTCGGAGTAATAAATATTCGCTGACACCTTGCCCTGATATTTCCATTCAAAATGCCGAAACATATTCTCGTACTGCTCCTCTCCGGTTCCGAGAACCACGATCTGCACCGCATCCTGACAAAGCTCATCCATGATATAAGCAACTAGATCGAATCCCTTCTGGTCCGTAAGTCTGGACACGATCCCGATCATCATGATCTTCGGATCCTGCTCCAGATTCAGCTCCTTCTGAAGGGCAATCTTATTCTTAACCTTCTCCTTACGGAAACTCTCAACATTGTAGTTCTTCTCAATACATGTGTCTGTCTCTGGATTAAAATCATCATAGTCAATTCCATTCACAATACCGGACAGGCAGTTAGAGCGGGCGCGCATCAGACCGTCAAGCTTCTCCCCGTAGAATGGCATCTTAATCTCTTCTGCATATGAGTTGCTTACTGTTGTAATCCGGTCAGCATATACAATTCCGCCCTTCAGATAATTAGCATCCTTATAAGCCTCCAGCTTGTCCGGCGCGAAATAATACTGGGGCAGCCCCGTAATGTCCCTTACTCTTTTCGTATCCCATGTTCCCTGGAACTTCAGATTATGGATTGTCATAATCGTCCTAATTCCACGGTAGTATTCATTCGAATATCGGAAATTATCCAGAAAGATGGGGACAAGCCCTGTCTGCCAGTCATGGCAGTGGATAATATCCGGTCTGAAATTAATTACCGGAAGTGCACTTAACACTGCTTTGGAGAAAAATGCAAACTTTTCTATGTCCGCATACATATCCCCGTATGGTGCAAAACCGTTAAAATAGTATTCATTATCTATAAAGTAGAATGTAATCCCATCGTACTGTGTCTCCAGTACTCCTACGTACTGTGTCCTCCATCCAAGATCCATGTAAAAATGGCTGTGGTATGTCAGTTTTTCCTTCCACTGTTCTTTCATACACATGTACTTCGGAAGCATGACTCTTACATCATATTTTTCTTTATCAAAATTCTTAGGCAGGGTTCCTGCCACATCGGCAAGTCCTCCCGTCTTTATAAATGGCACTGCCTCTGAAGTTGCAAAAAGTATTTTTTTCATCGTTCTCTTCCTCCCGACTTTGCGATATCTTATATGTATTATACCGCATTTCTCCCCGGAAGGAAAGTATTATCTGTTTTTATATTCTAAACGAATTGTATCTGCAATAAGTGCAATGAACTCTGAGTTGGTCGGTTTTCCCTTTCCGTTGCTTACCGTATAGCCGAACAACTCGTCTAATGTATCCAGCTTTCCTCTGCTCCACGCCACCTCAATTGCATGCCGGATCGCCCTTTCTACGCGGCTTGACGTTGTCTGATGCTTTTTTGCTACCGTTGGATATAAGACCTTCGTAATGGCGTTCAGGACGTCCATATCCTCGATTGACATAATAATTGCATCCCTTAAGTAATGATACCCTTTAATATGTGCAGGAATTCCGATTTCATGAATCATATCTGTCACCCTGGCTTCCAGGTTCACCTTTTTCGGCCTGAGCGCAGCCTCCTGGGACGGTTCTCCTATATATCTTGTCTCATATCTTGCGGCATGTCCGACGCTTTTTATCCGGTTCAGCACCATCTCATTATTAAATGGCTTGAGAATGTAATAATTAGCCCCCTTTCTGAAAGCATCTTCTGTAATTCGCTCCTGACTTACCGCTGTCACGATAATAAAACCCGGCCGCTTCTCAATCTCCTTATCCTTGTTCACCATATCCATCACACTTAATCCGTCCATTTTCGGCATAATCAGATCAAGAAGCATCACATCCGGCTGTTTTTCTTTGATAATTGAGTAGGCTTCCTCCCCATTATTCGCTTTACCTACCAGATTCAGGCTCTCGTCCGCATCAATTATTTCGCCAAGTAAATCCAGTATTCTTTCATTATCGTCGGCTATTGCTACTGCTATTTCTCCCATTTCCCACATTTCCTCCTTTCTATACTATAAACCGTCAAATCCCATTATATATTTCGGCATACCTCAAATCAAGAAATTGCTGTCGTAAAAATACTATATTTTTCGACAGGTTCTTCTATTTCTCGATTTCATCAAGCATATTTTCTATAAATACCCCATATCCCTTTGTCGGATTGTTCACGAACACATGAGTCACTGCTCCAATCAGCTTCCCGTTCTGTATAATCGGGCTGCCGCTCATACCCTGGACGATTCCTCCAGTCTCATTAAGGAGTTCCTCATCTGTCACTTCAATCGTCAGTCCTTTATTAATCTCATTCGTATAATAATCAATGCCGGTTATCTGTATGTCATATTCCTTTATTTCTCCAGATACTGCGCAGCGGATTACAGCAGGACCGTCCTCAATCTCTTCTTTCTTTGCCGTCTGCATAGACTTCTGCTCAGAAAACAGGGCGTCAATCCGGTCAACGCTGCCAAATATTCCAACCTCTGTATTCTTTGTAATTGTTCCGAGCACATTATAATTATTATAAACAATAATGCCTTCCATGCCTCCCGGAGAGCCGCTCTCTCCCTTTTGGATATCCCGGATATTTGTGATATAAAGGGTTCCGTCTGAGATGTTTAGAAGTTCATTCGTATCCACGTCATGGATCCCATGGCCCAGAGCTCCGAATTTACTGTCTGCATTCAAAAATGTCACTGTTCCAAGTCCCTGTGTGTTATCCCGCACCCAAATGCCAAGCTTGTACTCTGTAAGAGAATACTGTACTGGCCGGAACCGGATATCAAGCTTTTCTTTCTCTCTCTTAACTGTAAGAACTACCTCGTCCTCTTCAAGATCCTTCACCGCTTCAATCAGCTGTGCCTTTGTGTCAATCTTTTTTCCGTTAAGTCCTACAATATAATCCCCGGATTTCACCAGGTGCTCTGCCGGATTATATTCCATACCGTCTATTCCCTCAATACTCTCTGTCCCCAAAATCATGACCCCGTCCGTCTCTAGATAGATTCCGACCGGCATGCCGCCCGGAATAACCGTTGAATCGGAAACCGCCTCTCCGATGACTTCCTGCCTGATACTGTATTTCTGCGCCTCAATCAGATAATATCCTCCTCCGGCAGCAATCAGAAACACGACAATCATAATTAGAATTCTGCGATACCAGTATTTAAACATCGAAAAGCCTCCCTGTATGCCAAAATAGATATCCCGAAGGATATCTATCTTAGTATGTCGTAATTTAATTGTTTTATGCCAACAAATTTTGCAGCTTTTATACCCTGACCAAAGTCTATGTTCATTCCATTCTGACTTTTTAAAATCTCCTTGATGTTATTCATCTGACTGCATATAATATAACTAAACTATACGAAGGAGGAGAAAGAGCATGAAATTTCTTTCAACACTGGAAACCGGGAGCAGCGGGCAGAGGGATTCCTAACAACATCTTGGAAACCTATTCCTCCTTTGCCAATACTTTCGGCGGCACAATCATCCTCGGTATGTAAGAGAATAAAACAACAAAAGAATTTATCCCCAAAGGCATTCAGCATCTGAAGCAAATGCTCTCAGATATTTGCAACAGACTCAACAACCGGGAGAAGATAGATGAAAATATTCTCCTTGAGCATCATGTTTACCATGCTGACTATGACGGAATGGCTTTTATCGTAATGGAAGTGCCCTGTGCTGACCGCCGGGACAAGCCTGTTTATGTCAGACACAGCACTGACGCTTAAATTTATCCATGTTTTTTCTGCGCATTGAACCCCTCATTTTCTATTTTCCATCTCATCCTTCCCCGTTCTGTCAGAGCGGTTACATTTTTTCTAGTCACTGGCAAATCCGTCAGAAACTTACCTTATATCCTTTATAATCTATATCTGTTACATAATCATACCATTTTTGCAATATACATTCTCACCATCCATAGGCATAAAAATGTGATTACTATGTTACTGTTCCCCAAAACAAGAATAGTTTTGTGATACGGGTTGTATTTTTGATGTGGCTGACCAGACGGATCGGCTGATTGGACTGGCATTGGAACTTTGATCACATATGATAACCAGATATTGCTTGTAGGGGTATGTAAAATATTTATCTGATGTGCTGAACTGGTAAAACTTTTCTTCTGTGAGATATTCAAAGGATCTTTCCGTTTATCCCTGTCACGCCATGTGTTGATAGCGTCATAGCGTACAACCACTCTGCAAAAGGCGTTAAATGTGTATTCAATATGTTCCTTGTATGCTTCCGTGAAAATCATAGGTAATTTCCCCTCTTTTTATAAAAGGCTATGGCCGGTCGATAATAACTTTCTGTAATTGCAAAGGGCAGCAACACTCGGCTGTCGCCCTTAAATAAACGATCAACCATTTTGGAAGTTATATAAGGTTTTCAAAATAAATGCCGGCCTGCCTTACATCATGCATACGGGCATTTCCCTTTTGCCAGCTTTCATTCACATCATATCCCGCTTTGATAACAGGATTTTTCATATTCTTCATCTAATATTTTACGAAGTTCAATATCATCTGAAATTTTAATTTTTGTTTTAGTTGCCATATAATCCTCTCCATTCAATTAAGATTTAAGATGATTGCTGTTCCCTGCTATTCCATGTGTGTACATTCCTGAAAAAACTGTTTCCCAAACTTATAATTTTTATCGCCTGCGTTTTGATTTCTTAAATTATAAATGATATATATGTAAAAATCTACCGATTAAAAACTGCAATTTCGTCCGTTTTCTTAACATAAAAAATAAAGGTATGAAAGTGATTTATTCCTCCTCATTCATCATATCTCACAAAATAGAGAAATTTTCATTTTACCGGCTTGACACTTACATAGATATTTATTATACTTAGGTTACTAAGTAATGGAGGCGAGATATGGAACACGATAAACACGCAGCACGTTATGTCAGCAAGTTGTCAAATAAATTACGCAGAAAAATTGATGCTTTTTCAAGTAAGGAATCTTTCAGCGGTTCTCAAGGACGAGTGCTGCATTTTATTTTAGCTCAAAGCAATGATGTTTTTCAAAAAGATATAGAAGAAGAATATAGCCTGCGCCCGCCAACAGCAACCGAACTGCTGAAAAAAATGGAGAAAAACGGCTTGATCTACCGGGAAGCTATGGCAAGTGACGCAAGAATGAAACGGATCGTTGTCAGTGAAAAAGCATTGCAGTATAAGGATATGGTGATAGCAGATATTACCTCACTGGAAGAAGAACTAACGAAAGATATTTCGCAAAATGAGCTGGATATTTTTTTCAAAGTAATTAAAAAAATGCTTGATAACATTTCGTGAAAGTGTTAAGGCTGTCGATAAATCGGCAGCTACATTTTAAAATATAAACTTAGGAAACTAACAAATGGAGGTATCACTATGAATGAAACAAAAGTGGATTACTTAAACGGGAAACTATTTCCCATGATTTTAAAATTTTCCATACCAGCAGCTATTTCACTATTGATAACAGCTATTTATAATATCGTGGATAGAATGTTTGTTGGCAATTTTAATGGAACTTCTGCATTAGCGGGCTTATCCGTCTGTTTTCCCTTATCTTATATGATGATGGCTTTTGCTTTAATGTGCAGTGCAGGGGGATCTACCTTTTTCAGTTTATTCTCCGGTCAGAACGAACCGGAAAAAATGAATCAGTCTTTTGGTAATGCTATGGTGCTTGTTTGTGTGTTTGAAATCATACTAAGTGCTTTGCTTCTCATATTTCCTAACCCGATTTTAAAGGTTTTCGGAGTTACGGAAACCGCATATCCATATGCAATTTTATATTATCGGATTGTGGCTTTAGGGTGTATTTTTCAAGGACTGTCGCAGTTATTTTGCGATTTTGTCCGTGTGTCGGGAAAGCCAGTTTTAGGAATGTGCGTAACGGGTATAGGGGCAGTCACAAATATTATTTTGGACGCTGTTTTCATTATTGTTTTTGATTGGGGCGTGATAGGAGCTGCAAGTGCTACAGTAATAGGACAGATTTTTTCAGCTCTTTTCGGAGCGTATTTCGTATTTGGAAACCGGACACAGGTTAAAATCTCAAAGGATATTTTTCATTTGAACAAAGAATTATGTTTGCAGATTATTTCCTGCGGTTTTGCTTTTTGGGCAGCACAGATGGCTATGGGATTTATCAGCCTTGTTTATAACAGTCAATTAGGAAAATATGGCGGTGATATTGCAATCAGCGTATATGCTGTCATTTCAAGCATTATGACGTTTGTAATTATGCCCGCAAGCGGTATCAGCCAGGGCATCCAACCAATAATCGGGAATAATTATGGCTCTAGAAATTATAGGCGGGTCATATCAACGCTTTGTCAGGCTACTGTATTTTTCGTGTCCATTACCTGTTTTATTTGGATTATGGTTCTTGTCTTTCCAAAACAGATCCTTGCTGCTTTTGGTGGAACAGAAGAAATGTTCCAAATTGGAATTTCCGGTTTGCGTATAAATTTCTGTATTACACCTATTTTGGGGTTTGTAATGTTAGCTACGACTTTTTTTCAGTCAATTAACCGTCCGACACCATCTATTATCATACTCAACCCTGACATTCTGTTCCGGCATCATCAGTAAAACAACCGGGTGCCCCTCATAAAATCCCTGCTTTTTTATATTCTGTCAATCCAGAAAACATGGTACCGTTTTTCATGTGGTGCCCATAAATAATGCTGTGCCGGTCTGACAAATCCGGCGAGTTCCGGCTGTCCAGGAAGATTGGATAGTTAATTTCTGTATCCTCAATATAAATCCAGGCCACAATATCCGGATTGATTTCACTAAGTGCATCGAAATCTACGGCCGGCCAGCGGAGGTCAGGTTCCCTCTCTCCAGACTGGCTTCCATTTTGTTCCTCATCTCCGCTGTCTTCTGGGGCCTCATCCACCCAGACATACTGCTCTATCTCAGTATAGGAGGATTCCCCTTCACCATATTCCTTCAGCTGCCGATAAATCTGGAAGGCGCCTAACATAAAAATCCCTGTAAAAATTAAAATGAGTATCGTATATAATCTTTTCTTTTTCATAATGATTGATCCTGGAAGGAGAGAGTTTCTCACTCTGCCTGCTGACAAAAAGATACGGGCTTTCTGACCTGCGTTCCTTTAAGTATTCCCGGATTGCATGGACGATTTTGTCATTGATATAGACCAGCCTCTGCTTATCCCCCTTCCCTACAACACGGATCTCTTTCGATACCAGATCCACCTGCTCCAATAATAAACCGACACACTCCGTTCTCCGAAGCCCTGAATAAGTATACAGGGTGACAATGGCATAATCCCGTTTGCTCCCACTCTCCAAAAGCCTCTGTCGGAACGCATCCACATCCCGTTTTTCAACGGTACAGGGACTCGCATACTGCAGCTGCACCTTCATAAAATCCGTTTTCAAAACCACTGCCTCAGTCTGGATTCCTTCGCCCACCAAGAACTCGTTCAGGCAGCGCAGCGCGGATAAATGGTTATTTACGGATTTCGGGGAATAGCCTTTCAGGTTCCGCATATAGGAAATATACTCCAGCACATTTGCCCGGTATAACTGCGGCGACGCATTCCCAAAACTGAATTCACACCACTCAAAATACTGGCGGATATTCCGGATATATGTTGCCATTGTGTTTTGGGACTTTCCAAGCTTCTGCATATACAAAGCAAATCTGTCTGTCATCTTCCCACGCTCCTTCCTCATACATTTCATTACACGGGAAACGGGCCGTTTTTACAACGCAAACTGCCAACCGCCTTCCATCTTTTGATTATGTCTAACTCATTTCATCTGTATCATCCACTGATTATGTTTAACTGGATATGTAAAACAACCGGATTACCAGCTATTAGTTAAACACAATTAGCATTATGTTTAAGCTATACTGTAGATTTTATGTTAAAAACTTCTATGTTACTTATGGACTGCTATTCCTCTTGCCATGAAAATACTGTATAATGGAACACACAGAAATGAATACTGATAAAACTCGGTAGGAAATAATTTAAATATTAGCAGGAGGCTCAATAAATGTATGGAAGAATGGAAAACTGCAAATGTATAGTTTGCAGTTCAGATGCCAGCAAGCAGTCAGATTATGACGATTTAGTTGTATTTTATGTATGTCCTGTATGTGGAAGATACGAAATTACCCCCTCGTAACTTGCATCCTGTACCCACAGCTTTGTTGTAATAAACAGTTCTTCACGCGAAATCCCCGACTCCCGGATTGCAGCCCCTACACTTTCTTCATTCCCATAAGCAGATGCCGTATCGATCAACCGGTATCCGGCAGAAAGCGCATCCCTGACACAGCGCTCACAGTCTTTCGGCGGAATCTGGAAGGTCCCAAATCCTTCCTGGGGCATCCGTGCCCCGTTATTCAGTGAAATATACTCCATTTCAATCTCCTTGTATTTGCCTGTTTGCCTTTGAATATTTTCCTGTCATCTGCACGTTCCTGAATGACAGCCGGTTGGAACGTATCATAAAATACTCACTTCGGGCAGTGCAGTCCTCCATATCCAATCCATGCACAGACCACCCGAATTCCGGGAAAATAATGTCATACCCCTGCATTTTTACATTCTTGCATTCCCTTAACGCCTTGATGACATGCAGTCTGCTGCCGTAAATCTCAATGCCCTCCGAATACCATAAAGCTGCCCTGCAAAACTCCGTTATCTCCGAGTTTCTGATTACAAGCCCGTTGTCATGCCAGAAGGGATACCGCAAGTTAAAAAAGCATTAGCCAACTATTACCTGGCTGCTCTCCTCGTCAAAAGTTTTGTTCCTAATCATATCCATATCGGGCATTAGTTTAGTGCAAGTTTCAAAATTTCACATTGATTTCGATATATTCTACATTTCTCACACTATTATCATTTTACAAAATCAATGTGCATTTCCACGGAACCTGCCATATCGTCAAATACAGACATATCCGAAATAATATGCCCCAAAATCATCAACCCTTCTGGGTCATCGTCAGGTTCATCAAAATATATCGCAAACAGATTTCCGGGTGTCCAGAAAGCTAAATCACCAATGGCATACCCGGTCTGTACATCTGCTGTATGTGTCAGCGGCGTTTCCAACCCTCCATAGTATTCATGCTCACCCATTCGTGTCATAGAAACAGTAAGAGGCAGCATTTCTCCAAATTCTTTTGCCGCTTCGCTGTCATTCAGTTCTGCCAGAATTTCCACATCATCCACTGTAATTACAATTTGAGATGCCTCTGTATCGGTGGTATCTTCCGCCTGCACTAACTGCAATTCACCCAGCCATGCCGAAACTTCCTGCTCTGCGGAACTTATTTCCTCTGCTTCAACCGCAAGTCCGGTAAGCACTTCTGAATTTGGACAAAGCTCCTGTATATCTGCATAGCTGCTGCCGCTTCCATAGCCTGCATGAGTACAGAATGGAATAATTGTTTTGTCCGTCAGATCGTACTGGCTTAAAAAAGAAACGATCGGCCGTGGAATCGTTGTCGCCCAAATCGGATAGCCAATAAAGATTGTATCATATTGTTCTATATCAAGGTCTGTACTCTGCAACTCCGGTACAACGCCTTCCTCTTGCTCCTGACGGTTCTTTTCTACCACTGTATCATAATCCTCTGAGTAAGGCTCTACAGTCTGAATCAAGTGCATATCACCACCGACATATTCCCGGATCAAGTCCGCCACATATTCTGTCGTTCCCTGCAGGTTTCCATCTCTGCCTATTACAATACTGGCCGAAGTCGAAGCGTCCACATCATCCGGAAATTCTGTATTGCCCCAACGCCCAAAATATGCAATCAAGACGTGATTTCCTGAAATTTCTTCTGTTTCTTCTGATTCTTCTTCCGTTGTTACCATACTTTCAGTGGAACTGCCAGAGGGGAGCTTTTGCGACGTTTCTTTATTTGAGTTCTTAGCACAAGCTGACAACGAAAAAGCAAGAACCAGAAACAAAATCAAGCTGCCTATTTTTTTCATTCGACATCCTCCTTAAACATCACTTTAATGTGGCGTATTCTTCGTCAGACACTGCCTCACACCATTCATTTGACGTATCTTCTCCCGGAACCTCAACAGCCAGATGCGCAAACCAGCTATCCGGCGCTGCTCCATGCCAGTGTTTCACTTCTGCCGGAATGACTACCACATCTCCGGGATGAAGCTCCTGTGCCTCTTTGCCCCATTCCTGATAATATCCTCGTCCGGCAGTACAAAGAAGTATCTGCCCGCCGTTCTTGCCGGCATGATGAATATGCCAGTTGTTCCGGCATCCCGGTTCAAAGGTCACATTGCCGATTACCACGCCTTCTGTGGTGAGCATATTCAGATAGCTCTGTCCGACAAAATATTTTGCAAACGCCTCATTTTTTCCGCCAACCGGAAAAACACTTAATTCTTCTGCTTTCATATCAAATCTCTCCTTATTATTTTATTTTTTCGATCCACGCTTCAATTTCTGCTTCTTTTGTCACTAATTCTGCACCGCCTGTGGAATCAAACTGTATTTCCATCTCATGGATAAACTCAGCTCCCTTGCAGGCACTCTTTATATCCTTAATAACGTGCCCCGGCCAGCCGCCATGTGTCTGGAACGGAATAACAGTTTTCCCCTTCCAGTCGCAAGACTTCAAAAAAGACAGTACCGCAGGTGCCATCGTGTACCACCATGTAGGTGTTCCTACTGCAATTACATCATAATCATTTAGATTTACTCCTAAAGGTTTAAGTTCCGGTTGATACCCCCGGTTTACCTCGCGCTGTCCCTGCTCCACAATCGCATTATAAGAACCCGTATACGGCTTTACCGTCTCAATCCGGGCAATATCTGCACCAGTGGCTTTCTGTATCTGCTCTGCGATTCCTTTTGTGTTTCCGTTTGATATGGAATAATATACAATCAATAATTTCTTTCCCATAATTCAACTCCTATTCCTGACCGAAAGTTCCAATTTCCTCAAGCCAGCCGTCAACCGTTTCCTTTGCTTCATCCTGAGAATTTTGCGCTATGGAACCTCTAATCCCCGAGCCTTCTAAAACCTCTGTAGAAACAGCCGCGCCTCCCGTTGCCATGCCAGCGCCATAAATGAAGATGGCGTTACCCGTTACGTTGATCATGTTCATCATCAGGGAGATCCACATCGTTATTTTGGAATTACTCATAGCGCGAAAAGTCGCTGCGCCAGCTTCATACACTGCAATGGCAGGAATTGAGAAAGCGGTAATCGTCAAGTAAGTGTCTGCATATTTTCTCACTTCGGGAGTGATCTCCCCAAATAAGCGATTCAATATGATGTCTTTCAAGATGATCAAAACTACCATAACAGCCAATGAGAACACTGCGGAAAAGCCAATAAGCTGCTCTGAACTTTTGCAGGCATCTTTTTGATTTCCACTGCCAAGATACTGTCCTGCAACAACAGCGCCACCGGTTCCTAATGCCGCAAAGAGATAAATCAAAAGCTGCATCACAGTATCTACAAGAGAGACCCCCGATACGGCGGCCTCTCCCACAGAAGATACCATGATGGAATCGATCATGCCTACCAACAGTGTAAGAAGAAGTTCGATAACCAAAGGGCACATCAAGCGCCATAGTTCACGGTTTGTAAATAATTGTCCTTTGCAGCTTTCCTGTGTCATTTCAGTACGGCAGTGTTTTTTACAAGATAGCGCAGCCATACACTGCCGCCCTCCTTTACTTGGGCACTTTGCAGTTCAAATCCTATCGGCTTATCTGCCGCCAGTCCCCCTCTTGTTGCAAAAAGGGCAGGCGTATCAGAGGAACCATCTGCCGCAGGAGCAATCACAACACTGACCTCATCACACATTCCTGCCTGAATGAAAGACCAGTTCAAGACACCGCCACCGCCAAGCATGAGCGTTTCGATCCTGAACAGCGTTTTCAGCTTGCTCATTGCCGTCTCATAATCCAACGAATCGGTTCCCGCAATGATATAGGAAATCCCCAACTTCCGCAGGAACGCTTTATAAGCATTTCCGGCCTTCTGCGTGAGTATTTCAATCACATGAGCCGTTGTATCAATATAGGTCAGTGTGTCGCTTTTCCATCCCAGTTTGCCGGAAGGATCAACAGAAACATAGTACATATCCGCTTTCTTTGCGACAAAGTCGCCTTCCGGTACAGTCGGGACACTTTCATCCACGTCCGGCTTCTCATAAAAGGTAAAGTTATCGTCCGTTGTCACTCGCCCGGAAAGCCAGCCCTGATGTTTATAATATGGTTCTTTGCCAAAAGAAAGGTTATAAAACACATCTCCGGCTGCACTTCCTTCCGGTGTTCCCATATAGGAACCCATAATTTTCCCGTCAAGTGAGGTCATCATATGGCAAAAAATATATGGTCTGTTCATTTACAAATCCTCCTTGATTACATATTGGTACGGAAGAAAGTTTCCAGTTTGTCAAAAGGAATCTTATCCAGCTTATCATACAGGTCTACATGGTTTGTGTCCGGGATTACAAGAAGTTCCTTCGGCTCTGCCGCCTGCGCATAAGCATCCTCGCTGAAATACCGAGAATGTGCGTTCTCGCCGATCACAAACAAAATCGGTCGTGGCGAAATCCGGTCAATTTGGGAGAGCAGAGGAAAATTCATAAACGACATACAGCTTGTAAGGGTAAACTGCGTCGTGGAATTTGGATGATAGCCTCTCGGTGTTGCATAAAACTCTCCAAATTCTCTGCCAACCGGATCAGTATTTTCATCAAAGCCAATCGGCGCTCCCCGTCCGGCCAGCATCGGCTCATTGCCTTCAAAGTCGGAATATCTCGCCTCTGCAAGAGCCGCTAATGTTGCATCCCAAGCCTCTCTTGTCATGGAATCGCCAAAGCCCTGAGACATATTACGGGAAATATCATACATACTTACCGTAGCAACCGCCTTAATGCGCACATCCACCTGTGCCGCACTCAAAGCAAATCCGCCGCTGCCGCAAATGCCGATGGCGCCGATTTTTTCTCTGTCAACAAACGGACGTGTACCCACGAAGTCTACGGCAGCACTGAAATCTTCCACGAAGAAGTCCGGCGAAGAAATACGTCTTGGCATACCGCCGCTGTATCCATTGAAAGACGGATCAAATGCCAGCGCCACAAATCCGCGCTTTGCCAGTTCCTGTGCATAAATGCCGGAGCCTTGTTCTTTCACACCGCCATAAGGAGGGCCAATGATAACAGCCGCGTGCTTTTCCTCCATGTTCATATCCTTTGTTTACTATTTTTCTTTCAGCCATTTTTTAATTTCCGGCTCTGAATACTGGATGCTTCCACCGCGAAGCGCCAAACCTTTCTTTACCTCTGCCGCCTCGCATAACCGCTTAATATCCGATTCGCTGCTCCCCATCCCGCTGCCCTCATGGGTACAAAATGGGAAAATAGTCTTTCCGTTAAAATCGAAATGCTCCAAAAATGTAAATACGGCCATCGGCATAGTTCCCCAATAGTTGGGATAGCCCAAATATACCGTATCGTATGCGTCTAAACTTTCTGGATAGGCTTTCAGCTCCGGTCTTGCGTTACGCCGCTGGTCAGCCTGCGCGATACATTCGTTGTAGTCCTTTGAATATTCCTGCACAGGCTGCATCTTAAAAGTTTCCGCCCCTGTCAGTTTCTGAAGGATATTCGCCACAACTTCCGTGTTGCCAACAGCCAGCTTTTTAATTGTACCGCTCACATAGTTCTCGCCTTTGCGTGAGAAATATACAATGATTGCCGCCATATATCAAACTCCTTTCCTTGTTTCTGCTCTCATTATAGCCTTGAAAGTCTTGACAGAGAATCTCCGATTTGTTATCATCGTATCTACTAAAAGTAAATACGATGCAGGAGGTTGATTCCATGTTCAATCATAATTTAACGGCTTTTGTATCTGCCATAGACTCCGGCAGTTTCACAAAAGCAGCAGATAAATTGTTTGTAACTCCGACTGCGGTTATGAAACAAATCAATTCTTTAGAATCCCATCTGGGCCTAAAGCTGATAGAAAGAACAAGTCAGGGGGTTCGCCTGACACCGGCAGGAGAAGTGATTTATAGGGATGCAAAATTTCTGTTTGACTTCTCAAAACGCTCCATTGGAAACGCGAAACATGCGGCAAATGTACATGACAAAACATTCCGCGTTGGAACCTCCTTACTGTACCCGGCGAAAGCGTTTATGGACTTATGGTACAAAGTCAGCAGTCAGTTTCCCGATTACAAACTGCATTTAGTTCCTTTTGAAGATAACCATGAAGGTATCCTCTCCGAAATTGAACAATTAGGGGAAAAATTTGATTTTCTGCTGGGAGTCTGCGATTCCAAACAATGGCTCAACCGATGTAATATGCTGCCGCTGGGACGATACAGAAAAATGTGCGCCGTTTCCCGCGAACACCCACTGGCAGCAAAAAAATATCTGGAGCTTTCAGATTTATATGGAGAAACCTTGATGATGGTAAAAGAAGGCGATTCGGAAATGAATGATATAATACGAAGTGACCTGCGAAAGAATCATCCAGACATTCGGATTGAAGATACCACGCAGTTTTATGATATGGCTGTATTTAACCGCTGTATCGAAACTGGGAATGTTCTGCTAATACTGGAATGTTGGCAGGATGTTCACCCGGCACTTGTCAGCATCCTGGTGAAATGGGAATACAGTTCTCCTTATGGGCTTTTGTATGCCATGAATCCGCCGGATGATGTAATGAAACTTGTAAATGCAGTAAAAGTCTAATTAGAGCTTGAAAATATGGCCGACCTTTACGGGGGAAGCTCCGATTTCCTGCTTGGCCGCTGCGAATCCCATATCCAGGATTCCAGTCTGCCCATCTCCCTGCAGTCATTGCCAGCGCTTCATGGCAGGCCGGTATGGTCTGCCACATATGGATGGCTGCTGGTGAATGCTGCCGACAGGCTTCTGGCCTTTCCTGACGGCCATACCCTGCCTTTTGTGGACATAGCCAGTAAATTATTTATCTCTGCCCCTCCCCTTTCTGAAGCAGAACCGCCGAACGGGCTGCCAAATATTCAGTTTTTATGTTCAGAAGTACAATAAGGAGAAAATAATTGTCAAATTTCCGCTACATTCCCCCTTTCCATAATTTTTCAAATCAGCGCTTCCAAATACTGGCAATATATCCCATCCAGCAAATATCCTATTCTTTTAATATTTTTACTGAACTAATGGATATTATGCCGCCATAAGCAACAATAACAACAGGCAAGCCTTCATTGATATGTAGATCCAAATTGTTCCTGACAATATTGGTTGCAAAATTCCTTCCATAAAAAAGGAAAAACCTTTCAGATACTATTTACTTCTTCCAGTTCTCCTAGAATAAGTATAGTTAAAACAGCTGTTTTTTTCTGCCACAAGAGCTCCCATATATTCCGGCTATTGTCTGCGTTCGTTACATGACACATTTTAAAGTATTAATGTTGAAGAATTGTCAATGAAATTTTGGAGAATTATTAAAACATATATTTTAGAAAAAGACCTGACAAAATGGCACTTTTCAATAAGATTATCTATTTTTGATGGATTTCTTCTTCTGCCAGAAAGCTTGATGCTGATGTCCGCACATCATCTGCTCCACTTAATACCAACTGAATAATAAGTGTCTATGGCAATTCAGCACAATCTGGAAAGGCTTCATAATGACCATAAATACCGCCATGGGATATCCACACCATAAACGAAACATGCACTATACTTTATCAGCAATAGATTGCTGACAACCGTAACAACCACGATGGAAGGCTGTATCAAAAGGCTGGAAGCCCCAGATTCCATACTCATTCTGAAATTGACGGTACTTCACCGAAAACTCTTCGGATGACTCAAATAAGCCACGCAATCAAGAAACTGACAAACTGCCTAAGAAAAAATCAGCAAATCTAGAAGGGGAGCGGACATCTAATGAATACATTCGTCGATTGTAGAACAATACCAGTCCACCAGTTTTTAACATATGTTATCTATTAGTTCCTTTCTGAAAATTTGATATACACCAAACATTATATCAGCGGCTTATTTTCCCCTTGAGTACTCTTTATACATCAACTGACAAAAACTTTCCAACTCTATACAAATCCAATAGACCTATACCTATGGGAAAATCCTTGAAAACCTGCCATCTAAGTGTTAATATATTATTGCAAATCAGTTTAAGGAGAAATAGTTATGGGATATATTCAACATAAATCAGAAGAATCTCTTGAAGATTATTTAGAAACCATTTTGATATTAAGCAAACGCTTACCTGCCGTGCGGTCTATAGATGTGGCAAATGAACTTAACTTTTCAAAACCAAGTGTAAGTATTGCAGTGAAAAACCTCAAAAACCGAAATTATATCACTGTATCAAGCGATGGATATATCAGTTTGACCGAAACTGGAAAAGAAATTGCAGAAAAAGTTTATGAATGCCACAATCTGTTGACAGACTGGCTCATTCATTTGGGCGTAACCCCTGAAATTGCCGCTGCCGATGCATGTAAAATGGAGCATGACATCAGCCCTCAAAGTTATGAGGCTATGAAAAAATGCATCCTGTCACTATTAAAACAATAAAAAGGCGTTAAGTCCCAGAAAACCCCTGCCGTTTTCACGATATTACGCAGGGATGCCTGTATTTTCAAGTGGATAAATGGAAAATTTCCTTAAGCTAAAAATATGTTAAACGCCTTAAGCTGTTTCTATTTCTGCCTGATATCCCATTGATGCCAATTTTCTAAAAAAGTATTGCTCTAAGCCTGCCCCGCCTCCTTTTCCAGTAAAATTGATAAATAACCTCCCGCCATAGGAAACAATGCCGCAATTACAAGTAGAATTCCTTCTTGGTGTCAACATAAAATCCATCCTCTGAATATGCTGCCTGATTTCTTCTAAGCAGACAGCTTCTCCTAAATTTGAAATACTCAGACACGAATTCCGCTCACCATAAAAGTGATAAACCGCCTGCACAATAATATCCTTTATCCATAAAGGCAGAATACGGAACAAAATCCAGTTTTGGGATCGAACATTTGCTGCAATCATCGCCGAAAGATATTGTTGTGTCGTTTGCTCTTCCAACTGTTCTGCAATCTGGCACACAAGTGATTCGAAAGGAATTTCTGCAGCAGTCTGTGTGATACATGGAAGCGCATACAGCGAAAAATTACGCAGTGTCTTACTTGAAAACCGTTTCCGCAAATCAACAGGAACCATAATCTGAATCGGCTTACACTCTTTCTCTCTGGCAACAGATTCCTGTCGTTATATGAATCAAGGAACTGGAAGAAATCGGCGGCGGCAGCCTGTACACTTTTCTGTGACTAGCGGAAACTGCATGTCCCCTGGCATAAGTGATATAATCATCTGCAGTTTCCTCCGCACTGTTCTGCTCCAATGCTTACCCTGCCAGTCCCACGCCCAGCCACGGCAGGTAAAAAGACATATCCTCTTCCCCCGCCAGCATACCGATAATAACCTGTTCCGCCGCAAAATAGGGCAGCATACCCAACACCACAGCAACCAGTGCGCTTATGACCGCACCAATCAGGCGGCCTTGTTCGTCTTTTCCCCAGCCCCAGATGCGGAGCAGCGGATTTGTTTTACGCATATCAATTCCTCCTTATTTTGTTTTTGACAATAGAAAATTTACACTTTAATTTTCTATTGCATGGTTAGTTTTTGCTAACCTATTGATTTATTTTAAGACTGCCTGACTGTTGCCAGTTTTGGCAGCCTTAAGAACAGCTTAATTCTGTGAAGCCTATTCCCCGATAATTGCCATGAATCCAGCCTGATGGTATTTCCCCATCACTGTAACATACTTTTTAGCGTTTTCCCTATCCATCTTATGACGGACTACTTCAAAAATCCCTTCAAAATAAGCTGTGGCCATCATATGATATAATTCTGCTGTCAGATCTCCTTCCGGCTCTAAATGGGAACCTGTAACCTCCATCCACTTCCATGTATACTCTTCTTCCATGGAAACCAGCCGATCCACAAAATCATGGAACTTTGTGCCATGGGAAGCATCCAGCAACAGACGGAACTCATCAAAATGGTCATAAATATAATCCACCATACCAAGTATCGCATCGGCCGAATACTGCCCCACTTCCCTGCGCTGGGTCTCACTGTCAAATGCATGGAAAGCCTCCTGGACATTCATGCAGCGGGACATGAATTCCTCCGAAACCGGCTCCACGATGGCAGCAAACAGACCTCCCTTATCTTTGAACCTTACATAGATGGAATTGGTACTTGTTTCTGCCTCCGCTGCAATCGTCCGCAGGGATGCGTCCATATATCCTTTCTCAAGGAATTCCTTTTTTGCACATTCCAATATCCGCTCATATACACCTTCTATCTGCTTCGCCATCCATTCACCTCCCCTCTTTAATAACAGTGTTTCATAACGGTGTTTCAATTATAATCCAGAAAAACGCCGATGCCAAGAGGGATCGAACAAAAAAACTATCTCCATTACTCCTATGAATCAGGTTATCCACAAATAAAAGTAAGCTGTCCTTACTATCGCTGGAACAGCTTACTTTTATATACTTATTTTAAATTTTTTAGTTTAGCTTTTCCGCACCCACATCAGTCCGCCAGCGCCAAACCCAGAGCCCTGCATTCAGCCACTGCCCCGTCATCTGGAGCCTCATTGCAAATCACCGGGTTCTGCACCAACACAGCCCCATCTGCTTCACAGGTCTCCTGCCAGGTACGCATCCATTCCCCATCTCCCCATCCGTAAGAACCGAATAGACCAATCTTCTTGCCGCCCAGTTTCGCCTCACAGGAAGAAAACATAGGTTCAAACTCACCTTCCTCAAGCTGCTCCGAACCCATTGATGGGCAGCCAAAAGCCACTGCATTAAATTCATCCATCCTGGCCACGTCAAACTCGCTGCACTGCATCAGGAAAACTTCTGCCCCTTTTTCTCTTGCGCCCTCTGCCACAGCAACTGCCATTGCCTCCGTATTCCCTGTACCACTCCAGTAAACCACTGCAATCTTACCCATAAATAATTCCATCCTTTCTTTCGCTCTGCCTGTTTTTTCAAGGCCTCCCGCTACATGCACATGGTGTCTCTTGTTATTTGTTTTTATGATAAGCCCACTATGAGCCTGTCAAACGAATGATATTTTTGGAACGCCTCACAATATAGACGGGTGCATTTTTTGTACTGTGCAAATTTGCACTTCGCTGTTTCTACATCCCCATATACTTTCCACATCCCAATACATTTTTCTCCCGCCGCACCATTTTTTATAAAAGCATCCACATCTTCTGGCGGATAGCCAAGGAATAGCCCTATTTCATGTGGGAATGCCTCCTCGCCATTCAAACGGCGCACCAGTTCAACAATACATCTCTCCGTCTGCTTAACAGGATAATCCCGTTCTGACAAAATCCTCTCTGCAGTTCTGTCACTCAGATCCCTTTTCAACCTTCCAGGGCGGTACATATAAATGAGCGCCCTCTGCTCTGTAACTCTCAAGGGAACCAAACGTATGCCGCGAGGAACAAGATGCCCATTCAAACTGCGGATCCCCTCTGCCAGCATCTCACTGTCCTCTACCGGGCAGCTAAATAGGCTTCCTGTTTTTAGTCCTGCCATCGTCGGTGAACAATGAAGCACAACCGCTTCTTCTGAAATACTTTTCTTTTCCCTGTTCAAAAAATTATGCATAAGCCTCCAGTATATGTATGAGCGCACTTGCGCTGCTGCTATGTGAACGCTCCAGAACCGCATTGCTACGTTCTGATTCTGTAATTGCGCAGCGCACCATCTTATGGGATGCCGTTGCCGTAAACAGAATCACTAAATCCGGTGTACCAATCTGGCGGCTTAAATCTGACCGCATTTTCGTAAAAACTTTTGTCTTATGTCTGTATTTTTTGCAGATTTCTTTATACCGGTTTTCCATCCTCTCATGCCCACCTATGATTACAACGCTCATTCATATGCTCCTTTCTAAGTTAGTTATTACTAACTATTAGTGTTAAAAAAATATGCTTTTCAGCATTTTACTATCATCCCTGCCTATAGGGACGATTCCCTTAGAACAAAGGTTAGTTATCGCTAACCACATAGATAATAACATACCTTAAATGCCCTGTCAATGGATTCTGTGCAAAAAATCGCCAACTGCTTGATTGTTTATAATGCGTCACGTCTACCTCCAGAGTTGAAATCGGCGTACCTTGAATATTGTCCGGAACCGGCGCGTCAAAATCCACATTCTGTGGCCTCCTAAGCTCCAATGTGGCTTCATAGCTTGGAGAATTTAAGATAACGCCTTCTCCGCCTGATGAATGTACCCACATCCGCCTGCCATCTTCTCCATATCCGGCAAAAATAAGCACATGGCTCCACCTTTGTCCGTCCGATTCTCTTAAAAAACCTAAATCTCCAGGAAGAAGTTCACTTGCGGAAACAGCAGCCGTTTCTTCCCACTGATTCCATGTTCCCCCATAGAGGTTCACTCCCACAGCCGTCTTATAGATCCAGTCAGTAAAGCCGGAACAATCCAACCCATACGGTCTGATGGTTCCGCTTGTTGTAGACCCTGCAGCTGTTACCAGCTTTGGCGTATTCCATTCATCATTCCATCACGGACCTGATTTTCCACCCCAGAAATACGGAACCTTGCCTACGAGCGAAAGAGCTGTTGTCAAAATATGTTTTCGTGTAGCATTACAGTTTTGCCGGTTCACAAATGCGATTAATTCCGCATCTGTCAAAGGAACAGACTGTCCGTTTCCTGCTATTCCATACAGCGTCATTTTAAGCGCTGTTGCCATCTTTTGGATTGCTTCTCCATAAGTGATTCCAAATTGCTCATATGGCGCATCCAGGTTAAGCCCAAATGCTGTGGCAATTACGGCATTATCAAATGGATGAATCGTACATTCTATATATTTAATTGTCTCCGTCCCCGGCGTGACTGTTTCTTTCCCATCCGCCTGATAATAGGTTTCCTCCGTAGTGCCGGTGACTGCGCCGCCAGAATAAACCGGGAGGGATACTGTCACGCTTTTATATGCGTCAATCTCAACCGGTTCATTACTGGTATGGGATTCATCCGGCAGGTAATATGTCTTTTCTGCGGTTTCATACCGGTACTGCGCCACCCCGTTGACGGTGCCTGTTTTCACTTTATCGGTTACAACCGTCAGTGTCACTGGTTGATAGGTATAATAAGTGACCGGGATAATGATTTCCTTCTGCTTTTCCTCTGATGTGACCGGGAACATGCTCCCGGCAACGTTTCCGAGTTTTGAAACCATATCCTCTTTCTTTGTGTTTTGCTGCTGCATGGAGGCTGAATATGCCGCCAGGATATAGCTGACATCATATCCCGATGAACTTTGCGCATAATTAACCAGAGCCTCCATAGATAAGTCATAGTCATACCCGCCATCGGATATCATGCTCTCCACTTTGGCAAGCGCCTGGCTATACCCATCATCCACCACGTCAGAAACCGCTCCTGCCATCTCCGCATAAACCGCAGTCGGCGTGACACCCTCTACACTGGCTTTTACAGTCGCTGCAGCCGCATTGGATGCCTGTTCTGCTCCTTTAGCGGCAGTCTGCTTCACAGCTTCCTGCCCGGACTGTCTGGCTGCTTTCGCCATCTGGCCGGCGGCCTGCCCATAATTGTCAGATCCATCACCAATCTGCTGCTTTGACGGTTCAGCCATCTTCTCCACCTCCTATTTCAAGCTGCAATGCTGCAGATATATCTCTTCCATAAACGTAGAAAAGCCGGATCAGTTTCCCTGGTCCAGCTTTCCGTTTTTCATTATCTTTTACGTCTCGGCGGCTTACTCCCAAAATTCTTTCTCGGTTTCGGCTCCTCAAACCGTGCCGGCGTCTGCTTGTAACGCACGGTTTCCACCGACACAGAGCGGACATTCTCTCCGTCATAAACGAGTTTTCCATTTTCATATACAGGCTTGTGTTCCACAGATGCCTCTCCACGTACCGCATACCACTGCCCGCCGCGCGCATCTTCAAATACCTGATAATCACCGCGGGGTGCAGCATAATGCGCAGTGTCAAAGAACATCGTACCCGAACCATTCTCATGACGAACTTCAAAATGCCCATCAGCACGGCCGGAACCATCCACAGAAGATATCTGCTACTCATATCCCGGCATAAATTCCTGGAACTGTGCCTGATTTTACATGGCTGCCGCGGCGCCGGATTCAAATTCCGGCGTCTGGGCGTGCTGCTGCATTGCATACCAATCCACACCGTTTGCTGACTGCATAATCGTATGCGGCGCATCCGGCTCATCATAGTAAGCGCTGTTATACCACATAGAATTGCTGCCATCGGCTCCGCTCGCCTTGATAACGCCGTCTCCGACTGTCCGCAGCGTTGTCCCCTCTGCTGCATCCAGAAAGGCCTGTGCGACCTGGGCTGCCTCAGAAATGTCTCCTGAAAATGCAGGTGCATCGTAAAATGCCCCAGCGCCTGCCCCGGATGCCATCTGATACCACTGGCTGCCGTCTGATGCCGTAATAACGGAATGCGGCCCGTCCGGCTTGTCAAACTGGGCTGCGTGATACATCTCCACATTGGAACTCTGTCCGTTTGCAGATGTAGCAACGGTGCTGATCTGTCCGCCGGATATCTGCGTATCCTTTAACTGGTATCCGCCAAGCTGCGGCATATAGTTACCAAGGCTGCGGTCTGCAATATCCCCGGCAATGCTGCCTGATACATTTGGGCTTCTGGATGCAACCGAAGAAATAGAATCTCCTGTAGGAGCCGCCCCGTTACGGGCTGCCATTCCTCCAAAAGCACGGCCCACAAAGCCCACGCTTCCACCGGCCCCCATACGGATTCCGCCATCCACAACTGCATCCCTCACATAACTGTTGCCCTTAAATTTGCTGGCAAACCCGGCCGCGAATCCACTTGCCGCCGCACCGGTTCCGGTTACAGTGCTTCCGCCTTTTCCGAAAACGCTTCCAGCGCTTCTGGCCCCGCCTACGACACCGCTGATTACCCTTGCCGCCATTAAAAGCTCCATGCCCATACTGGAACCGGTCTGTGCTACATTCAGTCCCATCGCCGCCAGATAGGAATCAAATTTCTGTGCCGTTTTTAAGAACGCCAGGGCGCAAAACAGCCAAAGGAAGATGCTGCCCTGACCTGTCGAAAGCGCACCGCCATTTCCCATATACTGTCCTACGGAAGAGTTGAACCCCCACAGGATGTCCACGGATTCTCCGCTTCCGTAATCGGGCCTCCAAACACACGGAAGAGCTGCCATACCGTAATCAGGAACAGTACCGCCCACGCTGTGTACTGTATAACCGTAAAGGCTTTGGCCACAAGTGGAAAATATTCCTCCATTGCTGTCATATCAGTTCCAAGCGCCTGAAGGAACAAGCCGGAAACCGCATCCATCATTTGAGATACGATACTGCTAATCCAGTTCACAATCCCTTCAAATATCCAGTCAAGCATCTTTCACCACCTCCCATCTGGCTTGACCGGGAAATTTAACCTGCGTAATTTCCACCGGCAATCAACGGCTGCAGGTAAGCAACGATAAAGCCCAGTGAATTGAGGACAATCCATGTCACTACAATCCGCTTCAGCCAACTGGTTGCTTCATCCACTGCACGCTGGTTCCTGGAAACCATCCTGACAATCAACGCAATCGCAGCGGCTGTGACCGCAACAATCGTACTGATTCCCACCAACTGACCATACACATCTTTCATAATCTTGGAAAAACGATCCCAAATCGTGTCGGCCATGACCGGCTGCAGGGAAATAAGCGTCACACACGCCATCCCTACCAGCGACCAGTAGGCAGTTTTCAGATGTTCCCTGCCCTTTTTCAGTTGTTTTACCATACGAAGGTATCTCCTTTGATTTTTTGGCGTCAGATAAATCTCGCAAAGCGGGATTTTCCGCCTGCGGCAGATTGCGCAAGCAATATCTCTCCTCTCTGCCGCAGTGCGCTAATTTTTTTCGTGCTATAGGAAATCCGCAGGATTTTTTATAGCATGAAAAATGCCGCTCCAAAAGTTCTTACTCCTGAAACGGCATCTCCTACGCCCTCTCCCAATTAGGGACGATATCAGTATACCTCTTTTCCGTTTGCATGTCATCGGCTCTATAGCGCCACTTTTACGCCACTTTATTGCCATTTCATTTTCATTCCAATCCCTCCATAAGCGTCAGTATTTCCAGCCAGAAATCCACATCCTTTGCCGGAGCCGCCCATAACCGGATGGAGAGAATGGTGATTGCCTGTTGGCGGAGGCGGTAATAGTGCCGGGAAGACATGTCCAGTCGGTAGAGAAGCTCCGTATGGTTCAGATGCTCCGGCGATATGTACGTCATATAAACCATCTGATACAGCTTCTCCCCATTCTCCGGCTTTTTCTTCAGCACCGTAAGCGCTTCATTTACCCGATCCAGGAGCAGCCTTGATTTCTGGATGCCATCCATCCGGCATTTCCCTTTTGCCAGCTTTCATTCACATCATATCCCGCTTTGATAACAGGATTTTTCATATTCTTCATTTAATATTTTACGAAGTTCAATATCATCTGAATTTTTAATTTTTGTTTTCGTTGCCATATAATCCTTCCCATTCAATTAAGATTTAAGATGATTGCTGTTCCCTGCTATTCCATGTGTGTACGTTCCTTACTAAGTAATGGAGGCGGGATATGGAACACGATAAACACGCAGCACGTTATGTCAGCAAGTTGTCAAATAAATTACGCAGAAAAATTGATGCTTTTTCAAGTAAGGAATCTTTCAGCGGTTCTCAAGGACGAGTGCTGCATTTTATTTTAGCTCAAAGCAATGATGTTTTTCAAAAAGATATAGAAGAAGAATATAGCCTGCGCCCGCCAACAGCAACCGAACTGCTGAAAAAAAATGGAGAAAAACGGCTTGATCTATCGGGAATCTATGGCATTTTTCCTCGATAGGCTGATAGGGATCTGTTACCGAGCCGATAAACAGCTCTTT
>CAPEBR010000037.1 GCA_948602995.1 uncultured Dorea sp.
AAAGCGGACTTTGATTGATACAGACAAGGAGAAGTTTCAAGAGAATGGTGCGTTAGACTATCTGATACCGAACTTAATTCCTGATCCTGATCCGGAGCCGGAGGGAGAGTTGAGAAAGTTTGGATTGATGCGGAAATCTTATTTAGAGAATCATAGGAGAGGTATTTATTCGGGGTTATTGTTATCGGGTAAACTGAAAGAGCATCTGCTGATGATACAAGAACAGGCGGAGGAAAGGTTCGATTTGCTGATAGAGCAGATGGCAAAACAGGAGGGAGTGACGGAGCGGTTAAAGGCACAGGATCAGATGCTTTGGGTGGGGAAAATCTAAACTTTTGGATTTTTCCTGAAATCCAAACTTAGAAGAAATCCAAACTTTCCTCTGTAAATCCTCTATTCAAGGCATTTTACTTAAAAAGTTTGGATTTTGTTTTGTACTTCTCTTGTCAGAAATGAGAATAAATTGATTGAAACAGAGCTAAATAGCAATGTTTTACGCATTTTGTCATAATTGGAGTATTGTACTTTGTGAAACGAAATCCAAACTTTTTCCGGCAAGAATCCCCAATTATCAAGCTGTTTTCAGAAAAGTTTGGATTTTATATAAGTTTGGATTTTGTGGAAAATGAATAATATTCGGGCGAGGGCAGAGGAGATTGTGAGGGAAGAGATTATATACTGTCTATAAAATTGCGGGGCAGAGAAATCTGCTCCGTGTTTGTATATATTTTTGTTGATATTCGGCGTTTTTGCGCTTATAATATTAATGGAATATTTTGCTGTTTTTGGGAGTGAAAATATGGAATACATTACAATTAAAGAAGCTGCAGAAAAATGGAATCTTTCGGTAAGGCGAGTACAGACTATATGTAATAATGGTATGATACAAGGAACTATAAAGTTTGGTCATGCTTGGGCTATTCCTAAAAGCACGTATAAAAATCGATAAGCAGCTTCTTGATGCCGGATGGGATGTTGTTTCCAGGCATGAATATATATGCAGGGAAATACAGAAAGCGACTATCTGCTTTTTGTGGAACATAAAGCAATAGCTGTTGTAGAAGCAAAGAAAGAATCTGATCCATTAGGGAAAGAAGTAGAAAAACAAGCTGAAAGATATGCAATTCATCCGCAGTCATGGTATGGCTTGTGGTTTAAAAATCTAATTCCGCTTGTGTATATGGCAAATGGAAACAAGATTTACTATAAAAATATGCTCATACCGGACAGCGAATATGAAGAATTGACTGAAATGCATTCTCCCAAGAAAATGCTACAGATAATAAATGGGGTATCTGAATATGGCGCATTGCCAAGACTTGAAAAAAGAGGACTTCGTGATTGCCAATATGATGCTGAAATAGCGTTTGAAAAATCATTTAAGGCTGGTAATAAAAAGAATCTGGCTGTACTGGCTACAGGCTCCGGCAAGACATATCTGGCATGTTTGGCTTCATACCGCCTGTTGAATTACAGATCGGTAAAGAGGATTTTATTTCTTGTTGATAGAAACAATCTTGCAAGACAGACAGAATCAGAGTTTAGTCTGTTTGACAAGACGGAGAACTGTCAAACCATGAGTTCGCTTTATCAGATAAGACGCTTAAAAAAAGAAAAGGATATCAAAGGAGATATTATTATTTCAACCATTCAGAAGCTTTTTTCTGTCTTGACAGGGAAAAGTTTAGAAGAAGGTAATGAGGATGTTGAGGATGAGAACATAAAGAAAGAGGAAGAACAGGAATCAGCGGAAATCATTCAGCTTGGTAATGATTTGAAACTTCCATCAGATTATTTTCAATTCATTATTGTGGATGAATTTCACAGATCTATTTATGGAAAGTGGAAAGCAGTGCTTGATTACTTTCCAGATGCGAAAATACTTGGTCTTACTGCTACACCCACACCAGAGGCATACAGTTTCTTTAACAATAACATCATAAAAATGTATACATATGATGATTCTGTTGTTGATGGCGTAAATGTACCAGCAAGAACTTATCGAATAATGACAGATGTTACTGAGCATGGGGGACGATTGAGGCTGGAACAGAAATTATAGAAACGCCACGTCGCAGGAATGAGCCTGTTACATATACAGCGACACAGCCAATAGAATATGCACCGATACAGCTTGACCAATCCGTTATTAATAAGAATAGCGTCAAATATTATGGATCAGATAGTAGAATCAGATATGTTATTATTTTTTATCAATGTACAGTTGGTTCCGGTGGGGTTGCTGTGATTAAAGGGTTATAGTAAATTTAAGGCTTAGGATGGAATTGCAGATATATTTAACCGCTTGAAATATATGGATCGCCAAAATCTGAGAAAATTGATAGAAAGTGAGGAAGCATATGATACAACCAGACAAAGTAAAAGCAGAAGCCAAGAAAAAAGAGAAAGAAAATTTTAAGTTCCGCACTTTCCTAAAATGCCATGCAGACGAGGACGAGTTAGACAGTCAATTTTTACAGCTACATAAAGAACTCTTTGCAGACTATGATTGCAGCCAATGCAGAAACTGCTGCAAGATGTATAAAGGGAGCATTCCGGCAGAAGATATTGACAGGGATGCACAATATTTAGGAATAACGTCCGAACAGTTTATTGATACTTACTTGGAAAAAGAAAAATACGATATGAATTATCAGACCAAACATAAACCATGCGATTTTTTACAGGAAGATGGCAACTGTAAATTGGGCGATTGTAAACCTGACAGTTGCAAAAAATATCCGTATACCGATCAGCCGGAAAGACTATCAAGTTTGCTTAGTGTATTAGATGTGATAGAGATTTGTCCGGTAGCTTTTGAGATTTTTGAGAGACTAAAGAAAGAGTATCGATTTAAGGCGTGTAGATAAGTTATTAGGAAAATGACAGGGGGCATATATTTGACAATAACCAAGTTTGAACAAGTTCTTTCCAACGGTGAGAATTTAACCGTTGAATTTAAAACATGGATACATGCTAAGGATATGCGGGAGCGTATTTCTTTAGCAGTAGATGAGCTTGTTGCATTTGCCAATGCCAAAGGCGGCACTGTTTTTATGGGCGTCGAAGATGATGGAACAGTGACGGGGTGTAATAGATATGATACGCAGAAAATTATGGAATCTATTTATGACAGGACTCGTCCAGCGTTGTTTACGGAAATAGAAGTGATTCGTTATGAGGGAAAAGATGTATTGGCAATAACAGCGGAGAGGGATGGAACGACTTATGCCACCTCGGATGGAAGATGCTTAAAGAGATTAGGGAAGAATTCAAAACCATATTATCCGGACGAAATGAGCAATAAGTATGCTTCTATCCAAAGTCCTGATTTTTCAGGACAGATTTTGACGGATAGTACAGTGGAAGATATCAATGTACTGGAAATATACAACTTAAAAGAAAAACTGAAAATGCGTGATCCGAAATCTTCTTTACCTGAATTGGAAGATACATCTTTTTTGAGAGATTTAGGACTGATAAAAGAAGATGAAGGCACTGACAGGCTTACGGTTGCAGGATTGCTTTTTGTGGGAAAAGAAACAGCCATTAATAGGCTGCTGCCTCAGGCGGAAGTAATATATCTTCATTATTCGGCGAACAATATGGAGGAGTACGATTCCCGATTGGATTTAAAACAGCCAATCATATCTGTGATTGACCGTTTAACGGAGAAGATACAAAATACGAATAAAATCGTAAATGTACAGGTAGGGTTGTTTCGATTGGAAGTTGAGGATTTTTCAGAAAAAGTTTTTCAAGAGGCGCTTTTCAATGCATTATCACACAGAGATTATCTGAATATGGGAGCAGTGTATGTAAAGCATTATCCGGATAGAATCGTGATTGAAAATCCGGGTGCATTTCCGGAAGGCGTGAATGAGAAAAATATAATTACGCATCCCTCCACGCCGAGAAATAAACTGATTGCAGAGACATTACAAAGACTAAAATATGTGCAGAGAACGGAGCAAGGCGTGGATATCATCTTTCGTGAGATGATTTCTTCAGGTAAACCATATCCGCAGTATTACACATACAGTGAAGCAGTGACACTGACGATATTCAGTGCGATTGATGATGTGAATTTTGTTAAGTTTATTGCCAGCGAGCAGGACAAGCTGCAAAAGATTCTGCCTTTACCGGAACTGATGATATTGAGATACTTGACAGATAATAAAAGAATCATATTGTCGGAGGTTCAGGGATTGACGCAGCTGCCAGCAGCAGAAGCGCGAAAAAGCTGTAATGATTTAGTAAAGTATGGATTGATTGAGTTATCGGGTAAGGAGTATATGTTGACACCAAAGGTATACGAGGCGATTAAATCTGATGTTGAATATACACAGGACAAGACGATACAATTTATTAAAGCTAAAAGTAGGATATTAGAATATTTAGAACAGGAGAATTCTATTACTAATGAAAAAATACGTGAACTATGCGGATATACAAAACAGCAGGCACGAGCTGCTATTGATAAAATGCGCGCTGAAAACATATTGAAGCTGGAGGGAAAAGGTAAATTGAGCAAATATATTAAAGTTGATGATTGAGTTTTATTCGAGTGAAAATAATTAAATACTCAAAGTGTACTCGAATGAAACTCGAAAAAAAGTGTATGTGTTGAGTGATTATTTGAGTGTTTTGCGAGTGGGACTCAATTAGGAACTCGAAAATATTAACAGTTTAAGTGCGTACATAAAAATTTTCTGAAAAAGATTGCAGTAGTACGTAGTTGCACTAAGCACGTGTAAAGCGGTCTGCGGTTTTGCGAATGCGAAATATATCTATGATAACACCATGATAACAAAAAATCCAAAAACGTCAGATACAAGGTGTATATCAAAGAAAAAAGCATCAAAAATGCCTTAAAAATCACTTGAAATTACCTTGATTTCTCAAACAGAAAACTGTGAGGGCGGACGTACAGCAGGTTCTGGACGTGTGGCTACTATCATCGAGTAATCAATAGAATTACAGTATATTCAAGGGTTTCGGAGATTTCTCTGGAACCCTTTTTAAGTGGCTTTTCATTATCAGATGGAAGTGACGGTAAGGTTTCGATATCGTCATAAGGGTTATCCTTGCAGATAGAACTGATGGGGATATCCAATATGTTAGAAATCCTAAGTGCAGTGTCAAAGCGGATAGCGGTATCCCTCTGAATGATGGAATAAAGTGTTGTGGGTGCTATCTTTGCTTTTAGTGCAAGCTCTTTTACTGTCATGCCCTTGTTGTTCAAAATATCTTTTAAATTTTGACCATACCCCATGAATTTGTGTTCCTTTCCTAAATGTCATTGTTTGCATCAATAATATATTGCTATCGGTTATAATAGGGTTTCATAATCAGATTCCAATCTCCATGAAATTCCTGCAATTCAAAATGCAAATGATGTAAAGAGTAGCAGACCATCATAATACAGGAGGGGGACGATAAAATCTTTCAGAAATATAGTTGTTGAGTTTGAAAATCCATGGTAAACTTATCATAGCAGTTCTTGAGAGTATGTTTAAGGTTAAGTGTGGTAACTCAACAATACAACATATATTCAAAAACTGCTACTTTTTTGTTACTGTTTACACAGGACTTTGCATTTACTGCAAAGTCCGTAAGAAAATGATTCAGGAGTGAGCAAATCCCATTCGCGGAGCGAATTTTAAATGGATTTGCGAATGGTACTGTGAACGGAGTGAACAGTACCACTGGATTTTTACTATATTGATAAAACCGGGCTGATCAGGGAACTACTTAACAACTGGGGAGAAGTAAATTTGTTCACCCGTCCTAGAAGATTTGGGAAAACGCTGAATATGAGTATGCTGGAACACTTTTTCTCACTGAATGGGGATAAGCATATTTTTGAGGGGCTGGATATTTCAAAGGAAACTACGCTTTGTGAGAAATATATGGGGAAATGCCCGGTTATTTCGGTTTCCCTGAAAGGGATTGACGCGAGATCCTATGAGATCGCTTATCAAATGGCAGCCCAGATTATCATTGAAGCAGCGGCAAAGTTCTGTTTCCTTTTAGAAAGTGAAAAGTTGAATGAACATGATAAAGCAGCGTACAGAGATCTTTTGGATAAAAAAATGAATGAAGGTACGCTTGGCAGCAGCTTAAGGCAGTTATCGGGGATGCTGGAAAAGCATTATGGTACAAAGGTGATCCTGCTGATTGATGAATATGATGTCCCATTGGCAAAAGCTCATGCGAACGGATACTATGACCAGATGATCTTCCTGATCCGGAGCCTGCTTGGAGAGGCGCTGAAGACGAACAACAGCCTGAAATTGGCGGTGCTGACCGGATGTCTTCGTATTTCAAAGGAGAGTATCTTTACCGGGCTTAATAATCTGAAGGTATTGACGATTGCGGATGAGCGCTTTGATGAATACTTCGGGTTTACAGACAAAGAGGTAAGAGCCCTTTTGGGGTATTATGACGTACCGGACCACTTTGAGGAAGTAAAGAAATGGTATGACGGTTACCAGTTTGGAAATGCAGAGGTGTACTGCCCATGGGATGTGCTGAACCACTGCGACAGGATCAGGAGCAACCCGGATGTGCAGCCGGAAAATTACTGGATCAATACCAGCAGCAATGACGCGGTGAAATGGTTTATAGAAGAATCGGCAAATGCTACGACCAAACGGGAGATTGAGCGTCTGGTGGCAGGGGAAATCATTACAAAGGAAATCCATCAGGAGCTTACCTATGCGGAAGTTTACCAGTCTATTGACAATATCTGGAGCCTTCTTTTTACCGCCGGATACCTGACCCAGCGTGGAAAAGCGGAAGGAAGGCAGATGAAACTGGCGATCCGGGATATTTTTGTGACGCAGATCATGGAGTTCTTTAAGGAGAATGTCCGGGAAGACGGAGAGATGCTGAACCGTTTCTGCGATGCCCTGCGGAATGAAGATACAGAAAATGTAGAAAAGATTTTCACGGAGTATTTAAGAAGGACAATCAGTATTCGGGATACAGACGTAAGAACAGAGATGAAAGAAAATTTCTATCATGGTATCATACTTGGAATCTTAGGAGTGAAAACCCGTTGGGGCATTTCTTCCAACCGGGAAATGGGAGAGGGCTATGCGGATATCCTTGCAGAGCCGGATACCGGGGATATGGGGATCATCATAGAAGTAAAATATGCCCATGACGGAGATTTGGACGAGGCATGTAAGGAGGCATTAAAACAGATCGAATATACAAAGTATGAAGATGACCTTGAAGACGATGGGGTAGAGAAGATCCTGAAATACGGGATTGCCTGTTATAAAAAGCGGTGCAGGGTCATGCTGGCAGAAAACAGATAAAGGAAATACAGATATATAAAAGCTCTGAGTTTTTAAGCCGTTACGCTGAGAGAGGGTCAATACTGAATTTGGATTATTGATTACTGGCCACGGAGTGAACAGTAACCATTTTCAAAATATTATAATATTTGTTTTATTATTTTATACAATTATTGGTGAAAGTGTATTATAATGAACGGAAATGGTTACCATTTACGGAGCCGTGCATCTCTGCACGGCATTCAGAGCAATGATCATGGAAGGGGACAGAGTTATTATGAGTGTAAAATTTAAAGAGATGTTATATGGCGGAGACTATAATCCAGAGCAATGGCCCAAGGAAATATGGCAGAAGGATATGGAGCTGTTTAACAAGGCGGGGATCAATAGTGCTACGATTAATGTTTTTTCCTGGGCGAGAGTTCAGCCGTCAGAGGAGACGTATGATTTCAGCGAGCTGGATGATATTGTGGATATGCTGACAAGGGAAGGGAAGCAGATTGTGCTGGCGACTTCCACAGCGGCTCTTCCGGCATGGATGGTAAAGCGCTATCCAGAGGTGGCAAGGACTGATTATGAAGGCCGCCGCCATAAATTCGGGCAGCGGCACAATGCCTGCCCCAATAGTCCGGTTTACCAGCGCTTCAGCAGGGAGCTTGCAGCAAGGCTTGCAGAGCGCTATGGGAGTAATGAGAATGTGGTGTGCTGGCATGTGAATAATGAATATGGCGGAGAGTGCTATTGTGAGAACTGTGAGAAGGCATTCCGCGTCTGGCTCAGGAAGAAGTATAAGACAATAGAGGCACTGAATCAGGCATGGAATCTTGCATTTTGGGGACATACTATCTATGACTGGGACGAGGTTGTACTGCCCAATGCCCTCAGCGAGGGGCTGGAGGGCGATAAGACGGCATTCGCAGGAATTTCGATTGATTATATGAGGTTTAATTCAGACAGTATCCTGAATAACTTCAAGGCGGAGCGGGATGCGATCCGGCAGTATGACAAGGATACTCCGGTCACCACGAATCTGATGGGAACCTTTAAGGGGCTGGATTATTTTAAATGGGCGAAGGAGATGGATATTGTCTCCTGGGATAATTATCCGAGTTATGATACTCCGTGGAGCAGGACAGCCATGAGTCATGATTTAATGCGGGGACTTAAGGATGCGCCTTTTATGCTGATGGAGCAGACGCCGAGCCAGCAGAACTGGCAGCCTTATAATTCCCTGAAAAAACCGGGGCAGATGCGTGCACAGAGCTATCAGACGATTGCCCATGGCGCAGATACGATTCAGTTTTTCCAGCTTCGAAGATCCGTGGGAGGATGTGAGAAATTCCACGGGGCGGTGATTGAACATGTGGGCTCTGAGAATACGAGAGTATTCAGGGAGATTTCACAGCTTGGAGAGGAATTAAAGAAAGCAGGAAGAACAATCTCCGGATCTAGAAATGAGGCCAGGGTCGGGATTATGTTCGACTGGGATAACTACTGGGCACTGGAGTATACAAGCGGTCCCAATAAAGACTTGATGTACGTGGATCAGATTTTCCGGTTTTACGAATATTTTTATCATAAGAATATTGCAGTGGACATGATACCTGTGGATGCAGACCTTGGGAAATATGATCTGGTGGCGGCGCCTGTGCTGTATATGGTAAAAGAAGGTGTGGCAGAGGCACTTGAGGAATATGTAGCGGCAGGCGGCACTCTTGTGACAGGCGTCATGAGTGGTATTGTGGATCAGTCCGATAATGTGCATCTTGGAGGATATCCGGGACCGCTCAGGAAGCTTGCAGGTATCTGGGCAGAGGAGATTGATGCACTGGCTCCGGAACAGAGCAATGAGATTGTATTTAAGGACGGATTAAGGGGACAGTGCAATATGTTGTGTGATATTATTCACCTGGAGGGCGCAAAAGACATTGCACAGTATGGAAGCGATTTCTATGCTGGAACACCTGCAGTTACGGAAAACAGCTTCGGAAAGGGCTGCACCTGTTATGTGGGAACGGTTTTGTCAGAGGAAGCTCTTGGGAGGGTATTAGAGCTTATGTGTGACAGGGCCAAAATTACACCGGTTATTGAAGAGGAGACCAGGCTTGAAGTGACAAAAAGAGTGACAGACAAGGAAGACCTTTATTTTGTCATGAACTTTAAGGACGAAGAGCTTCCGCTTCCAAAGGTATTTGGAGGAAAGAAGAATCTGCTGACAGGGAGCGCGCTCACAGAAGGGGAGATGCTGAAAAAATACGATGTCAGGATTGTATGCTGCCCGAAATAGCTGCAGTATATGTAATACTGCATACAGAATTCATTCAGGAGAAGGTGATATAATACGATGAAACAGATCTTACTGGCAGAGGATGATCTGAGCTTAATAAGCGGACTTTCTTTTGCTGTTAAAAAGGAAGGGTATGGGATAGACATTGCCCGCACAAGCCTTGAAGCAGATAAGCTTTGGGCGGATGTAAGATATGATCTGGTTATTCTGGATGTTTCTCTTCCTGATGGCTCTGGATTTGAATTGTGCAAGAGGCTTCGCCGGACCTCTAAGGTTCCGATCATGTTTTTAACTGCTGCGGACGAAGAGACAGATATGATTATGGGACTGGATATAGGGGGAGATGATTATATTACAAAGCCGTTTAAGCTGGCTGTATTCCTGTCAAGGGTCAATGCTCTCCTTCGCAGAAGCAGTAATTTCAGCCAGGAGACTTTGGAACTGAATTCAAATGAAATCAGAGTAGATCTGGTTAAAGGAGAGGTCTGTAAAAGGGGAGAGCCAGTTGACCTGACGGCAAGTGAATATAAGCTGCTGTGCTTTTTTATGGAGAATCCCAATATTATACTTTCACCGGAGCAGATTTTAGGCAGACTGTGGGACTGCAATGAAAACTATGTGGATCATAATACCCTGACGGTCTATATACGGAGACTGCGAACAAAGATTGAGGATGACCCGGGAAAGCCTGAAAGAATTGTAACCGTCCGGCGTATGGGTTATAAATGGAATACGGCAGAGGGAAGCAGGTCTGTTCGCTGAGGTGCGGGATGAAGATACTGGCAAATCGAAAAATCAAAGCATTGTTTTATAAAATCCTGTTGTCCATGCTGGTCTTCTCATTATTTTCTGCGGCCGTTATGTGGCTTTTGCAGGGAAAGGACGCATTTTATGTCTGGATTGGCGCTGCAGGCATGGGGATTTTTATAGTATCAGCCTGTTATAGTTACTTCAAAGAGCAGAATGAGATTATGGAAAATGCAGCCAGGCAGATCAGAGAGTATATTTCAGGAAACAAGGAGGCGCGGATCGAATGCCAGGATGAGGGCGAATTGTACAGACTGTTTCATGAGGTGAATTCCCTGGTATCCATTTTGAATGCCCATATTGAAAATGAGGGGAAGGAGAAGGAATTTTTAAGAAATACGATATCAGATATTTCCCATCAGCTAAAGACGCCTCTGGCAGCATTGAACATCTATAACGATATTTTGCAGGGAGAAGCAGAGAATCCGCCTGCAGTCAAAGAATTCGCAGATCTTTCGGAACAGGAGCTGGAAAGGATTGAAACTCTGGTACAGAATTTGCTAAATATCTCGAAATTTGATGCAGGCACAATTGTGATGGAAAAGGCAGCGGAAAATATGTGTGAGATGATGGAATGTATCAGGAAACGTTTCTCGTTCCGTGCAGAACAAGAAGGAAAAGAGATTATTCTCTCAGGAGACGAATCCATAGATTTTGCCTGTGACCGTAACTGGATGATGGAAGCAGTGAGTAATATTGTAAAAAATGCCCTGGATCATACAAAGAAAGGAGACTCGGTCCGGATTGCCTGGAAGGTATCAGCATCAGCGCTTCAGATTGCCATAAAAGATAATGGGAGAGGGATTCATCCCCAGGATCTGTATTATATTTTTAAAAGATTTTATCGAAGCAGGTATTCTAAGGATACACAGGGGATCGGGCTTGGCCTGCCTCTTGCCAAGTCTATTATTGAAGCGCACGGGGGCAGTATAACGGCAGATAGTGAACTGGGAGCCGGAGCTGCATTTTATCTGTATTTTCCCGGTGTTCCACCCGGCTAGAGCGCTAGAGCGTGTTTGAAAATTCATTCCTACAAAATTGTAGGATCATTGTAATATTACAGTAGGGTTGGCGTGATATGCTTTTCGTACATGGAAAAGAGAATGATTTTCCATGTACGATTTTTTTATGATAGTAAGAAACGAAAAAAGAAAGAGGTGTTTTACTTATGAATTTGTTGGAAGTGAAGTCAGTATCCAAAACCTACGGAGAAGGAGATACAGCCGTCCATGCACTTAAAAAGGTAAGCTTTTCGGTTCCAAAAGGAGAATTTGTTGCAGTTGTGGGGGAATCGGGTTCCGGCAAGAGTACCCTGCTTAATATGATCGGTGCACTGGATACTCCTTCCTTTGGCAAGGTGTATATTGACAGCAAGGATATCTTTGCAATGAAGGAGAGAAATCTTACGGTTTTCCGCCGCAGGAATATTGGGTTTATCTTCCAGAGCTTTAATCTGATTCCAGAGCTGACGGTTGAGCAGAATATGGTCTTTCCGGTATTGCTTGATTACCAGAAGCCCGACAGGGAATACATGGAAGAGCTTCTGGCTATATTAAATCTTGAGGAACGTAGGGATCACCTGCCAGGCCAGCTGTCAGGGGGCCAGCAGCAGAGAGTGGCAATCGGGCGGGCGCTGATTACCCGGCCTGCCCTTATCCTGGCAGATGAGCCTACGGGGAATCTGGACACACAGAACAGCCGGGAGGTGATTGGTCTGTTAAAGGAAGCCTCAAAAAAATATGAGCAGACCATTATTATGATTACACATAACCGGAGTATTGCCCAGACGGCAGACCGCATCCTGCAGGTTTCGGACGGAGAATTGACGGACTTTGGGAGGTGCAAAGAATGAAAAGCTATCTTAGCCTGATTCCGGTTTCTGCCCGTGTACACAGACGGCAGAACCGTATGACGCTTCTGTGTATTATTATTTCAGTGTTTCTCGTCACAGCCGTTTTCAGCGTGGCGGATCTGTTTCTCAGGTCCAACAGCAAAGCATTGCTGGATAAACACGGCAGCTGGCATATACGGATTCAGAATCTTTCCAGGGACGCTGCAGAAGAGATTAGCAGACGCTCAGATGTCGAGGCCGTCGGCTGGTCTGATTCCTTTAATACAGACGCGGATCAGCCATATCAGATCGGTGGAAAAAAAGCGGCGCTTTTTGGTGTGGATGAAACTTATATCTCACAGCTTGTAAACAGTCTGGAAGAAGGAGCCCTTTTCGGGAAAGATAACGAAGTAATGCTGAGCAGCAATGCAAAGCTGGCCCTGGATGTGCGGCCCGGGGATCATGTGACAGTGCATACGCCTGCCGGAGACCGGGACTTTACCGTGTCTGGTTTTGGATCAGATGACAAAGAGTATTATCAGGGGCAGACCTATATGGTTGCCGTGTATATGACAAGGGATGCCTTCCATGCAATAATGGCTGCAAATAAGGTGGAGGAACATCCGTCCTGTTATGTGAAGTTCAGGAAAGCATCAGGTGCGTCAAAGACTGCTTCGGAAATTCAGAAGAGATACAGTCTGGACAATGAAAGCATCATCGAAAATACTGCCGCTATGGGGCTTTCCGTGCAGAGCAGCAATCAGTCCATTCAAACAATTTATGGAATAGCAGCCATATTGTTTGCCATGGTATTACTGGCAGGGGTATTGATGATCTCCGGCAGCATGAACAGTAATGTTGCCCAAAGGATAAGATTCTTCGGTATGATGCGCTGTATCGGTGCAAGCCGCCGGCAGATCATCCGGTTTGTACGTCTGGAGGCATTGAACTGGTGTAAAACAGCAGTACCTGCCGGCCTGATTCTGGGTACGCTGGCAAGCTGGGGGATCTGTGCATACATGCGTTTTGGCATTGGGGGCGAGTTTGCTTATATGCAGGTATTAACCTTAAGCCCTGCCGGGCTGTTAAGCGGCGTGCTGGTTGGCGTTGTAACCGTTTTGCTGGCGGCGCAGGCTCCTGCAAAGCGGGCCGCAGGGGCGTCTCCCATATCAGCAGTCTCCGGCAATTCAGAAACAAGGTTGTCCGGGAATCGTGCACTCAGGAGGAAGGTGGGAAGAATCGAAAGGACGCTGGGCATTCATCATGCCACAGGCTCTAGAAAGAACTGGCTTCTGATGACGAGTTCCTTTGCACTTACGATTGTTCTGGCTTTATGTTTTTCAATTGGCCTGGATTTTGCAAAGGGTTTGATGCCTACCATGGACTCCTGGCAGCCGGACCTTACGCTCTGCGGTTATAGCAATGCGCTTTTGCTGGAACAGAATTTAAAAGATGAGATGAGTGAAATTTCCGGTGTGGAGAGTGTTTATGGAACATCATATCTGGATGATATTGAGGTGACTTCTTCAAGGAAGGGAATCAATCAGATCAATCTGGAATCCTACGATGACTGCATGCTGGAAAACGCAAAGGAAAATGTAGTTGAAGGGAACCTGGCAGATCTTTATGGAGACAGCGGTAAGGCTATGACTGTCTATAATAAAGATAACCCGTTGAAAGTCGGAGATACAATCCAGATTGGAGGAAAGGAGATTGAGATCACCTGCGCTGTATCCAGAAGCCTGTTTCCCAGTGAACGGCTTGTGATCTGCTCCCAGGAGACATTTGAGAGGCTGACAGGGGAGAAAAATCATACGATGATCGGCGTGCAGCTTGGAGGGGAAGCAGATGATGAGACAGTAAGCCGGATCAGCAAATTTGCCGGGAGCGATGTGATTTTTACAGATGTAAGGGAAGATATCCGGCAAAGCAATACTACTTATATGGCAACACAGATCGGTGTATATGGATTTTTGGGGATCATCGGTATGGTTACCATGTTCTATATTATCAACAGCATTTCCATCAGTGCAGCTGCCCGGGCAAAGCAATATGGCGCTATGCGGGCTGTCGGCATGGACGGCGGACAGCTGACCCGGATGATAAGGGCAGAAGCATTTACTTATGCTCTGTCCGGTCTTGCCATCGGCTGCATGACTGGGCTTTTGCTTAGTTACTTCTTGTATGACCGGCTGATTACGCGGTATTTCGGAACGGTCTGGCATCCGCCGGTGGCAATGCTTTGTGTGATCATTGTGTTTGTGGTGATTTGCGCAGCAGCAGCGGTGCACGCACCGGCAAAACGAATTCGGAATATGGCGATTACAGACATCATCAATGAATGTTAAAAATAGAAAAGAGGAGTGATGAATCAGGGACAGGGTAAAATACTCTGTCCCTGCAGATTCATATGACTATATCGAAGATCCGCTTTCCTTGATATACTACCCATTCCGCATGACGCTGCTTCTGTTTCCGAAAGTCGAACGTTAGCAGATAGCCTTCTGCTGCCTGCCTGTTTTCCAGGTATTCATATAATTGATGATAGGCGTCTTCATGTTTTTTTGTACCATACCATCGCTTTAACTCTAAAATATACTGTTCAGTTCCGTAGTCTACGACAACATCCATTCGCCTCTCTGAATTTGTCCGGGATTCGATGTGATAGAACCCCTTTCCATTAATGAGAGGGCGAAGATATGTGAGAAAAAGGATTCTGCCATGTTCCTCTAAAAATTTTCTGTTTTTCATACTTTCATAGAGTCCCCCGTAGTGCTCTGAGAATTTCCGTAGCGCATACTCCATGGAAAAGCGGCCATTTTGAATTACATCTTCTGTTAAAACACCGGAGATCTTTACCTGTTCTTTGCTTTCCATGTTTTTTGATATAAAGTAGTTTGCAATTTTTATTTCAAACATGCGGTTGTCAATTACAGCCCGCCCGTTTTCATTATAGATAAAACCAAATGTCGCAGCAAGGTCAATGACGGAGTTCGTCCGTTCATACTGCTTTTCCTGTCCAAGAATCAGCAGTTCGTACATAAATGTCCGTAGCTTTTCATTACTTTCCAGATGGTGGGACATGTCATCAAAAAGTGTATTTTTTTCAGCCAGAATTCTTTTTACGGCATTTTTCAGGCCTGCAGGATTCCAGGCCAATCCAGTTTCGTCAACCTCCTGGCAGATTCTGCTTACAAGGAAAGGATATCCTCTTGTATAATCCCAGATCAGGGCGGCGATTCCCTGTATATCCATATGCACATGATGCTCGTTCTCATATTCTGCCATCATAGAACTGATTTCAGAAACAGAAAGTGATAGATCTATGTCAAAATTTGCTGCAATATTCCAGGGAGAGTTGTATTTTATTTCCCCGTCCACAGGTGTGGAATATCCTTTTTCAATCATCCGCAGTTTTATATTTTTAATATCATATACTCCTGCAAGGATAACACTAAAAAAAGTATGGTCTTCTTCTGATTTCCTCGCAAGATATTTTCCGCGGAGCATACCAAGGAAATGCAGGAAAACCTGATTATCAGATGCCTGGTCTACTTCGTCAATGATTAAGACTACGTTTCGGCTGCTGCAGAAATCCGTGATTTTTTCGGACAATTTTAAAAAACTGTCCGTTTTTGTGATATATTCATTCCAAAATGTACAGTCGCCTTCATTTGCAGAAGAAAACCGGAGACTCTTTCCGAAAAGCTCATCAAATCCAAGGCAGAAGCCGGATTCACTGGAAAAAAAGGTTTTGCCGACTCCTTCAAAGCTGATTTTTGATACAATGTATTCTGGATTTAGCCGGTTTTTTAATGCCTGTAAGACGGTCGTCTTGCCATATTGCCGAGCCCGGTTCATCGTGAAGTACTTTCCGGCATCTGCCATTGCCTTGATCTGCGTTACTTTACCGGATATATCTGCCATATAATCATGGGCAGGTGTACATAATCCTGTTACATTAAAATGCTTCATTCCAGTCAACTCCTTTGGAAGGCCGTTGGTTACTGTCCAGTTACATCCGTGAACAGTAACCACTGTTTATATAGTTTCATTATACATTTTTTAAAGCCGGTTGAAAAGTACAGACAGAGAGAATGTAATATTTTTTTGAAGGGTCAGATAGTTCCTTAACTTTTTATGTGATGTGTCCGATAATAATAGAGAGGTATTTGATAAACAGGAAGCGGTGATACATCATGAAGATTTATGGAGATTATACATTCCTTCTGGATAAGCTGAATGTATGGAATAATTCACAGGTTAAGATTATCGGGGATGGAACACGGATTGTCCAGTTTGCGGATAAGTTCCTGGAAGAGCAGAGAGCAGCCTTTCAGGATGAGGTTTCTATTTCACGGGAAGGAATGGAATATCTGAGGGACAGTCTGTCAGACCTGAGCAGCACAGGAGGGAGTCTTAGACATTATGAGCCGGTAAATCAGCCGGAGGCAGGAGGGAGTCTGTCTCTTATGGACGGTCTCTGCCGTACTTATATATTGCAGCGCCTTGATACAGAGAACGAGAATGGTGTGAGTACCAGGCTTTATAACGGGCTGATGACCCGGTATGAAGAGGAGCTTAAGAAGAAGGATGCATCCGACCTGTCCAGCCATGGGGAAAGCCTTGCAAGAGCCTATGCAGATTTGAAAAAGACCATCGAAGAAGGATATGAGAAGGGGACGCGTGAGGTCTGGATCATGGAAAAGGGGACGGATGCGGATTTTAGCGGTGTGGAGTTCGAGATCGATGGCAGCGCTGTGCGTTACCGCAGGCTTAGCAAGGAAGAGGAGCTCCAGAAGCTGGACAAGGCATTTGAACAGCTTACACAGGATGTGGCAAAGGAATTTGCACAGACAAAGTCAGAGGAGGCTGATTCATCAGATCAGGAGATGACGGATGGTGAGAAGGAATTCTGGACTCTGGCTAACTGGATTGACGGGCTGATTAACGAGATTGAACATTTTCTTAAGCTGATAGAGCAGGAGGAAGGGGCGAAGAATAAGGAAGAACCTTTAGATCTCGGGGTACGGCTGACTGCAGAGATGCGCAGTCATGGCGCAGAGACTGTGTCCAGGGGAAGACAGGAGGCTCAGTATGCGAATTACAGGAAGATGAGCAGGATGGTGGCGGATGTGCAGACCCTTTTGGGGAACATCCGGGCGTGACGTAAGTCGTATCAGATATGGCAGGAGAAGAGTAACAATAAGGCAGACCGGAAGCTTTGGTCTGCCTTATTGTGTACAGGAATGATTTATAGTTCTTTCCACTTTGCAATCTGCTGTGTTATTAATTCGTTAACGTAAACCAATTGTCCGGCCAGACGATTTACATGGCGGAGGAAGGTCGTCTGTAGTGCAAGATAATAGTCTGGCGTCGTATTGTCCCGTGTCTTGCCGACTGCAATGCTTAGTTTTGGGTAGCGCGGCTGGGGAAGCGCGGTGTCATGCCCGTAGCGGCTGCTATAGCTATAGACAAGGCGTGTCAGTTCACCGCCGGCCTTTATAATAATATCATCGCTGTTTCTTCCTGGCATCAGTTCCTCTAGAATAGCGGCAGATGCCTTTACCTGCTCCAGATAAGGCCAGACGGGGGACAGATCGAATTCCTTCTCTGTACCATTCTGAATCTCATGAAGCTCCCGGTCCATAAAATTCAGGAACCCAGTGAAATCCGCAGGCAGCTGTTCGGTTTCAATATAATAGCAGGCAAGCTTCAGCATGCAGGAGGCATCGCGGATAACAGATGACTTGTTTAGTTTGTCAAATGTATCATCCGGAGTATGCCAGAAGGGCATATCCATTGTTCCGAAATGGTACACACCAAACTTAGGCATTACTGTGAAGGGGACGCGGACTGCCCAGAATGTCTGATCAGCAAAACGTGTCATGGGCTTTGGTGCATCGGGTTCTTCTTTGTTATATTCCTTCAGAATTTCCATATTAAATTCATCCGTTTCAAAAAGAGAGGTCAGAAAGGTTACGTGATCCAGGTCACCGAAGCCTGTAATGTCCATGTTCAGATGTGCAACACAGTTTTCCTGCAGTTCCATATAATGGTGATCGTTATAGCAGGTTGAACCTGCATAGCGTGCATCAGAATGACCGCACCACCATGCAAATTTCACACTGCGCCGCAGCTTTCCCTCATATTTTTTCAGAATACGTGCCATTTCCACCATAGAAATATTGGCAGAGGCATTATCGGTCATTCCTTCATACCAGCTGTCGTAATGACCAGAGATAAGAACGAATTTCTCGCTTTGTCCGTGAATGGTCGCAATGGGTTCGCTGGCAGTGACAATCTGATTATCTTGCTGGATATTTATTGTGGCAGTGACAATCTCTCCTTCATCCATGAGAGATACAAGCCGGTCACTGTCATCCTTCATAAGTTCCCCATAAGGAAGCCATGGGTACATATCCGCAAGGTCGTCAACGTCAGGGTTGCCCCATACACTGCCAAGGCTGCCATGGTGTTTCATGTTCAGGGCATAAGCGGTAATAATCGCCACAGCACCCGCCCGTTTTGCTTTCATTGCAAAATCATAGGATGCCTCCAGAGTAAAGACGATGCTGCCCTCCATGCCGGAAAAACGCTGTGCCTCATCCTTTTGGGTGGAGACTTTTTTTCCAGTGTCAAAAAGCATCAGCGCTCCTCCTTTCTGACGCCCTGCTTCGTCAAATACAATAGGAGCTTCCAGGTCCGTACAGTCTGCACTATATACGTACGGTGTGAGGGGGAAGGTCAGTGTTTCTCCATTGCGGGTGGTGATTTTCAGGCTGCCGTCTAAGGGAAGACTCCGGAATATGTCATATTTTTCGCGGGTAACTTCGATTCCATATTCGGACATTCTGTCACAGATCAGATCTACGGCCTGTTCGCCTTGCTGGGAACCGGTATATCGCTCCAGTCCTGAAAAAATTTCAAGATCCTTCCACATGTCATCAATATTGATCAGGTCAGCAGCCTCATTTGCCAATGCGCGGCATTTTTTATAGTTTGCCATGTTCGATTCACTCCTTTTTGTGTAATTTTCTGAAAAAATGACCATATTTTCAAAGTTTATTATAAATTTATTTTGTTATAGTGTATCATTTTTTGATATTAGTGTCAATACTATAATTATTTTTAAAATTAAAGTATTGACTATTATACGAGATTGCTGTTATTATGAAATAAAGGTAACTGCCTAGTATAATCCACACTAATTACCGATACGTTTCACGCAGAATCAATTTTCAGCCTGCAAGGCGGAGGAACGAGGCGTAGCGGTGGCTGCGCCGATTGACGACAACGCAGTACTGGCGGAAATGGCTGTTGCAGAATTCATCGTTAATTATGCAAGGCTGTACTAGGTCATTACAATTAAAGTTCGAAAAATAAATACGGAAAGTGGGGCTGACTTATGGATATTGTGGTCAATAAAGAGCAAATTATGACAGACTGGAGAATTCTTCATAGTATGCCGGAGATCGGATTCTGTGAATACAGAACTTCAGCGTATCTGCGTAAAAGGCTGGAGACATTAGGGTTTGAGGTGCATTCGGCTGCAGGAACAGGTCTTCTGGCGGCTTTACATGGAAAAGAGCCGGGAAAAAGCGTTGGGCTGCGTGCAGATATTGATGCACTAAAGTTTCATGACGGGGATGGTACCTCAGTGCTTCTTCATGCCTGCGGACACGATGCTCACAGTACAATGGTTTTAAACGCAGGTGAGATCATAGCAAAAGCAGGCATTCGCAGAGGAACCTTATATCTGTTGTTTCAGCCGGCGGAGGAGACGATCTGCGGAGCCAGCAGAGTCATTGCCGAAGGAGAGATGCCGCATCTGGATGCGCTCTTTGGAATGCATCTGCGTTCCAGGTCAGAAATACCGGTCGGAAAGGCAACTGCACAGCTCCTCCATCAGGCAACAAGACCGCTGACGATCATCTTTCTTGGGAAAGCAGCGCATGGCGCCAGGCCAGAGCAGGGGATCAATGCCCTGTCTGCTGCAGCTGCAACCATTGCCAGAGTAGATTCAATGAAAATTAATACAGGTCTAAGCTGGTCAGCAAAGGCAACGAATGCGGACTGCTATGGAAACAGCCATAACGTAATTCCGGAATGCTGCACAGTGATGTTTGATCTTAGGGCACAGAGCAATGTACTGGCAGATCAGATACTTCAGAAGGTGCTGGACTGCGCACATCAGAGTGCATCTGAGGTAGGGTGCCGGATGGAGGCATCTGTAATTAAAGGGTATGCGGCAGAGTATGACCCGGCGCTTGTCACAATCTGTGAAGAGGCTATTACAGAGACTCTCGGCAGTGTGGAGCCGCCGCTTAGGACACTGGGAAGTGAGGACTTTCATGCCTATTACAAAGAGGCTGGGATTCCGGTGGCCTACATGGGTCTGGGTGCAGATCTGGTACCGGATTTACATAGCAGGGAAATGACATTTGATACCAGGTGTATGGAGTCAGGGGTGGAGATCTTTTGCCGTTGTGTAGATAAACTGCTGGAAGTAAATGGTGATCGCTAAGACAGGGCTGTGTATTTGCAGCGCTGATGAACAAAGGGAGCTTTGTCTGCAAAGCTCCCTTTTAAAGTTAAATGATGTAGTGTTCATTTTGAGGATTTGCCTGGGTAACGATTTCCTGAAGCTTGAGAAGCTTCTCGTTAAAACGGGAGAATTGATCCTTCCGGGCGGAAATATACATACAGGCCAGAAGATTGATCAGAGAAATAGGCGCGGTATAGGAATTAAAGAAAATCGGATTCTTTGTAACACTGGTCAGTACAACATCAGCAAACTGCGCTCCTGCAGTTGTAAGCTTATCGGAGAAGCAGAGAATCTTTACATCCTGCTTGCTGTGAAGATGCCTGGCGAGATCAATGGGCAGCTGGATGTACGGGAGATAGGAAAAGAAAATCAGGAGATCATCAGAACCCATCTGCGCCATATAGTAGAGGAGTGCAGGAATATCCTGCCCCCCAATATTCGTGACATCCATGCCTAAACGCCGGAATCTCTGTGCAAAGAGATTGGAAGCAGCAGAAGCATAGTCAGAGGCGTAGACATAGACGCGCTTCGCCTGGAATAACAGTTCCAGGGCATCATTCAGATCTTTTCTGCTGATATGGGAGTATGTATGCTCTATGGCTTTTAATTCGGAATCTATTACTGTGGAGCAGATATCATCTGAGTCCTTATCCAGGGAAATGGAGGTCTTGATCTTCTCATTAGGCGACATCCACTGAACAATATGATTTTGCAGATCATTACGCATATCGGCATAACCGCTGTAGCCAATCTGATGGGAAAAGTTAAGAACCGTGGATTCTGTAGTATGACTCTCTGCTGCCAGCTGCTTCAGTGTATAAAAACAGACAGTATCCGGATGCTGGAGGATGTAGTCAGCAATCTGACGTTGTGTTCTGCTGAAGGAATTATATTGTTCATTAATGACAGAAAGAATGTTTGTCGGCTGCTCCATTGTGTGCTCCTTTGCTGAATTAACCTCTAGTATAACCCCAACTAATTAACCGTACGTTTCACTTGTCTGAATTTCCATCTGCCGCGTTGGTCTACACTCCGTTACGGTCCGCGCTGAACATGTGCCACTGGCACATAGCGCCGTCAATCGGCGCAGCCACCGCTACGCCTCGTTCCTCCGCCTTGCAGGCTGAAAATTTATCCTGCGTGAAACGTATCGGTAATTAGTGTGGATTATACTAGTTTTGCTCGTTATAGTTACCGGTAATTTTCAAAATAGCATATTACAAAATGATTTACAAGCTGTTTTAAATAAATTTTTTTGGTTTGTGAATAATAGACATATAATGATTTGCTTTTTATAGTTATTTTCACCATTATTTCCATTTTGTGGGAAAGATTTAACACTGTTTACTCTAATTTTAAAAAAAAATAGAGTAAACAGTTGATTTTTTGGAGAAAGTATGGTATTAAATATATAAACAATTCATATCAAATTTCAAAAAGGTCATGCGTTCCATGCCTACATGAAAACGCATGATCTGCAAAGAAGGGAGTGAGAACTATGAAAGATCGATTTAATACGATCTGGGGAGCCGTCTTTACATCATTATTTGTTTTGATTATGCTTCCCCTGCCTTGTTTCTACAACGAAAAGTATGTGTCGTCAATTGCAGGGATTCCAAGTTACATTATGGGGTGGCTGATCATTGCGCTCATCACATTTGCCCTGATTCTCATATGGGTCAGGCAATGCTGGAACCGGCCGGAATATTGTGAGTTTGATGAGGAGGTGAAGTAGATGTCAGAAGTAGCTGTTAATCCGATACCTTTTTACATTGTTATTGTTCTTTACATTTGTATGATGGCTGTGATTGGCTATATTGCAACGAAGAAAACCAATACGATGCAGGACTATTTTGTACTTAGCGGTAAAGCAGGATTTATTGTATCTGGAATCGCGTATGCTACTACGCAATATTCTATGGGTACGTTTTTAGGTACTCCGGGTACAATTTATAATGCGGGTTATTCCGGAATGGCGATTACGATTCCGGGAGTTGTATTCTCACTGGTGATTCCGGCAATTTTTATTGGCCGTAAGCTGGTGACCCTGGGACACAGGGAGGGATTTTTAACTTTGACAGATTATCTGTCTGACCGCTATGAGAGTAAAAACATGAGCGGCCTTCTAGGAGCTCTGATGGTGGTCTTTATGGTGCCCATGATGGGAGCGCAGATTATAGGAGCCGGAGTGCTGGTCAATGTATTTACAGGTCTTCCGAATCAGGTAGGAGTCATAGCGTTTGGAGTAATTGTAATTGCTTACTGTATGAGCGGCGGAATGCGGGGAGCCATGATGACGGATGTTGTACAGGGTATTCTGATGTTCGGTGCATCTATTGCTGCTTTTGTGATTGTTTTAAAGATGGGCGGCGGGATGACGGCTCTGAATGAATCTCTTGCCTCTATGGGTGAGGAGTGGATGGCTTTTCCGGGTGCGAACGGCAGCTTTCCATGGACGTACATGGTTTCTAATATTCTGCTCTGGAGCTTTTTTACTATGGGACAGCCTCAGCTGTTCACAAAGTTTTTTGCCATGAAGGATCATAAAACTATGTTCCGTTCCGTTATTCTGGCTACCGTCGGCATGGCGCTTACCGCATGGCTGATCTGCTGGAGCGCACCTCTGGCGCGTCCGCTTATCGGAGACATTAATAATACCGATTATATTGTTCCGATTATTCTGCAGCGCGGTCTGCCTGCAATTGCAGCTTCTGTTTTAGTTGCAGGAATTGCAGCGGCAGGAATGTCTACAATTGACGGCGTTCTGGTTACTGCTACAGCTGCAGTTACCCGGGACATCTACCAGAAATTCATTAACCCGAACGCAAGTGATGATTTTATTCTTCGTATTTCGAAGTATGTTACGTGTGTGCTTGGATTAATGGTAATCCTTTTTGGCTGTCTGCAGCCGGGTTCTATTTTTACAATTAATACATTCGCATTTTCTGGAATGGCAATGTTCGTTGTGCCGGTACTGTTTGGTATGTACTGGAAAAAGGCAACGACTCCTGCAGCATGGGCGTCTATTATTTGCGGAGATCTTACACTGGTATTATGTACAAAGGTTCCGGCATTAAAGGAAGCAATCCATGGTTTCCATGCAGTGGTTCCGGCATTTGCAGCAGCAGTTATTACAATGGTTGTGGTATCTTTGATTACTCCGGGCAGGGTGGCTTCGAAGGATACCCTGAAGAGGCATCTGCTTGCCGGATAGGGGAGTGGAATGAGACTGATTAAACATGTGAAGGTATTTAGGGAAAATGCCTGGAGGGATTCCGACATACTGCTAGAAGGAGAGAGAATTGCTGCCATTGATGACAGAATTGAGGCGTGGGCTCCTGGGCTGACAGAATCAGAAGGCTGTGGAATGAAGGCAATTCCGGGTTATCTGGACCGGCATGTGCATATTACCGGGGGCGGAGGAGAAGGGGGCTTTTCAAATGAGGCGCCGCCTGTGCGGATTGGAGAACTTATTCGGGGCGGAGTGACCACAGTAACAGGAGTCCTTGGAACAGACGGACTGACACGAAGTGTGGAAAGTCTGGCAGCAAAAGCTATGGCTCTGGAGGAAGAGGGACTGACTGCATATTTTCTTACCGGTTCTTATTCTTATCCGTCCCCTTCGGTTACAGGGAGTGTTAAGAAAGATATCGTGATGTTAAAAAACTGCCTGGGTGTCAAACTGGCAATTTCGGATCACCGTTCCTCCTGTATATTGGATCATGAACTGGCAAGGCTGGCGGCAGATGTGTGGCAGGCAGGTATTTTAAAGGGACACCCGGCATTTGTTCATCTTCATGTAGGGCACGGAAAAGAAGGAATCAGTCAGCTGATCCGGCTGGCAGAAAAAACAGATCTGCCAGTTCGGGTTTTTCAGCCCACACATATGGGAAATCATATGGATGACGCGGGTCATTTTGCGAAAATGGGGGGCTGGGTAGATTTTACTGTCTTAGAAGATGAAGAAAGCAATGCAGACCAGATGGTGTATGCCCTGGAACACTGTCCGTGGGAAAAGGTGACTTTTAGTACAGATGGGAATGGGAGTATGCCTGTGTGGAATGAAAATAAGGAGATGAAGGGGATCGGCATATGCAAAGTATCAGGCATTCATGCCACAGTCCAGACTTTGGTGCAAAGAAAAGGCCTATCTCTGGAGCAGGCAATTCTGCCATGCACGCTTAATGTTGCAAAGGCTCTTGGCCTGCCGGATAAAGGATGCCTGAAACAGGGCGCTCTGGGAGACATTCTGCTGCTTGATGACCAATTGGAGATACAGTCAGTCTACGCCTTGGGAAAGGAACTGTTTCATGAGGGGCGACTTACTTTTACTCCGAAGTTTTCAGATATATAAGCTTTATCATATAATGTGACAGGGGGGATATTATGACTTTGGAATTCAAAATCGGAAAGGAAAAGCAGACGGTAGATGTTGATGAAAGATATCTTCTGGGTATATTAAAGCCTGGAGAAATTCCCCCTGAGCCGGCCGGTGAGGAGGCTGTCCGGCATGCACTTAAGTATCCGGTCGGAACCCTTCCGCTTCGAAAGATTGTCTGTCCGGGTGAAAAAATTGCTGTTATTACAAGTGATATTACAAGGCCTTTGCCTGCTCATATTCTGATGCCCTTTTTGCTGGAGGAGCTTTATGAAGCCGGTGTGAAGCGGGAAGATATTACTTTGATTTTCGCTCTTGGAAGCCACCGGAAGCATTCTAAGGAGGAGCAGCGCCGCCTGGTGGGTGAGCGCGTATGGAAAGAAATAAAGTGTGTGGATCTGGATACACAGGACTGTGTACATATTGGAACAACGTCACGGGGAACGCCTGTCGATATAGACAGGCGGGTGGCGGAGGCGGACAGGCGTATCTGTCTGGGGAACATTGAGTATCATTATTTTGCAGGATATTCCGGCGGGGCAAAGGCTATTATGCCAGGAGTGGCAGACAGAGAAGCAATTCAGGCCAATCACAGCAGAATGGTTCATGAGAAGGCCTGTGCAGGACAGATTACTGGTAATCCGGTCAGAGAGGATATTGAGGAAGCCGCAGCCATGGTGGGGGTGGATTTTATTCTGAACGTAGTTTTGGATCCGGAAAAGCATATTCTGCGTGCCTATGCAGGAGATGTAATAGAGGCACACCGTGCGGGATGCGCTTTTTTGGATTCGGTCTACAAGATTCAGATAAAAGAGAAAGCAGATATCGTAATTGTATCCCAGGGAGGGGAGCCTAAGGATCTGAATCTGTATCAGGTACAGAAGGCATTAGATAACGCAAAGTACGCAGTGAAAGATGGGGGAGTTATTATATTGGCAGGTTCTTGCAGGGAAGGGCTTGGAGAGAAGACATTTGAAGAATGGATGCTGACAGCCCAGACGCCGCGTTCCTTAATTGAAAGGATTCAAAGAGATTTCCGCCTTGGGGGGCATAAGGCGGCGGCTATTGCAATGGTATTAGAACAGGCAGACATATATCTTGTATCAGAATTGCCGGATGAACTGGCAGAGAGGATATTTCTCAGGCCGTTTCATACAGTAGAAGAAGCATACAAGGCAGCTGTAGAAAAGTGTGGGGAGGGAGCAACCGTTCTTGCAATGCCCTGCGGGGGGCAGACGATGCCTGAAGCAGGTTACTGTGAACGGAGTGAACAGTAACCGAAGCAGTAAACACGCTCATGCTCTAAAACTTACAGTATTGTCAATACAACTCGAATGTGCTAAGATTGGATACAGACTGGAATAAGGGAGTGTAATGATAATGAATAAAAAAGAAGTATTAGAGATCAGGAAGCAGTTTACCCCTGAGAATTGTGCGATTACCCGTATCTGCGGCTGTTATGTAGATCATGAAAAAGAAAAAAAGGCTGAGCTTAAGAAGGCGTTTCTTTCCATGCCCGAGGAGGAAGCGTTCAAATATTTCGACATTTTCCGCCATACTCTGTCCGGTACGCTTGGGAAGAATCTGATTGAGATGGAATTTCCCCTTGATGCAGAGCTCTCAGGAGGTCCGCAGGAATTTCTGCTCAGGCTTCGTGACAGTAAGCTGGAGGATGATCTGTTAGTCGGAGAATTTTATGATAAAGTGATCGAAAGCTATGATTATGCGGAGAATTACTATATTATTCTCATTCATTCCGTGTATGATGTGCCGGGCAGGTCTTCCGACGGCTCGGAGTTATTCGATGCATCTGATACGGTATATGAGCATATTCTGTGCAGTATCTGTCCGGTAAATCTGACAAAGGCAGGACTTACATACAATGCAGTGACTAATAATATAGAAGACCGGATACGCGACTGGTTTGTGGAACTGCCGGTAAAAGGCTTCCTGTTTCCTGCATTTACAGACCGTGCATCGGACGTCCATCACATCCTGTACTATTCCAAAAAACCAGAAGAGCTTCAGCCGGATTTTATTGAAAACGTTTTTGGAAGTCAGATTCCCCTGACAGCGAAGGATCAGATGACAACCTTTCAGACAATTATCAGTGATACTTTGGGAGATACCTGTGATTATGATACGGTCCGCAATATACATGACAATCTGAATGAAATGCTGGAAGAGGCAAAGGAAGAGCCGGAGCCTTTGGAATTGTCAAGACCGGATGTGAAGCGTCTGCTTGAGCGAAGCGGGGTTCCGCAGGAGAAGCTTGAGAGTTTTGACCAGGACTTTACAGAAGCAGTGGGGGACTCTGCTACTTTGCTTGCTTCCAATATAGCCAGTCCTAAAACCTTTCAGATTGAGACGCCAGATATAGTAGTTAAAGTAAAACCAGAGCGCTCGGACCTTGTAGAGACACGGGAAATTGACGGGAGACAGTGTCTTGTTATTGCAATTGATGACCATTTGGAGGTCAATGGCATCACGATTACAAAAAAAGTTGAAAAAGAATAAAAAAAGTATTTGCCAAGTCCGTATATTTGTGCTATACTATGTCTTGCGAGCGGAGATGGCGGAATGGCAGACGCGCTAGATTCAGGTTCTAGTGGGAGTTATCCTGTGAGGGTTCAAGTCCCTTTCTCCGCATGATAAGAGGAAGCCGCAAATCTTATGATTTTCAAGTAAAATTAAGGATTTGCGGCTTTTTTATTAAAATTAGTCAATCCTAAATTTCCATCTGCCGCGTTGGTCTGCACTCCGTTACGGTCCGCGCTGAACATGTGCCACTGGCACATAGCGCCGTCAATCGGCGCAGCCACCGCTACGCCTCGTTCCTCCGCCTTGCAGGCTGAAAATTTATCCTGCGTGAAACGTATCGGTAATTAGTGTGGATTATACTAGCTACGTTTCCTTCCTCAGCCCCGCCGGCTCCGCGAGCGCTTCCCGCACCACATAAAGTGAGCGGTCAGAGCGCGTGGAAATCGTCCATTTTACAAGCGTCAGACAGCAGCCGGTAATTTCAATACAGGTAATACAGCGCGGATGCACGCAGCTCCCGGTGTTAAAGTAGGGAGAATCAGGGGTTCCCACCATGGGACGGTGGGTGTGTCCGGTAATCAGAATGACCTCCCTTTCCTTTGCCCAGTCAGCCGCAGCCTGCTCGAGTTTCTTTTTCTTTGTATTATTTTTTGCTGCGCTTGTAGGATCAAGAAATCCCATATTTTCTACAGGCTTCCAGATATAGCGCACAAGAAACCGGGAAAGCCGCCAGAGGACGCTGTTAAGAAAGTCTGTCTGGTGCCCGTGGGTGAGATACAGATCGGGTCCGTTCATATCGTTTTTAAGAATGATTCCGGCATGGAAGGTGATGCCGGGGAACAATTCTTCCTCTCCGCAGGTACTACAGGGATAGCTTGTGCAGTGGCGGCAGGTAAAGCGGGGATATTTTTTTACCATGTCGTGATTCCCATATAGCATATACAGACGGTTCCGTCTGTAGAATTCCGAGAGAAGCCAGAAAGCGTCATTGTGTATATCTTTTATCTGTGCAAGGGAGCGGTTTTCCCATAGTTCATCCCCGTCTCCGAGTTCAAGATAGGTAAAACCATTTTTCAGGTAATACTGCAGTGCGGCAAAATATAGATGCTGATTTTTTAAAAAGTTATCTCCCGAGGTTCCGGTTCCTCTGTGGCAGTCACTGAATAAGACATATCGTGAGTGGGAATACAGCGGCAGTACAGGCGCCTGGGTAAATGCGCTGTCAAGCCGGGAGCTTATGCTCATGTGTCTACCGCCTCCATTTCCGCTTTTTATATCTCCTGATTTTCAAGATGTACCGGAACAAAAGCGGAAGATATTCATACAGGAGCAGCAGCCGGTCTGCCGTGAAGTAAAAAGGCTCTGTAATTTTCACATAGAGGTGGAGAAGCATCCGGTTTTTAAACAGAACCCATTTTCCATACCATGTCTGCCGCAGCCGCGGCTGGGCAAAGCGGGGTTCTGAAAAAGTAAAGGAGACGGCGCTGCCATTCACATAAATCTCCCGGGAGGAGTAGCCTGCTTCTTCAAGTCCATGAAGGAATGACTGACACATTTCCTGGCTGGAAAATACGATTGCAGTCTTCATGGCCAGACTTTCCGGGGGAATATAGCGGCCTATGCAGAATCCGGTAAGCCACCAGTGTCTTTCGCACTGCCTGGTCAGAGGGCTGTTATCTTTAAGAAGAGTTACGGAAAAAACGGGCATTTCTTCTGGTGATACGCTGCCAAATAAAGTGCGTTTCCGCTCATTCTTTGGAATGAGCCGGTCTGCGTGGTAGATGCCAATCTCGCATCCGGCCGTAATCCCATACTGTCCTTTCCAGAGTTCGATCAGCCAGGTTTTATCCTGATAGTCAAAATAGACTGGTTCGCAGTCAAATATCATATGGAAGAAGGGAGCATACTGGTCATAGGAGCTGCAGTAGCCGCATTCCTTCTGCCATGCATCGGTTTCTGAAGTAAAGAGATCCTGTGCCAGCTTATATCTGAAGCCAAAAGGAGAGGCAATCTGGTCAATCCGGTCCAGCTTATCCTGGAGTGGCATGGCGCATACCTTTTGTATGGCATATGCCTTGCGGACATAGAAATATAAGAATAAAGCAAGCAGGATAACAGCTGCAATCATAACATAGATCCAACGGTTCATAATTCAAATCCTCATTATCAATAACATTACAGTATTTTATGCGGGGACATGAAAGACGGTGAAAAATGCTCTGTCGTTACTGTTCACTCCGTTCACAGTAACATTCGCAAATCTATTTAAAATTCGCTTTGCGAATGGGATTTGCTCACACCTGAATCATTTTCTTACGGACTTTGCAGTAAATGCAAAGTTCTGTGTGAACAGTAACGCCCTGTCCCCTAAATTTTATTCCTATTCGCGGTGACGTGTGATATACTGTGAATATTATGATACAAGCGTTAAAAGGCCGTGCGTTTTATGCCTGTATGAAAAAGCATGACTTTGGGACACGTATATGGAGGGAAGGTGTGCATAATTGGAAAAGAATAAGAAACTGGAATTTCGGTATTATGAGGTACAGAAGGATTTTCCTGTACTGGCTCTTCTGGGAAAAAGGTGGGAGATTCCATATGGAACGGATCCAATGCATTTCCACAATCATCTAGAAATAGGATATTGCTATTATGGTACAGGGGAGATTTGCCATGGAAATGAGAGGACCCCTTATAAAAAAGGAACGATTACGGTAATACCAAGGAACCATCTGCACAGAACGACTGGAAATGGAGATGAGATTCAGAAATGGGAATATCTTTTTATTGATGCTGAGCAGTTTTTGGAGAACATGTTTCATGATGACCCGGTGAGGGGAAACAAGATTCAGCAAATAATTGAAAAGCGTTGTTTAGTTCTGGATGAGGAGACAGCCATTGAGATTGGTGACTGTGTCAAATTGTGTCTGCGTGAGATGCGGGAAAAAAAGGAATTTTATAAGGAAAGTGCAGGCTGTATGCTGCAGGCACTATTTGTCTATGTGATCCGGCTATATGAGCGGGAATATTCTTATATGAAAAATTCAGTGGGGGGGGGGTGGAAAAAATTCCAGGCATTGCAGAGAGTGCTTAATTATATAGATAAGCATTACGGAGAAAATATAGGAATAGAACAGCTTATCAGAATCGGCAATATGAGCGAATCAAATCTACGCAGGCAGTTTCGGGAATGTATGCATACATCCCCAGCAGAATATATCAACCTGATCAGAGTAGACCATGCTTGTGAGCTTTTAGCAAATACGAATGAAAAAGTGGAAAATATTGCAGTTCGTACCGGGTTTCAGACAGCAGGATCTATGATAAGAAATTTTAAAAAGATGGTCGATATGACACCTGGAGAGTGGAGAAAAAAGGTGGAGAGGAACGGAATACAGCTGGCTAATTATAGAATATCCATATTAAAAGGATGGTAAAGAACAGAAGCGTTGTATGAAATGACGGGATTTTGTGACGGAAAATAAAAATAATAAGACAGAATAACAAAACTTTGGCAGGTTCATTTGTAGTATCTTAGTAAGAGATAGAGTACTCTGAATAAAATATGAGGATGAAGATCCTCAAAGATATGAGAGGAGGAAAAAGATGAATCTGACAAAGAAACAGCGAAGGCATGGAAGGGTGCTGACAGCAGGCATGATTGCGGTGGCAATGGTGGTGCAGATACTGCCTGTACTTCCTGCCTCTGCAGCAGAAGTAATGAGACAAACCTTTACAGAGGAACAGATTAGTGCAAATGACGATGTACTGTATACAGTGAACTGTGGTACAGCGGATCCGCAGAATATCCCGGAAGGAGCTGTGAAAGGATTGTATCAGTCTAACCTGGAGCAGGCAAAAGGGGAAGATTCCGAAACGGGTCTGACATGGGGATATCTGCCGGATGACGAGTATTCCCGGAGGGTAAGCAAAGATGGCAGCTCGCTTGCGGACGCATGCATATACATGGGTGATGGGATTACATTTGCAGAGGGAAAAACTGGATTTGGATATGACTTCGAACTGCCGGACAGGGCTGGCAATAAATACAGTGTTACGATAGGAATAAAGATTCCACAATGGTGGGCTGACAGATCTTGTGAGATTCAGCTGGAAGGCGAGGCGAAGGGAACAGAAAGTTTTACGAATAATCAGCTGAAAGAAGTGACTTATGAAACAGAAGTTACAGATAATGAGCTGAATGTGTTTGTACATAATCCGGAGGCTGGAGATAATCGTGGCCTGGATCCGATTCTCAGCTATATTATTGTAAAAGTAGCTCCAAGCGAACTGCTCAAGGAGTTAAGAGAGACAATAAAGACCTGTCAGGACCAGTACGATGCAGCAGTAAAAGCACAGCTTTACACAGAAGAGTCTAAAAAAGCCGTTACAGATGCAATTAAAGCGGCACAGGGTCTGGTTGATAAGAACAGTAAAGACGATGAACAGATTACTGCCGCCAGCGAAGCGCTTAAAAATACTTTTGAAGGGCTTGTGAAGGCCAATGGACCCGTCTATACAACCATTAGCGGAACAAATGGCGGTCAGATCTATACGACTGACGGAAGCAAGATACAGGCACATGGAGGGCAGGTTCAGAAGTTAGGCGATACCTACTACTGGATCGGAGAGGACAGAACGAACGGCTATACACCGATGCCAGGCGTCCACATGTATTCATCCAAAGACTTATATAACTGGAAGGATGAAGGCGTTGTCTTAAGAACAATGGAAAATGAGGAGCAGTTCGAGACAGACGAGTATTTTAAGGCACTGTACGGCAGTCTGTCAACAGAGCAGAAGAGAGAAATCTATGTAGACCTGTGGGCAGGCGGATGTGTCATGGAGCGCCCAAAGATGCTTTATAATGAAAAAACCGGAAAATATGTTCTCTGGTTCCATGCAGATGGAAAAAGTCCATATGAGCAGGGAGGAGACTCTAATTATGCGAAGGCGAAGGCAGGAATTGCTGTTGCGGATAACCCGGCAGGTCCCTATACACTTTTGGGAAGCTATATGCTGGCCAGTGACCAGGAGGATAACCATAATAACCATGGGTTTGATTCCGTAGGCGGGCATGTGCGGGATATGAACGTTTTCCAGGATGATGACGGAAAGGCATATGTCATGTATTCCTCAGAAGGAAATGCGGTGATGTATATAGCCAGACTGAATGACAACTATACAGGACTTGCAAAGGATGCGGCTGAGATGGTTATGGGAGAGGATTTCTGCATCAGCAGTACGGACAGCAGAGAAGCTCCCGCCATGTTTAAATATCAGAATAAGTACTATCTGATTACTTCCGGATGTACCGGATGGGCGCCGAACCAGGCGCGTTATGCAGTTTCGGACAGCCCGCTTGGACCGTGGGAGAACATGGGAGATCCCTGTGTGGGAGATACATCTCATAACACCTTTGAGACACAGAGTACTTGTGTGATTCCGGTGAATGCTAAAGAGGGCCAGTTTATTTATATGGGCGACCGTTGGTATAACCCAGATCAGAAAAGAGATCTGAGTGATTCTAGATATGTATGGCTTCCAATTGAGTTTGGTGCAGGCAGTACGATTATGATCAAGAACTACAAAGACTGGACTTTAGAAGATCTGAAGAATAAGGGTAGTCTTGAGATTATGACAAATCTTCCGGAGAACGTATCGTCTGTTAAAAACCTCAGAGGAGAATTCCCGCAGAAAATTGATGTAAAGATTGGCGGAACGTCCTATTCAGAACAGCCAGTTACATGGAGTGTTGCACCTGATAAAAGGGGACTTGGCGATTATGCGCTTGGTGATGTTACAGTTACAGGAAAGCTGAAGGAGCTGAACCGTGAGTTTACAGTGAAGGTATTCTGTACTCCGGAATCAATCGTTTATTTTGCAGACTGTAACACGAATGATACCAGTGAAGAAAGTAAGTCTAAGGTATTTGAAAAGATAAAGAGTATTAGAGAGAATCTTTTAAATGACGTATCAGATCAGGCATATGGTGAAGGAAAGACATGGGGCTATACCAGTACCCCGGGAGCATCAGGCGGAGGAAGCCAGCAGGATATGGGTTCTCACGGGCCTGGAGAGTTCTATGACAGCGGCTGGTGGGCGACTGATGAAGGCAGCATCGAATACCGGTTTAAGCTGGATCCAGGTAATTATGTGGTTTCTACGGGCTATCAGGAGTGGTGGTCAGGTAACCGCGGAACGAGGATCACAGCTGTATCAGTTGATGCAGACGGAAACGAAGAGACAGTCGGAACAGGTACATTTACCCTGTCCGGACAGAGGGATATGCAGCAGCAGACAGAGATTGCAGTACCAGAAGGTTCAGACCATGTGCTGGTCAGAATCAGCAAGGTATCCGGCGGAGCGCCGGTCTTAAGCTGGATCGGAATCAGTGGTGATACGAAGACCACCATTACGGCAGAGAACGGAGCTGTCTATTATGTGGATTCACAGAATGGTGATGATTCGAAAGATGGGAAATCACCTGAGAGTGCATGGAAGACATTGGACAAGGTGTCTTCAGTGCGTGGTCTTACAGCCGGAAATAAGATTTTATTCAAGTCTGGAAGTGAATGGAACGGAGAGCAGCTTACGGTAAAGGATGCAAAAGGTACAAAGGAAAATCCAGTTGTTATCGGAAGCTATGGCAGCGGCGAAAAACCACAGATTAATGGAGAAGGCGGATACTGGAGAGCTTCTTCAAAAGAAGAATATGCAGCTGTTCATGTTTTCAACAGCGAATATATTGTGATTGAAAATCTTGCAATTACGAACTGGGACGAAGAGGCTGGCGGAGAGTTCAGCCAGAGCAGCAGGCTGTTATCTGGACTTGTTGTAGAAAACAGAGATGCAGGGACCTTGTCTGACGTTGTTATCCGCAATAACAGGATATTTGATGTAAATGGCCTCATGAGAGGCGGTGCAGAGAAGGCGGCCGGCGGTCTGATTGTTGTGGTAACTGGTGATGGGGATAACCATACTGGTAAGGTGGAATCCCGTTATGACGGGCTTACCATTTCCGGAAACGAGGTTTACAACGTCTGCCATGAGGCGATCTATCTAGAAAGCGTATGGGCAAGCAGGAAATTAGTAGGAGGAACCTCTTCCGATACAGGATACCAGAATGCAGGAAACAGCAAATGGGTTGGCAGCAGCAATGTAACGATTGAGCATAACTATGTGCATGATGTGGCAGGCGATGGTATTGTTCCGATTAATACAACAGATGCACTCGTACAGTATAATCTGATTCACAATTCTGCAGACAGCAGATGGGATTATTCAGCGAATCCGAATCATGCAGCGCTCTGGGCATGGGATGCAGATAATGTAACCTTCCGCTACAATGAGGCATGTCATACATCCGAGGCATCCGAAGGAAAAGCAGTCGGAAATGACAGCATGGCATTTGACTTTGATTATGGTGTACAGAATTGTGTATATGAGTACAATTACAGTCACGATAACCTGGGCGGATTTCTTATGCTTTGTCCTGGACCAGGGGCAACTGTAAATAACATTGCCAGATATAACGTAAGTGTTAATGACGGTCTCTATGACGGGGCTCCGGTAATTCGTATGGGATCAGGAAAATACGGTTCGTTAGGAGTACAGATTTATAACAATACAATCTACTGGACAGATACCGGATACACGATGTCACTTATGCCGGCTTCTGCATGGGAAGGCAATGCAATTAAGGGAGTAGAGGTGTTTAATAACATTTTCCATGGTCCTGCAAAGGAAAACAGCGTAACGACAACCGGGGTCGCCTATCATGATAATTCTGCATCAGGTGGTGCTGAAATTGCATATCAGGCAGCAGTAAAAGATGAAAATACCATTACGTCAGAACCAAAATTCTTAGATGTGAATGGTTATACAGAAGGAAGCTGGAAAGACGGCAAGACCACACTTGGAAGGGTGGACGGATTCAAGACCGCAGACAACTCACCGTGTATCGACAAGGGAGCGGCACATCCGGCTGCACCGGGTGAAAGTACGGATGAACTGAAAAGTGAGCTGAGACCAAATCCGGCAGAGAAACCGAAGACCGACTATTACGGAAATGAGCTGAAGGATGAAAAAATTGATATAGGTGCGTATGAGTTTACAGGAGTAAAGACAGCTGACAGGGAAGCGCTAAATGCGGTAATTGACAGGACAAAGAACTTGAAGGAAACCGACTACACAGCATCAAGCTGGGCGGCAATGCAGGAAGCGCTTAAGGCTGCTAATGAGATAAGAGTAAATGAAGCTGCTACACAAGATGAAGTAGTTGCAGCGACAAAAGCACTCAGGGATGCGCTTGCAGCATTAGTAAGCGTTGATAAAGCAGGTCTCAGGGATGCGATTGATCGTGCAAATGAAAGAAAAGAAGCAGATTACACAAGGGAAAGCTGGGCAGCAATGCAGACTGCACTTGCAAAAGCCATTGCAGTAGATGAAAATGCGAATGCGGTTCAGAAGGAAGTAGATGATGCGGCCTATGAACTTAGTGAGGCTCTCCGTAATCTGAAGGCAGTAGTCAATAAGAATGCATTAAGAGCAGCCATTGACCGGACAAAGGATCTGAAAGAAACAGACTACACGGCCACAAGCTGGAAAGCAATGCAGGCAGCACTTAAGGCAGCTGATGAGGCAATGAAGAGTGAGACTGTAACTCAGGAGGAAGTCAATGCAGCGACAGCAGCGCTCAGGGAAGCACTGGAAGCGCTGGTAAGAGTAGACAAGACAGGTCTTCAGGCAGCGATTGACCTTGCGAACGGAAAAAATGAGGCGGATTTCCCGGATAAGGTGGACGAGTGGGCAGCATTGCAGGCAGCGCTTGCAAAAGCAATGGAAGTAGCAGGGAATGTGGATGCGGTTCAGAAGGAAGTGGATGATGCAGCCCGGGAACTTAACGAGGCTCTCAGAGCACTGGATACGGAAGGAACAATCAATAAGGATGCATTAGAAGTTGCCATTGGGCGTACAAAAGACCTAAAGGAAAGTGATTATACAGCGGCAAGCTGGAAGGCATTGCAGGAAGCGCTTAAAACGGCTGTTGAAGCAACAGAAAGCGAAACCGTCACCCAGGAGGAAGTCAATGCAGCAACAGCAGCGCTTAGAGATGCTATTGCGGCACTGGTAAGAGTAGACAAGGCAGGCCTTCGGGATGCGATTAACCGTGCAAATGAAAGAACGGAGGCAGATTACACAAAAGAAAGCTGGGCAGCAATGCAGACCGCACTTGCCAAAGCTGTGGAAGTGGCAGAGAACAAAGATGCAGTACAGAAAGAAGTGGATGATGCAACCTTTGAGCTCAGCGAGGCTCTGCGTAATCTGAAAGAAGTAGTGAATAAGAATGCATTAAAAGCAGCGATTGACCGTA
>CAPEBR010000038.1 GCA_948602995.1 uncultured Dorea sp.
TCGGCAGTACCTTTATGTAAATATATCTTAGCAGATTTATGCGGAATTGTCAAATTTAGCGGAGTGTTCCGCTGAAATCATTCTATACCGGATTCCGCACAAAGGCGAGGGCTTAATTTGTCGAATGTCGAATTGGGTGGGGTAAATTCCGCACAGGCGGCAATCTAGAATTGATGCCATAGGAATATGAGTACTCGCAGGCGAAAGTAGAAAGAAACTGCTTAAAATCAAGGGTTTTAAGGTTTGGTGGGGTTCATCACGGTGGTGGATGAATCCCGCTTTTTTATGTTTTTTGATGCCGCTTTGAAAGGGATTTGTCGAGGTTGGAAAGAGTGAGCAGGGAAATCCGGTGTTTAAAGCAAATTCAGGCGGATGGGGAATGAGTTGAAAGAAACATTGGACAGGCTTGATAGATGTTTTAGTTTAAATAATAAGAATTATGATATTAAAAAATAAAATGCAAATATATTATATTGACATATTGAAATATAATGTGCTATATTATTACAATAACAAAGGTGCTATTAAAAATAAATGTAGAAAGGAAAAAAGAAAGATGAAAAAAGTATTTGCACTAATGGGATTAATGTTGGTTTTAGTATTGGGGTTGACAGAAGTGTCATACGCGGAAGGAAACTGGAGTGATACAAAATTTAAGTTTAGCTTTAGTGACTGGCAACCCTATTCTGGATGGAAGACAGAAAAGAGGGCCAAAAAAGATTATACATCTTCATATATGTCCTGTAAATCAGCAAATGGTCGTTCCTATACTGCCGAAGTAATGGGAGCAAAATCCAAAACAGATGAATGGGCATATGATGTTGGGAGCCCGACTTATAGGTTTAGTGATGGTTATACATATTATATGATTAATTATGTAAAGGAGAAAAAGTATACATATGCTACGATAATGGCTACACCAAATAGTAGCGGGAACTTTGTGGCAACAGGATACTGGAGCCCGGATAGTATCTGATGTGAGAGCTGAATCATTTTGTAAGAGTTACAGCGTGCGGTTGTTTAGTCGCATGCTGTAACTGACCATTTTTATTGAACATGTGAAAGGAAGAGTATGAAGATATCAGTTTTTTTTGCAGTCATCTTTTGCATTTTAATGACTGCAGGGTGCAGTGAGAAAGAAAAGAAGATTAAACCAGAAGAGAACACCTTAGACTTCACTGTAGATTCTGCAGAAGAGATAGAAATACAAGAGAGCGGCAGTGGAGGAATGGCGAACGGAAATTTAGATGATGACGAACCGGAAAAGAAAGAATATGCCTATAAAATTAATAACGCAAATATTTATGATATAAATAGCCCTATTGAGATTGATGATATAGTCTTTAAATATAAAAATACAGAATTTAGTAAAGAACTTAAGGCAGATATTTCTTGTGATGATATTTTATATTTCGATGACGAAATTGATGAGAAGGGAAGATTAAAAGATGGTTTTACATATATTTATACGGAGCTGGTGATTCGAAATGAGACCGGAAAGGAACAGGAAGTATATCTGAGTGCTGGAAATTTTGTTGTAATTAATAAAGAAAATGACGTAATAGATATGTCTGAGGAACTAAGGTACAGGAGCGGCTATGAGAACCCGGAGAAAAAGAAAGACTATTACAGATGTAGTTTTAGCGAGGGAGAAGAAAAGGAAGTATTACTGGTTTATATTGTTCCGGATAATCTTTTAGAACAGGATAACTTATTATATAGTATCAATCTTTATGGAGAAGGCAGCAGCGATGAACTTAAAGCTTTTAAAATTAGATAATAAGATGAATCAGATGATTAGGATTGAACTGAAGAGAGCTTTTTGCAATGTCAGATTTTTGTATAGCATTCTTGTGGGGCTTCTTATTGCAGGCTCGCAGATTTTTACCTGGGTCATACCTGCAATGGAGAAGGCTGACTATTATTTATTGGGGAAAGGAGAATATCCGGTCTCCGTTTTTAATACATGGATCGGAGCGTCAGGACATACATATCAGCTTACTCTTTACTTTATTATACTGCCTGTTATTTCCTGCCTTCCGTTTTCCGATAGCTGTTTTATTGAGCGGGAGAGTGGATACCAGGCACATATTTTAACAAGAGTGAATAGAAATGTTTATCTTTTTTCTAAGAGTATTGCTGTTTATCTTTCGGGCGGATGTGCGGTTGTTCTTCCTCTTATAGTAAACTTATATGTTACCATGATGGCAATACCTTCTGTCCTTCCAGAGGCCAGTTCAAGAACCTTTCCTATTTTTGAACATAGCATGTGGAGCGGAATATTTTATACACATCCCTATGTATATCTTGGGGGATATTTTGTGATTATTTTTTCTTATGCAGGGTTATTTTCTTTATTTGGAATGATTTCATCATTTTATGTGAGAAATAGGTTCATGTCACTTGTAATCCCGTTTATTGTGTATACACTGGTGAATTTTGTCCTTGGCTATACAGAATATTATAAGTATTCCCCGGAGCTTTTCTTGCGGCCAGATCAACCGGTGGGTGCGGTGTTTTCATTTATTGTGATATTCTATATACTCGGTTTGTTAATATGCATGATATTATTATTTCGCGAAGGAAAAAAATATGATTTATATGTATAGAATGAAAAAAGGATTATATCATTTATACAGTACCCATGTCATGGATTTTTGTGTGGCGTCTGGAAGTCTGTGCATCGCTGCTTTTGTATATTGGAAAAGCATGGTGAGAGATTATGGCGGAATGTGCGATTTAACAGTGGCAGATAGTTTCATGCTGTGCTGGATGCCTTTTTTTAGATGTATATTACTTACCCCGGTTGTCCTGATGCTTGTGATGAGGCTAAATCAGCATAATTATATGGTTAACCGGATTGTCCGGTATAAAAGCGTAAGAGTGATGTACAGGACACAGATTTTGTATCATGCAAGTTTTTTTGCAATGCTGTCTTTGAGTCTTACGGTATTTATTGTATATATAGGAAAAGCAGATGCAAAAGGATGGGTAGATTTGTGCGGCAGCAGGAGTTTGTTTGTATATATGAATAATGGGATGATATCTGACGAAGCTTCGTTTCCTTTTATTGTATTTGTATTTTGGTGCAGTTTATTTCTTTATATGGAATTACTTGAAGTTTGTTTTATTTTTTTTAGATTGATACTCTTAAAAAGAGTGATGGCTCTTTTGGCTGCATATATTATGTGCCTCATTGAAAATTATTTTATGAGATTTCCTGCCATCCTTGGTCGTGCAGGGGCAGGATATGAGCGGTGGGTTAACAGAGACTTCCGAATATTACAAACAATGATGATTCTTGTGGTTTTTATAGAACTCTGTGGCGTATTGGCGGATAGAAAGGACTATATAAATGTGGAGTAGTACAAGAAGAGGTATTATAAAGTACGACTTGTGTCAAGGACTTCGTGCCAATATGTGGAAGTTCCTGGCAGGCACCGCGCCCTTTTTTGGTGTGGTGATGATTGTGCAGGAGAGGAGTGTGTTATTTTCTACAGAGCCCTCCTTTTTTGAATATTTTATTTATCTGTTTAAGGGAATTAGAAACTATACTCCTGTTCCGGGACAGCAGTTTGAGGTTCCAATATTATGGATGATAGTGCAGGTGTCGATGGCCTTGATTGTCTATGATTATCCTGTGGTTAACCTTGAAAAGTATGGGATACAGACAATAATAAGGGCTAAGAGCAGAGCGTTATGGTGGTTTTCCAAATGCATATGGGTAGTCGCCAGTGTGGCGCTTTACTATGCTGTTGGTATTTTGATCATTTTGGGAGCCTGTATGCTGACGGGAAAGATATCATTTATAGCGGACCAGGAGTGGAATATGGTAATGAATGAATTGGATGTTTCGTTAATTGCGAATAAGCAATTGTGGTTAATCTGCATCTGCATTCCGCTTATGTCGTCTGTTGCATTATCCTTATTGCAGCTTACTGGCAGCTTTGTCTTAAGTCCGGTTTATAGCTTTTTGCTGCTTTTGTCTTACATTGTTATCTCGGTTTATTATAATCATTCCTGTTTTATGGGGGCGAATTCCATGATCTTAAGAAGTGAATTTGCAATGACAGGAGGAAACACGCTTAGTGGGATTGTAATAACAAATATTATTGTAATGTGTGCGGCGTTTTTGGGCGGATACATTTATTTTAGAAGACATGATATATACTGAGCGGTAGATTTCATCATCCATGAGTATAAGGAGAACTGTCGCGAATAATTTATTTCGCGACAGGAAAAACGTATAAATAGTAGGAGAAAAAGATGATTATTCTAAAAAACTTGTATAAGGAATTAAATGGAAATGCGGTTTTGACAGATATTAACTTACAGTTAAGAAAAGGAAAGGTTTATGGCCTGCAGGGGAAGAACGGTTCGGGAAAGACGATGCTAATGCGCGCGGTTTGTGGATTGATAAAACCAAATGGCGGATATGTGGAAATAGATGGGAAACGTCTGGGAAAGGAATCGGCATTTCCGGAAAGTGTGGGATGTTTAATCGAAAATCCGGCATTTGTGCCCTATTATTCAGGCCTTAAAAATTTACAAATACTTGCGGACATAAAAGGGAGGCTAGATAAAAAGGACATCTGCCTTATGATGGAACGCGTCGGTCTAGATCCAGGGGAAAAGAAGCCCTTCCGAAAATATTCGCTGGGTATGAAGCAAAGACTTGGAATAGCCTGTGCATTTATGGAGGAGCCAGATATTATTTTGCTGGATGAGCCATTTAATGCATTGGATACAGAGGGGGTCGAAATACTAAAGAATTTACTGGGAGAAGCAAAAGAAAAAGAGGCGACTATCATAGTGGCATGCCATGATAAAGAGGAGCTGGAATTAATTGCTGATGAAATTTTTGTAATGGAAAATGGAAAGATTATGGAACACAAAAGTTAATATTCGCAGGTCAGGAATGCGCATAAACTGCGCATTCCGTAAGAAAATAATGCACAAAAATTACGTAAAGAAGGAACATGTTATGAAGGCATATCATAGAAAACGAATGATAGTTATTTTGTCTATTCTGATAGTGGGCAGTTCCATATGGAGATTTGTCTCGCTGAATGAAAGATATCCTAATCCAGGTGTTGTTGTTTACAAAGAAAAAGATAAAATAAAAGGTGGAGAAATTGAAATCAGTGTTTCCAGTAGTAATCTTGTATCTATGGAAGAAATGCAGGAACTGCTCTCTGATCATAAGGAAGAAATGATCTACGAAGATGGGGATTCTATGTCCCAGACTGAAAGAAAGGTGCTTTTGGTCCAGATAAATATAAAGAATACAAGTAGTACAGAACACACAACAAGCTTAGTCAGATTTATGGCACAGGCAGGTGTGTGGTCAAATGGAATGGATCTGGGAGCATATTGTGCACTTAATGGGGTGGAAAAAACAAATATTCAGTTAAAACCTAAAGAACAAAGGAGTATGATGATGCCATTTTATCTATATGAATCCCAATTCGCAGGAGATGAATTTCATAAGGTGGACAGGAGAAAGTTTTCTTTAGTCTTATCTGCATACCCAGTAAAAAATATCATTGAATTATTTTAAATTATTTTAAAATATTATGAAGGCTAAAATTTCTTGTTTCTTATATTAAAGAAAAGTATAATAGAAAGTAACTGCTCAAGGCACTGAGCAGTTACAATAGAAATTATAATAATAAAGGGGAGGCGAAAGCGGTGATGAAAAAGAAGAAGGAACTAAAATACTTTTCTCTTAGTAGTAAGGAGGAAGAGGCTATGAAGGTGCTTTGGAATTCTGACAAGGCATTAAGTGCTATGGAAATTGCAGAGGGAATTCCAGACAGAAGCTGGCCAAGTTCTTCCATACAGAATATTATGCGTAGTTTAGAAAAGAAAGGCGCTATTGTGGTTGACTCTGTTATTAAGCTGGGAAAATCTTATGGAAGAGTTTTCAGGCCTGCGCTTTCTGCAAATGAGTATGCTTCTATGCAGTTTGAACGATTTTATCAGGGAAGTGACAGGAACTGCTTTTCTGTGCTTTCATCTTTTCTGGGTAATACGAAGAGTTCAAAGGAGGAGATTGTAGATGCGCTGGAAAAATTACTGGAGCAATACCGGGAGGATGATATTTGATGATACTTACTTACTATTCATTTGTAATGGCTGTTATCTGGGGTAATATATTTGTGGGTACAATTTTTCTTTTTCGCAGATATAAAAACAGTTTTTCGTTTTATCCATTGTTTTACTTATTGATATTTTGCATCTTACGGGTTCTGATTCCGGTCGAACTGCCATACACATATACTGTAAACTCAGTTAAGATTTTGCCGATTGTCCAGTCGTTTTTAAACTATACGTTGTTCCGCGTGAATTTTCGGGCGGTATCTGTATATTCTGTAATTTTGTTTATATGGCTGGGTACTGCTGCGATTACGATAGTTGTACATATACTGCGATATTATCATTTGAAAAGAGCACTGGCATTATTACCGGAAGCAGAGGATTGCCGTCTTTACCGAATACTTTCTGAAATCGGAGCATACAGACAGGATAACCAGGGATTACGAAAAGTTTTCAGTAGGAAGCTATTGCCACCGGATATTAAAATAGCGGTTCATCCGGCGGTCAAGTCACCGTCTATTGTTGGAATCTGGAAACCGGTAATCGTTCTTCCTCATACAAATTTTACAGATGAAGAATTACATTATATATTTTTTCACGAGTATATGCATTATCAGTATGGGCATGTATTTATAAAGCTCCTTACCGGAGGGCTGCAGGCGTTTTTGTGGTGGAGTCCGCTAATAAAGCGATTTTTTTGCGAAATATCTTTCGCGCTTGAGATGCATTCTGACCAGAAGGTATGTAATGTACTGGACAGAGAGCAGAAAGCGGAATATCTCCAGACGATTCTTAATGTGCTAAAGGATTCGGGTACGCATAGAAAGCCGGCTGTTACGACATGTAATATGGTTGAGCCGGGTGATTCGGGTAGAATGGAGCAGCGTTTTCATATGATTTTGAATAAGAATTACTGCAAAAAAAGGAACAGGGACAGATTTGCTGTCGTGGGACTGCTGTTTGTGTTTTTGTTTTCTTACGCATTTGTATTTCAGCCATACAGTGAGCCTGTGGAAGAGGATTACGAAGAGGGGATTATTGACGGCACAATTTTGCCAGGGACTTATATTGTGGAAGAAGGGGGGAGGTTTAACATCTATAGTCCGAAACATGAATATATAGGTTTTCTTTATAGCGTTGAGGGGTTAGCGGAGTACAAAGAAGAGTATGGAAATCTGAAAATATACACCGAGGAAGAAGGAAGACGTTTGAATCTAATAGATAACAGACAGGATACAGAATGAATGATATTGTAATATATGAATAGGAGGGAAATATATCATATGAAGAATTTACAGAAGGGTTTACTGGTATTGTTTTGTCTATTCGGTTTATCAATTGCATCTAGCTGTTGCACCTTGGCTTGTGATAGTCCTGATAATTATACATACGAAAGTGCATTTGGAGGCTCGGCTGAACCGTTTGCAGAAAAAACGGGGTATAAATATAAAATAGAAAATGGGAAGATGTATAAGAGGTTATGGTCATACACAAAACAACAATGGATATGGCCAGAATGGGTTCTGGCATAAATTGGGGACGGGGTATTTTTAAAAATACCCCGTCCCCAACTGGCTTACGGATGCTTTCCGTATCCGGCCCATCCGACCTGTCCGTCGGCATAGCCTTTTTTGCCATCCATTTTAAGGATGCACCACTGGTGGGTATACTGGTTTGCGTTGGCGTGTTTCCATTTGTATCCCATATAATCTAAGACCATTCCTAATGCGCGGGTGGCGCCTGCGCAGGAGTATTTTTTGGAGATAAATACGCCGTATGCCTGGCTGTAATCAGAACCTTCCATTGTATAGGTACATCTCTGGCAGAAGGCGGATACATAGAATGCGGCCTGGCCTACCCGGTCAAGATCTTTGCCTTTTTTGGATACACATTTTGCAACTAATTTTGCAACTCTTTGTGCGTCCTTTGTTTTGTTGCCGGTTTTTTTGTTTGGTATCTTGTGGCAGACGCCGTTTGAAGCAATGATGTAATTTTTGTACAGGGCAGTTTTAACCATATACCCATTTTTTTTGTCGAAATAATATCTTTTGTTCTTGATTTTTTTCAGACCTGTCTGCATGACGCCTCGTTTGTTAAAATAATATCTGGCGCCGTCAATGGTTTTCAGTCCGGTTACTTTCACGCCTCTCTTGTTGTAATAATACTTTTTTCCTTTTACTGTCCGCCAGCCGGTGGCGGGCTGCGGCTGTTGGTCATTTGAAATGGTGACCGAGCTCTGGGAGGCTTCGGATGTCACTGGTATGCACAGACAAAGAGCGGTGCATAATAAGAAAATAATTGTGTTTTTTAAGAATTTCATAGAATCCCTCACTTTCTCACTTTTGATTTCTTCTAGCTACGCCCACTGAATGCGGGGCAAATTAGCCGCAAAGTGGGACGTGCAGATGGCAGGAATGAATTTTCAAATACGCTCTAGTATAAACCAGGGATGTATTAGTATGGTTAGAGTATATCACATATGGGAATGAGCAGCAATATGAGCTGGATAAGAAGGAACGAGAAATTAAGGTATGAAACGTGTAGCTGCCTGATACAATGACTGCCGTATCAAGTGGAAGTGAAGAACGGTTTGCTGTTTCTACAGCAAACCGTTCTTCTGTCAGTAAAGGTTCTATTTGCCAGTTAAGATCAGCCTTAAGGAGTTTCTTCCCAACCGGTATTCTCTGGATTTGTTCCATCCTGTGAGGGGCTCTCTGCTGGCTGTGTGTTTTCACTGTCCTGAGCCTCTGATGCAGCTGTCTGAGCTGGGTCTTTGGAATCTGCCGGCCGAATTGCTTCTGCGGAATCGGAGGAATTTTGTTCAGTTTCTTTTGTACTGACTTCCGAAGTAGAAGTTGTGCCTGCGTAAGTTAATGTCAGCGTAATTTCTGCCAATTTTCCGCTTCCGTCATTTGCGGCTGCAGTAATCTTCACTGTGCCTTCCTGACCTGCCGGGGTTACGGTACCTGTATTGCTTACTGTGGCGATGCTTGTATCGCTGCTTGTCCATGTGAAGGTCTTGCCCTCGAGGGAGGCTTCATTGCCCTTTTCATCAGTGTTTTTCAATATTATCTGCTTTGCATAATCTGAATAAGAAGGACGGCCCCATACTTGTTTCGGATCTCCATATACAATCGTATCATCCTGGAGACCTGACGTTAATGTCAGATTCCCCAGTTCTGTCCTTCCGGCTACTGTAATGACAATCTGCTGATAATAAGACAGAGAGTGTGTGCCATTGTCGGCAGCTCGTACATTGAGAACAATCGTATCGCCATTTTTTGCGTCCTCTGGGACAGTAATAGTTGCAGTGTCAGACTCGGCGCCTTTAATATAGATGCCTTTGTTTGCCTCTGGCTCCTGATAAGTATCGGCCTCAAAATAATGTTCCCAATTTACAGCTACATAATCACCATCCGGATCAGATGTCTTTGCGTGGAAGGTCAGCTTTTGCCCAGGGGCTGCCTCGAAGTCAAGGCCTTCCGCTATTGTCAGGGATGGCGTATGGTTTGCATCTTCGTATTCTGGAGTAATACACCAGTCTGCACGAGTAGCAAACTGATGCTGGATATCAGCCATAAAGCGCCAGTCAGAGCTTACGGTTTTACTCTGCAGCGGGTCATAGTCCTTTGCTGTCTGATACCAGTTCTGCAGCTTATTCGGGCGATTCTCTACTTTCGTGTATCTTCCCGCGAAGCTGCCATATGCCATAAGATTCTCTAAAGATCTCAAACCAGTATTCATAAGTGGGAAGAAGCTTGGGGAATCTCCTTCGGAAAGGAAATCATACCGCTGGTATTTTTTGCCGCCCCACCAGTTGGTGCTATCTAAAAGATCTTCGTTAGAGCCGAACTGGCTGCCGTCCTCTTCGCCCGGCAGGTAGGTTCCGTCGCCCCAGACTACATATTTGTCAAGTAACGGTCCATGTCCATAATCCAGATTCTCGCGCATCCACGCCCCAGACATTGTGCGTTTTGCTTCACTGTCTACGTTGCCTGCAGAGTTAGACCAGAAATATCCATAGCTGGTTGCGCTGACCTGAACGAATTTGATTTCCGGCCATTCCACGCCGATATACTCATCATAGGTCTGATCCTGGGTTCCATATGCACCGATTACTGTCTTATCAATAATCTTTTTGCGGACAACATCCCACTGGTCGGTATTCTTATATTTTTCCTCGATGCTCTTAAGTGCGCGTGCAATGGTATTGGGACCGCCCCATGCCATGACATATAAGGTTCTTGGGTCGTTGTCCAGGAAAGCTTCCTCAATTAATCTGGAGCCTTCGGTTTCTTCCCGCATATCGCCCTTGTAGGCAATGTTTCCAATCTTTATTTTGCTGCGGATCAAATCCGGAGTTGGGTATGCAGGGTCATGAACGCGCAGGTTATCGTATACAGCGGCGTAATCATCTGCTAATTCCATCATCCAGTCCGTTCCCGGCCAGCGATAAGGCTTCTTAGAGGCTTCGTCCGGGCCATTGTCATCGCCGATCCAGTGGTACTGTGAGCTGGTCTGAATGATTCCCTGAATATCAATCTCGTTGCTATAGAGAAGCAGGTGAATCAGAGAGTTCTGGTCATCTACTTCACCATCCTGGGTGATGATTGCCCTTGGCTTGCTGTTTGCCGGGTCTCCAGCTGTACGCGTTACAGTAATCTCAATGTTTCCTTTTATGGATTTGTCTGACTTTGATGTTGCTGTAATTGTAACCGGCCCTTCACTTACGCCTGTTACCTGTCCTTTTTCATTTACAGTTGCAATGGCTTCACTTGAAGAAGACCAGGTAACAGTTTTAACTGTTGCAGTTTCTGGAAGCACTTCTGCCGCTAAAGTTATGCGTTTTCCGGCCTCTACTGTTGTATCGCCTGATACGTTGATACTGGTTGGCTGAGATGCACTTGTTACGGTAATGACAATCTGCTGATAATAGGACAGGGAATGTGTTCCGTTATCAGTTGCACGTACGTTGATAACCAGAGTATCATTTTCTTTTGCATCTTCTGGTACAGTAATGGTTGCCGTATCAGAGTTTGCACCTTTGATATAAATGCCTTTATTTTCTTCCGGCTCCTGGTAAGTATCAGCCTCAAAGTACTGTTCCCAGTTTACGCTTACATAGTCGCCGTCCGGATCAGATGTCTTTGCGTGGAAGGTAAGCTTTTGCCCGGGCGCTGCCTTAAAGTCAAGGCCTTCTTTTATTGTCAGGGACGGCATATGGTTTGCATCCTCGTATTTGGGTGTAATACACCAGTCCGCACGAGTAGCAAATTGATGCTGGATATCAGCCATAAAGCGCCAGTCAGAGCTTACGGTTTTCTTCTGCAGCGGGTCATAGTCCTTTGCTGTCTGATACCAGTTCTGCAGCTGATTCGGACGATTTGTTACTTTCGTGTACCTTCCTGCGTAGCTGCCGTATGCCATAAGGTTCTCTAAGGATCTCAAACCAGTATTCATAAGCGGGAAGAAGCTTGGGGAATCTCCCTCAGAGAGGAAATCATATCGCTGGTACTTGCCGATAAAGCTGCCGCCCCACCAGTCAGTGCTGTCCACAAGGGACTCGTTTGTACCAAACTGGCTGCCTTCTTCTTCGCCTGGCAGATAGGTTCCATCGCCCCAGACTACATATTTGTCGAGCAGCGGTCCATGCCCATAGTCTAAGTTTTCGCGGATCCATGCACCGGACATGGTGCGTTTTGCTTCGCTGTCTACAGTGCCTGCGCTTCTGGACCAGCCATAGCCGTAACTTGTTGCGCTGACCTGAACGAATTTAATTTCCGGCCATTCCACGCCGATATACTCATCATAGGTCTGATCCTGGGTTCCATATGCACCGATTACTGTCTTATCAATAATCTTTTTGCGGACAACATCCCACTGGTCGGTATTCTTATATTTTTCCTCGATGCTCTTAAGTGCGCGTGCAATGGTATTGGGACCGCCCCATGCCATGACATATAAGGTTCTTGGGTCATTGTCCAGGAAGGCTGCCTCGATTAATCTGGATCCTTCGGTTTCTTTTCGCATATCGCCCTTGTAGGCAATGTTTCCGATCTTTATCATGCTGCGGATATAATTTGGCGTCGGGTATGCACGGTCGTGGGTACGCAGATTGTCATATACAGCTGCATAATCATCAGCCAGCTCTGTCATCCAGTCTGTCCCCGGCCAGCGGTAGGGCTTTTTAGAAGCTTCATCCGGTCCGTTCTCATCGCCGATCCAGTGGTACTGTGAGCTGGTCTGGATAATTCCCTGGATATCAATCTCATTGCCGTAAAGCAGAAGATGAATCATGGAATTCTGGTCGTCCACCTCGCCGTCCTGGGTAATGATGGCTCTTGGTTTGTCTGTATCCACTACCGTCACATGAGCTGTTGCCTTTGCACCGCTTCCGTCTGCAGCCTCAATTGTAATATCTGTACTGCCCTGGGTCAGTGCGGTAATGGTGCCATCCGCGCTTACGCTTGCTGCGTACGGATCAGAGAGTGTGTATTTCAGCTGCCTGTTGGTAGCATTTGACGGTGCAATTGTTGTCTCCAGCTTCTGCTTTGCGCCTGCCTCTAAGGTAATTTCGGTTTTCTTTACAGTTATCTTTGATACCTTTACCTGAGGCGCGGCAGATGCTTTTACAGTAACCTGTACGGTTGTTTTTTTCTTGCTTCCGTCTGTGGCGCTTACTGTAATCGTGGCTGCTCCGGCCTTCTTTGCAGTAATTTTGCCTTTAGAGCTGACGGATGCAACATTTGTATTTGAAGATTTGTACTTCAACTTCTTTATGCTTGCGTTTTTTGGTGTGATCGTTGTCTTGATTGTCCTGGAGCTGCCTGCATCCAGGGTAAGCTTTGCAGAATCTGCCTTCAGCTTTTTAATTAGGCGGGGCTTTTTCACAGTTACCTTGCAAGAAGACTTGATGCTGTTTTTGCCTTTTACACTGGCTGTGACGGTAACGGAGCCTGCCTTGATGCCCTTTACCACCCCTTTGCTGTTTACAGACGCGATCTTCTTGTCAGAGCTCTTCCAGGTAATTTTTGCCGAAGCTGCCTTTGGGGCTTTGGTTACCTTGAGCTTCTTTTTGGTTCCGACATAAATGGTTGCTTTTTTTGCAATGGTAATTTTTTTTATGGTCTTCGAAGCTGCCTCTGCCTGCAGGGTATTCCCTGGGAGGGCAAGAGAAGCGCTTACCATAGCTGCAGTTAATATTCCTGCCAGGAATCGTTTCTTTCTCATTATTTTCTCCTTCCTGTTATTTATTAAGATTTAGTGTAGTCACTGATTTGCCTGAAATGTTATGGCAAATAATAAGACAAAAAAGGTTCAAAAAAACCAGGGCATAAATCTTCTGAATGTAAACAAAATATATAAAACATTTAGAGATTTTCGCCTTGCTGATAACGGATATTGAAAACATGTTTTGCAATGTGCTACTTCTGTAGTAGTTATCTGCACTGCCATTATAATATTAAATATTTGTTTTGTCAATACGTATAAAAAATGAAAAAAATAAGAAAAAAAACATAAAAAACGCACAAAATTATTTGGATAAAATAAAAATATAGGAGGATGAATATACTTTTATGAATTTTTTCGGGTGATTAGCCAAAGAGAAAAAAATTATTTTGCAAACTTAAAATGGATTTTGGTTTTTGGGAATGTATAAAAATAAACGTTTAATATTGAAATTGAAGGAGGAATATGCATAATATATACTTAATATGAATTAAATATGAATGACAAACAAATAAAATATGAATATAAAAAAATGAATTCGGTAAAAATGACAGGATATCAAAATAAAATATATTCTTTATATAAAAATAAATATAAATATTTTTTTATGTGTTTATATATGTGTTTTCTGAAAGGAGCGGTGGTTATTTTGGCCTGCCCGTAAGAAACTAAACTTTTTGGCATCACGAATTCGGATGCTTCGGATCGAAGACCGGGCTTGTCTCCTGAAGGTTGTCGCGGAGAGTCCACAGGGTTGTTGTTTTCCCGAATTGTCTTGCTTTGAGGCAGGCTCTCGTTTTGTTTTAGGCAAAATAGATAAAAGAATGGAAATATATTGTGCAATCTTCTCTCAAATGCAGGCTTGTTAATTTATTATCAATGTGGTATGATAAACGAAAGCGACGGCAAAATGTGACAAACATTTTAACCCATGATCGCGGAAAAGAAAATATTTAAAAGGAGAACAAAAACATGAGCTGTAAAGTCACAATTATTGGAGCCGGAAGTGTAGGCGCAACAATTGCGTACACATTGTCTGGGGAGGACATGGCATCAGAGATCGTCATGATCGACATCAACAAAGAAAAAGTAGAAGGCGAAGTCATGGACATTGAGCAGGGAACCTGTTTCAGGGATCCGGTATCCATTATTGCAGGGGACTATGAGGACGCGAAGGATTCAGACATTGTAATCATCACTTCGGGAATAGCCCGTAAGCCAGGTCAGACAAGAATCGAACTAACACAGACAAATGTTAACATTCTGAAGCAGATTACACCGGAGATTGCAAAGGCAGCGCCGAATGCACTTTATATTATCGTAAGCAATCCGGTTGACATTATGACTTATGTATTCACAAAGATCTCAGGAATTCCGGAGAACCAGATCATTGGTTCCGGGACAGTTTTAGATTCCGCACGTCTCCGCTGCGGTCTTTCCGAACATTTTAAAGTTGCACAGAGAAATATCCATGCATACGTATTTGGCGAGCATGGAGACACATCCTTCATTCCATGGTCAGCCGCAAGGATCGCAGGCGTGAATGTAGATGATTATTTTGATATGATGCCTCATCTTGGAAAAACGGCAGGGAAGCTTGATAAAGAGGCTATGCTTACCTATGTACAGAAATCTGGCGGCAAGATCATTGCAAATAAAGGTGCAACTTTCTATGCGGTTACGAGAGGCGTCTGCCGGTTGTGCAGCTTACTCATGTCAGCATCTGAATCTGTAACAACCGTATCTTCTATGATGCACGGTGAATACGGAATTGAGGATGTATGTTTAAGCACGCTTGCACTGGTAGGACCTAATGGCATTCAGGGCAAGATTCCGATGACCCTTACAGAGGAAGAAGTAGGGAAATTAAAAGCAAGTGCAGACGCACTGAAATCTGTTATTGCACAAATCGAGCTGTAAAACGGTAATATTTGATACTTGATTTGAAAAAATGGTCATATTAAAATAGAAAGGAAATATGGTAAAATAACATAACTATTGAGTAGCTTTGTGCAGGGGCGGCCCCGGATGACCGGGGTTATTCAATGCACAGCTGCAAAATTATAAGAAAGGACAGCGAGAACTATGAAGTACAGTTATTATCCGGGATGCACTTTGAGAACAAAGGCGAAGGATCTGGATGCTTATGCAAGAGCCTCAGCAGAAGCTCTTGGCATTGAACTCATCGAAGTCGAAGACTGGCAGTGCTGCGGCGGAGTATATCCTCTTGGCTCTGACGAGATTGCCACTAAGCTGTCTTCGGTCCGTGCGCTCAATGCGGCGAAGGAGAAGGATCAGAGCCTGGTGACCATGTGCTCTGCATGTCATCACGTGATCAAACGTGTCAATGATGATATGAAAAATGTAGAGGATATCCGTACAAGAGCCAACAATTATATGGAGCTTGATGAGCCTTATGCAGGTGAGACAGAGGTACTCCATTTTCTGGAGGTTCTTCGTGATAAAGTAGGGTTTGACGAATTAAAGAAAAAAGTGACGAACCCTCTGGCCGGAAAGAAGATCGGCGCATACTACGGCTGCCTGCTTCTTCGTCCCAGCAAGCTTTTAAGCTTCGATGACCCGGAGAATCCAAGGATTATCGAGGACTTTATCCGCGCCATCGGCGCAGAGCCGGTCATCTATCCATACCGCAACGAATGCTGCGGCGGATACATTTCCTTAAAGGAAAAGGAAATGTCAAAAAATATGTGTGAAAAGATTATGGCAAGCGCAGAAGGCTTCGGGGCAGAGATGCTCATCACAGCATGTCCGCTGTGTCTCTATAATCTGAACAAGAGTACAGGCGCGTCTCTTCCGGTTGTTTACTTTACGGAGCTTTTGGCAGAAGCCCTGGGCGTGAAAGATGAAGTGAAAAAGGAGGTGCAGGCATCATGAGTTCTGAAAAGAAACAGGCAGAAATGATTAAGGAAATCAGCGGCGTTAATCCACTGAAGTGTATGAAGTGCGGCAAATGTTCTGCAACCTGCCCGTCCTATAACGAGATGGATATCAAGCCCCATCAGTTTGTATCCTATGTAATTAATGAAGATATTGAAAGCCTGGTAGATTCAAAATCTCTTTGGAAATGTCTTTCCTGCTTTGCATGTGTGGAGAGGTGTCCCCGCGATGTAAAGCCCGGGAAGCTGATTGATGCGGCAAGACAGGTTGTCGTGCGTCAGAGGAGCCAGGATTACCTGAAAGCAGACGAGATTCCGGAATTACTGGATCCGGAGCTCCCACAGCAGTTGTTAGTCAGCGCATTCAGAAGATACAGGAGGTGAAACCCAGGTGCAGAGAATAGGTGTATTTGTCTGCCACTGCGGAAGTAATATTGCCGCAACAGTAGACGTAAGTAAAGTAGCAGAGATGGCACTCATGGAGCCGGGCGTTGTCCATGCCGAAGACTACCAGTACATGTGTTCCGAGGCAGGTCAGGCGAAGATTGCGGCAGCGATTCAGGAAAAGGGATTAACAGGGATTGTTGTATGTTCCTGTTCCCCGCGTATGCATGAGACGACCTTTAGGAAGGCGGCAGAGCGTGCGGGCCTGAATCCGTACATGGTTGAGATTGCCAATATCCGTGAGCATTGCTCATGGATTCATAAGGATATGGAGGAGGCAACCAAAAAGGCTGTGATTCTGATGCGGGCAGCGGTTGCCAAGGTGAATTTAAATACGCCGCTTCAGGCAGGCGAGAGCCGCGTTACAAAGAGGGCGCTTGTGATCGGCGGCGGTATTGCCGGAATCCAGACAGCCCTTGATATTGCAGACGCAGGCTACGAGGTGGATATAGTGGAAAAGACGCCGAGTATCGGCGGAAGGATGTCACAGCTTGATAAGACATTCCCGACACTGGACTGCTCCGCATGTATTCTGACGCCGAAGATGGTGGAGGCGTCCGCCCATGAGAAGATTACCATTTATACATATAGTGAAGTCGAGAAGGTGAGCGGATTTGTAGGTGATTTCACCGTAGACATCCGTAAAAAAGCAAGAAGCGTGGATATGAATAAATGTACCGGGTGCGGCGTGTGCCAGGAAAAATGTCCGTCCAAAAAGGCGCCCAGCGAGTTTAACAGAGGCTTAAATACAAGAAGCGCCATCTACACTCCATTTGCACAGGCAATTCCCAACGTCCCTGTCATTGACCGTGAGGCCTGTATTAAGTTCAAGACCGGAAAATGTGGAATCTGCTCCAAGGTATGCCAGGCAGGGGCTATTGACTATGAGCAGAAGGATGAGATCATTACAGAGAAGTATGGCGCGATTGTTGTTGCAACCGGATTTGATACCATCAATCTTAAAAAATATGACGAGTATGCATACAGCCAGAGCAAGGATGTGATCACATCTCTTGAGCTGGAGCGTGTGATGAATGCGGCAGGGCCGACCCACGGACATCTGGAGCGTCTTTCTGATGGAAAAGCTCCGAAGGAGATCGTATTTATCCAGTGTGTGGGAAGCCGCTGTGCAGACGACAGGGGCAAGCCCTACTGTTCCAAGATCTGCTGTATGTACACGGCAAAGCATGCCATGCTCATCCGAGATAAATACCCGGATGTGAATGTTACCGTATTTTATATTGACGTGCGTACGCCGGGCAAGAACTTTGATGAGTTCTACAGAAGAGCGGTAGAGCAGTATGGAGTCAATTATATCAAAGGACAGGTGGGGAAGGTCATCCCTCAGCCTGACGGGAAGCTTCTGGTACAGGGGAGCGACCTTTTGGACAACAGACAGATTCTAAAAGAAGCAGATATGGTTGTCCTGGCAACAGCTATTGAGCCGAACCCGGATGTGAGAAAGATTGCAACCATGCTTACAGCAAGCATTGATACCAATAATTTCCTGACAGAGGCACACGCAAAGCTCCGTCCGGTAGAGTCACCCACAGCAGGTATTTTCCTTTCCGGCGTATGCCAGGGACCAAAGGATATTCCTGAGACGGTGGCACAGGCAGGAGCCGCAGCCGTAAAGGCCATCGGGCTTCTTGCAAAGGATAAGCTTATGACCAATCCGTGTACCGCACAGGCAGATATCCTGCTCTGTAATGGATGTTCTACCTGTGAAAATGTATGTCCGTACGGCGCAATTACATATGAGGATAAAGAGGTGAATGACCACGGCATCCGTGAGACGCGCCGGGTAGCAGTTGTAAATAATGCTCTCTGCCAGGGCTGCGGTGCATGTACAGTTGCATGTCCGTCAGGAGCCATGGACCTGCAGGGCTTCTCAAACAGACAGATCTTAGCGGAGGTGGATGCAATATGCCGTTAGAAAATAAAGAATTCAAACCGAAAATTGTAGCGTTCTGCTGTAACTGGTGCAGTTATGCAGGAGCTGACCTGGCAGGAAGCAGCCGTCTGACTTATCCTGCTGACGTAAAGATTATCCGTGTTCCCTGCTCCTGCCGCGTGAATCCCATGTTCATCCTGAGGGCATTTGAAAAGGGAGCGGACGGAGTGATCATGTGTGGATGCCATCCGGGAGACTGCCATTACAGCACCGGAAATTATTATGCGAGAAGACGTATGACCTTATTATTCTCCATGCTTGACTATCTTGGCGTGGAAAACGGGCGTACACGCGTAGAGTGGGTATCTGCGGCAGAGGGTGTGAAATTCTCTGAGACAATGAACAGCTTTGTGGAGAAGATTTATTCTCTTGGCGAAAATGTAAGATTGGGGGATTTAAGATGCAAGAGCTAATTAACCGTGCAAAAGAACTGCTGGCAGACGGAACTGTGGCACGGGTTCTCGGCTGGAAGGCCGGAGACTTGCCTTATAATCCGGAGCCGGCTTACTTTGAGAGCGCAGAGGAGCTTGAGAATTTTGTATACAACGGCTTCTGCGGCGCGAATTTAAGCAAATATATGATAGAGGCTTCCAGACTGGAAGGGAAGACCATGGTCTGTTTAAAGCCTTGCGATACCTATAGCTTTAACCAGTTAATCAAGGAGCACCGGGTAGACAGAGAGAAAGCTTACATTGTAGGCGTTGGGTGCAAAGGGAAGCTTGATATAGAAAAAATTAAAAAGCAGGGCATCAAGGGTATTGAGAGTATTAAGGGCGCAGAGATCACAGATGACGCAGAAACTCTTGTGATTCAGACCCTTTACGGAGAAAAGACATGCGCCTATGCAGACGCTATGCTGGAGAGATGCCATGTCTGCAAAGGTAAGGAGCATATGATCTTTGATGAGCAGATCGGCGAATCAAAGGAGACAAAGGACGCAGAGCGTTTTGCGGAGGTGGAGAGAATCGAGGCTATGAGCCCAGAGAAGAAGTTTGCATATTTCCAGAGTGAGTTAAGCAAATGTATCCGCTGCAATGCCTGCAGGAATGCATGTCCGGCCTGCAGCTGCCGGAAATGTGTCTTTGACAGCAACAAGTTTGACAGCTCCCAGAAGGCAAACGTGGACTCCTTTGAAGAAAAGATGTTCCATATCATCCGTGCCTTCCATGTGGCAGGAAGATGTACGGACTGCGGCGAGTGCAGCCGTGTATGTCCCCAGGGAATTCCGCTTCATCTGTTTAACCGTAAGTTTATCAAAGATATTGATGAGCTGTACGGTGAGTACCAGGCCGGAGCAGACACTGATTCAAAAGCACCGCTTACAAACTATACGTTTGAGGACGCGGAACCAAGTATTGTAGGAAAGAGGGGATAATGTATGTATAAGATAGCAAAAGAAAATCTTTCCGCATTATTCCAGAAGATCGCGGAAAGCTTTGAACTGTATCTTCCGGTGAAGACAGCCGGACAGACGAACTTTGCGGCGTGGAATGCGGACGCGGAGGTGGATCTGGACACTTTAAAAACCGTAAAATCAGCAAAAGACGCATTTTTCCCTCAGAGCGAGGGTCTCTATACCGTGAAAAAAGAGGGAAAGAAGATGTCCGTAGAGCCGGAAAGCTTAAAGGAGCAGGACTTTGTTGTATTCGGTATGAAGGCCTGTGACGTGAAGGGCCTGGAAGTTCTTGACAACGTATTCCTGGCCGACCCGGTGGACACCTTTTATGCAGCGAGAAGGGATCATGGAACCATCGTAGCTTTTGCCTGCCATGAGCCGGAGGAGACCTGCTTCTGCAAGGTGTTCGGTGTGGACGCGGCGGCTCCGGCATCTGATGTTGCTGTGTGGACCGTGGGGGAAGACCTTTACTGGAAGGCGCAGAGCGAAAAGGGTGAGGCGCTCACAGAGAGGGTAAAGGAGCTTTTTGCTGACGCGGATGCTTCAAAAGAGGCGGAAGTCGAAGCGGAAAAAGATGCGATACATAAGATTGTGGAGAAACTTCCCTACATGAACCTTTCTTTAGAAGGATGGAACGGAGACGCTCTTTCCGAGAAATTCGATTCCCCGGTATGGGAGGAATTATACAAGCCATGCCTGGCATGCGGCACCTGTACCTTTGTATGCCCCACCTGCCAGTGCTATGACATCAAGGACTACACTGCAGGAACTACCGTTTCCCGTTACAGATGCTGGGATTCCTGTATGTATTCAGACTTTACAATGATGGCACACGGCAACAACCGTACAAGTCAGATGCAGAGATTCCGTCAGAGATTCATGCACAAGCTTGTGTACTATCCGGCAAATAATGATGGAATGTACTCCTGTGTGGGCTGCGGCCGCTGTGTGGAGAAATGCCCCCAGGCTCTTAACATTGTTAAGGTAATCAAGGCATTTCAGAATCAGGGAGGTGAAAAATAATGGGTGAATGTACATGTCATAAAAACTATACATTAGATACTCTGATTCCAAAGGTAGGCGTAATCACTGACATCCGCCAGGAGACTCCGGACGTCAAGACCTTCCGCGTCAACGCGCCGGAGGGCGGCAAGCTCTTCGAGCACATGCCGGGACAGTGCGCCATGGTCTGTGCGCCGGGAATCAGCGAGGGTATGTTTTCCATTACCTCCTCGCCGACGAACAAGGAGTATCAGGAATTCAGCATTAAACAGTGCGGAATCCTGACAGATTATCTCCACAGCCTGGAGGTAGGTGATGAGATTACAGTCCGCGGGCCATATGGCAATTCCTTCCCGGTAGAGACAGAACTTAAGGGAAAAAACCTTCTGTTTATCGCAGGCGGTATCGGGTTAGCGCCCCTTCGCTCTGTGATCAACTATGTGCTTGATAACCGGGCAAATTATGGAAGGGTGGATATTGTCTACGGCTCCCGTTCCGCAGATGACCTGGTGCAGCTTAAGGAGATCCAGGAGGTCTGGATGAAGGCAGAGGGCGTGAACGTCTATCTGACCATTGACAGAGAGCAGGAGGGTTGGGACGGACATGTGGGATTTGTTCCCACTTATGTGCAGGAGCTGGGCTTCGACACAGACTGCACTGCACTTGTATGCGGACCTCCGATTATGATTAAATTTGTACTTTCAGGATTAAAAGAACTCGGATTCACGTCAGAGCAGGTCTATACAACACTGGAGCTCCGCATGAAATGCGGCGTAGGCAAATGCGGACGCTGCAACATCGGCTCCAAGTATGTGTGCAAAGACGGCCCGGTATTCCGGTATGACGAGATAGACGAACTGCCGAATGAATATTAAAGGTACACCAGTTCAGCCATAGAGGATAGATTCCTATGGGGCGTGTATGCTTGCATACAAAGAACCATAGGAAACTATCCGGGAATGGGCGGAACGCCCATTCGGCGAAAAACGCAGCAACGGAACGTTGCGGAGGAGCTGCAAAGCAGCGGTTCCCCGCTTCGCATGGCTGAACGTCCGAGAGAGCAATGAATAAAAAGAAAGGATACGAAAAACATGGAAAATATGGTAAATGTATATTTTAGCGGTAAGCGTTACAGTGTTCCGGCGGACCTCACAATTATGACCGCCATGGAATATGCCGGCTATACATGGAAAAGAGGATGCGGCTGCCGTCATGGTTTCTGTGGAGCCTGTGCGACCATATACAGAATCAAAGGGCAGAATGAATTAAAAACCTGTCTTGCCTGTCAGACACAGGTAGAGGAAGGTATGTATGTGGCAAGCATCCCCTTCTTCCCGACAGACAAGAGAACCTACGAGATCGAAGACATTAAACCCACTCAGCAGATCATGATGGAGCTCTATCCGGAGATCTACAGCTGTATCGGATGCAACGCCTGTACAAAGGCCTGTACGCAGGATCTGAATGTTATGCAGTATATTGCATACGCACAGCGCGGTGAATTCGAGAAATGTGCAGAGGAATCCTTTGACTGTATCGGCTGCGGCTGCTGTACCGTTAGATGTCCGGCAGGAATTTCACATCCCCATGTAGGTGTACTGGCAAGACGTCTCACAGGAAAATATATTGCACCGAAGACAGATCACCTTGCGAACCGCGTAGATGAGGTGAACAGAGGAGAGTATGATGAGCTCATAGAGCAGATCATGCAGAAACCGATTACAGAGATGCAGGAGCTTTACAATACAAGAGAGATTGAGAAATAAGGGAGGGACGTAAATCATGTATACACCATATCCAGAGAATATGATGGAATCCATCAAAAAGGTAGAGGCTACAAGAGTAGAGCGTATGTCAACAGAGCCAAGACGTCTGACTGCGGATGAAAAGGACGCCCTCCTTAAGGAATTCCATCCGGATTATAATCCGGACGCTTTTGCAGAGATTAAAGTAGGTCCGAACAAGGGACAGAAAGCGCCGCTTGAGCTGGCTGAGATGATTCACTCCACAAGCCGCCTGGTAAATGACAAGGTAGATATTACAAAGATTGATTATGATGTAGACGTACTTGTAATCGGCGCCGGCGGTGCGGGCTCCTCCTGTGCTATTGAGGCACACAATGCAGGTGCAAATGTCATGATCGTAACAAAGCTTCGGATCGGTGACGCGAATACCATGATGGCGGAAGGCGGTATCCAGGCAGCGGATAAGGAGAATGATTCCCCGGTACAGCATTATCTGGACTGCTTCGGCGGCGGACATTTTGCCGCAAGGCCGGAACTGGTAAAACGTCTCGTAATGGAGGCTCCGGATGCGATTAAATGGCTCAATGAACTGGGTGTTATGTTTGATAAGGATGCAGACGGACGCATGGTTACAACCCACGGAGGCGGTACATCAAGAAAGAGAATGCATGCATGCAAGGATTACTCCGGAGCAGAGATCATGCGTACGCTCCGTGACGAAGTACTGAACCGTCAGATTCCGGTTGTAGAATTTACATCCGCAGTAGAGATCATCAAGGATGAGAAAGGCCAGGCTGCGGGTGCGGTTCTTCTCAACATGGAGACAGGGGATTATTCCGTTGCAAGAGCGAAGACAGTTGTGATCGCAACCGGAGGCGCAGGAAGAATGCATTACCAGGGCTTCCCTACATCCAACCACTACGGGGCAACCGCAGACGGGCTGATTTTAGGATACCGGGCAGGAGTACCTCTCCTTTACCAGGACTCCATCCAGTATCACCCTACAGGTGTTGCGCACCCGGTACAGATTCAGGGCGCACTTGTTACCGAGAAGGTCCGTTCCGTAGGCGCGCAGCTTGTAAATGCCAATGGTGAAGCTTATATTCATCCGTTAGAGACACGAGACGTGAATGCTTCAGGTGTTATCCGCGAGTGCAGGGAAGGCCGTGGTGTAGAAGCACCGAGCGGACAGAAGGGCGTATGGCTTGACACGCCTATGATTGAGATCCTTGGAGGAGAAGGAACGATTGAGAAGAGGATCCCGGCCATGTTCCGTATGTATATGAAGTATGGAATTGACATGAGAAAAGTGCCGATCCTGATCTATCCGACACTGCATTATCAGAACGGCGGTCTTGAGATTAACGGAGAAGGATTTACGAAGACAATTCCGAATCTTCTGGCAGCGGGAGAGGCTGCAGGAGGAATCCACGGAAGAAACAGACTGATGGGCAACTCTCTTCTTGACGTGATCGTATTTGGCCGGAACGCGGGCAAGAAGGCAGCGGCAAAGGCAAAAGAGGTAGAACTTGGCGTTATGAATCTTGACCATGTGGCAGATTATGACCAGGAATTAAAAGAAGCATCCATAGCTACAGAAGAAGTATCACCGAAGCTTCTGCCAAAATATGCCCGTCATGAGAGATAGGAGTACGAGACAGTTCCAAAAAGTTAATAAGGAGATTAGATTATGCGTGAGATAGAAGTAAGTAAGATTACGGATGTCGTAGAGAAGCTTTGTATCGAAGCAAATGAGCATCTTCCGGAGGACGTAAAGTGTGCAATTAAAAATTGCCGGGCCTGTGAGGACGGGGAGATTGCGAAGGGTGTTCTTGACAACATTATTGAAAACTTCGAGATTGCAGATAGCGAGTGCGTGCCGATCTGCCAGGATACGGGTATGGCATGTGTATTTTTAGAGATCGGACAGGACGTACATCTGACAGGAGGGAATCTTGCGGACGCTGTAGACGAGGGCGTGCGCCGCGGTTATGATAAGGGCTACCTCAGGAAGTCCGTTGTAAAAGATCCGGTGCGCCGTGGAAATACGGGAGATAATACACCGGCAATGCTCTATACGGAAATCGTCCCAGGCGAGGAGATCAAGATTACGGTAGGTCCCAAGGGATTTGGAAGCGAGAATATGAGTCAGATCCGTATGTTCAAGCCATCCCACGGGCTGCAGGGAATCAAGGACTTTATCCTTGAGGCGGTTGAGACAGCAGGGCCGAACCCGTGTCCGCCAATGGTAGTAGGCGTCGGGATCGGAGGAACCTTTGACAAAGCGGCTCTTCTTGCCAAGAAGGCGCTGATGAGACCGATCGATACTTCCAATCCGGATCCATTCTATGCAGACCTTGAAAAGGAGATGTTAGAAAAGATTAACGAGCTTGGAATCGGACCGCAGGGATTCGGCGGGAAGACCACGGCGATCGGATTAAATATTGAAACTCTGCCGACCCATATCGCTGGCATGCCCTGTGCAGTCAATATCAACTGCCATGTGACACGCCATAAATCGGAGGTGATCTAAGATGGCAGCAAAGAAGATTACATTACCATTAACAGAAGAGCTCGCAAAGACACTGCACGCAGGCGACAGTGTACTTGTGACAGGAACAATCTATACATCCCGCGACGCGGGCCACAAGAGAATGTGCGAAGCCCTGGCGAAGGGAGAGAAGATCCCCTTCGACCCCACAGACGCTACGATCTACTATGTAGGACCGACCCCGGCAAAACCGGGACAGGTGATCGGCTCCGCAGGACCAACCACCAGCGGACGTATGGACGCTTACGCGCCGACGATGATGTCCGTAGGGGCACGCGGCATGATCGGCAAGGGCGCGCGCCTTCCAGAGGTTATTGACGCGATGAAGAAATATTCCGGAATATACTTCGGAGCCATCGGCGGTGCGGGCGCGCTTCTTGCGAAATGCATCAAGAAGGCAGAACTGATTGCCTATGAAGACCTGGGGGCAGAAGCTCTCCGGAAGCTATATGTGGAGGATATGCCGCTGGTTGTCATCATTGACAGCGAGGGAAATAACCTGTACGAGAGCGGGCGTGCCGCTTATCTGAAGGAGCATGAGGCGTAGTACGGTTATATGATACAATCGTCCCGGGACCCTGGGTTTCATGCATGCATGAAACCCAGGGTCCCGGGATGCGGATTGATGTTATAGAAGGGAGTCAAATGACATGGAGTTATTTGGAGGAATATTGGCAGTTAAGGCTGTAGTATTTCTGACATTCTCAATCTTTGCAATCGCTGCCATCGGATATTCCATCGGCAGGATCGAAGTAAAGGGAATCGACCTCGGGACTGCCGGAGTATTTATTGTTGCTCTGGTCTATGGATGCCTGTTATATACGAAGCTGTCAGAGAACCTGATGGCAGGAGAGATGACATTTGCCACAGATGCGCTGAAGATTGTGGAGAACATGGGTCTGGTATTCTTTGTGACCTCAGTCGGATTTATCGCCGGGCCGAATTTTTTCGGGAACCTGAAGCGGAATTTTAAGTCCTATGTTCTGCTTGGCGCAATCATCATCCTTGCGGCAGCAGTAACCTGCGTGTTATGTATCTTTATTGGCAGTAATTTTACAGAGCTTGAACACGATCAGTTCAAGGCAATCCTGGTTGGAATCCTCTCAGGGGCCCTGACCAGTACGCCGGCATTTTCCGCATCAAAGGCAGCAGTCGGCGCGGATCTGGAGGCTCTCGTATCCGTAGGATACGGGATCGCTTATCTGTTCGGTGTAATCGGGGTAGTCCTGTTCGTACAGATCGTCCCGAAGATCATGAAAGCCGACATGAATGCAGAAGTGGCAAAGATAGCCGCAAAAGAAGGCGGCAGCAGCAAGAAGAAAAACCTGATTCTGACCGAGGTGGATGAGTTCGGATTTATGGCCTTTTCACTGGCAGCCGTGATCGGAATCCTGGTAGGAAGTATCAGCTACAAGAATTTCTCACTGACCACTACCGGAGGATGCCTTCTGACAGCACTCGTGTTCGGACATTACGGTCACATGGGAAAGATCTCAATCGTGCCGAAGAGTTCTACCCTTAAGATGCTGAGGGAACTGGGACTGATGCTGTTCCTGATCGGGGCAGGAGTATCCGGCGGAGCAAAATTCGTACAATATTTCGAGCCGATCTATTTCCTCTACGGAGCGATCATGACGATCCTCCCGATGATTATTGGATTTATCATTGCAAAGAATGTGCTGAAGCTGCCACTGCTTAATAACCTCGGTTCGCTGACCGGAGGCATGACCAGTACGCCGGCACTGGGGACACTGATCAATATGGCAGGGACAGAAGATATCGCATCTGCATACGCGGCAACCTATCCGATTGCGCTGATCGCGGTAGTGCTGGCATCGCAGTTGATTATATTGTTCTGCTAGACTGAGATTGGGGACGGGGTATTTTTAAAAATACCCCGTCCCCAATTGAAAATGACCTGTCCCTTTTTGGTTAATCGACTTTGGTCTGAACAATTTACACTGCGGCTAAACCTGTGCTCAGCCAGTTTTTCCGTGCTTCCATAAGCATTTCAAATATATTTATCCTTTCTGTCTTTTCGCTTTCCATTGATCTTATATTTTTTACTCTCTCTGCCATGATCTTTAGACTTTCATCAACTTCAGATATATCATTACCCGCACGCTGAGCTGCAATTTGTCTCATTTTTTCCTGATACTCAGGTATAACTTTTTCCAGCATTTTTTCAGTGTTAATCATGAGGTTCGCTTTATCCGCTACATCCTTTGCCTTTTTTTTGTATGCCTCATCAAGCCTGGCAAGTTCTTCTTCCATTGTGAGTTTATGAAAACGGTAATTTTTCCCTTCCAGTTCAAACTCAATGTAATCAGCCCCCTCATCAAAATTCTGTGTCCATACTTCTCTTGTGCCGTTTTCATATCCTGTTACAATGTCATTGTAAATATCCTGATATGCTTTCGTAAGACTGTTTACATGCATATTTACGATATGCTCATACACATCTTCGCCAGGCGCTTTGCCCTTCTTATATGCCTCGTTAAAATAGCCCGCAAATGTCCCACTAAGCTGTGAATCCATTGTCGGTATATGAAATCCATCATCCGACTTTTCAATAATATGATAATACTCAGCATCTTTATTCAATTTCCCGGCTAAATTGTAACTGTTTGACGCCTGCCCGGTTACGTGCTCCATCTTTTCTGTGGGCTCATTTATCACCTCGCTGATTCCTGCGAAGGTTTCCTTTGCCAATTTTTCGGTTCTGTCATCAATTTCTGCTATCCTTTGCCTTTTTCTCTCGGAATCTCCTGACTTTAATTCAGCTTCTAATACATTCTTTTCGCCTTCCAGCCTGTTTTTAACAGAATCGGTGATTTCACTCTGATTAAGCTTAACAGACATCTCAGTAAGTTCTGATATCTTTTTATTATTCCATTCCTGCTTTGTGGATTGCTGGCTCCTATTGTATGTATTTTTTTCTTTTGACTGCTCCGTCCCATCATTCTGCTTTGCCAACGCTTCCGCAATCTGGTCATCAATGGAATCTAACTGCTTTTCATATTCTTCTACTTTTTTTGCAAGATCAGCAGAACAGTATCCACTCTCCTGATCTGCCATCTGCTTAATCAGGGAATCTTTACATTCTCTGATAAAATCTTTTTGCTTCATCAGACGTTCCACCATACTCATAGCCTTTCCCTTTTGTGAGACCAGGGCAATGTCTCTGCGTAGAAGCACACCATTTTTCCTTTCCCCATTTCCTGTGTTATGGTCAGATCTATGGTTTATTCCCTCCGTATGAAACAAACCATTAACTTTGCCAATGTGAATATTCATATACAGATCCTCCTTGTATGTTATCATGTAAGTGCTGGAAAATATGGTTACCAGCTATATAGGATATCGGCCAATATACCAGGTGTATTTATCCGAATGATGTGAAAGGGTTCTTTCTTGGTGTCGGAGGGTTACTATTCATGGGGCCGTGCACTTCGCAGCATGGCATACGAGCCGATAAAATAAACTTACTTTCCTAAAAATTTTTTTCTATCTTTTGCACGTATCCAAAAAATCCATGGCAATTGGAATGGCAGATTTTATGGATGATTTTTCTTCCACAGGTTTTCCAGATGTTTCAAAACAAGCCCTCTCGAAAGCACGGCAGGGAATATCACCGGAGGCATTTGCGAAACTCCACCGCATTTCTGTCCAAAAGTTTTATAAGAAGTGTTTGGAGCCTTGAATAAGTATATGGTAAAAATACTTACAGGAGTGGTAAAAGCCGAAAAAATCCTGCTGCAGATTATAGCCTCTGCCATAAAAGTACGTTTCCAAAAACAGCCTGACCGGAAATACAGCCGTAAAAAGAAGCAATCCCGCCGAAAACATCATAATAATCGGAAAATTTCTTGCTTTTAAGTTGACCACATTGACCGCTACGCCTCGTTCCCGGGAGAAACTGACGGATGCGGCATACAGGAAGGCTTATGCTGCGTCAGAAAGCATTGAGAGCTTGTTTTCTGTATCAAATAAGATGCTTAGGGTGATTGCGTATATCTTTGAGAAACTGGAAGAAGTAACGCCGCTCATGTTGCAGAAACTTCTTTACTTTATCCAGAGTGTATATTCTGCTTTGTATGGAAAACCGATTTTTGGAGAGGATTGCAGGGCATGGATCCACGGCCCGGTTTATCCAGAGGTTTATGACTTGTTTCGGGATTTCAAATATAATCCCATCGATGACGCGCGGTTTGCGCTTCTGAAGGGGACGGAGGATGCCGTGACCGATGATGAAAAGCGGGTGATCGCCCTTGTGGTGAATACTTTCGGGATGTATGGCGGAAAAGTATTGGAGAAGATCACCCACAATGAGGATCCGTAGAAGGAAGCGAGGAATGGATATGGCGACAGTATTCCTTCCAGTAGAATCGGTAAAATGGGGTTTGAAGAAAGGAAGATTCCTAATTCATTTTGGCCTATTTTTATGATTCTTAGCGAAAACCTTTGTAATATTTCAGTATATTAGTTATACTTAAAAGTAATATATGCTTCTGATAATATTTGATTATCAGAAGTTTGAAGGGAGGAAGGGTGATGAGCAATTTTTCATTTCTTGAAAAACGTTGGAGAGATTTGGCTAAATTAGGAGATCTGTCAGAGAAATATGTTTATTCTGACCCTAATACCTCGATTATTAAACAGGGTATATTGTCTGAAATAATGGTAAAATATATGCTTGCTTATGATGGGATAGAAGAGCCGGCACTTAATAATACACATGCTAACCGTATCAGGATATTGAGAAACAATGGCTTATTACCATATGAAATAGATAATACCTTATATGTATTACGAAAAGCCCGAAATGATGCGGCTCATAAGGCAATGGATGAAAACAGAAAAGCGTTAAATAATCTTGAACTATTATATGAGCTATGTGTCTGGTTTATGCAGATATATGGAGATCATGAGTTTCAGCCTCGAGAATATATTCCGCCGATTGATATTGAGACTAGTTTAGAAGAACTGACGAGAGAAAATCAGAAATTGGAATCACGTAACAGGACATTGCTTCTTGAGATTCAGAGGATACAGAAGAAGGGAAAAGCGGATGGTGAGCGTAGAGAGAATGCATATAAAAAGGCTTTGAATATTCGTTTGTCAGAGGCACAGACAAGAGAATTGATAGATGATCAGCTGCGAAAAGTCGGATGGGAGGCCGATACACAGAATATACGATATTCAAAAGGTGCAAGACCTGCAAAGGGAAGAAATCTTGCAATTGCAGAGTGGCCAACGGTTTCTTCTGCAGGAAGTGTTGGCTATGTTGATTATATGCTGTTTATCGGAGAAAAAATGGTCGGTGTTATAGAGGCTAAGAAGAAGCATACGAATGTCTTGTCGGTGCTGGACGGTCAATGTAAGGAATATGCCCGTAGAATTAAGGAAGAGCATAGGAAATATTTGCTTAAAACGTATGGGGAGTATAAAGTCCCGTTTCTTTTTGCAACGAATGGCAGAGGATATATCAGGCAATATGAAGAAATGTCAGGGATATGGTTTCTTGATGTCAGAGAGCAGTTTAATTCGGCAAAAGCATTATCTGGGTGGCCAAGTCCCGAGGGGATAGAGCAGGATTTGGAGAAGGATATTACTGAAGCAGATAAACAGCTTGCAGCAACCGGTTACGAGATTTTGCAAGATCCGGATGGCCTGGGACTGCGCGATTATCAGATAGAGGCAATTAAAGCGGCAGAGCAAGCAATTGCTGAACATAAAGACAGAATTCTTCTGGCAATGGCAACGGGGACAGGGAAAACACGAACTGTATTGGGGATGATCTATCGTTTTTTGCTGGCAAAAAGATTCAAAAGGATACTATATCTGGTGGATCGGAATGCCCTTGGTAATCAGACTATGGATACGTTTAAGGATGTCCGGTTAGAAGGCTTGAAATCACTTGACAAGCTATATGATGTAAAAGATCTGAAGGAAAGGGATTTTGAAAAGGATACGAGAGTTCATATTGCTACGGTGCAAAGCCTGGTCAAGAGGATTCTGTATAATGACTCAGACAGCAGACTTGGAATATCAGATTATGATTTGATTATTGTAGATGAGGCTCACAGGGGGTATTTGCTGGACAAAGAAATGGGAGAGGACGAAATCCTTTATCGAAATCAAGATGAATTCCGAAGCAAATACAGGGCAGTCATTGATTATTTTGATGCGGTAAAGATTGCGCTTACGGCAACGCCTGCATTACACACAACTGAAATCTTTGGCAGGCCTGTCTTTACTTATGACTATACGACTGCTGTTATAGACGGCTACTTAGTAGATCATGATGCACCTCATATTATTAGAACGAAATTAAGTGAAGAGGGGATTACATTTACAGCTGGCAGTACGGCAGCTATGTATGACCCTGTAACGAATATGGTGATTAATAGTGAAGAACTGGAAGATGATTTGAAATTTGAAGTGGAAGACTTTAACCGGAAGGTTGTGAATAAGAATTTTAATAAGACTGTGTTGTATGAAATAGCGAAAAATATTGATCCGAATGAGGAGGGGAAAACGCTTATTTTTGCAGTTGATGACGCACATGCTGATACGATTACTGGAATTTTGAAAGATTATTATACAGAACAGGGAATCAGCGGAGATGCGGTTATGAAAATTACAGGTTCTATCGAAAATGGAAATCCTGAAAAAATTAAAGAAGCAATCCGTAGATTTAAAAATGAAGAGTTTCCTAATATTGTTGTAACGGTAGACTTACTTACAACAGGCATTGATGTGGAAGAGATTGTAAATCTAGTGTTTATGAGAAGAATCCGTTCACGTATTTTGTTTGACCAGATGTTGGGGCGCGCCACGAGATTATGCCCTAAGATCGGGAAAACCCATTTTGAAATTTATGATGCAGTGGGTATTTATAATGCAGTAGCGCCATTATCTACTATGAAGCCTGTTGTAGCCAGTCCCAAAACGACTTTTGATGATCTGATTAATGGCATAGACAGTTTGGGAGGTGACAAAAAGGGTAAAAAGCTGATCGATATGATAGTTGTTAAAATTCTTAGAAATAAGAACAAGATGACAGATGAATTCCGGGAACATTTTCAAACGCTGACTGATGGACAATCGCCGGAGATATTTGTTGAGAAGCTTCGTAAGATGTCGGCTGACCAGGCTGCAGATACAGTTAAAAAATATAAAGAGGCCTTTTCATATGTACGCGGCATGCCTGGTGAAAGAATGAAATATATCAGTGATGCAGAAGATAAGATCATAAGTCATGAACGGGGATACGGAAATGCAGTAAAGCCCGAGGATTATCTGAAAGAGTTCCGGGATTTTATTGATACGCATTTGAACGAAATAGCAGCGCTTAATATTGTCGCAACAAGGCCGAAGGATCTGACACGTCAGTCTCTAAAAGAACTGAAACAGATATTAGGAAGTCATAATTACAGGGAAACAATGCTTCAAACTGCCTGGAAAGAAATGACAAATGAGGATATTGCTGCCGACATTATTAGTTTTATTAGACAGAGAAGTATAGGAGATGCTCTGATCAGTAAAGAAGACAGGATTCATGGTGCAATTGAGAAACTAAAGGAGGCGCATCCTGAATTAGGTAAAATGCAATTGAACTGGCTTCATAGAATAGAAGCATATCTAAAAAAGGAAACAGTGCTTAACAGAGAATCTTTTGATGCAGAGGCATTTCGAAATAAAGGTGGATATAATGCTGTTAATAAGGCATTCGGGAACAGGCTAGGTGCTATTATTGATGAGATTAATACCTATATGTATACGGCATGATAAAATGGAGGGCTTAGGATACGATGACAAATAATGAAATTGTTGCGAAACTGTGGAATATGTGCAATGTACTTAGGGATGACGGTATTACATATCATCAGTACGTGACAGAACTTACATATATTTTATTTTTAAAAATGGCAAAGGAAACAGGTTCGGAAAAGAATATTCCTGACAGGTATCGTTGGGACGAGCTGAAAAAGAAGGAAGGAATGGAGTTAAAGCGCTTCTACGAGGAACTTTTGCGTGAGTTGGGAGATAATTGTACGGGGCGTATTCAGGAGATATATAGTGGCGCCAAAAGTAATATTGAGGAGCCGGCTAATCTAAAGAAAATTATTACAAATATTGACAGCCTTGACTGGTATAGTGCAAAAGAAGAAGGACTAGGTAATCTATATGAGGGACTTTTGGAAAAGAATGCCAGTGAGAAGAAGTCTGGTGCAGGCCAGTATTTTACACCGAGGGTTTTGATCGATGTTATGACAAGACTGATTGCGCCGCAGCCGGGAGAGCGCTGTAATGATCCTGCCTGTGGGACATTTGGGTTCATGATTGCGGCGGACAGCTATATAAAAAAGAATACATATGATCTGTGTGCTTTGGTCGAAGAGACGCAGAAATTCCAAAAATATGAAGCATTTACTGGAGGTGAACTGGTTCATGAAACGCACAGGCTAGCGCTTATGAATGCAATGCTACATGATATTGAAGGGAAAATTTACCTGTGTGATACCTTGTCGAACCAGGGAAAAGTGATGAAGGATTTTGACGTGATTCTTACCAATCCCCCGTTTGGGACAAAAAAAGGTGGAGAACGTGCAACGCGTGACGATTTTACATATCAGACCAGTAATAAACAGCTTAATTTCTTACAGCATATTTACCGTAGCTTAAAAAGAAATGGCAAAGCCCGGGCTGCAGTTGTATTACCGGATAATGTTCTCTTTGCAGATGGAGATGGTGAGAGAATCCGCCGTGACCTCATGGAGAAATGCAATCTCCATACAATTCTGCGTCTGCCTACAGGGATTTTTTATGCACAAGGAGTAAAAACAAATGTATTATTTTTTACTCGAGGGAAAACAGACCAGGGAAATACAAAGGAGGTGTGGATTTATGATCTTCGTTCAGAAATGCCCTCTTTTGGGAAAACAAATCGCTTAAAAATCAGTCATTTTGATGAGTTTGTAGAGTGCTATAAAGGGGCAGATTTATCAGCCCGTGAACAGACTTACAGTGAAGAAAATCCTAATGGACGATGGCGTAGATTTACATATGATGAAATTCTTTCCCGTGATAAGACAAGTCTAGATATTACCTGGATTAGGAGTGGGGCAGAGGGAGAAGATTTTACATTAACTGAATTATTGGAGCAGATTAAAGAAAAATCAGCCAATATAGCAAATGCGGTTGCTGAATTGGAAAAGTTACTTGGTGAGGTGAATGAATAATGGATACAAAGGCATTGAGGCAGAAAATATTGGATCTAGCTATCCGGGGAAAGCTTGTGCCTCAAGATGCGGATGATGAACCGGCCTCTGTTTTGTTGGAGAGAATCAGGGAAGAAAAGCAGCAGATGTTGAAGGATGGGAAGCTGAAGCCTAAAGATGTGAAGAATGATACGATAATCTTTCGGGGAGAGGATAATTCGCATTATGAGAAGTTCCAGGATGGGACGGTGAAATGTATTGAGGATGAGATACCGTTTGAGGTACCGGAGGGGTGGGAATGGTGCCGTTTGCACTCATTAACTCTAAAAATAGGGGCAGGTAGTACTCCGGCAGGTGGTGCTTCTGTTTATACTAATTTTGGAGTAAAATTTATTCGTTCTCAAAATGTATATGATGATGGGCTTGTTTTGACGAATATAGCTTATATTTCAAAAGAAATAAATGAAAAGAAATTTGGAAGTATAGTAAAACCCAAAGACATTCTTTTAAATATTACTGGAGGCTCCATTGGTAGGTGTTCTTTAGTCCCAGACAACTTTGACATTGCAAATGTAAATCAACATGTTGTCATAATTAGATTAGTCGATTCGTCATTAAGAAACTTTATTCACAAGTTGATTATATCTCCATATATTCAAAGCCAAATCTTTTCCAAGCAAGTTGGCTCTGGCAGAGGTGGCCTTAGTGTTGAAACTTTGTCTACTTTTTTAATTCCTGTACCACCTCAAAAAGAACAGATAGCCATACAAAAGAAATTAAAGGACTGTATTTATTATCTGCTGCAAATAGCTAGTGAAAAGGAAAGTGTTGAAACCCTAATTGGAATAACAAGAATGAAAATTTTAGATCTTGCAATCCGCGGTCAACTTACATCACAGAATCCTGAAGATGAACCTGCTTCTGCCATCCTGAATCGTATTCGTACAGAAAAAGAGGAACTGATAAAACAAGGCAAAATCAAGCGTG
>CAPEBR010000039.1 GCA_948602995.1 uncultured Dorea sp.
CTTATCACATTTTTTTTCTTCATGATACGCACTCTCCTTCTCATTTTTCTCTATGTTCTAATCATAACGCTTTGGGACATTTTTGTCAATACTGGGACAATAGACAAAAAATCAAAAGAGCATTTACGCACAATCTTGTAAATGCTCTATAAGGGGACAATGTGACTCTCAAGAATCACATTGTCTCCTGTTTCGGACTATCTATTGAAACTACTTTATTTAATTGTTACTGTGATCGTTTTTTTCTTACCGCTGCCGTCTGTTGCCGCTGCGGTAATCTTTACCTTCCTGCCTTTTCCTGCTTTCAGTGCAGTCACCTTTCCTTTGCTGTTAACCTTTGCATACTTCGTGTTGCTGCATGTCCATTTCAATTTCTTATTTGCCTTTTTCGCAGCTAAAACCTTTGCTTTTAGCTGCAGCTTCTTTCCGGCTTTTACAGATTTCTTTCCTGAAATAGTGATCTTTTTCACTGCGCCTTTCATGGATCTGATCTTAAATACAGCTTTTCTGCCGCTTCCGTCTGCTGCTGTTGCTGTAATTGTTACGGACCTGCCGCCTGTCTTTGCCTTTATACGGACAACACCTTTGCTGTCAACAGTTGCAATCTTTGTATTGCCTGATTTCCAGATTACCTGCTTATTCGCAGCATTCGCCGGTGAAATGACTGCCTTTAACTGCACCTTCTTACCTGCCGCAATTTTCTTAGAAGGTCCTGTTATCTTTATCTGCGATACCTTTATTTCCTTATTTCCTGATCCTCCTGCTTTTTTCAGACCAGCAACAGCCGCTTCCAGTGCCTTAACCTGGGCGTCTGCCTCTGCCTGGGTTGCTGTCTCTTTGTCCAGTACTTTCTTCGCTTCTGCTATTGCTTTTGTAAGTAATGCAAAGCTTTCTGCTGTATAACCGTCTGCCTTTATCGCTTTGGCCTCATTATACTTCTTTAGCAATGCATCTTTATTGACCGTTTTCTTCACCAGCTTCCGAAGCGCCTCACTGAGCTGATAGGTTGCTTCGTCTATTTCTGACTGCGTGGCATCGGCATTTTCCGCCACCTTCTTTACGTCTGCAAGCTTCTCTTGCATTGCTGTCCAGCTTTCCGCTGTATACTCCGCCTCTTTCCTTTCATTCGCACGGTCAATTGCCGCATTAAGTCCTGACTTATCCGCTCTTGACAGCTGTTCAAGCGCCTCTCTGAGTGCCGCTGTAGCCGCATTTACTTCATCCTGAGTAACTGTTTCGCTTGTCACTGCCTGGTTCGCTGCCTCAAGCGCCTTCTGGAAAGCTTTCCAGCTTGATGCTGTATAATCGGTTTCCTTCATACCTTGTGTACGGGCAATGGCTGCAATTAAAGCATTTTTATTAACTGTTTTTTCCGCATCCAGCTGCCGGACTGCCTCACTGAGCTGACGGGTTGCCACATCTATTTCAATCTGTGTCGCATCGGCATTTTCCGCTACGGTTCTGGCATCTGCCAGGGCATCCTGCATAGCCTTCCACTCATCTGCCTTGCCTGGATAGTCTGTTTCCTTTTTCTCGCCGGCGCGTTCGATTGCTGCCTTTAGTCCCGACTTGTCAATCCTGGTCTGTTCCAGTAAATTAAGCGCCCTCCTAAGAGAAACTGCCGCCTCATTCACTTCCTCCTGTGTCACTGTGTCGCTCTCCATGATCTGATTCGCCTCTGCAAGCACTTCCTGCATCTGTGACCAGCTGGATGCAGGATAATCGGTTCCCTTCAGTCCATTTGCCCTTTCAATTACAACACTCAGCGCATTCTTATTGATTGTTCCTTCCGGATCCAGGTGTCTGAGCGCTTCGCTAAGCTGACGGGTTGCCTCATCTACATCTACCTGCGCTGCATCTGTATTCTTCATCATCTCCTCAGCCGCTGCAAGTGCGTCCTGCATGGCCTTCCACTCATCTGCCTTGTCTGGATAATCCGCTTCGTTTCTTGCATATGCGCGGTCAATCGCGGCCTTCAGTCCGGATCTGTCCACCCTGTTTAATGCTGCGAGCGCATCCCGGAGTGCATCTGTTGCTGCATTTACCTCCGTCTGCGCAGCCGCCTCATCTGCTGCTGCCTGGCTGGCTTTCGCAAGCGCATCCTGCAGAACTCTCCAGCTGGATATTGTGTAATCGGTTTCTTTTAGATTTGCCGTACGATCTATCGCTGTACCTAATGCATCCTTTTTAACTGCCTTTCTCTCCTCTAGATTCCGGAGCGCTTCGTTAAGCTGAAGGGCTGTTGTATCCACTTCCTTCTGTGTGGCATCTGCATTCTCCGTTACTTTCTTTGCAGCTGTAAGTGCCTTTTGCATCTCTGCCCAGCTTATTCTTGTGTAATCCGCTTCCTTCCTCTCTCCTGCACGCCTGATTGCATCATTCAGACCTCTCTTGTCTGCCTTTTGCAATCCGGCAATTGCCTCTCTGAGCGCTATTGCTGCTTCGTTGACTTCCTCCTGTGTAATGGTGTCACTCTCCATTGCCTTGTTTGCCGCTGCAAGCGCCTCCTCCAGCGCCGCCCAGCTAACTTCTGTGTAATCAGACTTATTCAGATTTTCCGTCCGGTTAATCACTTCCTTGAGCGCATTCTTATTTAGGGATTCCGATTTTTTCTTTACACTTACAACAAATGTATCTGAAGCTGTCTTTCCATTCTCTGCGAAGGATACAGTCACTGTCTGTTCACCTGCGGTATTCTTATCAAATCCGGTAATCTGGCAGTTTGCAGCAGCAATCTCCTTCTTCTCCCCGGTGTGATACAGCGCTCTTACTTTAAGGCCAGTAAGGTCTAACTCTTCTCCCTGGACATATTCTGTCTTATCCGGTCCCTTCACCACTTCGACAGATATCAGTACCAGCTCCTCTACAGTCACCTCAAACTCTGCTGTCTTCCCCTCATAGGCAACTGTAATCGTCTGCTTTCCTGTCCTGACTGCATTGTATCCACTGACTTCAACATATTCCCGGTCAATGATACTCTCTGAATGATCGCTGTAGACAACTGTCACCTTCAGTCCTTCCAGATTAAGGAACTCACCCTTCTGATATACAACCTTATCTGGATTCTGGCTGACACGGATGGATTTGACATTCTTCTGCAGCCTTTCAACTGCTTTCTTCAGAGCCTCTGCCTTTTTATCTACGTCTGCCTGAGGTACGTAATCACTACTGTCCAGTATCTTCTGTGCGTCCGCGATTGCAGATGTCAGCGTCTGATAACTATCCGCTGTATAATTGGCTTTGTCCAGTGCCCTGGCCTCATTGATCTTAGCCTGCAGCTTTGCTGTATCTGCTTTTACTGTGAGCTTTACAGTAATCTCTTTCGCCGCTTTTCCATCCTTCACAGCCCTAATTACCACATCATAGATTCCCGAGACATTTGTGTCCACATCCGAATAGTCATATTCTGTCGTATAACCCTCTCCGTACTCTAAAGCAGTCTGGAACATAGCTTTTAACTGTTCTTGCGTATATTTACTAAGGACTTCGCCAAATCCCACGATTCCGTCTTTTGCCGTAATCCGCAGGCTGTTCTTTACTGATACGGTAAATGTTCCTGAAACCGTCTTTCCATTCTCTGTAAAGGATACGGTCACTGTCTTATTTCCTGCTCTCTCTGAATCAAATCCAACTATATGACACTGGCTGGTTCCGATATTCCTCTTCTCATTTCCGCTATAGACAACTGCCACCTTCATACCTGCAAGATCCAGTTCATCTCCAAGTCCATACTCTGTCCTGTCAGGAGCTGTAACCTCCAATGACACTGGAAATGCCTTAACATCAGATATACGCTGAATCAGAACATAGTTCATATTAATCGTAGCATCAGAAGAAAGTGCATATACATACATCTTATCTGAACCTTCTGGAACCGTCACATCCTTTGATACTTCTTTGTTTTTGCCCTTGGAAATATTTAATGGTGTATCATTCAGCTTTGTATCCTGTATGCTGTCGTTTGAAATTCCTGCATATACATTTGGGTTTGCAGAATTACCCCATGCATTTCCCATGCCTGCTGTTACACGATAGATACCGGGATCCAGCTCGTAGCAGTATCTCACATAACGGGTTGCAAATCCCGCAGTATCCTGTCCGTGTGCATAACGGAACGAGGCTGTCTTTGCCTGGTCATCCGCAACATTTCCTTTATTGGTATTTGCCCGTTGATATGTGGTGAAAGCTCCCTTACTGTTCTGATCCGGAGCTTCAATTTTAACATCCTTCTCGCTTGTAACTACTCCCCAGCTTTTGCCGGCCTTAGAATCAACTCCATAAACCTGATCTGTCACACTGTTATATTTACCCATCCTATCTTCTCCGGTTGCTTTATCCGGATTATGGTCGCCACAGTCTGTAAAATAGTACAGGTCTTTCTCTGTAAGCTTCTTTACAAGAGCTGTAAATGATCCCTTTACCGTAGTCTCGCCCATGGTATAGCTTACTTCAATCGTTTTTTGACCTTCTGTACTTCCGTCCATTGTTCCAATCGTACAGTCGTTCAGGCTTACCGGCTCCTTACTTCCATCATCATATACTGCAGTTACCGTCATGCCTGCAGTATCCAGCTCTTCGTCCAGATCATATAAGGTCTTATCAGGAGCTGTAACCTCAATACTCTGAAGCGTTTTATCTGCCCCGCCTGGAATCTTCCGAATCTGAATATAGTTCATATTAATGGTAGCATCGGAAGATAATGCATATACCTCCAGGGAGTTCTTTCCTTCCCCGACAGTTACGGTTCCGGTCACCTTTGCATTCCTCCCGTTTCCGATCTTCAGAGACTCAGCATTTAACTTTGTATCCTTCTCCTTGTCTCCTTCTGTACCGGCATAGACATCCGGATTCCCGGAATTATTCCATGCATTGCCCATTCCTGCCGTTACTTCGTAGATTCCCGGCTCCGCCTGGAAACGATACTTCACGTATCTCGGATTAATACCATTTTCTGTCTGGTTATGGGCATAACGGAAGGTTGCGGTCATCGGTTGGTTATCTGACAGATTGTTCTCATTTGCCCACTGGCAGACTGTGTACGCACCATTACTTCCTGCAGGTGCGCTTACGGCAGTGTCCGTGTCGGATGTAACTACACCCCAAAGGTATCCTGTCCGCAGATCTTTTCCATATAACTGGTCTGTCACGTAATTACGCTTTCCAAACTGGACTCCCTCAGACAGAGTGTCCGGATTATGATCTCCACAATCTACAAAATACTCATATTCTTTGGAGATCTGTCCTTCCTGACGCCCGTCCAGCTTTTCCAAAGAGAAGTTATCCAGGTATATTTGTCCCTCTGTCAGCTCCGAAGCATCCACCTTGATTGTAATCTCTCTATAATTCTTCAGATATAGTGAAATCTCTGTCTTCTCATATTCGTTCTCATCCATAGAAATCTGAGACCTGACATCCTCCAGCTCTTCCACACTCAGGACGGCGCTGCCTTTTGCACCTTTCCCTTTACTCAGGACCTCAAGTTTATAATATCCGGCATCCAGGCGTACCTTCTGTGAGATGCCTCCGTCCTTTTCCATCAAGGCGTAATATCCTTCATAGCTGTCTGCAGCACCCTTTCCTGTCCGAACGTTTTCTGCTGTCCAGCCCTGGGTTGAACCAGTGCCGAAACCGGCATTTTTGATATACTTATCCCGATATTCTGTATTTCCTTCTTCGAAGTAAACCTGAACAAGCTGATCCTCCTGTACATTTGTAACAGTAAGCTGATATTTTCCATCCTCCAGCATCTTCACTGACCTCGTACGGTCTGTCCCATTGACAAGAACCCGTCCAAGATCCCTTTGGGGAGTTATGGTGACATGATAGTTTTCTCCGGCTTTCACTGCGTTCTGATCGGCAGTCACACTGCCTCCTGCCGTCATCTGTACCTGTATGTTGTATTCTTCCGGCATATCAATAGCTTTCTCAAGGCTAAGCGGAGTAAAGACAAACTTATCGAAGTTTGGTGCATAGTTAACCAGTTTATTTGTTCCTGGCGCAGACTGGGTTCCTCCCCATAATACATGCCAGCTGTCATCATTAAATATCTTTATTTCATTTGCGCCTTTCTTTAGTTCTACGGTAACTGTCTTCTCCCGGAATGTATCGTCAGAGAAGGTATTGATAAAGAAATACCTCTTCGCAGGCTGTCCATTAACTTTTACAGATGCATATTTGTCTATAATCTTCGTATTATAAGAGTGCTCACCGCAAATGTCATTATTCGACTGGAAGATCTGCATCTGATAGGTTCCGGCCGCCGGAGCATCAAAGGTAAAGGTCAGGCATTTATCCTTCTGATTCTCAGCATCTTCTGCTCCCGGCATTCCAACCACATATTTCCCGCCGGATGCTCCTGTGCTTTCCCCAACCTCAATTCCAGAGCCCTCCGTAACACAGGACTCTGCCTCAATCAAGATGTCCAGCCCTTTCTTATTCTCTTCTGGAATTTCCTGGATCTGCATATAATCCAGGGCGGAGTCCATGGATGCATCTATATCTACGATATTGATCCCCTTTTGGAAATACATAGTCACTGTAGTCTCCTGCCAGGTATCTGCTGCAGATACTCCGACCGTTTTCACAATCTGGTCAAGCCTGGCTGCAGTATTTCCCTGGTAGATCTGAAAAACACCTGCTTCTCCTGTATGATACCGCAGGGTTACATTGTATAATCCACCCTCTTTTACTACCACATTCCAGCGAATTCCGCCGCCTTCCATCACCTTTCTCTTTTCAAGTCCGGTCACATAGCCATTACTGGAATATCCTCCAAGGGCGGTCTCTGTCTTCACAGCAGTATCCTTCTTACCCAGGAGCCGGTTGAAATCCGCCTGCTCTGCTTCATACCGGTTGTTCAGCTTACTGACATCCTGATCCTTTGCTCCGCTCCAGGTTACCGTAAGGGCATCATGGGCAGCCACTCCTTCGCCGGTTGTAAGAATCTTCACGGTATGCTCACCTGCCGTAAGATCTGCATAGAGGGACTTAATCCCTGTCATGTTCTCCAAAAGCGTATTTTCCATTGTCACATTCTTTTCCTTCTGTCCATCAATGGAATACTTCTGCATGATGTTCTGGGGATTATGTGTCGCCATATTATTTCTCGTTGTACCTGTTCCATTTCCATAAATGAAGTCCAACTGGTACTTTCCGTCTGACGGCACCTGAATTGTGTAGGTCAGCTCTGCCCCCCGCGGCATTCCTACTATCTGTCCGTCTGACAGATAGTAACGGGGATTGTAATCACCCTCTACTCTGACGGAGCACCCACTATTCCCTGCCGCCTGTTCTGCCTCATATACCTTCTGATAGTTATTGACTAACGGATCTGCTATCCTGTCATTTTCTCCGGCTTCTGTAATCGTCAGATTGTATGCCGTTGAGAATTTCATATTATTCATGGGAACCGTTACGCTGCCATCACTGTTAACTGGAAATGTACCTTCCAAAATCACCGGGACTTTATTCTTTGCACCATGAGAACCGGAAAACGCCGTAGATTCGATCTTCACATGAACCTTTTCTGCCCCTTGAAATGCACCTGTCTTATCAACATTTAATACATTTACATTTGCTGTTCCGTCAATTCCGCCAAATAATGTGGTGGCAATCTTCTTCGTATTATCAATGGCTGCCACGCCATATAACTTCTCATAACTGGTGCTCGTAGATACGGAAACTGTCTTACCGGACATATCCCCATACCACTTATACAGCCACCATGCGCCATTTCCTTCATTTGCGTCCGCCGTCAGGTCATTTAAATTATTTGCCTGATGCCAGAAGGGGAGGCATCCATAAATCTTCTGATCCTCCAGGCGGGCAATCCAGTTAACCAGACGTCCCGGCACTCCGCAATCGGCAAAGTCCGCATATTCATTAATACAAATTTGCGGAATTTCCGGTCTCTTTCCATCAAGCTCTGGATGCTTTGCAAGATAGCTGCTCCAATCTGCCTTTTTCCAAATATCCCTGAAATCATCCATCTCGATCTTCAGCCGATGCAGCTTATCTACCTGAAGATCATGCCATGTAACAATATCGGGCAGACAATCATGGTCAATACAATACTGCATATGGCTTTTCATGGTAATATTGCTGCCAAACTGTGTATTATATGCCGCGCTGTTCGGTCCTGCAATACAAGCATTTGGATCTGCTTCTCTGATGGCGTCATAATATGCTTTCCATGCCTCATTAAAATTCGTCCCATTCTTGGGTGTTCCTTCATTAATTGGAATATAGACAAGAGCCTTATCAATATCCACATCCCTTAAATTATCTTTTGCATGTTCCTGGTTCCACTGTTTTTTCCACTCCACCACTGCCGGAGCAATTGTCTCTTTCAGCACCTCCGCGTAATCCCTATAATTGGCAGTCACTCCAAATACACCATAGTAGTTGCTGTTATACATCATGACCTGTTCGCCGCCAGATTCCAGGAAGGTCTTTGCCACATCCAGCGCATCTCCATAAGGGTGCTCTGTTCCCAATGCTCCCTTCGTACATAATACCTTGGGTTTTAACGGCACCAGTGTATTTGTAGTCGGCACATCTTCGCTGCTGATACCGTATAAAAATCCGGCTGCACCGTGAATAATATCCCCTGTTTCTTTTGAAAGATCTACCGTCAGCGAAGGCTGATCAGCCGCCTTTACTTTCTCCGCATCCAACCAGCCAAAAATACCGGCTCCGATCACAGCCAGGGCGAGTCCTCCTGCCTTTAGCTTCATCCATAGATTGTTTTTCTTCATACTATACCTCTTTTCCCATTTTCAAGAAGACCGGCATACTCTCCAATGTCACCGCAATCTCTGCGGCTGCCCCGCCGTCATATACTTTCCCGGTTTCACATTCCTTCCATAACGCTCCTTTCGGAAGCCAGACTCTGCGCACCTTCGCTCCCGCTTCAAGAACCGGTGCGACTAAAAGCTTATCGCCGTACATATACTCATCCTCAATCTCCCAGCACGCAGCATCCTGAGGAAATTCGTAAAACAAAGGCCGCATAACCGGAGTCCCCTTCTCATGCGCCTCCTGCATCAGCCTCCTTGTATAGCCGCGCATCTTTTCCCGGATATGCATGTACTTTTCACAGATCTGATACACTTCCTCCCCATAGCTCCACACTTCATTAGCCGCCCCGGATCTGCAGTGTGCGCCTCCGGTCATCCCTACCTGGGGCTGCCTTGGCTCCCGGTCTCCGTGAAGTCTCATGACCGGGCAGAATGTTCCCCACTGGAACCACCGGACAAATAATTCCCGGAATGCCGGGTCATCTGGATTGCCGCCGTGGAAGCCCCCGATGTCTGTTGTCCACCAGGGAATCCCGGCAAGCCCCATATTCAGCCCTGCGGCAAGCTGGTTTCTCATGCTTTTGAAGCTGGAAGCGATGTCCCCTGACCACACTAGTGCGCCGTACCTCTGGCTCCCTGCCCAGGCACACCTAAGCAGGTTGACAATATTTTTCTGTCCTTCTGCCTCCATGCCCTCGTAAAAGGTTCTGGCATACTCCACCGGATAGATATTCCCAATCTCCAGGTCTGTTCCCCTGTAGTAACGGTAATTGTCGAAATCATATGCCGTGTACTCCGGTTCCGCCTCGTCAAGCCAAAACACACGGATTCCCTTGTCATAATAGTTCTGCTTCGCCTTTTTCCAGACATAACGCCTTGCCTTTGGATTGGTAGCGTCATAGTGAATGGTAGCGCCCTCGAAGTCAAGCCCCACCCGGAAGCCTCTTTCCGTGCGGATGAGATAGCCATTTTCCAGCATCTCCTCATAATTCTCGCTCTCTCTGTCTACCGTGGGCCAAATGGATACCATAAGCTCAATTCCCATCTCATTCAGTTCCCGAATCATGGCATCCGGATCCGGCCAGTAGACCGGGTCAAATTTCCACTCCCCCTGCCTTGCCCAGTGGAAGTAATCAATAACGATCAGATCAATGGGCAGATTCCTTCTCTTGTATTCTCTCGCCACTTCAAGAAGCTCCTCCTGGGTCTGATAGCGCAGCTTGCACTGCCAGAATCCAAGGCCATACTCCGGCATCATGGGCACTGTGCCTGTTGCCCCCGCGTAAGCCTCTTCAATCTCTGCCGGGGTATCCCCTGCCACGAACCAGTAATCCAGCATCTTTGTCCCGTAATTTTCAAAGCTCATGATATTCTTCCCGAACACTGCCCTTCCCACTCCCGGGTTGTTCCAAAGAATCCCATACCCCATGGATGAGATTGCAAATGGGACACTTGCCTGCGAATTTCTGTGGGCCATCTCAAGATCCAATCCCTTTAGATTGAGATAAGGCTGCTGGTACTGCCCCATCCCGTAGATCTTTTCCTCCCGGTCCAGTGATTCAAAACGCATGGTCAGGTGATAATCCCCTCCTACATTCGGCCGGAACTCCCTGGCCTCCACCTCAATAGCGCTGCATTTCGGATCCGTCACATCACGGCGGTTACGCCAGTATTCCTCCAAAAGAAGTGTCCCCTTTTGGTTATACATGGTAATCTTTCCGCCCTTTGTAATCCGGACCGTAAGCTTCCCATTCTGAAGCAGGGCCCCATCCTCATTTACCCGAATCTTTGCCGGCGCTTCTGCTTCCTTAATGGCTTCGGGCCTCTTCAAAGCCCAGTCCTCTGAAGGCATCTCTGCATTCTTAGTTGCTCTTACACGTACCGCATTCTCTCCCCACGGCTCAATCCAGAGTTCCTCCGCATCATAATGGAAAATGATACGTTTCTTTTGCTGTATCAGCATATTCCTCTGTCCTCCCTTTCTTGTTTCTATTTCCTTCTATATAAGGCAGCTGCCCATTACTGTTCAGTACCCCGCAGTTATCCCTTCACGGCTCCGCTGGTCATACCGCTGATGATATATTTCTGCATAAAGATAAAAATCAATGCAACTGGAATGATGGTCACAACCGCGAATGCGGTCAGGTAACTCCATTTTGTTCCGTACTGCCCCATAAAGTTAAATATTCCTGCTGTGATCGGGCGCTTCTGCTGATCAATAATAAATGTCATGCCGTATGCCAGATCCCCCCATGCATACAGGAAGGAAAAGATCGCACATACCATAACTCCAGGCCTGGCAATGGGAATCAGCACCCGGATAAATGCCGTAAAATGATTGCATCCGTCAATATATGCCGCTTCCTCAAGCTCTTTTGGAATCGAGGCAAAATAATTCTTCAGAATCAGGATGGAAAACGGAATCCCTATAGTTGCATCTGCAATAACCGCTGCCATAGGCGTATTGTAAATATGCATCCCCTTAAAGAGAATGAACATGGGCGTCAGAAGCACTGCTACCGGAAGCATCTGTGTTACAAGGAAGCCAAGAAGCATTATCTTTCTTCCCTTGAATTTATATTTTGCAATCCCATAGGATGCTGGAACGGACAGAACAACCGAAATCAGCATAGCTCCCACTGAGATTATGAAGCTGTTCCCAAAGGAACGGAACATGTTAAAATCTCCAGTCTCTACCTGCGCTGCATAAGACTTCAGATTCAGAACCTTTGGGAATATGGTAGGCGGAACCTGGAAAATCTCCTGCTCTGTTTTTAGTGACGTCACAACAATCCAGAATACCGGAAACAATAAGATACACAGCAGAAGAATGGCTGCAGCTGATAATGCCACATTCTTTTTTCCCTGGATTTTTTTCTCCTCGCCCATTATTCATCATCCTCCTTCGTTGCTCTAAGATAAAAGACTCCCACAATCAGCAGAATTACCAGCAGTACATTGGCAACCGCCGCACCCTCGCTGTATTTAAACATCTCAAAGGAAAGCTTATAGGAATAGGTGGACAGCATATGCGTGGAATTCACAGGTCCTCCCTTTGTCATAACATATACAAGATCAAATACCTTGAACGTATAAATAAAGCCAAGAATCAGCACAGATTCAATCGTGGAACGCAAAAGCGGCAGCGTAATCTTAAAAAACATCTGCAGCTTTCCGGCTCCGTCAATGGATGCGCTTTCGTACAGATCCTTCGGAATGGTCGTCAGCCCTGTGGAGATCAGTATCATATTAAAAGGGATTCCGATCCACACATTTGCACAGACAATTGCAAATAACGCTGTATCAGGAGATGTCAGCCAGTCAATATTCTGTGAAATAATCCCAATATTTTTTAATATATAGTTCAGAATTCCCACATCAGCACCAAAGATAAATTTAAACATTAACGCCGTAACTGTAATGGGAACCATCCACGGAATCAGAAGAAGCCCTCTCACTGGCTTTGATACACTGAAATGCTGGTTAAAAAATAATGCCAGCATAAATCCAATCAGAAACTGTACTACCAGGCAGCATACGGTAAAAACCAGGGTATTCAGCATTGATTTTGTAAATACCGGATCCTGAAAAATCTTTATGTAATTTTTAAGCCCGGCAAAAGGCCTGGAATCCGCTGTCAGAGTCCTCACCGTAACCTCCTGAAGGCTCAGCACAATATTCCTTACAATGGGATAGCCCACAAAAATAATCATGTACAGAAATGCCGGAAGCACAAACAGAATTCCCACATTTTCATACTTGAAAAAGCCTTTTCTTTTCGTCCGGTTCATCTTTTTTCCTCCTTTTTGGGTCAAAAAAGGAGCATACGGACTTTTCCGTATACTCCGCACCTTATATCCTGCTATTTTTTTACAATCCCATCGATCGTTGCCTGCGCCGCATCCGCTGCTGCCTGAGGCTCCTGCTCACCTGTCATGACCTGGTTAAACGCAAGAGAGATTGCATCAGATACCTCTGGCCACTCTGCAAGAGGTCCTCTTGCCTTTGCGTAATTCAGCTGTTCGGTAAATGTGGACATTGCCTCATCCCCTTCAAACTGTCCTTTTGCGATTGTCTTATCAGCGGAAATATATCCGAAAGAATCCATCAGGTATTCTACCTGCTCCTTTGCGGTGGCATACTCCAGGAATTTAAGGGCTCCTTCTTCATTGCCGCCTGCAATGACTGCATAGTTCTCACCGCCAAGCGCGGAAGCGTTCTCGCTGTCCTTTGGTATCAGTGCAACATTCCACTTCAAATCCGGCGCTTCCTGCTTCATGGTAGGAATCTGCCACGGCCCGTTAATCATCATGGCAACGTTGCCGGAAATAAACTGGTTCATGACATCTCCCTGCGTCCAGTTGATGCATTCCTTGCTCATGACGCCGGAATCAATCAGATCCTTTGCAAGTGTAAGAGCCTTTACGCCTCCCTCTGAGTTCATCTCATAAGAGCCTGCGCCTGTTGACCATACCCATGGCATGAAGTTAAAAGTTCCTTCTTCATTCTGAAGGCTGCAGAATGCAAGGCCTGTCACATTGTCCTTTGTCAGCTTCTTTGCTGTATCCTTCAAGTCATCCCATGTCTCAGGCGCCTTGCACTGTGCCGTGTCCAGCATCTCCTGGTTATAGTAAAGTCCCAGGCAGTTTACTCCAAAGGGCACGCCATAAAGAGTTCCGTCGATGGTACAGGAATCAACTGCACCCTCATAATAATCTGATACATCAAATTTGCCTGACAGATCTGCAAAAATTCCCATTGTCGCATAGGATGCATGATCCGGTGAATCCAAAATCGCAATATCCGGAAGCTCGTCTGCAGACGCTCCTACAGATAACTGCTTTTTAAAATCTGCAAATGGTACATACTTTGCGCTTACCTCTACCTCGTCCTGAGATGCATTGTAATCACTGATCACCTTATCAAGAGCTTTCTGATGTCCCTCTGTCTCCCAGTAATACCAGATGGTTACTTCCTTCCCGGCTTCTGCCTCCTGCTTTCCCGAATCAGAGCCCTCTGACTCTGTCCCGCCTCCGGAACCGCCGCTGCATCCTGCAAGCAGGCCTACGCTTAACATCGCTGCCGTCAAAACAGATACTACTTTTCTAAGCTTCATCGCTTTTTCCTCCTCTTTGTTTTTTTCTTTTTGATGATCTTAGTTTATATCAGAAAAGCCGGCTGCGAAACGGGACATTTCTATAAAAGGTAGACATATCTAAACTACTTGTGTGATTTTCGATATTCTGCAGGAGAATACCCTGTACACTCCCGAAATACTTTGCTGAAATATTTGCTGTCCGCATACCCCACCTCCTTTGCCACCTCATACTGCTTTTTCTGTGTTCCGATCAAAAGCTCCTTTGCCTTGCTGATTCTGTAATTTTTCAGATAACTGCTGTATGTTTCTCCCACCTCCCTGTGGAACTGCATACTTAAATATTCCGGAGTCACATTCAGCTTCGCGGCAATCTCATCCAGTGTGATCCCTGACTGGTAAAATTCATGGATCATGCTCTTTACTCTCCTTACCGTAAGATGGGCAATGGCATCCTCATTTTTTTTGTTCATCTTCACCTTCTGCATCAGTCCCTCCAGTGCTGCCTTAAGCTCCGTAAAAAGCTTCGCCCCCATTACCTGATCCAGAATGCTCTGCTGGTTCAGATTTCCATAATCCAGCATGTCAATCTCCTTCGTAATATTGATAACCGCCCATATAAAACGTACATAACACTCCTTCATATCCCTGGGAGTATAAAGCTTTCCTTCAGAAAAATACCTGTGAAAGCTTTCAATTACCTTTTTCACACGCTCCGGCTCACCCAGGCAGATCTCTGCCTTGAAACAATTTTCCAGCTCAATGGGATAGACGCATACCGAAGTCTGTATCTGCAGGATCTTCGGATACGAAATCAGTACATCCTGCCCAAGCGTCAGGTTCCAGTCCATGTAGCTGTAAAGAAGCTCAAACTTCTGTTTCAGCGAGGAAATCCCCTCTGACATAATCCATCCCACGCTCCCGGGGCATTTTGCACCTGCATATTCCTGGAGCAGCAGAATCTGTACCCGTCTTTCCAGCTCCTGAAGGTCTCTGAAGTGATAGACCACAATCAGCAGTGCCTGCTCATAATCCGCCCTGATCATACAATACTCCAAATCATCCCTCTGACTCAGAAGACACGCCCATTCCTTCTCTGTTCTGCCAGAGTCCACCCCATAATCATTTCCAAGATAGATGCAGATTTCCGCAAACTCCTGCCTGGCATCCAGTCCATACCGGTTCATAAGATACAATTTTACCTCTTCATCCGGCTCCAGCTGCCCGTACAACACTGCTCCCAGAATCTGCTCCAAGGTCCCCAGAGTCTCCGGCTGCAGCCTTCTCTCCTTCTCAATCTGAATCTTTATGGTATTCATTGCCCTTGAAAACTCATCCACCGACACTGGCTTTAGCAGATATTCCGTAACTCCCAGCCTGATTGCCTGCCTGGCATATTCAAACTCCGAATATGCACTCAGCACAATCACCTTTGACTGTATCCCATATTCCTGCATCTTCTCCAGCATCTCCAGACCGCTCATATCCGGCATGCGGATATCCGTGATAACAATGTCCGGTTTCTCTCTCTTAATGAGTTCAAGTCCGGCCGTCCCATCTTCTGCCTCTCCTGCCGCCTCAAAATCTCCCTCCAGCATCCCAAGAAGCCCTGTAATGCCCTCCCGGATTCTGTCTTCATCCTCTACAACGATTACTCTCATAGCTCCTCATCCTCCACAGTAACTGGTATCATAATCTGCACTCTTGTAAACTCCTCTTCACGGCTCTTAATCACAATATCTGCCCTGTCGCCATAGTATAGACGAATCCGGTACAGTGCATTCCTAAGACCGATCTGATTTTTATCCCCTGATTCCGTAAATTTACACTGGTTCATCTTATTTGCAATCTGCTCTGGCATTCCCTTCCCATTGTCCTCTATCATAATTTCCAGTTCATCATCTTTATGTAAACTCACTGAAATCTTTAATACTGGCTTCCTTCTGATTCCCTTAAAGCCGTGGATAAAGCAGTTTTCTATAAATGGCTGGAACAAAAGCTTATGCACCTTAATATCCATGACCTCTGGCGGAAAGTCCACATAGCTTTCCATTCCGTCCTTAAGCCTGGTCTGCTGCAGAAAAAGGTACTGCCTGAGCCACTCATACTCCTCCCGGATTGTCACAACCCCGTTGCTGTTGTCAATCCCATAGCGCAGAATCACCGCCAGGGCCGTGATTGCCCTGCTAATCTCAAACTCCTTTTTTCCAATTGCAATCCAGTTAATCGTATCTAGCGTATTATATAAGAAATGAGGATTTAGCTGGGCCTCAAGCGCCGTAATCTCCGCATCCTTTTTCTGACGATTCAGAAGCTTCTCCTTTTCCACTGATTCCACAAGCTTATCCATCATCGTATTATACTGCCGGGCAATTACCTCAACCTCCTTCGCCATCCTGCCGTCAAGCCGTACCCTTCTGTCAAGCTGTCCCTCTCCGGCAGACTGCATAGTCTTTACAACTGATTTGATTGATCCTGTAAGCCCCCGGCTGATCAATACAATCATCACAATCAGCGCCACAACCGAACATAGCAAAAGCGTAAAGATCATCCTCTGCTGCTGATTAATCTTCGCCATGACCTCCTCCTGGCTGGATACATTCACAATATCCCATCCCCGCTCCCTGTCACGGATATAATTAATCGAAACCGCATTCTCTCCAAACACCTTTTCCTGTCTTACAAATTCCTCATAATCCTTCCTTCTGCTGTCATATCCAAAGTCCATGGAACTCCCTAACAGCTCTTTATTCCGGTAGGAAACAAGCTTTCCCTGCCAGTCTACAATAAAATTATATGCCGGCAGGCTGTTATCGCCGCCTGTACAGATCTGATCCAGCATCTTCTCGTCAATGCTGAGAATTACCACCCCGATCTTCTCATTCCGCTTCTTAAAATCTACAATCCTGTGTCCAAGGTGAAACAAAAAATACTCCCCATTCGATGCCTTAACCGCATTTCCTGTGGACATGACACTGGTCTTGTTATTGTCCATCACCGTGCGGTACAGCTCATCCTGGCTGATTTCCAGTCCTGGAATCCAGGAATTCCTTGTAGTAGCCCCAGTAATGGAGTCATAGAATACCATGATACCGCTCTTGGTAATCACCGTTATATCCTTTATATAATCCTTTGCATAAAAATATCCCCTCAGAGCCCTTCTCAGCTGGTTCTTACTCACCACCAGCTCTTCCCCTGCATTAATTCTGTTGATCAGATTCACTACCTCATCACTGGAATAAATCTGATACAGAACATCCTCATAGGATTCAATGCTAATATCAAGTGTTGTCTTTGTCCTGTTCAGGTGATACCGCATCAGCTCATTGTTATTGTCATTCACTATTTTCGAAATATTATAGTAAGAAAACAGATTGATGAACACAATCGGGATTATAGATACAATAAGAAATGACACCGCAAGCTGCACTCCCAGACTTTTTCTTCTCACAGGAATCCCCTCCCTCACATCATGATATGTGTATAATATCATATTTTTAAGAAAAAATTAAGGTGTGCGTAAAACGCACACCTCATATTTCCTTTTCCTTATAACTGAGGACCAGCTGAAACAAGTGCCTTACCTGCTTCATTTCCTTCATATTTTGAGAAGTTCTTAACAAATCTCTGTGCCAGATCCTTTGCCTTTGTCTCCCACTCAGAAGCATCTGCGTAAGTGTTGCGTGGATCCAGAATGTTGGTATCTACGCCCGGAAGCTCTGTCGGAACCTCAAAGTTGAAGTACGGAATCTTCTTGGTTGACGCCTTCAGGATATCTCCGCTTAAGATTGCGTCAATAATGCCGCGGGTATCACGGATGGAGATACGCTTTCCGGTACCGTTCCAGCCTGTGTTAACCAGGTACGCTTTCGCGCCGCTCTTCTCCATTCTCTTAACAAGCTCCTCTGCATATTTTGTCGGATGCAGTTCAAGGAACGCCTGTCCGAAGCATGCGGAGAAGGTCGGAGTCGGCTCTGTGATGCCGCGCTCTGTTCCCGCAAGCTTAGCTGTAAATCCTGACAGGAAGTAGTACTGTGTCTGCTCCGGTGTAAGGATGGATACCGGAGGAAGTACACCAAACGCATCTGCAGACAGGAAGATTACTTCCTTTGCAGCCGGCGCAGCAGAAACCGGACGTACAATCTTCTCAATGTGGTTAATCGGATAAGATACACGGGTATTCTCTGTAACGCTCTTATCATCAAAGTCAATCTTGCCTTCTGCATCCAAAGTAACATTCTCAAGAAGAGCGTCTCTCTTGATCGCATTGTAGATATCCGGCTCTGACTCCTTGTCAAGGTTAATTACCTTCGCATAACAGCCGCCCTCAAAGTTGAAGATACCGTCATCATCCCAGCCGTGCTCATCGTCACCGATCAGAAGCCTCTTCGGATCAGTGGAAAGGGTTGTCTTACCTGTTCCGGAAAGACCGAAGAAGATCGCGGTATTCTCGCCGTTCATGTCTGTGTTGGCTGAACAGTGCATAGAAGCGATGCCCTTAAGCGGCAGATAGTAGTTCATCATAGAGAACATACCTTTCTTCATTTCTCCGCCATACCATGTATTAATAATAACCTGCTCGCGGCTCGAAATATTAAATACAACTGCTGTCTCTGAATTTAAACCAAGTTCCTTATAGTTCTCTACCTTAGCCTTAGAAGCATTGTAGACAACAAAATCAGGCTCGAACTTTTCAAGCTCCTCTTCTGTCGGCATAATAAACATATTTCTAATGAAATGAGCCTGCCATGCAACCTCCATGATGAAACGGATTGCCATACGTGTATCTTCATTCGCACCACAAAAAGCATCTACAACGAACAGCCTCTTGTCAGACAGCTCTTTTAAGGCGATTTCCTTTACGGCCTTCCATGTCTCCTCTGAAGCCGGATGATTGTCGTTCTTATATTCATCGGATGTCCACCATACGGTATCCTTTGAATTCTCGTCCATAACAATAAATTTATCTTTGGGTGAACGTCCGGTGTAGATACCAGTCATTACATTGACTGCTCCAAGCTCACTGACCTGACCTTTTTCAAAACCCTCAAGACCCGGCTTTGTCTCCTCGTCAAACAGCATCTCATAAGAAGGATTGTGTACAATTTCAGTAGTTCCGTTAATGCCATACTTGCTTAAATTGATCTCTGCCATCTTTCATAATCTCCTTTTTTTATTAATATACGTATTCGGCGGGAGAGCAGGTCATCTTGCTCCCCCATCTTCATAGTATACATAGTTAAAAAAATAAAATCAACTAAAAATATTCATTTTTCCAAAAAAAGATAATATTTTAACAATCCTGCCAGTTGGGGACGGGGCATTTTTAAAAATGCCCCGTCCCCAACTGGCTACCTCTCAATACTAAAGCCCCGTCCGCGTACTTCATTGATCTGTGTGATTGTAATAAATGCCTTTTCATCCACAGAATGCACCAGTTCTTTTACGGAGTATAGTTTTCTCTTCGGAATAACGCAGAGCACGCCTTTTTTATTCTCCCTTCCATATCCTGTCTCAATATGCATCATGGTCACTCCTGCATCCAGGACGCCGATCATCTGCTCCCGGATCTTCTCGTATCTGTCCGAGATAATGAAAAGCTGAATCTGTGACTGTCCGAGAAGCATCACTCTGTTCAGCATCACTGTCTCTATTACCAGTGCCAGAATGCCGTACATTATCTGCTCGGAATCGGAAAACATTACCTGGCTGCCGAGTACAATAAAGTCTACTACATAGACCAGCGCCGCCACTGGCAGATGAAACCACTTATGAAACACAAGGGCAAGAATATCGGTGCCTCCTGTTGATGCACCGACCCGCAGGACAAGCCCGGCGCCGATTCCGATCGCAGCCCCGCCGTAGAAGGTTGCAAGCATAATATTCCCGGTCAGCTCTGAAATTCCCGGTACTGTCTGCATAACTGACAGGCAGAGCGGGTAGAGGAATGTGCTTGCAATGGTTGTAATGATGAACTTTTTCCCAAGCACCAGTGCACCGGTGAGAAAAAGTACGCCATTTACAATAAGTACAATTACGGAAAGATTCGCCGGAATATAATGGCTGATTGTAAGGCCAATACCGGTTGCCCCTCCCATGATGATTCCATGGGGCGCCAGAAACGCGGTAACCGCAAGCGCCAGAATCATATTTCCTGCCAGAACTCCAATGGCAGTCTCCATCATTCTTTTCACATTCGATTTCATATCTCATATCCCCCAGTCTGAGATTTCATGATACAGTTCAGGCAGGTCTGTGCATTTACTGCACAGACCGAATGTGTCTGAACTGTTACATTATATTAGGAAATTCCCCGCATAGTAAGCTGAATCCGCTTTTTCTTCAGATCTACGCTCATGACCTTTACATCCACAATGTCCCCAACGCTTACTGCCTCTAATGGATGTTTAATATACCGGTCCGTAATCTGGGAGATGTGCACAAGCCCGTCCTGGTGTACGCCAATATCCACAAATACGCCAAAGTCAATCACATTGCGCACGGTTCCCTTTAATATCATCCCCTCTGTCAGATCCTTCATCTCAAGCACATCCGTGCGGAGAATCGGCTTTGGCATCTCATCACGGGGATCCCTGGCCGGCTTTTCCAGCTCCTTCACAATATCCCGGAGCGTAATCTCGCCAATTCCGAGCTCCTCGGACAATTTCTTATAATCTTTTATTGTAAGGGACAGCCCTGTTAGCTTCCCGCCGCTGATATCTTCTGTCCGGAAGCCCTGTCTGTCAAGAAGCTTCTCCGCTGCCTCATAGGATTCCGGATGTACGCTTGTCCCGTCCAGGGGATTATCTCCTCCCTGGATTCTCATAAATCCTGCACACTGTTCAAATGCTTTAGGCCCCAGCTTCGCCACCTTAAGAAGCTGCTTTCTGCTAACAAATCTTCCGTTTTCCTCCCTGTAAGCCACAATGTTCTTTGCGATTGCAGAGGATATTCCAGAAATATAGGACAAGAGGGGAGCAGATGCTGTATTCAGGTCTACTCCTACTTTATTAACACAGTCCTCCACAACACCTGACAGTGCCGCGCTGAGTTTCTTCTGGTTCATATCATGCTGGTACTGACCCACTCCGATGGACTTTGGATCAATCTTTACCAGCTCTGCCAGCGGATCCTGGAGTCTGCGGGCTATGGATGTAGCGCTTCTCTGCCCCACGTCAAACTTCGGGAACTCCTCGCTGGCCAGCTTGCTTGCGGAATAAACGGAGGCCCCAGCCTCGCTGACAATCACATACTGTACCTTTTCCGGTATCTCCTTTAACAGCTCCACAATAAACATCTCTGACTCCCGGGACGCCGTACCGTTTCCTACGGAGATCAGTGTAATTCCGTATTTTTTAATAATCTTTTTCAAAAGATCTTTGGATGCCTGTATCTTCTGGGGCGTTGTCGGCGCAGTAGGATAGATGACGGTCGTGCCGATGACCTTCCCGGTCGGGTCTACAACTGCAAGCTTACATCCGGTTCGAAATGCCGGATCCCAGCCGAGCACAGTCTGTCCTACGATGGGCGGCTGCATCAGGAGCTGCTCTAAGTTCTTTCCGAATACAGTGATTGCACCGTCCTCTGCCTTCTCCGTCAGTTCGTTCCGGATCTCCCGCTCAATGGCCGGGGCAATCAGCCGTTTATAGCTGTCCTCCACTGTCTCCTTAAGCACAGGCGTTGTGTAGGGATTACTGGTATGGATCGTCTTCTTTTCCAGATACCGGATTATGTCCTCCTCTGGCGCTTCCACCTTCACTGTCAGTATCTTTTCCTTCTCGCCGCGGTTCAGGGCAAGGGTGCGGTGTCCCGCAAGCTTACTGACCGGCTCTTCGAAGTCATAGTACATCTCATATACAGATTCTGCGTTCTCATCTTTTGCAGTGGAGACAATGCGTCCCTTCTGCATCGTGTGCTTCCGGATCCACATCCGGTAGTCCGCCTCATCCGAGATACTTTCGGCAATAATGTCTTTTGCGCCTGCAATGGCCTCCTGGACAGTATGTACCTCTTTCTCCTCATTTACATACTCCTGGGCCGTCACCTCAAGAGGCTCCTTCGTCTTTTGCAGGGTAATAACAGCCGCAAGAGGCTCCAGTCCCTTTTCCTTTGCAATGGTTGCCCTTGTTCTTCTCTTTGGACGGTACGGGCGGTACAGATCCTCTACAACAACGAGCGTCTCTGCTGCCAGGATCTGTGATCTTAATTCCTCCGTAAGCTTCCCCTGCTCCTCAATACTTCCAAGCACCTGCTCCTTCTTTTCCTCCAGATTACGCAGATACAGAAGTCTCTCATACAGGCTGCGGAGCTGCTCGTCATCCAGTGTTCCCGTTGCCTCCTTGCGGTATCTGGCAATAAACGGAATCGTATTGCCTTCATCAATTAGTTTTACCGCAGCATCCACCTGCCACCGTTTCACTCCCAGTTCTTCTGTGATCTTCTGATTAATATCCATATGTAGCCCTCTCCTAAAAATTGTTCCTGATATGAACAGCGACCATTATTTTTCGCCATATTCGTGAACATTATACCCGAAATCGTTTTCCAGTGCAAGACGGAACCCACAGTTCAGCGCATTCCTGATCCGTGAATAGTGACAAAGAAAAGTTTCTGTGCTATAATCGTGTTACCATTTATGCGGCGGTTATGCTGACTGGCGGCAACGCGTCAGGCGGCGATACAGACAAGTAAGCTTTATCTGTCACAGCCGCCGCAAGGCTTAAAGGGGTTACAATCAAGATGTGCGAATTAACAAAGCAACAGTTAAAATCAAAGGAAACAAAAGAAAAGATCTTCCGCGCTGCCCAGCAGATTCTGCAGAAAAAGGGCTACGAGGAGCTGTCTATTAAAAATATATGTGAGGAAGCCGGCGTATCGAACGGAAGCTTCTATCATCACTTTAAAACAAAGGATGATCTCTTGTCCTATTATATTGAAGATCAGCCGAGTATTAACCCTGATCTTCTTGATCTCCCCCGGGATTCCAGAGAGGCAAAGGAGACCATCATCTATGTTTATCTGAATTATGTGCATTACTGCCAGGAGCTGGGTGTGGAATTTATGGCTAATTATTATACCCCGAAAAATCAGTCTCTGAATCCCCTCATCCGTACCGAAAGATCTTATCCGATCGTGACTGTTCACAATTACCTGGAAAAATGTATTCAGGCAGGGATCGTCTCTCCCCGCCTAAGCCTCGAAGATATCACCACAGATATCCGCATGATTGTAATTGGAAATGTGTTTGAATGGTGTCTGAAGACAGGCGATGCTGACTTTGAAGGAAATATGAAGCGTTCCCTGCAGGTTTACCTGGATGGGATATTTTAAATCTTTTCAAGAAGCACATAAAAAATCCTTTAAGCAAGCGGTCTTAAAGGATTTTATAGAAGGGAATATGGTAGTGAACTACCAAAAACAATAATATCTTGTAACTGTATTGTAACTCTATATTCCTCAGAAATCCAATCACTTATTTTAATATATTTCCATTGCTTATAGATGTCATCTATACGGGAGGTATCTATGTATACATTTATTGTAAATCCAAATGCCCGCACCGGGCTGGGACTGAGGATCTGGAGAAACCTGGAAGCTCTTCTGAAGGAATGGCAGATAAAATACCAGGTCTGCCTGACCCGGTATCCCAATCATGCCACAGAATATGTCCGGGACTTAACCGCAGGGAATGCTGCGCTTACTCTTGTAGCACTCGGCGGCGACGGTACCATCAATGAGGTGGTAAATGGAATACAAGATTTTTCCAAAGTTACACTTGGATATATTCCCATCGGATCCAGCAATGATTTTGCAAGATCTATGAAATTAGTAAAGGATCCAGAACAAATATTAAAACAGATACTATCTCCCTCAGAGTATGCATATATTAATATCGGGAAGCTTGTCTCCGGCGATTTGGTCCGTCGGTTTGCCGTAAGTGCCGGTATTGGCTTTGATGCAGAAGTATGCTTTCACAATACCTCCTCCCGGATAAAAAGATGGCTGAACAGGTTAAAGCTTGGGAAACTCTCTTACACAGGAATGGCTCTCTTTCTTCTGCTTGCCCTAAAACCGCGCCCCATGGCACTTACACTGGACGGAAGGCAGGAAGCCTTTCAAAAGGTGTTCTTTGCCACCGCTATGAATCAGCAGTATGAAGGGGGCGGTTTTTGCTTCTGTCCGGATGCTGACCCGGGAGATGATCTTCTGGATCTGATTGTCATTGCCGACATGCCAAAGCTAAAGGCACTCCTTCTTCTGCCCACAGCGTACATGGGATGGCACACACGTTTTAAGGGTGTACATATCTATACCTGCCGGGAAGCAGTTCTTCTGGGCAGCCAGAAGCTGCCAGTGCATACCGACGGCGAGCCTGTCATGACCATCCCTGGTATAACATGTTCACTGGAGCCGGAAAAGCTTCGGTTTATCCGCGGCTGATGCCACGATTATTTTCAGAAAAGAGGTCTGTCTATGTTGATCATTGCATTTATTTTTGTTATTGCTGCTGGTCTGTACTTTTGCGCCCTTGTTCCGGAAACTTCCCGAAAAGCGCAGATGTCTGCATATCACGGCACTATGTTCGCCCACCGCGGCTGTCACAACTCCGAAAGGGGAATTCCTGAGAATTCCATTCCGGCCTTTCGGGCTGCAGTTGAGAAAAACTACGGAATTGAGCTGGACATACATATCACAAAGGACAACCAGCTCGTTGTCTTCCACGACGATACCCTGACACGCATGTGCCATCTGGATAAAACTCCGGAAGAGATGACACTCCAGGAACTTAAAGGCTGTTCCTTGTCTGGAACAAGAGAACACATTCCCACCCTTGAGGAAGTACTGGCTCTCGTAAACGGACAGGTTCCCCTCCTGATTGAGCTAAAGCTTCCGGGACGCTCCACTGCCCTCTGCAAACGCGCCTACCGCGCATTAAAGTCATACCATGGACTTTACCTGGTACAGTCATTTAATACCCTGGGGCTCCACTGGTTTTATGTAAATGCTCCTCACGTCCTTCGCGGGCAGCTTGCCTCCAACCTCACCAAAAGCGACGATAAGCCCCACTGGCTTTTCCGCTTCCTTGCGAAACACCTGATGCTGAACTTCTGGGGACGTCCGGACTTCATATCCTATAAACTTGCAGACCTGCCCACACTGAATACAAGTCTTCTGCGCAGGATTTTTGGCACCCCCTTCGCTGTATGGACGCTGAAAAACAGCGAAGCCCTGAAAGAGGGGATCCGCCATTATGATATGCAGATATTTGAAATTGCTGATATGAACGGTTCTTTGGAATGAACGGAGTGAACACTAACACTAATTTATGAAGATCTCATTAAGAAATCATGAACCTTCTTGTTGATTTTTTTCTTTCATGCTATAATACAGAATGGAACGGATTTTTAACTTTTAAAGAGGTATTTTCATGAAGAAATTAGAGAAATTAAAACAGATCATTTACAAGTACCGGCATGCATGGGTGTTATTATACGGATTTATTTATATGCCCTGGTTTGTCTATCTTGAGCGGCGTGCGGACATCCATTACTATATCATTCACTCGCCGCTTGATGACTATATTCCGTTTATTGAATATTTCATTATCCCGTATTTTTTGTGGTTTGTATTTATCCTGGCTGTAGGCGGATATTTCTTTTTTACAAGCCGAAGAGACTTCTATCGGTTTACTGCATTTTTATTTACAGGCATGACCCTGTTCCTTATCATATGCACTGTATTTCCGAACGGCCTTCATCTGCGTCCGCATACATTTGCAAGGGACAACATATTTACAGATCTGGTGCGCATGCTGTACCGGACCGATACTCCTACGAATGTACTACCAAGCATACACGTATTTAATTCGATCGGTGCGGCCGTTGCAGTTGCACACAGCCACACCCTGAAAAAATATAAGAAGATTCAGTATGCCTCTTATGGCCTGTCATTCTTAATCATCCTGTCCACAATGTTTCTAAAACAGCATTCTGTGACAGACGTGATTGCGGCATTTGCCATGGCATGCATCATCTATCCATTTGTATATTCCACAGAAACCAGAAAGGCTGTTACTATTCACGGACTAGCCGTTACTGTTCACTCCGTTCACAGTAACATTCGCAAATCCATTTAAAATTCGCTCTGCGAATGGGATTTGCTCACTCCTGAATCACTTTCTTACGGTCTGTGCAGTAAATGCACAGACCTGTGTGAACAGTAACACATCCATCCCATTTGACATCTATCATAAAATTTATTATTATATTAAGAGATCATTATTTTAAACCGAAGGAGGAATATTATGAGAGCGGAATTTAGCGAAGACCTGGTTACTGGAAATGAACTCATCGATTCACAGCACAAGGAGCTGATTGACAGGATCAACAAGCTGTTGGACAGCTGCGAGGCAGAAAACGGAAAGGTTACGGCTGTAAAGACTCTGGATTACCTTGCAGATTATACCGATTTCCATTTCAGCGCGGAGGAGAAGCTTCAGCAGGAGATCAATTATCCCGGCTATGATAAGCATAAGGCACAGCATGACAGCTTCAAGAAGACCATTAAGGAGTTAGATGAGATGCTCCAGGAGGAAGAAGGCCCATCTGATGCTTTTGTCAAAAAGGTAGAGGAAAATGTTGTGAAATGGTTTTATACCCACATTGCAGGTTTTGACCGTTCAGTTGCTGAGTATAAAAATATGTAAGGTTCAAAGTTGGGGACGGGGCATTTTTAAAAATGCCCCGTCCCCAACTGAATATACTTTTCGAATGCCGATGGAACCGGATATTCTTTCTGTATTTCCTCTGGATGGATAAATAAAAGTTCTCTTCTGTTCGTTTTTTCCAGTTCATCCACCTGTACTGCATAACCTGTCATATGCCATTCCACATGGCTGAATATATGCTTTGCGTCAGGAAGCTTTCTGACACGGACCGGCATCAGTCCTATGCTTTTACTATATCTTGTTACTTCGTCTGTACTCAGATGCCCTTCCACGGACGGCAGCTCGTACAGGCCGGCCAGAAGACCTTTTTCCGGACGTTTTCCGATGGCAAGTTTGTCTTCGTCGCAAAACAGAAGGATTGTCTTTTTTTCGATCCGCCTTGCTTTCTTTTTTGCCTTTACAGGAATTTCATGGGTACATCCTTCTTTTCTTGCAGCGCAGTATCTGAAGGCCGGACACTCTTTACATCTGGGTTCTCCGTTCGGTACGCAGACGATCGCCCCCAGTTCAATAAGAGCCTGATTAAAGTCTCCGGCATCTTCTGCGGGAATAATTCTTCGAAGTTCTTCCTCTATGTTCTTTCTGGTTTTCTGCTGCATGATATCACTGCGGTTTCCTGTGATTCTTGTGATGACGCGAAGTACATTCCCGTCCACAGCGGGTTCGGGGATTCCGTAGGCAAAGGAGCTGATGGCTCCTGCAGTATAATTTCCGATGCCAGTCAGGGTAAGGATCTCTTCATAAGTGTCCGGAAACCTGCCATGATAATCTACCATGATCTGCCTGGCTGCTTTTTGCATGTTGCGCACCCGGTTGTAATATCCCAGCCCTTCCCATAATTTTAACAGCCTGTCCTCCGGAGCCTCTGCCAACGCTTCTACTGTTGGCAGCTCGTCCAGAAATCTTTCATAGTAGGGCTTTACGGCCTCCACCCGTGTCTGCTGCAGCATGATCTCGGAAACCCAGATATGGTAGGCATCCTTTGTATTCCTCCAGGGAAGGTCTCTTTTGTTCCTCCTGTACCACCGGATCATATCCTTTGGAAGGGAGTCAAAAGGATCCTGGGCGTCCAGGACAACCGGCACTTCACCGGCGATCTGTATGCTGTCCTTCGTCACCTCGCAGTCATAAGCCAGCAGCTTTACCCCTTCCTTTTCCGCCTCACGAAGCGCCTCTGCGAACTGTGGATGTGTGTCTGTATTTGGCATGAAGCAACGGACGTCCTTCATCTGGATAACAAAAAAAACGTAGGCTTCATAACCCTCCTTTACTGCCTTCATAAGCTCCGTTACATGCTTCACCGCGCGCTCGCTCGGAGCATCCGGGAAACGTACGATGCCTTCCTCCTCCAGTGTTACGCCCTTTACCTCAATCAGAATTCTCCTCCCCTGCGCTTCCACGTAAAGGTCAATGCGGGAATTTCCATAGGTGTATTCCGGGCGGATCTGAGTAATACCTGTGAAAAGGCATTCCTTTTCAAGCCACTCCTTTACCACCTTATTGGGAACCTGGGAATCCATGTTAATCAGACGGGAACCCTTCTGTACACAAATCAAATCCCAGCGGGTTTTCCGCGAGGGATTTGATTGTAAGGTGTCCTGTATGTAGACCGGAGTGCCGGGGATTAAAAGCTCGGCACACCGGCCTGTGTTTTTTACGTGAACAATCTCTTCCTTTCCGTCCAGATCCACATGAGCAATAAAGCGGTTGGGGCGGTTCAGGAAAACGGCTTGTGTAATGTTCTGGTATTGCATAATGAATCATTCTCCTTTTGAGACATTTTCCAGACATAATTTGATTGCTTCGTTGAGTGTGAGCATCTTTTCGTCCAGTGACGATACCATCTCAGCGCATTCACGTAAATCTCTGCTGATGTAATCTGGCGCGTTCCCCTCAAATTTGTAATAAATCTTGTGCTCAAGGCTCGCCCAGAAATCCATGGCTATGGTCCGTATCTGTATCTCTACCTTGGTGTCCACCACACTGTCTGACAAAAAAATAGGGACAGATACCAGCATATGATAACTTTTATATCCGCTTGCCTTCGGGTTTTTAATATAGTCTTTGATTGATAATACTTTCAAATCACTTTGATTTCCAATCATCTCTGCAAGACGGTAAATGTCTGACGTAAAGGAACAGATCAGACGCACTCCCGCAATATCATTTACGTATTTTACCATGTTCTCAATGGATGTTTCGTAACCGTATTTCTTTAGCTTTTTTACAATACTTTCTGCTGACTTTACTCTTGTCTTAATATGTTCGATTGGATTATACTGGTGTACATGCTGAAATTCGTCATTCAATATCTCAAGCTTTGTTCCCACCTCTTTTAATGCCGATGAGTATAAAAACATAACAGTCTTCCAGCTGTCCACATCTTCATAGCTTTTTATCGCATTCTGCATATATCACCCCTCCTCCTTTTAACCCGAAGAGTGAGCTTTCGCACTGCTATTAGTATAACATATTTCGCTGCTTCTGTGCCGGATTTCATATATATTTAATAACTTTCCGCATGTGGGATAGCTGCGCCTAATATTCAATGCCCTGCCGGGAGGACACTCCTTTATCATAGGGATGCTTTACTTTTCTGATCTCTGTCACATAATCTGCCAGAGCCTGCATCTTCTCTGATACTGCATGGCCTGTGAGTATGACCTCCAGTCCTCTGGGCTTATGCCAAAGGAAGCCTGACAGCTTATCCTCATTCAAAAGTCCCAGCTTCACGGCACACAGGGACTCGTCTAATAAAAGCACGTCAAAAGAGGCAGCAAGTTTTGCAATCTCATCCAGCGTCTTGTTATTATAGTGCCTTACTTCTTCCTTTTCTCCACTGCTCATCTGCCTGGAAAACTTTACATTTTCTTTTCCAGGCAGACAGGTTACATTGTCAAGTCCTTCCAGCACCATCCGCTCACCAGATGTGTTGTCCTTTAAAAACTGGAATACAAGCACGCGAAGACCAGTTCCTGCAGCCCGCATGACCAGTCCCATTGCAGCTGTAGTCTTCCCTTTTCCATTTCCATAATAAATATGTATTCTTCCTGTATCAGTCATTCTCCCCGGGGTCCTCCTTGTTCTTTCTGTTTTTATACTCACGGCCAATGAAATCTGCCATGAGTATCGCAAAAGCCGCTTTATAAATCCAGCTTCATATCTCCTGGCTGGATTATTCCTTTCTTTCTCATAAGCTCTGAGACGATAAGAGTGACGACAGCCGGCAGGATAATCTGAATCACCAGTATTTTTACAAGGACAACTGCCGCCGCCTCCGTCTCTGTCATTGTCTGCCAGGTCATGATCTGTCCTACCAGACCGGCTGTTCCCATACCAGAACCTGTTGCATTACTTGTCATATGAAATACAAGGGTTCCCACTGGTCCCAGGATCGCGCTTGAAATAATTACCGGAAGCCATATAACCGGCTTCCTTACAATATTCGGCACCTGGAGCATGGAGGTACCGATTCCCTGTGCAAGAAGCCCTCCAATCTTATTTTCCCGATAGCTTGCTACTGCAAAGCCTACCATATTGCAGCAGCACCCTACTGTTGCTGCGCCGGCTGCAAGCCCGGACAGGTTCAGGATCACGCCAAGTGCCGCAGAGCTGATCGGCAGCGTCAGTATCATGCCCATCAATACGGATACGATAATCCCCATGAGAAATGGCTGCTGCTCAGTTCCCCAGTTGATGACAGAACCAAGCCATGACATGAACCCGGATATAGGGGGTCCTAGCAATAGCCCTACTGCCGCCCCTGTCCCGATTGAGACAACCGGAGTTACAAGAATATCCACCTTTGTACGTCCTGACGCCAGGCGTCCGAAAAAGATTGCAACATATGCCGCGATAAATGCCCCAAGCGGCTCGCCCGGCCCCGCATAGACGATGGCGCCGTCCACAAGCACCGTCCCTGCCAGCAGCCTGCCCGCAAAACCACCCACCATGCCTGCTGTAGCTGCAGACACTACAACAAGAGGACTTTCCTTAAACTTATATGCGATTGCAGCCCCGATTCCGGCGCTGGTGAGCGATGCGGCGATCTTTCCGATTACAAATATCATATCCCCCGCCGGTCCGCCAATAAGCGTGCCAATCTGCTGGATAATCGTTCCGATAATCAGTGTTGCAAATAATCCCTGTGCCATTGCGCTCAGTCCGTCAATAAAAATACGGTCCAAAGTCTTCTTAAGTCTTTCCATAATCATTCATCCCTTCTGTGCTGCACTTGCCATTACATGTGTCTTGTCAGTAATTCCTCAAAAAGTTTACCACAGAATGGAAATGAAGTCAAACAATTAAACAATTTCCGCCATTACAGCGAAAACCCGCTCGCCTTACGGCTTGCGGGTTCTCGTCGTTGTTATAGTTATCTAAAGGAATGAGAGTAAAGTGCGGCATCGGTATTCCCGATGCGTTACTTTTATGAGGGGGAGATAGTTGAAGTGTTTATCAACTATCTGACTTAAAGTATAAAGGATAATTATGTCCAAAGTGTGATTAATCTCTAAAACAAATCGAAATTTTCTTAAGAGAACCTTAAGCTATACTTACGTATATTAAAGGTTTGTGCGCGTTTTTGTGACTAGTTTGTGACTAATAAGACAATTCAAAGTATTTTCATACTATACAATATATGCCTTCTTTCGCGGCAGATTCTGAAAAATATGCTTTGGACTCCATGGCGCATAGACTCCATGATGCATCAGATTATTTTACTGTGATCTGCAGCCTGTCAATAGCCTTTCCGTAGCTTCCTGCGTAGCCATCCTGTCCGTCCGTCTTCTCCGTCCCGGTCTGCCAGGAGTAGTAATCCCATTTTACAGGGCTTACCCGGTATTTCACCTTCTTCCTGGTTCCATCCGGAGCGGTATAGACAATCTGTATTGCATCAATTGCTTTCCGGTTTCCTGCGTAGCCGTTTTTATGGTCACGGAAATTGTACCCGGTTACCCATGGCAGCCATTTACCGCCTAGAACATGCACTCTGTACTTGATCTTCCCCTTGTTGACCTTTATCGCAACATTTGCAATCTTTTTCCCGATGATTCCTGCATAGTCCTTAAGATTTTGCACAGCCTTAAGCGTGGTTCCGTCCGTCAGCTGCACGGCATAGGTAAAGATTATGCCGCTGGTATTCTTTGGTTTTTTGTCCGCGGATGTTCCCTTTGCGTCCTCATTATTGATGCATTCCAGAATTCCATCCCATGGATAGCTGTAATATGCACAGGTATGGCTCTCCCATCCTGTCTGATCCCCTTCTTTGCCGTCAATGGTCCCATGCTCGGAAATGGAAAACTCCATCAGCATATCAGGAACCGCAGACAGGCACATGGCAGTATGGCATGCCTCATTGAGATACACGTCACCGGCTTTCGCCACATATCCACTGGACATTGGATGCCAGCGGAAGTTCCCTGTCTTTACCATACAGGAACGCATATTCCCGGTATAAGTTGCCCCTCCGCAGGAAATTCCAGCTGTTTCAAAAGCATCAATGACCGCGGAAGAACAGTCCCTGTCTCCTGTCCGGACCCTGTAATCTTTCCCATCTATTTTGACGGTGCAGTAACCTTTCCCGTCTCCCTGTCTGCTGTACTGGCTGTACCCGTGTCCATTGTTTCCATCATGGGTAACCAGGTGCTTCATGATTTTAACTGCAATCTGCTTTTTCTTCACTTTTTATGTTTCTCCTTCCCCGAATCTATTTAATCTCTATGGTTGCAACACAGTCCAAATTATACAGGCCTACCCACTGCTTATCCCTGATCACAATAAAGTATCTGCCATCGTATCTGTAATCTGTGTACTTCTTTTTTTTCTTCCACTTTACAACTTCACCATTCTTAAATACGATTCTGATCATATTCTTCTCCTTTCATGTGCGACGTCGCACACAGACAGAGGGCGGCCTTACTCGCCCTCTGAATCCTTTTCTTCAATATTTGCCCTGTCATCAATCTGTGTTTTGATATTCCGTGCCAGCGGCTCCAGGAATGAAGGTACTGCCACGCCCATATCCTTAACATTTTCCAGTATACTGATAATCTCGTTGCATATAATCCAAATGGCAACAATACATGCTACCAAAAATGACACCGGCGATTCATAGCCCACCGTCTCGCATGCATACTTAATGAGCTGATCCATTACCGCGCCCACTACGACCAGAAGCCACATACTTACTTTCTTTTTCACTCCTCGGATACTTTTATAAGAATTGATGTCCTGTTTCCGGTATGGCGTGGCCATAAGCCCGGTTATGTAATCAATTACATTACATGTTACCATCAGTATGATCGGCAGCGCTAAAATCCCCAGCAGGGAAGACAGGAATGCAAATACTGCCGTAAAAGCCGCCTTAATATAAGTTGCCTGTTCCATTTTCTTCATACGCCTCACTCTCTTACTTTCTTACGGAGGATGGACTTTCCTTTAAATTTCGATGCCTTTCATCCTCCTTTTGGCTACTCTGACAGTTCTGTTGCCTCAAGATCTTCCAAAACCTGTCTGACCTGCTCCCGGATTTTTTCCGGAACCTGTCCAATTGTTTTCTTACCTTTTACAATAAGCACTGCATAGATCGCTGCCATCACTTCCACCTCCTTTCCGGATATTTTTTCATATATGAAAAACAGCAGCTTCCTAATCACGGTTTTCATTCCCCTGGTCAGGCAGCTGCTGAACTTCATCCCTTAGCTTTTCCGGTATCTCTTCCGGCCTTTTTTTTCATTCTTGCGGATTAAGTCCGCATATACTTTTGCCATCCAGCTCATAATTACACCTCCATCCCTTCATAGATTTCACAGATTGCCATCTGCAAATCAGTTACCTGTGACGCCGTATTCTCAGACAATGCTTTTGCCGCTTCCGCCATGGCATTTACAGACAGCACACCTGCTTCTGCATTTATAAGCCTTTCCTTCAGGGAATCTGTCTCTTTCGTCAGAATCACTGTTTTCGTGTCTCCCACAAGCATCACACCGCCGTATACCGTCCAGCCTGGAACATCCCCGAACTTTTCATCCATGTCTGTCAGAAGCTCAATATTTGAAATATTTGCCTGTGCCGTGAATATATCCTGCAGTTCCTCAGCGGTTCTGTCCTTCATATCAATTTCCAGTCTTCCGTCTGTGATTTCAGCACGTTCTGCTGAATATACTGATCCGTCTACTAATCTGATTTTCATTTTGTTTTAACTCCTTTCTTTGCATGGCAAAAACACCTGACGTCCACCAGGTGTATTCCCTGCCTCCCTGATACTATGCGCTTAAATACCTTTCGTGGTCTGTCTTTAATTTTTCCTGTGCCACCGTACAGTAAAGCATCGTGGTTTCCAGCTTTTCATGACCCAGCAGCAGGGCAACCTCCTGAACCGGCATCCCCCGGTTAAGCGCGTTCGTCGCGGCTGTCCTCCGAAACCGGTGTGGGTAAGCGTGTATATCTGCCCGATGCCCTGTACGGCGGATGATATCCTCAATTCCATTCTTGGACAATCTCTGGTGTGGTGTGTTTCTGCTTACAAATAAAGCAGGGTTATCATCTGTACGGCTGTCCAGGTACTCTTTTAAGTACATGTGTGATCTTTCATTAAGATAGGTTACACGTTCCTTCGCCCCCTTTCCAAATACAGTAAGTTCTTTTGACGTAAATCTGATGTCTGTCCTGTTCAAGGCCGTCAGCTCCGACACCCTGACGGCAGTACTGTACAGAAATTCCATGATCGCCCTGTCCCTAATGCAGTTACAGTTCATCAGCATCCGCTCCCTCTCCTCATCCGTGTATGGCTTTTTAATCTTTTTCTCCACCTTGATCTGCTCAACCAGTGCCATCGGGTTCCTCGTTATTTTCTCCCGGTCCCTCAGCCATCCGAAAAAACTGCTGAACACTGCACGTATATTCTTCAGCGTCTGGTTGCTTACATTGCGTATTTTCTTGTACATCTGCATGTATGCCGACACGTCTGCCTCAGTAACATTTACAACATTCTTATCAACATAGGATAGTAGACGGCTCAGCTCATACCTGTACCTCTGCACTGTGGCCGGAGATTTTCCTTCCAGTGCTTTTGCCATCAGATAGCCCTCCAAATCTTCTGTCCATCCCCCATCAATAACCTTTAATTCTGCCTTCTCTGATTCCACCCTGTATGTACACAATACATTCTGCAGTACAATCTTTAGCTCTGACAGCTCGGTTTCCTTAATTATGTCCTGCATACAGTACAGCACCTTGTTAATCAATTGCTCTTTCATCTTTTGAAGCTCCTTTTTTGATTTTATTGTATCATCTTGGAGCATCCGTTCTGAATTAAATGGCAAATT
>CAPEBR010000040.1 GCA_948602995.1 uncultured Dorea sp.
TTTACCACATATTTTGCTTCTAATGTATCACTCAATACCCATGAGATGATCTTTCCCAAGTACAGATCCATAATACCTGTTAAGTATACAAATCCCTCATAAGTCCAGATATAAGTAATATCCGAACACCAGACTGCATCCGGTTCTTCCGGATTAAATTTCTCTTTCAGGATATTTCTCAGCCTGCTGCTTAGATCCGGTCTTATTGTTGTAACGGTATAAGGTTTCACGTACTGTGCTTTAATCCCCAATTCCCTCATATAATTCCCCACTGTTTTGTCTGCTGTTTTTTCTCCTTCCCTGCGCAGGCATTCCGCTATTTTGGGGGCTCCATAAAGATCCGTTGGACGTATTCCGTTTTTGGACTCAATAAAGTCCAGGCAGATACTTTCACTTATCATATCGACTTTCCGCTCTTTAACATAACGCTCGAAAGCGCCAAATGTACTGCGGTAATCCTTGATGGAAAGCTCTGCGAGCCCGTGCGCTTCAAGAACGCATAGGAGATAATCCATTGTGGAGCGAAGCTCATTAATTTTAATTGAACTCATAGTCAACATCCTCCTGTTTTTTACAGTTAGTATCCCATAAATACAGGCTGATGGATATGACTAGAAATAAAATGGTGAGTGATTCAGAAAGAATTGGCTGAAATACGGCGTTTTTCGTTATCGCTCACCATTTTCCCTGACTCTACATAATGTCTTAGATTGTGGAAAGGAATATAAGGCAGCCCCTCTTTTTCCAACAATTCTTTATAATGAACTAATCTCACTCCTCCTAAGCCCCATCAGCAATGCAAACACAAGCTGCATATGAATCTTGGACTCCTTTGAAGCCTCCATCAGTCTTTTCACCTGCTCTAACGTGTATGTCTCCGCTTCTTTTACTTCAATCGTATGATAAGATTTTTTATTTTTGGGAAGATTAACGTCTTTACAGGGATTTACGGCAACCAGATGTTTCTTCAGCGCATATTGCATGGATGTATTCATAATTGTCTTCGCCAGCTTAGGAATTGAAATGTATTCATCCGCCAACTTTTTATACAGCTTATGCAGATGTCCCTGATTTAATGTAGACAGCTTTAAATTGCCAAGCTGTGGAATAATATGATTTCTGATACAATTTCTGTAAGTATGATAGCTGTTTGCCGTAAAAGTGATTTCCGGCCTCATTACATACTCAAGCCAGTATTCAAGAAATTCCCCCACCTTAATATTGGGATAAACTACATATGTTCCTGTATGAAGCTGGCCGATCACATGATTTCTTGCTTTATTTGCCTCTGTCTTTTTCCCATATCCAGCGTGTTGTCTTACCTTCTTACTCCCATCCTCATAAATTAACGTAACACGGAAACCATATTTTCCTTTAATTATGAGGACATTAGAAACATCATATGATACATATGGCCTAACTTTTATACTAAGAACAGCAACAACCAGACAGGAATCACTTTTCTGTCACGTAACAATTTAAATATACCAGAAAAATTTCTATCGTTAAAAAATGCACCCAAAGTCAGCCTTGGGTGCATTATATCAAATTATGGTACACAAGCCAAATCGGACATTATCGAAAACAATCCCAGATTTTCCTGTATATTCCCTTGCATCGATGTCCGAACGTCTGTTTAACAACCCGGAAAATTCCCCACATGCCTGATTCCACGTCCCATGCAAAGCTGCCTGAGCGGTAGAGGTAATCTCCGGGACACCTGGTGCCGTCCTGAAGTTCGATGTCGAACTTATTTCCAATACTTACTCCGCCTTGCAGCGGGATGATCCTGGAAAATAGATCCCGCTGCTGCTCCCTCCATGTATGGTCATGAACCGCAATGGATGTGTTTATCCGCAGGCATCATGGTCCGGAAAATCACCCGGTCCCCGGGATATGCTTTCCATATGGGAGTTGCCGGATCTCCATGCACCTTGCTGCTGAATACTTTCCATGTCCTTCCTGCAATCAGCCCGCATCCAATCATCACAAATTTCATATTCTTTTCTCCTGTCTACAGCTAAGGAACTGTGAGGTTTTCCTATATGTTTTCCTAATATTGCCATCCTATGTTACCACGCAAGTATCCGCCCCGGATTCTCCACAAAAATTTTTCTAAGCTGTATTGGCAAAATCCCTTCCCGCCGCATCATGGGCAGAAAATTTTCCAGTATATAGGTGAGTCCAACCGCGTCCTTACAGTAGCTTTTCAAACGCGCCCGCGTAGTGTCCAAAGACAGTAAGAGCTGGTCTTCGCCCTCTGCAAGAACTTTTTTTATCAGCTCCAGTTCTTCCTCGTCGCTGTGGTACAAAAAACGCCCGACCGTGTCAAATTCCAACGACACGCCGCAAGCCAGAACCTGCCGGAAGACTTCCCAGTCCCCGCACGCCCGGTCCATATGGCAGAAATAGACCCTCCCGGGGCTGACCCCCCGCTTTTCCAAAAAAGAAACCAGTTCCATTGGGCTGCTCCCCGGTTCAATATGCACCATCATCGGCGCGCCCGTCTCCTTCTGAGCAGCCGCTGCCGCCTCAAACAGTTCCTTGTAAACTCCTTCCAGCCCGCAGCTATCCAGCGCCGTTTTGATCATTCCCGCACAGGCTCCGGTCCGGTAAACCTTTGCCCCGATGCCTGCCTGCCCGGCAGACGCCCCGTTTTCAAAAGGGGAGGCCTGCTCTGTCCCAATATACATCCCCTGCGTCAGTTCTTCCACAAAAAAGCCTGCAAGCCTGTCCCTGTCTGTATTTCCAATCCAATGGCCTTTGGTATAGAACTGCATTTTATGGAACCCGGTAGACGCCACAATGTGCACGCCTGTCCGGGCAGAAATCTCTTTCAGCCCTCCGGACATCCGGCCGCACCCCGCCGGCTGGGCCTCCACCAGCGCAGAACCGCCCAGGCTGCCATATGCCGCCGCCTCTTTGATAGAGGCCTCCACATCGTCCATCCACAGAACCGGGTTCTGACGGTACGACTCCCCTTTGCTCAGCAGCAAATGTTCATGGCACTGTGTAAAACCAAGCTTTTCCGGCTGTATGCACCCCAGCACCGTATGTATGCTCTTCTCCATATCCACTCACCATTTCAAACTGTCAATCACTTCCGGTTTCCCGTCCCTTTCTACCACCATCTTGTGATACCCTTTCGTCTCTATGGTCCCATAATTGTGTCCGGCGTCTGCGTCAAACACAAAGAACAGGATCAAAGGCTCTTTTCCTGTATTCACAGTCCTGTGCGCATAACGCCGCGGCACATAGACAGCCTTATTTTTTTTCAGCGGGATCTCCGACGTAGTTCCCTCCGGGTTCTCCATCACCATGTACCCTTCCCCACTCAGTGTATAGTAAACTTCCGAGGTTTCCAGACGGGTATGGAAATGCCCCTTTGTCATATAATATTCCTCCCCGACCCTTCCCGGGTAGAGGATGGTTGTCCCGAATGCCAGGTCGCCCGGGCGCTCCGGGCAGCCCAATTCGTAAAATTCATAAATCAGCGGGTCTTCCTTTTCCATAATTTTTTTTACCGCATCCGAATCAAAATACATCCCCTTCATCTGCGACAGATACCGCTTCGTAGTCTGAGCCGTTTCAGACCGGCCTGTCTCAATGTCAAAATCTATAGGAAAACCTCTGTCCCAGTCAAATTGATTCATCTTATTCCCTCCGTTTCTTATCGCTGCCAAGGCGAACATTTTGGATACTAACCTGCCTTGTAAATCTCCTCAAAAACATCCTTCAGGGCAGAATAATATTGTTCAAAAATCTTTTTTATCTCTCCGTACTTTTTTACAGACTCCCTATCTGGAGCCTTCACTTGGTCAATTTTCATAAAGCGTTCAATGGCGGAAAAATCCGGGTAGACTCTCACGCCCACGCCGCCGATGACAGCCGCGCCCATGGAACCGCCTTCCTCCAACAGCCTGGGAACCTTGATCTCTGCGTCATAGATATCCGCCATAATCTGCTGCCATACCTCGCTTTTCGCGCCGCCGCCTACAACGGTGATTTCCTCTATCCCGGCCTTTGCCCGCAGAATATCCAGACAGATAGACAGGTTCATTGTAATCCCTTCCAGGACGCTCCGCACCATATCGCCCCGTGTATTCTCCGGCTTGAGCCCCAGCCATGTGCCTTTTGCATACGGGTTCCATCTGGGAGCGCGCTCCCCCAGCATATAAGGCAGGAAAACCACGCCTCCCGACCCTATGGGACTGTCCTTTGCCAGCCGGTTCATTTCGTCATAAGGAGAAGTCCCGTTCTTCTTTGCCTGCTCCATCTCCAACGTACAAATCACCTGTTTCACCCAGCTATATGACCCTCCGGCATACTGCATCGTCCCGTTGGGCGCATACAGCCCCGGAATCACATGGGCCCAGGTCACGGTACGCATCTCCTCGTCAAATACCGGCTGGTCCGTCGTGGTCGTAATCCACGCCGAGGTGCCCATGCAGCAGTAGGTCTTCCCAGGGGCAATGGAGCCGCACCCTATATTGGCCACAACCCCGTCGCCGCCGCCCATGACAACCGGCGTCCCTTCTGCCAGCCCGGCCTGCACTGCCACCTGCCTTGCCACCTCCCCGGCCACATACGTGGAAGGGACAATTTCGGGCAGTTTCTCCCTGTCAACCCCGGTGCATTCCAAAATCTTGTCCGACCACTGGAACGTTTTCAAATCAAAACATCCAAAGCTGTTGGCGTCGCTGGGCTCTGTATAAAATTTTCCGGTCAGTTTAAACACAATATAGTCTTTGGCATTCAAAACCTTATAAGTCTTTTTATAAATTTCCGGCTCATTCTCCCGAATCCACATCAATTTCTGGATTCCATAGGAAGCCGTGTTCCTGTGCCCTGAAATATGATAATAGTCCTTTTGGCTGATTTTTCTCTCTATCTCCAAAGCCTGCTTCTGCGCCCTTGAATCCGCCCAGATAATGGATGGGCGCAGAGGCCTTCCATTGCGGTCCACGCAAAGGCATCCCATCATCTGCCCGCTAAAGCTTATGGCCGCAATCTCTTTTGCATCAATGCCGGCGCTGCGTATCAGCTCCTTACTGCTTTCACACACCGCCCTCCACCAGTCCTCTGCCTCCTGTTCTACCCATGTGCCGTTAAAATAATGCGCCTCATAGGATACGGTACAGCTCTTTATCAGAGCGCCCTCAACCGAAAACAGCGTCGCTTTATTTCCCGAAGTTCCTATATCATGTGCCAACAAATATTTCATCACTAAATATCCCTCCATCACATGTACTGCGGTCTTGCAAACCACCTTAACATATGCTCATTTTTCTGCCTGTTCTTTTGCCCTATCCGCTGGTGCAGCAACTATCCCGTAATTGCCTGTCCCGGAATCATCAATAGGTAATCGCCCGCACTCCCAGCATTTCCCAACCTCCGCCGCATCCCTCTGTTCCTGGGAACGCTTCTCATGAATCTGCTCATTCGTGTAATCGGCGTACTTTCCCGAATGCGGCGAGCCGACTCAGTCCGTCAGTACCACCGCGGTATACCAGTCGTCCTCCTTGCCATAGCACTTTGCAATCGCATGGTATGCCATAATCTCACAATCATCCTGATGCGCGGCGATACTCATGCATGTAGTACGCCCAAGCGTCTCCTCCTGTGACACCCCGTCCGGCACATGGATATCTGCCTCCGAATTATAAAATTTCATTGCCAACGCCACCTCCATCGTTTATTTTTTTGTAACTATTCAGCGCCCCTACATGGAAACGCTTCCCGGCCTGAGATACGACTGAGCCTTCTCCTCCCATCGTAATAATCACATTCTTTGCACCAAAACCGTGCAGCATATCCAGCGCCTGGTCTACATCCAGCCTGCTGGCCGCAATCGCCTGATTGTACCCTTTTCCTTCGGGTTCGGTCTCAATCCCCAAGCCTTCCACTGTCTCGCCGACGGCCGCAAAATGTCCCACATCCATCAGCAGTGACATCCCATAGTGCCCGACCACCGTGATTTTCTTTTTCTAATCCATGTCCGCCTCTCCTCTTCTGCTGTCTTTCTTATGATGTAATCCTCTCTCCGTACTCTGTTTTTGTGACATCTCCCTTTTTATATCCTGATTGTTTTTGTACCCATTCCTATTTTGATATTCTCCTTCCCTTTTACCTATGCTTTGATGTCCCTTCCCTATTTTGATATCTTTTAGTAATGTTTATTTATATTATAGTAACGTCATTATTTTTTATACATTTATCATAATCGTATTTTTTGCTTTTGTCAACTTAATATTTGCTTTTCTGCTATTGTGAACATATTTATCGTTTTTATTTTGTATAATTTTTACAATATTCCGTCAATAATAGGTATTTATTTCCTTCTTATTATTTTTAATTTATTATTCATATCTTTTTTTAGTAATGTTTTTTTGCAAAATGCTATTGACTTTTCGAAAATAATGTTTTATTTTAATATTGTAATCAAAAGAATATTTTTGTATTGATTATCTTTTGAAAGGGTTCCCAACATTTAGTAATGTATTTGTTATAACAGGTGATAGCTATGGCGTCAGTCCCTATGTATAAGACAGTTTATAATGAAATGAAACAGGCAATCAAAGATAAGGTCTATGAACCAGGTACATTTCTTCCCACAGAACCGCAGTTGGAGAAAATCTATTCCACAAGCAGGACAACGATCCGCAAGGCAGTGAAGCTTCTGGCTTCGGAAGGTTTTGTGGTTGTCCGCCAGGGACGCGGCACGGAGGTCCAGAATATTTCCACACTGCAAAAACTCAACAGTGTCACTTCCTTTACCGAAACACTGATGAAAAGAGGATATACTGTCACCACACAGGGCATGTGCATCCAGCTGGTACAGGTTCCCCCTGCCATCGCCCCCCTGCTGAATATCAATGCAGACGAGACAGTTTACCAGATTCAGCGTGTGCAATGTGCGAACAAGGAACCGATCTGTATTATGGAGACTTATCTCATCCGGTCCCTTTTTCCGGATCTGGACAAGTACAACGGCACTTTTATCAGCCTTTATAAGTTTTTGGAAAAAAACTACGGCCTGGTGATCAAAAACGCCACAGATAAAATCAGCGCCGCTTGTGCAGATTTTATTGATTCCCAGATCCTGCAGATTCCCCTTGGTTCTGCGCTGTTGATCAGCAAGCGGCTCTCCTACACCGAATCCGGTCCGTTTGAATACTGCCTTTCAAAAATTATTGCCGACAGATATGAATATGGAATCTACTTGAATGGACGGGAATATAATTGATATTCTCTCTAGTACGAACCATTCTATACATGCCGGACGTAGTCTTCCGTCCAAAGGCCGTCATATACAGGATGTCCTTTGAGTATTCCCTCTTGTTTTGTACCCCGCAATGTTACGACAATACAACGTCGTTACATAAATATATAATAACAATTTTAGGAGGATATGAGATGATTCATTACGAAAAAGCAACACAACCAACCATTTATTTTATTGGTGTGACAACTGCCAAATCATCAATTATGAAAGTGTTTCCCGCTTGGGCAGAAGCGTTGAAACTGGAAAACACCGTCATTAAGGGGATTGATTTTGCGCCCCACTCTCCTGCAGAGGAGTACCGCAAAGCTGTCGAATTTATCAAAAATGACCCACTCTCCCTGGGCGCTCTGGTCACCACACATAAAATCGACCTGTATAATTCCTGCAAAGATTTATTTGATTATGTAGATCCGTATGCAAAACAGCTTGGAGAAGTCTCCTCTATCTCGAAGAAGGACGGGCAGTTCCTCGCCCATGCAAAAGACCCGATTTCCAGCGGGCTTGCCCTGGAAAATTTTGTCCCTGAAAATTATTGGAGCGACTACAGCGGAGATGTACTCCTTCTGGGAGCAGGGGGGAGCAGCCTTGCCATGAGCATCTATCTGGGGCAGGAAAAATTCGGCGGCAACACGCCGAAAAAAATCATCATTGCTAACCGGAGCCTTCCGCGCCTGGAATCCGCAAAAAAATTGCTGGCTTCCGGAAACCCCAATATCCGGTTCGAATTTCTCCACAACCCCACCCCGGCAGACAATGATGCCACTTTGGCTTCCCTAAAACCTCATTCTCTGATTGTCAACGCCACCGGACTTGGCAAAGATGCGCCTGGTTCCCCATTGACTGACGCCTGCTCTTTCCCGCAGGACAGCTTGGTGTGGGAGATCAATTACCGGGGTGACCTGCTGTTTAAAGTACAGGCAGAGAGGCAGGCAGCCGAAAAAAACCTTCATGTAGAAGACGGCTGGATCTATTTTATCCACGGCTGGACCCAGGTGATTGCAGAAGTATTCCACATCGAAATCACAGGAAAAATGCTGGATGAATTAAGCAATATTGCGAAAAAAGCAACAAATGAATGAAACCCACTATATAAAGAAATTGCGGGCCTGTGCAGCCTGAAAAGTTTATTAATACAAGAATGGAATGATTCAAAAAAGGAGCAGAAAATGATGTCAGAACAAACAGATTTACTGGAACTGGTTGAGAAAAGAAAGATCGTCCCTGTCGTAAAGCTGGATGATGCGAAAGATGCGATCCCCTTGTGCGGGGCATTGTGTGAAGGCGGCCTTCCCGTTGCTGAGATTACATTTCGTACGGAAGCCGCGGAAGAATCCATCCGCCGCGCGTCAAACGCGTTCCCCGATATGCTGATAGGAGCGGGCACAATCGTAAATACCGAACAGGCAAAGCGTGCAGCGGATGCCGGGGCAAAATTTCTGGTAACCCCGGGCTTTTCCGGAAAGGTCACGGAATTTGCAATCGAGAACAATCTCCTTATCTTTCCCGGAACCTGTACCCCCACGGAAATCATGGCCGCCCTGGAATACGGACTGCATATTGTGAAGTTTTTCCCTGCAAAACAGTACGGCGGACTGGATACCATCAAAGCGCTGTCCGCACCGTTCCCGTCCATACGCTTTATGCCCACTGGGGGCGTCAATGCGGCAAATTTACGTGAATTCCTGGCATGCGAAAAGATCATTGCCTGCGGTGGGAGCTGGATGGTAAAAGACGCACACATAAAGGAAGGGCAGTTCGCAGAAATCACCCGTCTCACACAAGAAGCTGTGGAACTTGCCGGATAACAGAACTGCGCCGCCCAGCCTGGCGGCAGAATGGAGTGTTTTATGAAAATATTAGTGACCCCGACTTCCCTCCAGCCCGGGAAAAATGAACCTGTACTCGCAGATTTACGGGCATTTTCCGATGACCTGGTATTTAATACCAGCGGAAAGCCGCTTACGGAGGACGAACTGATCCCCCTCCTGAAGGATTGCGACGGCTATATCGCGGGACTTGATTTCGTGACCGAAAAAGTCATCCGGTCCTGCCCCAGCCTGAAAGTCATCTCACGCTATGGGGCGGGCTATGACCGCGTGGATATCCGGGCGGCAAAAAAGATGGGAATTCCTGTAACCAATACCCCGGGCGTCAATGCCCAAGCTGTGGGAGAACTGGCTTTTGCGCTCATTTTGTCGGCTGCACGCAAGATTCCCTATCTGGATACAGAAACCCGCGGCGGAAAATGGGTGCGTTCTACCGGAATGGAATTGAAAGGAAAGACCCTGGGAATTATCGGGCTTGGCGCGATTGGAAAAGTCGTGGCAGGATGCGGGCAGGGATTCCATATGGACATTATGGCCTATGATCCCTATATCGACAATGCCTATTGTAAAAAGCAAAACATCAAATCCTGCCCCTTTGAAGAGGTCATATGGCAGGCAGATGTCATCAGCCTGCATCTTCCTCTGAATGAGCAGACACGGCATATCATCGGCAGGAAAGCACTTGCAGAAATAAAGCCCGGCGCTATTCTGGTCAATACTTCCCGGGGCGGCATTATCGATGAAAACGCGGCTTTTGACGCGCTGAAGTCCGGGCGGCTGGGCGGCCTGGGGCTGGATGCTTTTGAGACCGAGCCCCCGGAAAATTCTCCTTTGTTCGGGCTGGATAATGTGGTGGTTACACCGCACACCGGCGCACATACAAAAGAAGCAACCATGAATATGGCCAGCTCCGCCGTCAAAAACCTGATTGATGTATTGTCCGGCCGGGACTGCCCCTATATTGTGAACAAATAATCACATAGGTCCTTAATCTATACAGATTACCGAGCCACACATCCTGAAATAAGAATCTCCCACAGAATTCACTTCTTTGAAGCGCTCCATATCCTGTGGGAGATTTCATTCGGCTGATGTTAATTAAAGTATACCAATTCCTCTATCGGCTCTGCCAATTCCACATTTTCCGCCTCCAGGACCGGCCCGCTCCCACGATATCCGTGATATGGCGCAATGGTTCAAAGACCAGGGCGTACAGGACGCCTGCATGGAATCCACAGGCAAATACTGGATCCCTTTTTTCAATATCCTGGAGCAGTGCGGCCTTAAGCCCGTCCTGACACATCCGAAATACGTAAAACAGGCCAAAGGGCAGAAAACGGATTTCCGGGATGCCATCCATATTGCCAGCCTGTTCCGGATGGATCTTGTCGTGGCATCCTTTGTCCCGCCGGCAGACATCCGGAGCTTGAGGGAACTGTGCCGCTACCGCCTGAAGCTTACTTATATGCGGACTTCCGAGAAGAACCGCTTCCAGAACTCCATGACGGTATCCAAGGTGCGGCTGGACTGCGTGTTCTCCAATCCCTTTGGAAAATCTGCATCCGCCATCATGGAGTATCTGATCGAGACAGATCCGGATCAGGTCAGCGATGAGGAGATCCTGTACCTGGTGAACCATGGGGTTCAGGCATTGGGCGAAGATATCCTTGAGAGCATCCATGGCTATGAATTCATAGGCGTCCAGCGCGACAAGCTCCACATCATCCAGCGGCATCTCGGCCAGCTGAATGAATGCATCCGGCTGATTGATGGAAAACTGGAATATTACCGCTAAAAATACGCCCGTATCATCCGCCATCTGACAACGATGGTAAGGATCACGGACATATCAGCCCTATCATCATTCAAAAAATCCTGCGATGGCAACTGCTACAGCCTAAACTGGATTGCTGTAGTTCATTGTATCATATCGTATCCCATTTAAAAAGCCCCTTTTCATGGGGAGGGGGATTTTGTGCCCTTTTTCACCCTACAGGTTCTACAAAGCTTTCATACTTGCGTTGTTTCTCTTCTAACTTCCGCTTATCTTCCTTTTTTCTGCGCATATTCTTTTCCTTACACCAATTCTCTTACGGCTGCCTCTCACCCTATGTTCCGTATGCCCTTGATACCTCTATCTGATAAAATTCGTTCTCTGGAACGGCTCCTTTTGGGGCAGACCATATGTTTCTTTTCCAAGCGCGATACTTTTTACCAAAAATGAAATATCTCAGGCACTCCCATTTTTTTGAAACGTGCTCTGGGATAAATATAATATAGCTTTTTCCATAATATAACGCAAGGGCAGATGCTTTTTATACATCTGCCCCGTTTGGTTACAATTCACGGCCTGACTGGCCGGATGCCTTGCAACAAGGTGCAAGGCACCGTGAACATTAACCCCGTTTGATCTGCAGTCCACAGCCCAACCGGCCATTCCAAAGAAAACACTTGTATTGCCTACTCCGTTAGTATGGTGATTTCAAAAAAGCTCCTGTCCCCCCTATATCTTGCCTTAGAATACTCTAACGGCACATCCCCATAGGTATATCCGATGGAAGTAAAATATTGGACAGGCTTTCCCTGTTCCATGCCAAGAAGCCGCACATCCCCTTCTTCTGCTTCGACTGCTTCAATCTTTCTTTTCACTTTATGTATTTTTGTGCCCTCCCTCTGGGCAAGTACCTCGTAGAGCGCTTCCTTTTCCAGATCGTGTTCCATAATAAAAGAACATTTATCCAGGGGCAGGTACGTCTGTATCGTCACAATCGGCTCTTCATTGGCAAGCCGCTTACGGAAAAGGTAGATCACTTCTTCCCCTTCTGCTATATCCAATGCGTTTGCTGTTTCCTTATCTGCTTTCTCCCGCCTGAGTTCTATAAGCTGGGTGGAAGGCTTCATTCCAAGCCGTTCTATCTGGTCACGGAACGATTCCAGCTTCTTTAAAAAATCCTGAGGTATTTTAGGATGCGTTGTAAAAGTCCCTTTGCTTTTCACACGGTATAGCCATCCCTCCTGAACCAATTCCGTAATTGCCTGCCGGACCGTTGTGCGGCTAATCTGGAATTTTTCACTGATTTCATTCTCGGTTGGAATCATATCCCCATCTTTATAATTTTCTTGTTTTATCTCATTCAATATCAATTCTTTCAGTTGAAAATACAACGGAATCGGAACAGATTTGTCCAGTTTTTCATTATCAAACAGCATCCTATTCTCCCATCACTTTTGATTTACTATATTTTACATTTTCATTATAGCTAATAATTTCTTTGAATGCAACTATAGTTCATGATGTTATTTATTCAGAATACTACAATCCCTTTCTTCGCTATTTGTCTTTTATCCAGCTTTTGAAATGCCTCCAATACGTCTTCAAACCGGAAATAATCTGAAATATAATCTTTTAAATCAATTACTCCTGTGCGGATCCACGATAAGATTTGATTTGTAGCCTCACCCTCCTCAATCTTAGACGGAAATTGCTGGAACTGAAGCTGCCAATTGTAAGGTGCCTTGCTCCAATCGAGGCTCATGCCCAGATTAGGCGAAATTCCATAACAGCATAATTTTCCGCCATCCCTGATCAATTCCATCCCCTGGTTGATCAAATCACTGATACCCACTGCATCCAGCATATAGTCTACTCCCTGGGGGCAGATACTGCGGACATGCTCTTTGGCATCTTCCCTGCTGTCAAAGGTATAATCAGCCCCCGCCTTTTTTGCTTCGTCCAGTTTTTCCGGCATAATATCAAATGCAATTATCGGTGAAACCCCCAGAAGGCTCATAAAGCGGATAAAAGTCAGTCCTACAGGCCCGCATCCAAATACAGCGACGCTTTGGTTCTCCCGGATCCCAAATCTTTTGATTGAGCTTAATACTTCCCGCAGTGTAATAATCATGCAGGCGTCAACCGGATCAATACCGTCCGGCAGCTTCGTCTGCCCGTAAGCACATTCCGGAGCCCCTGCCAAACCGTATGCTCCCAGGTCGTTTACTACCCCATATTCGCTGAATGCTCCCCATCCTGATTCCAAATCCCCATATTGTTCTTTATCTGCATCAACAAAAGGAAGCAGAACTTTATCTCCTATATGGAACCCTTTTACATCTTTTCCAACTTCAACCACTTCTCCAACGCCTTCATGCCCTAACATCAAAGGATATTTATCCGGCCCAAATCCCTTGAATCTCCTGTGGATTAATTTTGCATCTGTCCCATTGCAGATACCGCAGCAGATCATCTTTACCAAAGCCTGCTTAGAATTGATACGGGGTCTTTCCACTTCGCGCACCTCAAGTTTCCCATCTCCATGCACTATTAATGTTTTCATCATATTCTCCTCTCGCTTTATTATTTTATAGTTACATAATTATGTAATAACAAAGTTACTTAATTAAAATTATAACTTGTAAACTTATACTTGTCAATTAAATAAAAAATAATTTTATGCTTTTCTTTTTTGTAATAATATGATATACTATCATTATTACATAATTATGTTATAACATAATGAAAATACTATTATATTTTAGGAGGAAAACATATGCAAACACCAAAATTATTCACCCTGCTGCCGGAAAGTTTTGTATGCACCCCGGATGGAATGGAGATTGATAACTCCGGAAATCTAATTTTATCCTGCCCCAATTTTGCTGATATGACGATGAAAAGCTGTATTTGCAAAATCACCCCTGACGGCCATGTCACAAAATGGTTTGACGTCCCCTTAAATGAAAGAACCAATGAAGCCCGTTCCATGGGCATTGCTTTCGGCCCAGATGGAGATTTATATATCGTAGATAACCAGGGTTGGACTGGTAAGCCTGAATTAATCCGGCAGGGAAGGATACTCAGGGTCAGCTTTAACAATGATGAAGTCTCCAAGGTACGTACAGTAGCCTATGGCATGGAACATCCAAACGGGATCCGCATTAAGGGGAACTATATGTATGTCACCCAAAGTACCATGGAAAAAGTTCATACAGAAAGCGGAAATGCCTTAAGCTGCGTTTATCGTTTCCATCTTGATGACGAAAACATTGAAATCACCAATACATTAGAGGATAAGAACATCTTCGTTACCTACGAAACCTATAACCCTAACGACCAATATGGATTAGACGGGATTGTATTTGACCATGAGGGCAATCTGTATGTAGGCAACTTTGGGGACGGGGAAGTTTTTAAAATCACTTTCAATGAAGACGGTACCATCAAAGATAATATTTCTTTTGCAAAGGATCCCGAAAACCTGCGTTCAACAGACGGCATGACCGTCGACCAATATGGCAATATTTATGTTGCAGATTTTGTTGTAAATGCTATTGCAAAAATCGACCCCCGGGGAAATGTCACAAGGATTGCCCAAAGCCCTGATACGGACGGTTTCAACGGCGAATTGGATCAGCCTGGCGAACCTTGTTTCTGGAACGGTAAAATCATCGTATCCTGTTTTGACTGTGTAACAGGGGGAGACAAGGTAAATACCGCCCACGAGATTCCTGCAACCATGAGCATGCTGGAAGTCGAACCCTGACCTGGGAACGCCAAATGTGTAATTCTTTAGGGTTGCCGGAAAGAAAGAGCCGACGGCCCTAAACAAGAAACCAATTATTTTCTGCCATCCAAACCCGCCCGCTTATCTTTCCAGGCATGGCAGCACAAACTCTACACTTGTCCCTACTTTCTGTGCGGAATGGATACGCAGCCCATACTCCTGCCCAAAATTTAGCTTTATCCTCTCATTCACATTTGCAATCCCTATGTTCATCCCGGCTTTTTCTGCATTTTCAGAGTTCTTCCCATTGTTCAGCACATCATTGATGGCTGTCAGTTTTTCTTTTGGAATCCCCTCCCCTTCATCTCTTATCTGAATCAAAAGCCGCTTTTGGGTCCTGTATGCACGGATTGCAATCGTACCTTTTCCAACCTTTGTCTCCAGGCCATGGTATATTGCATTCTCAATAATAGGCTGGAGCAATAGTTTTGGTATCTGTAATCCAAGCGTATCTTCATCTATATGGCTTTGATATAAAAATTTATTGTTAAAACGATATTGCTGGATCATCAGATAGTTATTAATATTGTTCAATTCTTTTTCCAATGCAACCATATTCCCCTCACTGCTGATACTGTATCGGAATAAGTTAGAGAGAGCCTGTGTCATCACCTCTATATCTCTTAATCCATATACAATAGCCTGCCCCCGGATGGATTCCAGTGTATTATATAAAAAATGCGGGTTTATCTTGCTCTGCAATGCATCCAGTTCGGCCTGTTTTTTCATCAGCCTGGCATTAGCCTCTTTTGATGCCAGTTCTTCTAATGTATGCATCAATGTATTCAGGTCATGGTACAACGGATATAGGCTGCTTTTCGTTTTCATATCCACCAATTCCAGTTCCGGCTTCTCTTGTACCATTCCATGCACAGCTTTTTCAATCGCAGTAATAGGGAGATATATCCTTCTGTAAAAATTATACATTAGTGCCAAATAGAAAAGCAGCAAAATCAAACCCGCTTTCATCCCATTCCCTTCCCACAATTCAGAAAACACGAATGGGGCAGCCAGGAAGAACAATGCAAAAATACCCATTTCCATCATCAAATGCATTTGCATTCCCCGTTTTTTCGATCCCTTCATCTGACAATCATCTCCAGCCTGTTTCATCCGGCCTCCCCCCTATGAAAACATTTTTTTATACTGCTTCGGCGTCACTCCGACATACTTCTTAAACAATTTGCTGAAGTATTTCGCATCCTGGTATCCGACCTGTTCCCCGACCTCTCCTACACGCAGCCTGACGTCCAGCAGCATCTCTTTGGCAAGATCCAGACGGTATCCTGCCAAATATTCCTGAAAATACATTCCCGTCTCTTTTTTAAATAACTCTCCAAGATATTTTGGGTTTAAATACACCATGTCTGCCGCTTCCTTTAGACTCACATCTTCCTTATAGTGCCTTGATATATAACTCTTTACGATTTCTACAGCCTTTTGGCTTCTCTGCTGGCTGTTCGTTTCATAATATCCTTTAATCTCCGCCAGTGCTTTATGGAGCAGAGAAACCATTTGTTCCACGCTGCCTGAACGAATAATTTTTCTGCCCCATCCATCTTTTTTCCCTATAATCCCTTCCACTTCTATTCCTTTCCTGCCCAGGACTTTATAAAGCAGATCCAATATTTCCTGTGCCGTGGCAAAAATAAGCCCTGGATCCAACGCGTCATTGTTTTGGATATCCCGGAAAATTTCTCTCATAAGCGTGCGCGCAGCCATACAGTCCAATGTCTCTGTATAAAAGACCAGCTGTTTTTCCTGTTCCACGCCAAAAATCTTTGAAACACCTACATTTTCATACTCTGCCCCATCAAGATCTATCACCCGGCCCGGCCCGTATCTAAGCCTTGCCTGGATACCTTTAACCGCCATATCATAAGATTCTCTGATGTTGTACAGATTTGGCACAATACATCCCGGCGCAATTGTAATTTTGTATTCTGAAGCCCCCACATTCCCACACCTGATTATAATTTCTTTTATTTCCCTTTTTATGGATTCTTTCTCCTCCTCAGGGTAATTCAGAATTACCGCATCAAAATCTTGTATTTTCAGAAGCAGGTATTCAAAACACTTTTTATCCAAAAATTCTTTTCTGCGCCGGCATGCCCAGTCTTCAAACACTTCTCCTGAATCCCCATTGTTATACTCAGCAGCCCCTTTATCTATAACCCCGAGTATGACCTGAAAGCACCCCGGCTGAAAAGAACATATAAATTCCTGATTGATTTTTTCTAAATCCCCAAAAATGCCCTCTCCTTGTAAAAAACAGCTTTGAAAATACCGGATCCGCAGTTGCTCAATCCTTTCATTTAGCTTTCCTTCTATTTCTTTTTTCTTATTTTCCTCCATTTTATCTGCAAACAGGTTATCTCTGATGGAAACCAAAAAGTCCGTAAGTTCCTTTCGGTCAACCGGTTTTAAAATGTATCCCAGCGCCCCATATTTCAATGCGCTCTGTGCATATGCAAAATCATCATATCCACTTATAACAATAAATTTTATATCCAGTTTTTTTTCTCTTACTTTCTGCATTAATTGTATGCCATCCATTCCGGGCATCCTTATATCTGTCAGGACAAGTTCCGGGCATTGCCTTAATATCGCCTGGAGGCCTGACTGGCCGTCATAAGCCTCCTCTACGATCTCAAACCCCATAGCATTCCAGTCCACAATGTTTTTAATCAATCTGCACACCCAAATCTCATCATCTATTATTATTGTGCGAATCAAGTTTCCTCACCTCACTTAAAAGATCATTGATAATATCTGGCTCTGACTCGCTTCCCTTGCAGACAGTTTCCCTTTCACCTGTCCCTCATGCAGCAGTAAAATACGGTCACTGATCTGCAGGATTTCTTCAATTTCTTCGGAAGCTATCATAATGCTCATTCCCTGTCTGCTCAAATCTTTCAGCCTGTTGTAGATTTCTTTTCGTGAATTCACATCCACGCCCAATACCGGTTCGTCCATTAAAAGGATATTGGGTGCGGTGCCCAGCCATTTGCAAAGCCTTAATTTCTGTTTAATGCCTGTACTAAATTCTCCCGCCGGGCGCTCTACGTCAATGTCATCTTGAAACAAATTTTCCATGCTGTATTTGACTAATGCCCGCTCCGCCCTTTTTCTGATAATTCCAAATATCCCCGCCCTTTTAATGGAAGGTATCGTTATATTTTCCCTCACCGATAAAAAGTCCACCAGCTCATTCACTCCCCGGCCATCGGAAATATAGCCTATTTTTAATGAAATAGCATCGCCTGGGCAGTTGATCTCCACTTTTTTCCCCTCCAAATAAATATCCCCTGAAATCTTAGGATATACTCCAAATATCGTATCTAAAAGCTGTGTTTTTCCAGCTCCTACCATGCCAAGGATGCCGACAATTTCACCTTTATAAAGGGAAATACTGATGTTTTTGAGAATATCCGAATTGAGTCCTTCTACACGCAGCGCTTCTTTTCTGTCTTTCTCCTTTTCCAGATTACTGACCTGAATTTCTTCCCCAGCCATCATTCCTATCAGAAATTTTTCGTCACATGCATATTTCTCATAAATTCCCATTGAAATCCCATCCCGCAGTATCATAATCCTGTCCGCGAAATTCAGGATTTCCCTCATGCTATGGGTGATATATATGATAGAAGTCCCTTTGCTGGTAAGATGCCCCAGAATCTCTTTCAGCAGGTATTCCTCATGTTCTTTCAGCGCTGCCATAGGCTCGTCTATGATGATCAGCCTTGGGTCTGTATCCAGGGCAGATGCCAGTTCAATTAATCTCTCCCTGGCAACACCCAGATTTTCATATATCCTGTCAGGCTGCAGGTTAAGCCCAACCATGCGCAGGAGTTCACGGGACCGCACATATTGCCTCTTTTTATCTAACAGGAATGTATCTTCCCTGCCCAAAAACAAATTTTCCATCACAGTCAAATTTTTTAGGTATCTTCCGTTACGGTGGACATAACGGATTCCAAGGTCATTTGCATCCTGCGGCGACTGGATTGTCCTCTCTTCCTCATCTACAAAAATGTTTCCCTGGTCTTTTGAAGTAATTCCGGTCAATATTTCAACAAGCGTTGTTTTCCCTGCTCCATTTGCCCCGATCAATACCAATATTTCCCCTTCCAGTACGTTCAGAGAAACATCCCTCAGGATTACAGTATGGTTTTTTATTTTTGAAATATGCTCCATCCTTAAAATTTCTTTTCTCAATCCGACACCTCTTTTATCTCTCCAAAATGTACTAGTGTACTGACACATTGATATTTAGCTTTACTATCGCCGTTTAAGAGGCGGTAGTAAAGCTGGGATATAACGACTTGAGCTTTATTCTGGCATCACCTGTCCTAAAATAAAAGTTGGTAAGGCTTTTCATCCATACAAACGACAGGGCATTTGGCATCATAAGGAAGCTCATATACATCCAGGACATCCTCCATGCACGCTATGAATTCCGGGTCTTCTTTTGTCGGGATACACCAGTAATCGTTTTTGTGAGGTCGAAGTTTGTTTTTTTTAGGGCATTGCGGATTGCCTCCCTGCTTACTGGGGTTTCCAGGATAGCTTTGGATTCTTCCTCTAACAGACGGATGGTCCAACGGGAATGCCCTTCCGGAACCGGTCCGCAGGCAAGCTCAATAAGCTGTGCTTCCATACGTCCATCAACCTTGCGCCGTGCGTTATCCGAGTTTATGTTCCTTTTAAATTCAGTGACAGCATCGATGCCACCGTTTATATATTTTGTAACGGTATTTGTAACCGTAGCCAGACAGACGCCGTTGGATTTCGCACTTTGCTCATGGGTCAGGACTTTTCCATGAGCCTCGTCCAGATCAAGGATTATCTGACATCTGCATCGTATTGTTTTTGATGTTGCTTTCTTACGAATTATGGATTTGAGTTCCTTGAATTCATCATCTGTAAGCTTGATTACATATTTTCTGGGCCTTGCCATAAGAATCACCGCCGTTTTTTCTTAGTATACATCAAAACGGCTGTACTTACCAGTATGATTTGGCTATATATCAATATGTCAGTACACTAGCCCCCAATCTCAGCCGGAATTTTAAATTGTGTCTCCAGAAAGTCCTTCCAATATTCCATTGTACAATCTTCCGGTGCTGCAGTGCCATCCATACTATATTCCTTTGCCAATGCCTGGTATTTACTCTTGCCCATACTATGGTAAGGAAGCAGATTCACTTTATGCAGCCGCCCACGCTCTTTCTGTGTTCTTGCAAATTCCCCCAGCATAGTAAAGTTCTCTTTTGTATCGTTAAAACCAGGAATGACCGGGATACGCAGGGACACTTCGCATCCCAGTTCCTGTATCAGCATCCGGATATTTTCCAATATTTTTTCATTCGGTACCCCTATCACTTCTTCGTGCCGTCTGGTATCCATATGCTTTATATCCAGCAGAAAATGGTCCACGTAAGGAGCCAGGTTCCTGAATATATCTTTTTCTGCATAAGCGTTGCTTTCTAATGCCGTATCCAGCCCCTTCTCCTTGCACATAGAAAGAAACGTGATTAAAAAATCAGGCTGCTGGGTCGGTTCCCCGCCGGACACAGTCACTCCGCCGTTTGAATTCCGGTAAAACGGGACATCTTTCATCACTTCATCAAGCAGCCTGCCTGCTGTAATTTCCTCGCCGAATATCTGATAGCATTCCCGGCTGCAGTATCGTTCACAAAGTCCGCATAGATTACATTTTTCCCTGTCTATCCTTTCAGGCCTGCAGATATCCAGCGCCTGTTGCGGGCATTTGTCAATACAGGCTTTGCACTGTATACATTTATGTCCATAAAAACCCAGTTCCGGCAGTTTCTTTTGTGACTCCGGATTCGCACACCATGGGCAGCGGAGCTGGCAGCCTTTCAAAAAGACTGTAGTTCTGATCCCCGGGCCGTCATGGATACAATATCTCTGAATACTATATATAATTCCCTTTTTTTCCTTCATAATAATCTCCTTTTCTCAATGATATACAGTTAGCGGCCTTGAATATTCAAGGCCGCCTGAAAGTATGCTCCCATATCCCCGTTTAAAACTGCATTTGCGTCCGGTCTATAATGTCATCCTGCACCTCTTTGTTCAGATCTACAAAAAACGCTGTATACCCGGCAACACGTACTACCAAATTTTTATATTCCGTTGGTTTTAACTGGGCTGCCCTTAAAGTATCCGCCGATACCACATTGAACTGAATATGGAATCCTCCTTCCTCAAAGAAAGTTTTTATTAAGGATACCAAAGACTTCAGCCCTTTTTCCCCTTTCAATGCATTTGGATGATATTTCTGGTTGTATTGTGTCCCATTTGTTACCAGTACATGATCCAAATGGGCCACAGAAAGTGCTGACTGTGTGGGGCCGTTCTTCTCGCTTCCATGCGCCGGGGTACACGCCTCCGCAATCGGGGTTCCCTGAAGCCTTCCATTTGGAGTCGCACCGCAATTAGCGCCAAACGGGACATTTGCAGAATTCGAATACTGCCCCGGTACAAAGACGCCGCCCCTCGGGTTTTTGTACTGGCCTACTTCATCGCAGAATCTTTTTAAAACCTCCCGGGCAATACCATCCACATATGGAATATTATTCCCATACTTAGGGGCATCCTTTAAAAGCATTGTCCTGATTTCTTCATATCCCTGGAAGTTATGTTCCAATGCCTCCATAAGTTCGGCCATCGTAAAACGCTGCTCTTCATATATCAGCTTTTTAATTGCCGCAAAAGAGTCTGCCACATCAGCCAGTCCAACACCCTGGGGACCGTCATGGTTATATTTTGCACCGCCGTCATGTACTTCTTTCCCCCGTCCGATACAGTCTTCTGTAAATGCTGTAATGTATGGGAGCGTCACCCACTTGGCGTGCATCGTATTTACAATGTTGGTGGTTTCAACCATAAGTTTTAATGCATAAGATAATTGCTCGTAATATGCTTCCGTAAATTCTTCATAAGAAACCATTTCCCATGCCTTTTTCGTATGCGGCCCGACCTGCCTGCCTGTTTTGGCGTCATAACCTCCATTTAATGTGATTTCCAGGCATTTTACCAGGTTAAAATAGCCTGAGTTCGCAAAATGGCACATTTGGCCTTGCAATCCCATTTCTACACATCCTGCGACTCCCCAGTTCCGTCTCGCATCCTTCATACTTACACCGCGGTTCATTAAAGAAGGGATCGCGATTTCATCATTATAGACCGCAGGCATCCCAAGGCCTGCACGAATCACCTCTGCACATTTCATCAGGTAATCTTCCGGTGAATTTTTATGTACCCTCACGCATACAGATGGCTGGGGCATCTTTATTTTCATTGTTGTATCCAGGCAGATCCAGGTCAGTTCATTTACGGAATCCTTTCCTTCCTCATCTGTCCCGCCCAGTGTGATTGTCTGGGAAATCGGGTGTCCGCCGAAATATCTGGTATCTTCTTCATTCCATACTTCAATAATCTCCCCACATTTCAGCCAGAATGAATCCATTAACTCTTCGGCGAACTCTCTGGACAAAATTCCCTTCTCCCGATCCGCTTTATAATATGGATACAGGAAAAAGTCCAACCGTCCCACCGACAGGCCTGTGCCGTCCGATTCAATCTGAGCGATCAGCTGCTGGAACCATACGCACTGTACGGCTTCATAAAAATTCCTTGGCGCATGGTATGGAACCCATTCGCAGTTTTCAGCAATCTGCAGCAGTTCCTGCTTTCTTGTCCCATCCTGTTCCGAGGCCGCCATTTCTCTGGCCAAATCCGCATACCGCTTCGCAAAATCTCTTACCGCCCCGCATACGATGATAACTGCTTTATAAACAGATATTTTTTCAAAATCTTCTGGATTCACATAGTCCAGCTTCTCTAAATGCTGTTCGCATTCTTTTTGTATCCCTTCAAAACCCGATTTTAATACTTTTTCAAAATTAAGCAGAAAATGCCCTGTCCCCTTCGCCATTGTATAACTGCAGGTAAATACATTTGCATTGATACTGTCAACCGCTTCCTGAGGCATCAGCGCCATCGTCCGGTCATACACATTTTTCCCTTTCCAATATGGGGCAACCAACCGTATCTTTTCTTTTGCATCCTCTGATATCCTGAACCGGGAGCCTTCCCTCTTCTCAAATGTATCCAGTTCGTCCAAAAACCAAAGATTTATCTGAGGATGAAGAGGAGCCGCCCGTCTTGCACTTCCCTGGTTCCCCACCAGAAGTTCGTCTTGATGTATTAAAATAGTCATCTTCTCCAAGGTATCTTTCAATGCGGCCGCAGCACGGATGACCGACGGCTGGTTTTCAGTCTTTTTATATGATTCCGTCCAGATTACCGCACGTTCAGGGCAGATAATCGGTTCGGTATCAACTAAAAGATTTCGAATCCTTTCAATTCTTTTCGTTGCTCTCTTACTCATAATGGCCTCCTTTCTGAATCCCTAAAATACAGAATCCGGATCATATACATCATCTACATTATCCTCTGTGATCAATTGGGAAGGCATGTCGATCACCTTATCTACTGATCCGCCGTCAATTAATTTGATAGCCGTCTTTACGCCCTCTGCACCTGGGAATGGATACGTAAAAGTCCCTACCATAGCATTATCCTTAATGGCTTCATAAGCTTCTTTCTGCCCATCAATACTAATAATCTTAATCTCTTCCCTGCCCGCTGTTTTAAGCGCTTTCAAGGCACCAAGAGCCATAACGTCACACTGTGCATAAATCACTTCGATTTCGCCCTTAGGATACGCCTGGAGCAGGTTCTCCGTTACCTCAATCGCATCTGTCTCAATCCAGTTTCCAGGCTGCTTGGCAACCATTTCAATCCCGCTTCCCTCCAATGCTTCATCAACCGGCTCAGATCTGTCGCGGCATGGAGATGAGCCCGGTGTCCCTTGGATCTCGACCAATTTAGTAAGGCCGTTTTCCGTCATATATTCCCTAATAAATTCACCGGCTGCTTTTCCAATATCTTTATTGTTTGCCCCAATAAAGCAGGTCCAGTCTTCCCCTTCCAATTCACGGTCAAGCACGATAACATGGATGCCCTGGCTATACGCCTTTTTGCACACATCTGTCAGCGGCTGGCTTTCAATCGGGCTGATCAAAATTGCATCTACCCCTTTTGTAATCAAGTCTTCTACATCAGAAATTTGTTTTGTGGAATTTCCGTCCGCATCCGTAACAGTCAATTCGACATCACCATGTTTTTCAGCCTCTGTCGTAACATCTTCTACAAGCCCTGCCCTCCATGCCTGGCTTGTCGTATCAATGGACATTCCAATCTTATAGACCTTGGCCTCCTTTCCGTTGCCTGAGGCTTCTTCAATCTCTGTACCGTTTCCTGCATTGTCCGCCGTGCTGTTTCCCTGATTGTCCCCTGTGCTGCAGCCTGACAGGATTGCCGCAAAAACCATTGCCATCCCCAGCATCATTGCCAATACCTTTTTCTTCATAACTCTTTTCTCCTTTCATCTTTTTGTTTTTTATTTTTTGCGCTCCATGGAATTAAATACGACTGCTAAGATTATAATTCCTCCCCGGACCACATATTGATAATAGGTCGATATATTCGTTAGATTTAAAATATTATTTACAATCCCTATAATAATCGCACCTATCACCGTCCCCACAATCGTCCCTACCCCTCCTGTCAGCTTTGCGCCTCCGATCACGCATGCCGCAATAGCATCCATTTCGTAAGACTGGCCAAGTGTAGGGTCGCCTGTTGTCGTACGCGCCGTCAGTACAACGCCCGCGGCTGCCGCTAATACGCCAGACAATACATAAGCCATTGTCTTATAAAAGTCTATATTAATCCCGGCAACCCTTGAGGCTTCCTGGTTTCCGCCAATTGCCTTGATATAGCGGCCAAAAATAGTTTCATTCAGCAGGAAAGCCATAATAATTGCTATAATGATCAACACAATGACCTGCGTAGGGACATTAAGCATTCTTCCGTCGCCCAAAAATTTCACCTTGTCCGCTGTTTCCGGATCCATATACACCGGTTTGCCATCCGATACCAGGAGCGCGACGCCCCTGTATAATGTCAGTGTACCGATTGTCATAATAAATGGCTGTATCTTTGCCTTGCATATAAGGATTCCGTTAAACAGCCCCAAAATGCCGCCCACTGCCAACAGCAGGAAAATCGGGATAATGATTCCGACTTTACTGTCAGGCACCAGCTTTCCCAGCAATGCTATCAGCCAATAAAACGGCCCTGTTGCGGAATCCGGATCATATAAAACCGCAAACATAACAGATGTAACGCCTACCACAGAACCGATGGAAATATCGATCCCGCCTGTCATAATAACCATCAGAAGCCCAATCGACAAAATTCCGTTTGCAGAAACCTGCCGCAATACATTTAATATATTATTGGGAGATAAAAATACTTCTGACAAGAATGACGCAAAAATGATCATCACCACCAAAACCAATACAGAACTATATTTTTCTACAATCAGTTTACGTACCGCCTCTACTTTACTCGTATTTCCCTTTTGGCTTTCCATCCTAATTTCCTCCTGTTGCTGATAATAAAATATTTTCTTCTGTCGCTTCCGCCGCTGGTATCTCGCCGCTTATTTTTCCGTTGTACATTACGAGCACCCTGTCGCTCATCCCTATCACCTCCGGAAGTTCTGAAGAAATCATAAGCACTGCTGCCCCTTTATCTGCCATGTCACGAACAATCCTGTATATTTCTGTTTTGGTCCCTACATCCACCCCTCTTGTAGGTTCATCAATGATAATCACCTTTGCCTGTGTGAGCATCGCCCGGGCAATCATAGCTTTTTGCTGGTTCCCGCCCGACAGTTCCCCAACAGCCTGGTTTCCATCTATACATTTTACCTTTAGCAGTTCCATGTATTTCTTTACGGCGGCTTTTTCCTGTATATGATGAATTACTCCTGTTTTTGCCCAGTTTTTTAATGTAGAGATTGAAATATTATCATAGACAGACATGCCCAGCAGCAATCCGTCTCCCTTCCTGTCCTCTGTAATATAAACAATCCCCTGTTCCAGGGCTTTCCCTGGTGATTTTACTTTTATTTCTTCCCCATCCAGCCTGATGCTGCCCTCTTCCAAGGGATCCACCCCAAAAATTGCCCTTGCCACCTCGCTCCGGCCAGAGCCGACAAGGCCGCTGAATCCCAAGATCTCCCCTGCACGGATGGAAAAGCTAATATTCTGGAACACTTTTTTATACGACAGGTTTTCCACTTCAAGCCTGACATCGCCAAAAGTTTCCGGTTTGTCCGGATAAATTTTTTGGATCTTTCTCCCTGTCATCATGGATATGAGGGTATCCTTTGTAACATCCTTCATTCCCCTGCTGCCCACATACACACCGTCTTTTAATACAGAACAAGTATCTGCAATCATTGGAAGTTCCTCAAGCCGATGTGATATGTATATCAAACTTCTCTTTTGCTGCTTCAGCTTATGAATCAAACTGAACAGCACTTCCGTTTCCGGAAGGGTAAGTACGGATGTAGGTTCATCCATAACAATAATCCGTGCATCCATAGAAACCGCCTTTGCAATTTCTACAAACTGCTTTTGGGCCACGCTTAAATCCTTTACAAGCGTCCCCGGGTTAAACGTGCTCCCCACCCGTTCCATAGCATCCAATGCATATTTCACTAGGGCCTTGTTCCTGATAACACCTTTGCGGTTTGGAATCCTGCCAAGCATAATGTTGTCCGCAACCGACAGGCATCCTACCAATGCCTGCTCTTGATAAATGACAGCAATCCCATGCTTCTGCGACTGTGAAGGTGATGATATCTGCACCTTTTCCCCATCTACATAAATCTCGCCGGAGTCCTTCACATAGGCTCCTCCTAAAATTTTCATCAATGTAGATTTTCCCGCCCCGTTTTCTCCAAGCAAAGCATGGACCTCCCCTGCCTTCACTTTCAGGTCAACTCCGTCCAGAGCTTTGATTCCGCCAAAATGTTTCTTTATGTCTTTCATTTCCAAAATATATTCTGACATGATATACACCGCCTTGCTGAGTTCTCATGTATATTATAAAAAATATATATTAGTAAAAACAGGAGGTAAAAGTCATAAAAAGTGTATAAATGTCAGATATTTTTTACTGTTAAATACTATCCGGCGCAGCCCTTTTACAAAGGTTACGCCGGATCCGGATCATCTTTTCTCATGTTCATTTAGGAGATTCCTTGGAATCTATCCATAATCTCATCGCCCATGCGGGGACATCCGCATCTTGATAGTCCTCCTGCATGAATACAAATGCGGTCTGATATTCCAGCATTTTCTGAGGATAGATCGTTTTTTTCCGAAGCCTCCTTGGAAATCGTTTCTAAATCTGTTTTCTTGTTAATGCCAACAGAGCACCTTTTAACGCTTTTCCTATTGCGGTAAAAAAGCTGGAAGAAAGCAATTGTACACCATTTACCAACACCATGAAAAGATATGTACGCATGAACAGAACAGCAAATTCAAAATACAGCTCGTCGCCGCTTCCGAATAGTGAAATGATAGAATGTGGAAAAAATTGAAAGGCGATGAAACCAATTGCAGAAACAACGAGGTTCCATTTTACTGCAAGCAGATAAGCTTCTCGTACACAATGATATTGCCTTGCCCCATAGTTGAAGCCGATAATCGGCTGTGTTCCCTGCGAGATTCCCACAACAATCGCAAGGAGTATGGCATTTGTTTTCATAACGATTCCGCAAGCAGCTAAGGGAATATCCATTCCGTATTTTGTTAATGCGCCGTAATAAGTCAACGAATTGTACTGAATGATTTGAATCACGGTAACTGCAATCTGGTTTGAGCTGCTGCTGATTCCCATGCTGCAAATTTTTAGGCTTTCTTTGATGTCCAATAAAAACGATTCTTTTTCAAAATGGATTGTTTGGAAACGCCATAGATAACGGAGTGCGAGTATGAAGGAAAAAATTTGTCCAATGACCGTTGCCCAAGCTCCGCCGGCAATTCCCCAATCGCAAGCAAAAATAAAAATGGGGTCAAGAATGGTATTGACAATAGCTCCCACAACCATGCAGAGCTTCGCCAACCAACAAATAATAATTCCGAAAATCCCCATCAGAACAATACCATTTCCCGCTGCTTTGGCGGCAGCTTTCGGTTCTTTGCGTCCATTCAAAGCCAAGCTGCCCCTCTACATAGCGGATACGGCTCACCATCCAGTCATCAAGGTCAGAACGGGAGAGATAGTTCCCGTCAATCTGTGCCGTAATGGTATGTCCATCTTCCGTTATCATGACCGTTTCCTCATTGCTTCCCCAATGCACAGATGTCCCGGACAGATACGTAATCACTCCTGCTGCGGTAACTACAATAGCAGCAAGTAACCACGTCCACTTTTTCTTTTTTTCATGTGATATCTACTCCTTATTGTTTAGCCACTAAACCTTATTTGTAAAAAAAGAAAATCCTTAATACAGGCGCTCTTTATAGATGTTCAAATACTTTTCAACCACATCCATCAGCACCTTTGCCTGCTCCAGTTCGCTGGCATACTGTTCCAGTTCAGCATATAAGTCGGCATGGAGTTTCTCATGCTCTTTGAATACGTACCACCCATCCTCTTTCAGAGTCAGGATGATATCCTTGTCGTTGTCTGCTCTCCGAGTCTTACAGATTAAGTTTTTCTTTTCGAGTTTTGCAGCCATCTGCGATACGGCACCTTTCGTGTTTCCCAAAACTTTAGCCAGATCCGTTACATTTGCATCAGGATGCTTGCCAATTGCTTCAATGAGATGGATTTCTCCCGTGGTAAGCGGTGTGGTTCCTCCAAGGGAAATACATTCCCCATGCATGGATTCAAATAAGCTATTAATCCTTACAAACTGCTCCGTCAATGCATCTATACTCACAGCTTTCCCTCCTTTTCCAATATCGTATGGTAACTATACGATTTTGTCAATAGGAATCGCCTTACAATGGTTTCTAGCATAGCAAGACCGGCATTTTATCTGATATTCGATAATATGGCAGATGTGCTGTATTGGAAATGCAATACTTATTTTTACTAAGTTTCAGGAAACTATCAGCCAGAACTGTTTGTAGGCGAAATTGATTTAGCCCGCCATTATTTTCGATATTGGATGGAGCACAGCAATATTTTGAATTGCTAATACAGATAAAGTCTTATTCCCGAAATGCCTCGCCTGTAAAACACTGCAATTATTCCATTGCAATCCGCACTGGCTTTACCATCAGCATCTTAACAACCCGGCTCAGAGGCGGTAGAAAAAAACTTCAGAAGAGCTGGCAGAAATTACGGAAGAACAGATTCCCTTTTTAACAAAGAGCATTTTATAAAAACGAAGCAGTTACTACAGACGGAAAAAGGCTTAAAAAGCTAAAAAATAAAACCGCCGAATCCGTGAAAATGCTTATTTCCACGCATCTCAGCGGTTTAATTGTATATGTTAGTGCCTAATCCTCCCTTTCCGCATCTGCCTTCGTAAGATGTACCGTTCCCCTGCGATGATTTGGAGGTGCATAAACAGAGGATACTTTTAAGGCATTTCTCCCTGTATTGATAATGTTATGCCATGTTCCAGCAGGTATAAAAACAGCGTCCCCTTTACATATATTTTGTTGAAAATCCGGTTGATTTTTACATTCCCCGATTTTTACTACTGCTGTCCCCTGCTCTACTCTAATCAATTGATCTGTGTCCGGATGAATCTCAAGACCAATCTCACCACAGGGTGGGATACACATAACCGTCATCTGCAAATGGCATCCTGTCCAGACAGCAGTACGGAAATTTGGGTTTTGCATTGCTGTCTGTTCGATATTTATCACATATGGATTCGGTCCGGGATCTGTCCGGCCCACGCAATGACTGCAATTCATAAAAAGTCTCCTTTTAATCTCTCATACCATGATATGAATTACGGGAGATTATGTGTAAATCATACTGTATTTTTACAAATAGTAACGGCGGTAAGCGTAACAGAAATCATTTCCGCCTTCCGTTCTGTCTTTCTCCGCGCCCGCCCCTTCCAGAGCCGCCGCGCCATCCTCCTCCATGTCCTCCAGAGCCGTGCTGCCCGAAGCCATGGCCGTTTCCTCCGCCTGCTCCCGGCTCTTCTGCCCCGGAGCCGCTTTCTCCGCCTGCAGGCTGTTCCTATCTGTCAGAACTGGCTCCCAATGCATCCGCAACGGCATCCATAATGCTGTTGCTGGAAAATGTGGCGCCGCTGACCGCCTGCACATCCAGAGACTGGGTACTGATAATTTCGCTGATGACCGTATCCTGCGCACGGGTAAAATATGCAGTATCATCCGCATAAGAATTAATTGTAATATCCGTAATCGCCCCGTTTTCTACTGTGACGGAAACACTGGTGGTTCCGCGGAAACCGTTTCCCGTCCCCTCATAAGTACCATCCGCGACAGAAAACCGGCCTGATGCCGGATCGGATTTCTGCCCGCTGTCTGACGGTTCTGATACACTGTCCCCGGAGGGCTGAGATTCATCAGAACCAGTCTGCTCCCGGTTCTCACCTGTTTCCACACTGCTGTCCACAGGATTGCTTTCATCCACAGACTGCCCGGCGCTGCCAGCGCTGCTTCCAAGCGCATCTGTAACGGCATCCATGATACTGTTGCTGGAAAATGTGGCGCCGCTGACCGTACTGACATCAGCCGTTTGCTCTGTAAGAATTGCATTTATCACGGCAGATTGTGCTTTATGGAAAAACTCCTGGTCATCCCTGAAGGAAAGTATCGTAATATCCGCAATATATCCGTCCTCCACCGTGACCTGCACTTCTGTCGTTCCCCGGAAACCTTCCCCCACGCCTGTGTAAACACCGTCTTTATAGTCCCCTTTTTCCTTTTTTTCCGCAACCTGCTGATCCGATATGGTTTCAGTAACGGGAAAGGATATCAGATTGCCCACAATGACTGTTCCGCCGATGGCCGCGGCGGCGGCAGTGCCTGCTATGGCACCCGCAGGGCTGGCAGACAGGCTGGTACTATGTCAAGAAAAAGTACAAGTTAATAGTGACATTTTATAATACGGTAAGAATCCATAGTCATTGTGGATATCTATCACCAAATGAATACGAGAATGAGTATGAGCAGAAATTGAATAAGATGGAAAAACTGGCTGGATAAAAAGAGAATGTTGTAAGAAAAGTTCACTTTTAACTTGTACTTTTTCTTGAAATAGTACCATTTTTTATTTTCATTATATAAGCAGACAGCGGTATCTTCAAATGTACGGGGATTATGTAACACTAGAAAAAAACTCTTTGAACGAGTAACTTTTGCCTTTTCAATCAGCAGGCTTTTAGCATGATTTTTGCTCCGATTAGCAGGAAAGGCATTTTGATTAGCAAAAATCGCTTCTGCTAATCGCACATTGTTATAAGATCAAATTCTTTTAGAAAATGAGAAACGCCGAAAACCTTGAAAAATCAAGGTTTTCGGCGATGTTTTCAGCGTCGCTAAGAGGATTCGAACCTCCGGCCTACCGCTTAGGAGTAGCCCCATTTGCTAGTAGGCAGCTCCCTCTTAGTGTTATCTAATCCCTGTATTTCCTTGCCTGTCACAAACCATAAATGTTATCTTGTACTGACCTGTGACTGCTGATTTTAAGATGTTTTAAATGCTCCTTTTAGCAGACGATTAGCAAGGAACTTGAAATTAGGGAAATGGTATGCTGTAAAAATCGCTCCAGCTAGTTCCTTTTCCAAATAATTCGATTTAGAAATACCATAACATGAATTTACCAACAACAGTATCTTTTAAAAAACAACATCTTTAAAGAGTTTTTCACATATCTCTTGATTATCTATATCATTTTTATCAGTGTCAATCCCTTCATTGCGTTTATAAAAAAGATAAAAGAAATTGTCTCGCTCTCTCTCCTTAGCCTCCAAGGCAGTAACTATCTTTCCTACTGCTGCAACCTTTTCTCCTTCTTTTGTTTGAAAGGCAATATTAATAGCCGAAAAATCAGGTTTGCCAAAACCACTATTAAACTGTGATGCTCTTAATATGACAAAATTACAATCAATACCTTTTTGATTTGCATAATCGTCCAAAGAATGAATTACTTTTAGAATCATCTCTTTATTTTCTATTTGTACATTCTTGGTTTTTATCTCCATATCTGTATTAACCAATTTTTCTTTTTCTTCTTCAAGCTTGGAAATCAAGGCTTTATCTATAACCCAGGAATCTGTACTTTTAATCAAGTACATTGCTGTAACACTCATAGCATTCTCAAATTTTTCCAACCATTTTCCTCCTGAAGTAGAATCTAAAACAAACGCTTTATACTCAGCTTCTGACTTCCATACAGGATGTCTCCTTACCCTACGTTCAAAGAACTCTTCGCATAATTCGCTTTGAAAAGAATTTTTCATTAGATATATGACATCATCATCGCATAACAGAGATATGAAAAATCCATTGTCAAAATATTGTCCCTTCTTACTTAATGACTCAAGCGAAAATAATTTTTTATCTTCATTATCAAATTTTTCACTTAAGTAACTAAAAATATGTTGAAGTATATATGCTTCATATAACACAACTGGATGTGTCTGAATCCATTTCCGTTCTGCATCATGAGCATAGACAACATTCTCAATAACACTTATAGCATTTTTGTAATAGGCTATTTTATACTTACCACCATCTTCCGCTATTGTAAGTGAAGACAAAAGACGTTCAAAGTCAATATTTACTGTATCAAAACCAGTAATGTACGCATCTCGAATTAGATAATCCAGTTTGTCAACATCTATCACCTTTGAATTAAGCATTGAAATAAAGCAATTCTTTATATTATTTTCTATTGTTTCTTCTGAATATTTGTACCCAGTAATACAACGCGCAAAAAATTCTTTCTCATCCACATCGTCAAAGAATGATTCAAATTCTAATATACCTATTATTGCACTCATTATCTCATGGGGAGCGGCAGCAGAGCTTGAGGCTTTCGGAATATCCTTTGAGAAGTTTTCGTTGCCAATAGTTTCTATCAATTTGTTATGTAATTGTAAATAATTATGGTCTTTTCCAAGATAAAAATCTTCGCCAGTATGTGAAAATGGCGCATGTCCTATATCATGTAATAAACAAGCTAGTTTAAATAATTCTCCAATATTATCCAAGCCTATAGACAAATTTACTTTTACTTCCACCTCTTTTACCAGTTGGTTTACAGTTAATTCCCCCAGATAGAATACTCCCATTGAATGAACAAAACGATTATGCACTGCCGAAGAATAGAGTGGTGAATAGCTAGTCTGTATCACTCGACGTAGTCTTTGGAAAACAGCTGTATCAATAATGTTTGTCATATATTTAACAGGAATCTTTATATAACCATATATGGGATCCTTAATTCTTTTGTAATCCTTCATGATTATACTCCTAAAACTTGTACAGATCGTTGATTCATAAATGCTAATAATACATCCAAAGCCAAATATCCCCTAAACTGTTGGATCAAATCATCTACTTCTTTTTCAGCTTTTAATTTAATGCCCTTCTTCCCGTTTTGATCTCCTTCTTCAAAAAACTCCGAATAATTTCTAAAGAGCGCATCTGTATTTTCTCTTGACAATATTAAAACCGCCTTTTCTCCATTCTCTTTTAAAATCTGTATTACTTCGGCTCCATACATTTCAATTTCATCATAAGTAAGAAACCGCTGCCCACCTTTTTTCAGCATCTCAATCATTGCATTTGCTGCCAAATCCTCAATCCCAATATAAAAGCACATTTTTGCCACTCCTTTTTACTCTCTACAGTTAAATTATATGTTGCTTGGTACTAAATAGTGGTATCCATTATAACATTTTTTTATTCAAATTTCAATTTGATTCTTTTTGCCTAGAACGACAGAACTACAAACACACGAATGTGTTTCACAAGCAATCCCATATAACTAATGAACTTTTATAAATTTATAATCTTCTCTAGGTATTTTTCTGGATTCCTACTGATTGCATATAGCTTTTTTCATACTTAAAAAATTACATCCATATCAGCACTTTTTGTTCCGTATCAGCTAACTTTATTGTCTTTTTGGAGTACTAACTGAAATCTCAAAACCATATAGAACTTGAAAGCACAATTTGAAATTCTAGTTCTATCACTTTATATATCACTAAACATGAAATGTCAAATAGTAATACTAAGGCATATTGTTTGCTTCTACAGTATATCATACATTTAATATTGTAATAGCCTTATATTACCATATTCCGTTGTTATAGCTAAGTAGAAATTCTATACCACCTTTTCATCTATCTGTAACTTCATCCCAACTTGTGACAAACTTAATAACATTGAATCAAAAACTCTCGCCTTTTCAATTAGCAAAATCTTCAATAAAACTTTTCGGATAATTAGCAGAAACACCATTTTGATTAGCAGAATTGGTTATAAAGAAAATACCGAGAACTCTGGAAATCCAGTATTCTCGGCATTTCTTAAGACGTCGCTAAGAGGATTCGAACCTCCGGCCTACCGCTTAGGAGTAGGGCTATTTGCTAATAGGCAGCTCCCTCTTAGTGTTATCTAATCCCTGTATTTCCTTGCTTGTCACGGATTCAGAATGTTATCTCGTACCTCCCTGTGACTGCTGATTTTAAGGCGTTTTAGATGCTCCTTTTAGCAGGCGATTAGCAAGGGGCTTGAATTTAGGGAAATGTTACGCTGTAAAGCCTTTCCCGATTAATACCTGCATTTCACAACTAATCCCAGAATAGTTTAAGCTGTTTGTAGTTTTGTTTGAGGTCGCAATTTGCGACCTCAAAGAGTTTCTCATTCCTCTGTTTCCAGTTCCAACCTTTGCAGGATGTCTTTGATAATGCCTGCATCTTGAATTAGATTGATTCCAAAACACTTTTTTC
>CAPEBR010000041.1 GCA_948602995.1 uncultured Dorea sp.
CCTTTTCAAAAAGTGGAGATGTAAGAATATACAGCAAAAAAGAGTTAGAGGAAATCTTTTACAATTGTGGATTTAAAACAGTGCAGGTTTATAGAAAAGGGGAAGGGGTATTTCTTAAAGCTGAAAAATGAATATCAAATTTTCATCTGTAAGAAAGGCAGAATGTTTTCTTACATAAGATTCCGGCAGGTAATAACATTTTTGAGTATTTAAAACAGAATATACAGAAAGATATTTTTGTCATATTTCTTTGGTCGAATGAGTACTTAAAAAGTGCAGCATGTTTAAATGAAATGGGAGCAGCGTGGATAGTCGAAAGTGATTAATAAATATGTATACTCTAGACTTTGAATTTAATAACCCACAATATCATAATTGTGCGGTTGATGTCAGGCAAATGGGGGTAGTATTAAAGAATGATGAATATTGTAAAATGGGAATGGTGGAATTGAAACAGAAGCTTATTCAAAATTTAGGATTAGCAATAGATGAGCAGGAATGGATATACAGCTTAGATGAATTTATGAAAAACATTAAATAGGGGAGAATAGTTATGGAGCAGAGAGAAATTCAAGTATTAGAGGAGTTGGCAAAGAGTTTATCTTTATTATCTACAAAAGGAACGGTTACAGCTACTGACCTGTTTTCCGAGCGGCAGCGCCTGGCTCTGGCACGGTCTGTGTCTGCAAAGGAATATATTCGGAAACGGGTGAATAAGGAACTGCTGCAGACAGGAAATGAATATCTGCCAGAGACGGTGCATATAGACGGTTTTAACACGGTTATCACATTGGAAGTAGCGTTGTCGGGTTCTCCCGTTTTTTACTGCAGGGACGGGGCGCTGCGTGATCTGGCCGGATTACGGGGAACATATCGCGTCATTGACAAAACGCAGGAAGCGATTGAATTGCTGCTTAGGCAGTTGGAGTTTCTGCATATATCGAAGGCAGTTTTTTATTTAGACGCACCTGTATCTAACTCAGGCAGGTTATCAGGAATGATTTTGCAGTGTGCAAAGGGATATAATATATCTGTGCAGACTCAGATTATTCCGGATGTAGACCGGGTTTTAGAACAGATGGAAGGCGTGATCAGCGGAGATGCTATTATTTTAAACCGCTGTAAGAGCTGGCTGAATGTGGTTCCCACGATTGCAGAACAGATAGAATCTGTTTGGAAAATTCAGCTGTAACTACTGTGGCATAACAGGACATTATATCTAGATGGTAAGTATATTTCCTGTTATTTATTTGGAATGAACATAAAGGATATCAGGGGATGAAAAAAATTTGGAATAAGAAGAAAATAGTTTTTCCATTGTTGGTGGGAATGATATTTTTTATTACTATTATATGGTATGTAAATGACTACTATCATGCAGATGAGAATGTACAGATATATTTGCAGGAGAAGGGGGCCGTTTCGGCAACGGAAATGTCTGATGGCCTATATCTGGATGGACCGGGAGATAACGCGGCAATGATCTTCTATCCAGGTGCGAAAGTGGAGTATACTGCCTATCTACCTCTTTTGAGCGATCTAGCTGAACGTGGGATTGACTGTTTCCTTATAAAGATGCCGTGTAATCTTGCATTTTTCGGGCAGAATAAAGCGAAAAAGATTATGGATTCTTATGAGTATGACCACTGGTATCTGTCCGGGCATTCTTTAGGAGGAGCGATGGCCGCATCCTATGCTTCCGGGCATATGGAGAGTCTTAATGGTCTGGTGCTTCTGGCGGCGTATCCAACGAAGAGCTTAAAATCGGATTCCTTTTCCGTCCTGTCAATCTATGGCAGTGAAGACGGAGTTCTGAACATGGAGAAGGTGGAGGAAGGGAAAAGCCAAATGCCTGCAGACTATATGGAAATCTGTATGGAAGGCGGGAATCATGCACAGTTTGGAAACTACGGAGAACAAAAGGGCGACCATACCGCAGGGATCAGCCGAAAGGAACAACAGAAGCAGACGGTGGATGCCATTTTAGACCTGATGGAAACGCATAAGGATCAGAAGCAGGAGGATGCAGTGATGACCTATGAACAGGTGAGTCCACAGAAAGCAAAAGAGAGAATGGAAGAGGAAAAGGATGTGATCATTCTGGATGTCCGTACTCAGGAGGAATATGATTCCGGACATATCGAAAACGCCGTATGTCTGCCGAATGAGGATATAATAAGCGAACCAGACATTCTGCCGGATAAAGACCAGGAGATCCTGGTATATTGCCGGAGTGGGAACCGGAGCAGACAGGCGGCGAAAAAGCTTGCAGATATGGGATATGGAAATGTTTTGGAATTCGGCGGGATTCTGGACTGGCCGTATCCAGATCTGATAGAATAAGTAATCTGGGGCTGAATCCGAAAAGCCTGATCAAAAATATTCCCAGCCCCAGGGAGCGGTGGAAACAGCCGGTGAAAGTCTGGATTCATGAGATGTATGAAGATAGATATGGTAAAAAGAAGAACAAAGCGGCATCGTCTTAGCGGTGCTGTTTTCATTTGCGTAATGAAAAACTATAATGCATATTGCCGCAGATACTAAAGAAAAAGATTTGAGGTGAAGGTATGGCAGTTGCACATATGGAACGGAAACAGAAGCTTTCCGGAATGATTACGGAAAATGACAGGATTGCAGTTTCCCGCTATATCGAAAAAGAGGGAACGGCGCTTTATCAGGCGGCAGAGGCAAAGGAGCTGGAAGGGGTTGTGGCCAAAAGAAAAGAGAGCCTTTACTTTATGGGGAAGCGGACAAAGGACTGGGTAAAGTTTAAACGCATGGCAGATGAGGAATTCATTGCCGCGGGATATATACAAAAGGGGGAACATACCTTTAGCCTGGTACTGGCAATATCGGCTTGGCAGGCTGGTTTATAAGTGGCATGTTACTTCCGGCTGGGAATGAAAACGCTGTCTGGGTGGAGCCGAATCAGGTCTGTGTGGTGGAATATATGCCGAATATGCTGTACTCTCTCCGACAACCCGCTTTTAAAGGATTTCATGATGACATTCTCCTAGAGGACGTACAGGTAAATGATGAGATATGAAATAACGAATTCCGTTGTAAGCATATCACAAGGCGGGTAAGGGTTACGTCCTCTCTAAACATTTTTCTCATCTCTTTCTGATTTAATATATAATGCAATGCCAGTTAAAGTGACAAAACATTCAGTAATTGGAAAAGATAACCATACTCCCGTCATTTCTAATAAAAAAGACAGGAAAAACGCCATAGGGATTATAATTAAAAAACCTCTTAACAGTGAAATGGTTTGTGCAGGCAGCGCTTTTTCTGTTGATGTAAAATATGCGGATATAATGATGTTAAACCCGACAAATGGAATGGCAGTAAAATACAATTTTAATCCTGTTACTGCAATCTGCTGTAACTGTACATTTTGTTCACTGTTAAACACGCTTACGATTGGACTGGCAGATAATAAAAAAAACAAATAAATGGCGCATGATATAACCAACATTGTTTTTAAGGCGTATTTAAAAATTTGCTTCTGACTATCACGCTCTCCATATCCATATACTCTGCTTAAAATTGGCTGTGTTCCCTGTGCTATCCCGGTATAAATTGAAACAACCACAAGTGATAAGTTTGCAACTACACCATAAGCAGCTACGCCGATATTTCCTTGTAGGTTCAGAATAATAGCATTAAAGACTATCATTACAATACCGGAAGCCATTTCTGTGATGAAAGACGGAATACCTAAAGAAATAATAGTTCCTGTCAGCCTAAAGGTTGGATTTATTCGTACTAAATGAAACTGGTTTTGTTTTGTAAACCAATGCCTGGACAAAACAATTAAGCTAATAACAGGTGCTAACCCTGTGGCTAATACTGCGCCAAATATTCCCATATTAAGGGGAAAAATAAATATATAATCTAAAATAATGTTTGAGAAACTTCCAGTCAGCATAGCAATCATGGATAACTTAGGATTTCCGTCATTCCTTACAAAGCAGATCAGAGTGTCATTCCCCATAAATGCCGGGGCAAAAAGTAATATAACCTGTAAATATGTTTTTGTCATATGAAAAACGTCTTTGTCAGCACCTAATAGTTTTGTTAGTTTTTCAGAAAAGAAAATGCCGGTTAGTACGAAAATGGCAGCTAATATAGACATGATAAAAATTGTATTCGAAAAAGATTTATCTGCATTTTCATATTTTTTCTGCCCTCTATAAATAGAATATTTTGTTGCGCCTCCCATTCCAAGCATCAGACCGCTTCCATGAATAAAGCTATAAATAGGAATAGCTAAGTTAAGTGCAGTCAGACCATTTGCACCCAAACCGTTTGAAATAAAAAAGGTATCAGCAAGTATGTAACACGATAAGCCAATCATACCGCATATATTTAATATTACATATCGAAAAAATTCACTTAAAAGTGTTTCTGCTTTCATAGACATCTCCTTAAAAACAAAAAGCGTCAGAACTTTCTATCTTCTATGACCTAACGATAGAAAGTCTGACGCAAAATCTCTTTACCCGGTGGCAAAAGAGCAACGTTGTTTCCAGTACGGTATTATATATCAAAACAGCCTAAAAAGCAATACCAAAAGTGAAAAAATGCTTTCAGTAACTAATCTCATTTTTCAACATGCGTTTGATTTTGTGATGCTGTCAACATAGTTCTGAATCTCGGTATCTGTCAGGTGATTCATTAGTTTTTCTGATACAAAACATGCACTTTCTGATACACAGGGAATTAGATCACTCACTGTTTTTCCGAGTCCGCTTCCTCCAGATGTGGCAAAAATTGAAATCTTTTTACCGGAAAAATCATAAGATTCCAAAAAGGTCTTAACGATTGTCGGAGCTGTGTACCACCAGATTGGAAATCCGATGAGTACTACCTCATATTGCTCCATATCTTCTACTTTAACTGCAATTTCAGGTCTTGACATCGGATCGATCATCTCAATTGAACTCCTGGATTTTTTATCCTGCCAATTAAGATCGGCATCTGTATAAGGTTCAGTTGGTTTTATCTCAAATATATCGGCGTCTGCTATCCTCGCTATTCTTTCCGCCGCCTTTTTTGTCACTCCGCTTGCACTAAAATAAGCTACTAATTTCTTTTTCATATTTACTTCCTTTCCATTACATATTCTTCTTGTAAAATCTTCTGAAAACTTGCAATCCTGAATCATTTCATCATAAGCATCCCGTCCGCATTACAGGTAATACCTAAGTAATTACATTATAATACTTGAACCTAACTCCAGGTCAATACTTATTTTCATAAATTCCCACTGCCTGTTCCGTTTCATTACTGTTCACTCCGTGACCAGTAACCTTCGCAAATCCATCTAAAATTCGCTCCGCGAATGGGATTTGCTCACACCTGAATCACTTTCTTACGGTCTGTGCAGTAAATGCACAGACCTGTATGAACAGTAACTCCGTTTCTGTATAACAATATTGGCGTTATGCTCGCTGTAAGTGCGCCCTTTACATCAGAAGCAAAGGAATCTCCTATGTGTATTACTTCTAAAAACCGGCGCAGCCACCGCTATGCCTTGTTCCTCCGTCTTGCAGGCTGGTTTACTTTCATTGAAATCTCAATTTATATATTCATTAAAGAAAGTAATCCTAAAAAGCACACAACTAAAATGGTTCCTGTCAATGCAATTGTATTAAACACCTTATAGATTTTATTTTCTAATATTTTATACGCTAAAGCAAAAAATAAGATACCTAATATCCCGCCCAATGTATTCCCCAATAAGTCTGTAATATCACTTGCTCCGATTTTAAGAACATATTGAATAATTTCATACAATAAGCTCACACCTGCTATCGGCAATGCTTTAATAAGAATGTTCTGTTTTCTGTATAACATTGCTATATACACGCCAAATGGTATAAAAGCAACTATGTTTAAAATAATTTCTGAGACATCCACTTTCCCATTCACAAGTAACGAACCGGCAAACGGAATCAAATTAACACTCCTTAAATTCATTTTACACAACAAGGATATATCCAATTCCATTTTGAATAAAATAATCCAACTTAATACGATAAGATAAACTATAAAAAGTATTTGTGTTAATTTTTTAGATTTCATATAATCCCTTCTTTCTCTTAATATTAAAAATTACTTTTCATCACTTGATTTAAATATGACCTCCTGAAGATATTATAATGCTGATTCAGAAGTTTTCTAAAAAAACTAATCAATGATATCCTGCAGTGATTTTTTGTATACTCATGTGGATTATTCAACGCTTATTACTGAATAAACGTTGAATTTGACATTTTTATCTTGTATAATATTGAGGAATAAACAGAAAGGCGGTCCGTTCAATGGTTATGGAGCTTTTATCCAACCTGGTAAGTGTTTTTCTCTATATAGTACCTATCCTTTATTTTCTTCCCTTTAAACTTAGATGTTTCCAAAAAGCAATACTGTTTCTTTTGATCTTCTTTAATATATTGCTGATCAGATACCTGTTAGGGAACACTGGCGCCATGTTATTGCTTTTTACCATCTGCACCTATATATCACTGGTCCACTCTGAACGACTGTTAAATATATGTACCATCGTTGGATCCTATCTGTTTTGTGTTGTTTTAGATAATCTTTTGTCAGTATTTATGCAGGCATTGGGTATATCTATTGACTGGATCAAGCAGAATCAACTTATATACCTTACCGTATTCCTCATCCTTATAAACGTACTATGCCCACCCATCGCATATGCACTCAAAAGATTAATGAAGAAGGTAAAACTGAATTTCCCGCCAAAGCTGATGATAATGATCCTTACGAATTTATTTTCCTGTCTGCTGATTTTTCTTTTCAATATCGTCATCGGAGAATATATCGGATATACAACAAAAATTCTAGTCTTTAATTGTATTTTATTCAGCTGTTATTTTATTTTCAGCACCTATATGATCGTAAATATGATACAAGCTTATATGGATAAAGCGCAGATGGAACTGCGTGAGGATTCCTATCAGAAATTACAGCTGTACACTACACAGATTGAACAAATGTACTCTTCTCTTCGCTCTTTCAAGCATGATTATTTCAACGTCATGTTATCCATGAGCGGATATATAGACGCTGAAGATATGACCGGCCTGAAGGAATATTTTTATCAGGAGATTATTCCCAAAAACCAAAAACTTTCTGAAGGTACAGGTAAATTCAATAGTTTCATTCACATTAAAAAGCCTACGCTAAAAGGACTTCTGTCCTCAAAATTAAATTATGCGAATGAGCTTGGGATAAAAATCGAATTAGAAGTCAGTGAGGATATTTCTGATATCCATATGGATATTATCGATCTTTCAAGGATACTCGGTGTGTTTCTGGATAATGCAATAGAAGGCAGCCTGGAAACAGAAATGCCGTTACTTCAGCTTGCTGCCATAAAAGAAACTACGGCAACTACTTTTATCATATCAAATACATTTATTGATAAACACATTCCATACTCTTCTTTAAGAAAAATGAATATATCAACCAAAGGAGTCAACAGAGGCTTCGGTCTATATAGCGCACATAAGATTCTTGCTAACTATGACAATGCATTTTTAGACACGGAAATGTCGAAGGACAGATTTACACAACGGTTAAAAATAACACTGCCTGGCAGAAAGGATATACGAAATGATTGATATCTATATTTGCGAAGATAACCAAAAGGAATTAAACTTATTTACCCGATACATCAAAGATCTGGTTTCCATTGAAAACATGGATATGGAAGTCACCTTATCTTCTCCTGATCCACATGCAATCTTACAAGCTGCTGCTTTGTCACAAAATGTAGGTCTTTTTTTCTTGGATATTGACTTAAAATCTGATATTAACGGACTTGCATTGGCACAGCGAATAAGAAATTTACAACCTCGATGCTTTATCGTATTTATTACTTCACACTCTGAAATGGGATTTCTTACCTTTGAGTATAAAGTAGAAGCCCTGGACTTTATCCTGAAAGATAATACCAACCGTATCAAAGCAAAAATACACGAATGTTTATTAAATGTGAATGACAAGTATACTTCTATTAATAATAATATTCATAAAACATTTGTCATAAATCAAAACGGTCAGCAGATCAGTATAGACTATGATGATATTGTTTATTTTGAGACTTCGTACAATATTCATAAGATCATACTCCACACCAGTAGAAGGACAATTGAATTTACAGGACAATTAAAAGATTTGGAACAGCAGCTTGATTATCGTTTTTATCGGTGCCACCGTTCTTTTATCATCAATAAAAATAATATTGCAAGAATTGATTATCTAGAACAAACCGTATATATGAACACAGGCGAAACTGTACCTGTTTCTAAACGCATGAAAAAGGGGCTGAAAAAAATAATGGGCTGATCCGTACCTTGCCCTGTGACATTATCCATATTGTGAAATTAGATGATAGCAGGCAAAGTGCATTTTTGATACAAACAGATGAGTACATAGAACGGGAATAAGGTCAATTACAAGTCGTAAACAAAATTTTACAAACAAGTTTGCATCAGTTTTTATGCAGGAAACAGATCAGAAAAGACTTGACCTCCAAAAGCCTAATTGAAGATTATGATTATTACTATTGCATTTTCCATCAACTTGTGCTAACATAAGAAAATAATTTAGGAAGATAAGGCAATGAAGGAGACTCTGTCCTTTGGAACTCGACAGGAATGAGGCGTCACCGACTGAGAGCGCCCCTTGAGGAATAAGGACAACAGGGAACACTCCGGAGCTGATCAGCTGAACCCCTTGCAGGGAAGCAGGCCAGGGCAAGTAGGCTGATACGTGGCACGCGTTAAGTGTAAGAGATGAATTCAAAGGCGAATTCAAGGCGGGTGGTACCGCGGATAATAGATGACAGATCCGTCCCGGAATACAAGAACTGTATTCCGGGATTTTTGTAATATAGGAAACTTTATTCCCTATATTACAAAAACCCTCCGGGGGATGCGTACTTTGTTTTTGACTATTTTACAAGGAGGATATGCAATGAAATTTTTAACAGGCGTAAGTAAACAGGACACGATGGAAATCAGTGAGTTATTAAAGACTAAGACAGGCGGGCGGGTAAAGGTCAGCGGTGCAATTCATACGATCCGGGATATGGGTACAGTGGCATTTGTTATCCTTCGGAAGCGCGAAGGTCTGCTCCAGTGCGTATATGTGAAGGGGAATACGGATTTCAGATTAAAGGATCTTCAGGAAGAGGCTGCTATAGAGGTAGAAGGAATTCTTATGGAAAATGAAAAGGCGCCGAATAAAATAGAGATCCAGATGAAGACCCTCACAGTCTTAAGCATGCCAGAAGACGGGATGCTGCCGCTGCCGGTTTCCAAATGGAAGCTTAACACCTCCCTTGAGGCAAAGCTTAATTACCGCCCTATTTCACTTAGAAACATCAGGGAGCGTGCCAGATTCAGAATACAGGAGGGACTGACCAGGGCGTTTCGTGATTTCCTCTACAGCCAGGGATTTACAGAGATTCATACTCCGAAGATCGGGGCAAAGGGTGCAGAGGGCGGAGCCAATATTTTCAAGCTTCAGTATTTTCACCGTCCGGCAGTACTGGCTCAGAGCCCGCAGTTTTACAAGCAGATGATGGTAGGTGTCTTTGACCGGGTATTCGAGACGGGTCCCGTGTTCCGGGCGGAAAAGCATAACACGAAGCGTCATCTGAATGAGTACACAAGCCTTGATCTTGAGATGGGCTATATTGACAGCTTTGAAGATATTATGGCAATGGAGACAGGGTATCTTAAGTATGCCATGGAGCTTTTAGAAGCGGAATATAAAAGAGAACTTCAGATACTTGACATTACCCTGCCAAAGACAGAGAGAATTCCGGCAGTACGCTTCAGCGAGATTAAGGAAAAGGCCGCAGAGAAGTATGGGCATAAAATGAGAAATCCATTTGACCTGGAGCCGGAGGAGGAACAGCTTATAGGCCGGTATGCAAAGGAAGAGTGGGGCAGTGATTTTGTATTTGTTACACACTATCCGTCTAAGAAGCGCCCGTTTTATGCCATGGATGATCCGGAAGATGCAAGGTATACTTTAAGCTTTGACCTTCTGTTTGATGGAATGGAGATTACGACAGGCGGGCAGCGTATCCATGATTATCAGATGCTCATGGATAAAATTGCGGCAAGAGGAATGGAGACAGATGGTATGGAACAGTATCTTTCCGCCTTCCGGCACGGCATGCCGCCTCACGGAGGGCTGGGGATTGGGCTTGAACGGCTCACCATGAAGCTCATCGGGGAAGAAAATGTACGGGAGACAACACTGTTCCCGAGAGATCTGGGCAGACTGGAGCCGTAAAAGGAAAAAGGGAGGTTTTTGATATGGGAAGATGTTCATTATGCGGGGGAAAGCTAAACGGTCAGAATATTTGCACAGAATGTGGGCTTAATAATAGTAAATCGGATAAAAATTATAAGATAAACCAAAGCAGCTGCGACAGCCGGCCTTTAACCCATGTCCATCAGGAGGAGCAGAAGCGTGCGAAAGAGACTGGGACATCCGAAAGGAGCGTCCAGAGGATGCCCCGGCAGCAGACAGGGCCTGTAAAGGCAGGGAACCAGAAGAGAAGCGGGAAAAACAACGGGGCACGGATCATGGCAATTGTGAGTGTCTGTCTAATGCTCTCGGGTATTCTGGTTCCACTCATTCAGGAGCTTGCCATCCACGGGGATTCAGAACCGGATTCAGAGTACGAAGAGACGGATCCCTATGAATATGTAGAAAGAGAGATCCCTGAGGAAGGCAGTACAGAGGAATATATTCTTGGCAGGGGAGAATATGTAGTGGGCGTCCATATTCCGGAGGGGAATTATACAGCAGACGCAGGAGATGATCTTGATGTGGTGCAGGTGGAAGATCCGGCCAATGGAATTTACCTCTATGAATATATGGACAAAGAGGAAGGCAATTATCTGGATGATCTGCGTCTGTACAGAGGTGCCCATGTGATGATTGAGACAGATAGCGTGATGAGGCTTTCCACTGGAAATGCCCGGATTACAGAGATGTATGGGATAAAGAATCCCTGGAAGGAAAACATACAGATTACAGGGGAACGGGCCGCGGAGGCAGGAAAGGATTTTGTGCCAGGCGTCTATGACGCGAAAGCACTGGAAGGCAGCGGGACACTGGAGGTCATGCTTTGTATGGGAGATGGGGAGGATTCTGAAGAAGAATGTACGGTCAGACAATTTTATTTTTCAGAGGATGACCATACAGAATACAAGAACCTGGTGCTGGCAGAGGGCATGAGGCTTGTGCTTGAGGATGCCGAAGCAGCGGCAGTCTCGCTCACATCCAGTGAAACGATTGAGAGCACAGAGTATGACCAGTATTATACTTTGGGGGAGAAGCTCACAGAATAAAGAGATATACTGCGCACAGCCGCATGAGGAAGTATGCAGCTTTGCAGCTGCGGCTTTTGAGATACTTACGGCAGATTTCACCGGCCATGAGTATAACAATGTGATAAATGATAAGAGGAGATACATAGCTGCTGTGTACAGGAGTGCTCTGCACAGAACGGCCTGGACATGAAAGGAGAACAAGGACTATGGCAAATAAAATATCAGACGAGACAATTGAGTATGTCGGCATTCTTGCGAAGCTGGAATTATCAGAGCAGGAAAAGGAAGAAGCAAAAGCAGACATGGAGAAGATGCTGGACTACATCGACACGCTAAATGAACTGGACACAGAGGGAATCGAGCCTATGTCTCATGTATTTCCTATAAGCAATGTATTCAGGGAGGATGTGGTCACAAACGGAGACGGAAGTGAGGATACCCTGGCAAATGCTCCTCTTAAGAAGGATAACAGTTTTAAAGTACCAAAAACGATTGGATAGGAGGTGTCCGGAAATGGATATTACAAGTATGACAGCAGTAGAATTAGGAAAACGGATTCAGGCAGGAGAGCTGTCGGCTGTAGAGGCCGTAAAGGCATCTCTTGCACAGATTGATAGGGTGGAAGCGTCTGTCCATGGATTTGTAACAGTTGACAGGGAGGGGGCTCTTAGGCGTGCAGAAGAGGTACAGAAGAAGATTGACGAGGGAACTCTTACAGGTCCTCTTGCAGGCGTACCGGCGGCAATTAAGGATAATCTCTGTACAAAGGACATGCCCACCACATGCAGTTCCAGAATACTGGAGAATTTTAAACCAACTTTCACGGCAGAGGCGGTAAAAAATCTGGAAAAGGCAGGTGCCGTTGTAATCGGAAAGACGAACATGGATGAATTTGCCATGGGGAGCACCACCGAAACTTCTTATTTCGGAGTGACAAGGAATCCGTGGAATACAGATCATGTTCCCGGCGGCTCTTCCGGCGGCTCCTGTGCAGCCGTGGCAGCGGAGGAATGCGCCTTTTCACTTGGCTCTGACACAGGCGGCTCTATCCGGCAGCCCAGTTCTTTTTGCGGAGTGGTTGGGATCAAGCCTACCTACGGAACTGTATCACGCTACGGACTGATTGCATACGGCTCGTCCCTTGACCAGGTAGGACCAGTGGCAAGGGACGTGACAGACTGCGCGGTCATCCTTGAGGCAATCGCCTCCCATGACCCAAAGGACAGTACATCCATGCCGCCGGGGGCCGGCGGATATGATTTTACAGGTGCGCTTGTGGATGATGTGAAGGGAATGAGGATCGGAATCCCCCAGGATTATTTTATAGAAGGACTGGACCAGGAGGTAAAGGAGCATATCTTAAGTGCCGCAAAGGTACTGGAAGAAAAAGGCGCCATAGTGGAGGAGTTTGACTTAAGCCTTGTGCAGTATGCGATCCCTGCATATTATGTCATTGCTTCCGCAGAGGCAAGCTCCAACCTGTCCCGTTTTGACGGAGTAAAATATGGCTACCGCACGCCGGATTACGAAGGGCTCCATAATATGTACAAGAAAAGCAGAAGCGAGGGCTTCGGGGCAGAGGTAAAGCGCAGGATCATGTTAGGCGCATTTGTCTTAAGCTCTGGTTATTATGATGCATATTACCTGAAAGCACTTAAGACAAAGGCACTGATCAAGCAGGCATTTGACCGGGCATTTGAAAAATATGATGTTATCCTTGCGCCCGCGGCGCCGACCACTGCGCCAAAGCTGGGCGCAAGCTTGAACGATCCGCTTAAGATGTACCTGGGAGATATCTATACTATTTCTGTAAATCTTGCAGGGCTTCCTGGAATCAGTATTCCGGTAGGAACGGATTCAAAAGGGCTTCCGGTCGGGATGCAGATCATTGGAAGCTGCTTTGATGAGGCAAAGCTGTTTCGCGCGGCATATGCCTATGAACAGACAAGAACCTATGAGAGGCCAGAGCTTGTAAAAGCATCAAAGGAGACAGCACTAGAGGAGATAGTATCAGTAAAAGCAGAAAAGGCGGCTTCAGAAAAGAGAACAAAAAAGTCAAGCGGGGAAGCAGGCAGGATAATGGAAGGAGGGGACAGATAATGGCAAAGCAATATGAGACAGTAATCGGACTGGAGGTCCATGTGGAACTTGCGACAAAGACAAAGATCTTCTGCTCCTGCAGCACAGAATTCGGCGGCGCGCCTAATACCCACACCTGTCCGGTATGCACCGGAATGCCGGGATCTCTTCCGGTCTTAAATAAACAGGTCGTAGAGTATGCCATGGCAATCGGGCTTGCAGCAAACTGCGAGATTACAAGAGTGTGCAAATTCGACCGGAAAAACTACTTTTATCCTGACAATCCCCAGAACTATCAGATCTCCCAGCTATACCTGCCCATTGCAAGAAATGGTTATGTTGAGATACAGGCAGGAGAGGTAAAGAAAAAGATCCGGATTCACGAAATGCATATGGAAGAAGATGCGGGGAAATTAATCCATGATGAATGGGACGACACTTCCCTGGTAGACTATAACCGGAGCGGAGTTCCTCTTGTAGAGATTGTATCAGAGCCGGACATGCGCTCTGCAGACGAGGTGATTGCATATCTGGAGAAGCTGCGTACCATTATCCAGTATCTTGGGGCCTCAGACTGTAAGCTTCAGGAGGGTTCCATGAGAGCAGATGTAAACCTGTCGGTAAGAGAGGCCGGGACGAAGGAATTCGGGACAAGAACTGAGATGAAGAATCTGAATTCCTTTAAAGCCATTGCCCGGGCCATCGAGGGAGAGCGAGCCCGTCAGATTGAACTGCTGTCAGAGGGAAGGAAAGTCATACAGGAGACAAGACGCTGGGATGACAACAAGGAATCCTCCTATGCCATGCGGTCAAAGGAGGACGCACAGGATTACCGTTATTTTCCCGAGCCGGATCTTGTTCCGGTCATAATCGGAGATGAATGGATCCAGAAGATAAAAAAACTTCAGCCGGAGATGCGGGATGAAAAGCTGGAGCGATATAAAAAGGAATTTGACATCCCCCAGTATGATGCGGAGATTCTTACGGCATCTAAGGCAATGGCAGACCTGTTCGAGGCAGCATCAGCCATCTGCAGGAATCCAAAGAAGGTATCCAACTGGCTTATGGTAGAAACCATGCGGCTTTTAAAGGAGCACGACATGGAGCCAGAGGAAATCATCTTTACTCCAGAGCATCTTGCACAGCTTGTGCAGCTTACTGAAAACGGCACCATCAACAGCTCTGTTGCAAAAGAGGTGTTTGAAAAAATATTTACAGAGAATGCAGACCCGGCAGAATATGTAGAAAAACATGGGCTGAAAACCGTAAATGATGAGGGAGAACTTTTAAAAGTACTTCAAAAAGTTATTGCCGGGAATCCACAAGCTGTAGTAGACTATAAAGGAGGCAAGGAAAAAGCACTTGGCGCTTTGGTCGGACAGACTATGAAGGCCATGAAGGGAAAAGCGGATCCCGGCATGGTGAATAAAAAATTAAGGGAACTATTAAAGTAATGCCAATTGCATCCAAGGCGCAGGACAATAACACCAAAGCAATAATTCTTGTAGGAAAGGAGAAGTCATATGGGAGGCTTTTTTGGAGTAGCATCAAAGGAAGACTGTGTATTAGAGTTATTTTACGGGGTGGATTATCACTCGCATCTGGGGACAAGGCGGGGAGGAATGGCCACTTACGGTAAGGGAGGCTTTAACCGCGCCATTCATAACATTGAGAATTCACCGTTTCGGACGAAGTTTGACCGCGATGTAGGAGAGATGAAGGGACAACTGGGAATCGGATGTATTTCCGATTTTGAGCCACAGCCTTTGTTAATCTGCTCAAAGCTTGGAAGCTTTGCCATCACAACTGTCGGCAAGGTGAATAACTATGAAGAGCTTCAGCACGAGCTGTATGAAACCGCACACTCTCATTTTCAGGAGATGACAAATGGACAGATTAATGTGACAGAGCTGATTGCAGCATTAATCTGCGAGAAGGATTCGATACTTGAAGGAATCCAGTATGTACAGGAGCGGGTGGAAGGTTCCATGACGCTGCTGCTTATGACGAAAGACGGAATCTATGCAGCAAGAGATTACCACGGCAGGACTCCCCTTGTGGTGGGAAGAAAGAAAGGGGCGTACTGTGTCTCCTTTGAAAGCCATGCATATATCAATCTCGGCTATACAGATTACCGGGAGCTTGGTCCCGCAGAGATTGCCTTCATCACGCCAGAGGGAGTAGAAACCTTAAGGGTGCCCCGCCAGGAGATGAAGATCTGCTCTTTCTTATGGGTGTACTACGGTTACCCCACCTCTGCCTATGAAGGGGTCAATGTAGAAGAGATGCGTTACAAATGTGGAAGTATGCTTGCAAAACGCGACGGGGACAGTGTACACCCTGACATTGTGGCAGGCGTCCCGGATTCCGGAATTGCACATGCAATCGGCTATGCCAACGAATCTGGCATCCCCTACGCAAGACCCTTTATTAAATACACCCCCACATGGCCCCGTTCCTTCATGCCAACGAATCAGAATCAGAGAAATCTGATTGCCCGCATGAAACTGATCCCGGTACATGCGCTGATTCAGAATAAAAAGCTTCTGCTCATAGATGATTCCATTGTCCGCGGAACACAGCTTCGGGAGACAACCGAATTCCTGTATAACAGCGGTGCAAAAGAGGTACATGTCCGTCCGGCATGCCCGCCTCTCCTCTACGGATGCAAATACCTGAACTTCTCACGTTCCAAGTCAGAGCTGGAGCTTATTACAAGACAGATGATCACAAAAAGAGAGGGGGAAGACTGCCCCCAGGAGGTACTGGACGAGTATGCAGATCCATGCTCATGCAGATACGCGCAGATGATTGAAGACATCCGGAAACAACAGAACTTCACATCTCTCCGATTCCACAGACTGGACGATCTACTAGAGTCCATCGGGATCGAACCATGTAAGGTCTGTACATACTGCTTCAACGGAAAAGAATAAAATCGAAATTGGGGACGGGGTATTTTTAAAAATACCCCGTCCCCAACTCGTCTATGATTGCCCGGACAGCCTTTTCTACATTCTCCCTTGAAGTCGCAAGATTCATTCTTACAAATGAGGCAAAGCGTCCGCCTCCGAACCAGTCGCCGTAATCCAGCGCCAGTCTGCATTTTTTCTGAAGAAATTCTTTCATATCCTCGGGTCTTAGACAGGCTTTCATGTCAATCCAGCACAGATAAGTTCCTTCAAGCGGTGACACAACAATACCCGGAAGCTCTTCTGAGAAAGTATTCTTTACAAACAGATAATTCTCATAGATGATCTCCTTCACTTCCCGGAGCCACTCATGTCCGTCCCGGTAAGCTGCCTCTGCAGCGATATAGCCAAATGCATTGCCGCTTGTAACCCGGATTCCGGCAACATACTCGTCCCATTTTCCACGTAGAGTTTCATTCGGAATCATAATAACAGAATTCTGACATCCGGCAAGGTTAAAGGTCTTGGATGGTGCTGTTACTGTAATCATCATGTCCTCATAATCACCGATACAGAAAGAAGGGGTATGAGTATGGCCTGCAAAAGTAAGGTCATGATGGATCTCATCCGAAATGACAAATACATGATGCTTCCTGCACACATCAAGCAGTTTATTTAGTTCATCCCGCGTCCATACCCTTCCCGCCGGGTTGTGAGGTGAACAGAGGATGAACTGGGAGACATGGTTTTCTATAATTTTCTGTTCAAAGTCTTCAAAATCAATGGTATATTCCCCGGATGTATTCACCAGATCCGAAGTAATCAGCCTGCGGTGGTTGTTCGTAACTGCCTGGAGAAATGGGTAGTAGACCGGTGTCAGGACAATGACTGCGTCCCCGGGTTCAGTCATAAACTGTGTAATCCAGTTAAATGCGCATACAACGCCCGGTGAGAACCGGAGCCACTCTCTCCTTGCCTCAAAGCCGTGCTGTTCCCTCTCCCAGGTTAGAAATGCCTCATAATAGGAATCCGGAACATGATAATACCCGTAAACTCCCTGTGCTACATAATCGCTCAGAGCCTTAGTCACACAGCCTGGAACCTGAAAATCCATGTCGGCAACCCATAAGGGGAGAAGACCCTCCTCACCGAACATGCCAGTCTGTCCGTCCCACTTGTTACAGTTTGTATTTTTCCGGTCAAAGTACGTTACCTGTGACATTTTATCTGCCCTCCCAAATATAGAATAAATGCGTCAAAAGGTATTGGCGCTTACATCATGATTAAATTTTACGACAGAATCCGTTATTTTGCAAGAATAGTGTGGTCATGAATCTGATATTTATGTAAATTTTATAATATACTCAAAAATGTAATATGATTATAATCTTAATCAAATAAAAACATAAGAAAGGAAGAAGAAAATGACAAAAAAGATTACAAAAAAAATCCTGGCTTTTGTCATGGCAATTGCCATGGTACTTACCCTGACAGCGGTTCCATCCCTCAAGACGGAAGCGGCAGCGCCAAAAAAGGTAAAAAAAGTCAGGCTGAAAATCGGCTCATCTGTTGTGACGAACAAAAAGTATACAATGACAGTCGGACAGAAAAAAACGGTTAAAGTTACCGTTACGCCGAAGGCGGCAAAGAAAAAGATTACGTTTAAGTCCAGTAAAAAGAAGGTGGCAGCAATTACTAAAAAGGGGAAGATTACTGCAAAATCAGCTGGAAAGAGTAAAATTACAGTGACGGTTATGGGAAAAAACAAGAAGAAGGTAAAAAAATACATCAATCTGGTTGTAAAAAAGAAGCCAGCAAAAAAGCCGGTACAAAAAGAGGTGGCAGTAACCGGAGTAACTGCATCCATCTCGCCTGCTTCTATCCGGACAGGTGAAAAGGCACAGATCACAGCCGCAGTATCGCCGGCAAATGCGACAAACAAGACTCTTACCTATTCGTCAGACAAAAAGGGAGTTGCAGAGGTTGACAGCAAGGGAACTGTTACCGGAATCAGCGCCGGTACGGCAGTCATAACGGTAAAATCAGCCAATGGAAAAACTGCAGCAGTAAGCATTACGGTTGAAGAAAATACAGATTTGTCTTATGACGGGTATACATTAAAGTGGGAGGATCAGTTTAACGCAGATTCTCTGAACAGAGAAGACTGGAATGTAGAGCTCCATGATCCGGGATGGGTGAATAATGAGCTGCAGGCTTATGTTGATTCCGAAGAAAACATCTATATTCAGGATGGAAGCCTTGTACTTAAGCCGGTGGAAACGAAAAATGAAAAGGGTGAAGTATCCTACACCTCAGGGCGCGTAAACACACAGAACAAGCATGATTTTAAATATGGACTGTTCGAAGCACGCGTAAAGGTTCCAAAGGGACAGGGCTTCCTCCCGGCATTCTGGATGATGCCCACAAATGAAAATCTGTATGGACAGTGGCCGAGATGCGGTGAGATTGATATCATGGAAGTACTGGGAAATAAGACAGATACCTCCTATGGAACCATTCACTATGGAAATCCCCACAGTGAAAGTCAGGGCAAATATACTTTAGCCCAGGGCACGAAAGATTTTTCGCAGGAGTATCACGTATTTGACGTGGAATGGATGCCTGGAAAAATCAACTGGTATGTAGACGGAAAATTAATCCACACGGAAGACGACTGGTATTCTGCTACAGAAGGACAGGGAGAGATCAGTTACCCTGCACCGTTTGACCAGCCGTTTTATATCATTCTGAATCTGGCTGTAGGTGGAAGCTGGCCGGGCAATCCGGACGCGACTACGGATATTAAAAACTCTGCTTTCTACATTGATTATGTAAAAGCATATCAAAAGGACAGCTATGATGAGAATGTGGAAAAACCAGTGAAAGATGTTGTATTAAGAGATCCGGATAAAAACGGGAACTATATCGTAAATGGAGACTTTGCAGCACAGGAAGACCTGACAGATGCAAAGGACTGGGTATTTCTCAATGCACTTGGAGGAGAAGCTTCTGCAGCAATCAATAATCAGGAGATTGCAATTGAAACAACGAATGAAGGTACAGTAGATTACAGCGTTCAGCTTGTCCAGGCTGACCTTCCCATGAAAAAGGGCGGGGTGTACGAGCTTAAGTTTGACGCATATGCTGACGAGGCAAGAACTATGAAAGTAGATGTGTCGGCTCCCGACAGATCCTACAGGAGATATCTGGAGGATACAACAGTAAACCTTACAGCAGAGAAGCAGACCTTTACCTATAAGTTTACAATGAAGGACAATGCCGATGCAAACGGCCGTCTGGAATTCAACATGGGAGCATCAGGATCAACCGCAGGCATCCACATCAGCAATGTGACACTGAAAAAGACAGAAGACATTGTGATAGAAGAAGGCAAGAAGGGAGTACTGGCAGACGGAAATTATGTGTATAACGGCAGCTTCCAGGAAGGCGAGGGACGTCTTGGATACTGGACGGTTGGAGGAAACACAGCGGCAAAGGTAAGTGTAACCAATGAAAATAATATCCGGCGGCTGAAGATCGAGGCTTCGGAAGGAACATCTGCCGAAAATCCTGTCATAATCTCACAGGATGCGCTTGCACTGATAGCAGGCAAATATGCACTGAGCTTCATCGCAGAGGGAGAATCCGGAAAGGAGATTAAGGTAATCGCAGCAGGAGAGACGTTTACCGCTGAACTTGACGGCACCGAGAAATCCTATGATTATAAGCTTGCTTTAGAAGGGGAGCCATCCAATACAGACGTTGCAGTCTATGTGGAAACACCAGGAGTATTTTACATTGATGATATCAGAATTGTGGAGGACACGCTGATTAAGAACGGAAGCTTTAATGCTGGATTTGCAGGCTATGAGCCATATATTGACAGCAGCGCCGTCGCTTCCTATGTGGTCGACAGCCTGAATGAGGACAATGCGGCTGATTTCTCAATTGAGAATACCGGAGATGCAGCATGGAAGATCCAGCTCAAGCAAAACAATGTAGTGCTTGAAGAGAACCAGTGGTACAGGCTGTCCCTTGATGCAAAATCAAGTATTGCGAGAAAGCTGATGTTCGCCATTCAGAGAGATGGTTCAGGCGACGATAACTGGGATCCATATTCCGGAGAAAAAATTGTGGAACTTGGAAACAATTACCAGACATACGAAATTGTATTCCAGATGAAGAAGCCAACAGACCTGAAAGCAATACTCAGCATCTCTATGGGAGCAGTCGACGGTGAGCAGATTTCAGAGAAGCACCGGATCTGTATTGATAACATCAATTTGGAAAAAACGGAGGCCCCGGCTGTCAGCGAACAGCCTGCAGGAGAGAATCTGCTGAAGAATGGTGATTTCGCCTTAGGAATTGAAGGGTGGGAAAATGCAGTTACAGCACCTGGAGAAGCAGAGCTTTCCTTTGAAGACAATAAGGCAGTCTATAATATTACAAATACCGGTACGGCGGACTGGAATGTACAGCTGAAACAGGCAGGGCTTACCCTTATAGAAGGTGAAAGCTATCGTATAACATTCAAGGCTGCGTCTACTCAGGCGCGTACGATCAAGCTTGCCTTGTTAAGCACATCCTATGACTGGTATGGCGGAAGTGATATAGAATTAGAGGCGAATCAGGAAAAAGAGGTTACCATAGACTTTACAATGGATAAGGCTACCGATATAAACACAACACTGGTAGTGTCTATGGGGCTGATAGAGGATAAGGAGACCCCTGCTTCCAGTATTGCATTATCTGATTTCTCTCTCGTAAAAAAAGAATAAACCTTTATTAAACAGAGATGGAACGTTTGTTCCATCTTTGTTGTGGTTCGTGATTCATGACACTTGCAGAAACACATCAAAATACCTTTTGACGCTTTCATCATGATATAGTAAAATAAAAGAAATTCTTTTGGGAACTGTTACATAGTGAACATAATTTTGGTGCTGTACGAATGATAAGGAAGGAGAATATTCTATGAGCTATCAGGACGAGTGGATTCTTTTAGAAGCACAGGACGAGATTGATGAGGTAGAGCACAGGCAGCCTACAGAGGAATTTTTATTTTACCAGGCAGTAACGAGCGGCGATATCGATGCAGTGAGGAAGAACTGTAAACAGGAGAGATTCCTGGATACGGACGGTGTGGGGATTCTGTCCCGGAATCCCATTACGAACCTAAAATACCATTTCGTTATTACAACAGCAATGATTACCCGTCTCTGCAGGCAGAAGGGCATGGAGCTTGAGCAGGCTTTCCGGATGAGTGATTTTTATATTCAGAGGCTGGATGATATTCAGACTGTGCGGGGAATACGGAATCTGCATGAGGAGATGGTCTTAGATTACACAGAAAAGATGCGCAGATTCAGCCATAACGACACCAATTCCAAACACATTCATGCCTGTAAGGAATATATTTATTCCCATATAAAGGAACGAATCACCATAGAAGACCTGGCAGAGGAGCTGGGAGTGTCGGCCAGTTATCTGTCCCGTCTGTTTAAGAAGGAAACAGGGGATTCTGTCAGCGCCTATATACGCAGGCAGAAGATTGACATGGCGAAGAATCTCCTGAGATATAGCGACTACTCCATGATCGACATTGCCAATCGCCTGTCGTTTTCTTCACAGAGCCATTTTATACAGCAATTCCGGGATATTGTGGGTATGACGCCGAAGAAATACCGGGATGAAAATCATATGATCCAATGGGATTCAGGAACGGGGACGGGGCAAAATTAATTTTGCCCCGTCCCCGACTTATTACAAGATCAGGAGGATTTCATTGTCTTCCTTTAGAAGGTCAGCGGGAATATAGTTTCCCTCAAGCTTTCTGCCATTGACCGTGAGAGCCTGGCAGCCGGATTCTTTTTTGTCCGGGTTTTTAATCAGGATATGGAGATGCTTTCCGCGGAAGTCCTTTTCAATTTCCAGGCGTTCCCATTCCTTTGGAATAGCGGGCGCTATTTTTATGCCCTTTAAGTCAGGGCGGAGTCCCAGAATTCCTTCCACGCATCCGACCATTACAGTTGATGCTGTGCCGGTGAGCCAGTGGACATGGGAGCGTCCCGGATGTCTGCTGGAGCGGCCTTCGGTAAACTGACCGTAGCAGTAAGGCTCCAGGCGGCGGATTTCTGCCTTGTCGTTCCAGGCAGCAGGTGCATTTTCCATGAAATAGGTAAAGGCGTGTTCACCGTGGCCGCACAGAGCTTCTGCCAGAATCAGCCAGCCCTGTGACTGGGAGAAAATACCGGAATTCTCCTTTGTTCCCTGATTATAAATTACTGCAAGGGCTCCGTCAAAAGCATGGGAATGATAAGGGGGATCCATCAGGAGAGCTCCGTATTCTGTATTTAAGTTTTCATATACGTTCGTTAGTGCTGCGTCAGCCTGCCTGCTGTCTGCAAGACCACTGATGACAGACCAGCTTTGTGGATTCAGCCACAGGCTGGCTTCGGGATCTGCGGCTGCCCCGATCCGTTCTCCGGCCTCTGTATATCCGCGGATAAAACGGTCATTATCCCAGCATAGTTTTTGAATCAGTGCGCCTGTTTCAGCAATCTTACCTTCCAGGTATTTTGTATAGTCTGCATCCTCCCTGTACTCCGAGAATTTCTTTAAGATCACTAAGGCATAGTAAAACTGCATTGCTACAAATGAGGATTCTCCCTTTTCTCCCAGGCGCAGGCAGTCGTTCCAGTCTGCGTAAAGTCCCGCAGGCATGCCATGGGGACCAAGATGCCCAAGGGAAAAGGAAACGGCACGCTTTAAATGACCGTAAACGCTGTCTGCTTCCGCATCTGCAAAAGGTATGACCTCGTCAAGAAATTCTGTATCTCCGGTTTCTGCAATGTATTTATAGACGGTTGGGAAGAGCCATAATGCATCATCAGCCCGGTAGGCCGGATGCCCGGTTTCTTCGCGGTAGGAAGCATCGTCCGGTGTGTCTTCATGTCCCGGATTATGTGTGAACTTTACGAGAGGAAGCCCGCCGCCCTCCTTTACCTGCGCAGAGAGCATAAAACGGATTTTTTCTTTTGCCATTTCTGGTGCAAGATGGATGATGCCCTGAATATCCTGTACAGTATCGCGGTATCCGTATCCATTGCGCAGCCCGCAGTAGATGAAGGAAGCGGCGCGGGACCAGATAAATGTCATAAAGCAGTTATAGGCATTCCATGTTCCCAGCATGGTGTTGAATTCCTGGCTTGGAGAAGTCACCCTCAGATGATCCAGCTTTTCATACCAGTAGGATTTAAGCTCTGACAAATCCGAAGCAGTCTTTTTAACCGGATCTGCGTAATCCTGTAAAATGGAAGCCTCCTTCATTCCGCCGGTACCGAGGAGAAATGCGATTGTCTTCGTCTCGCCGGGAGCCAGTGTAACAGTGCAGGAGAGTGCGCCGCAGGAATTTTCATTGTAGCTAGTCACATTTCCCAAATTGCCGGACAGGATTCCCTGGGGATTTCCGTATCCGTGATATCTGCCGAGAAAATGTTCCTTATCCCCGCAGTAGGAAGAAGCTTTGGAACCCGCAAGTCCGAAGAAACGCTCAGTTACGTTTTTGTCGTCTACCGTTTCCTCCTCCGGGAGAGCATCCAGGTTTCCGTGTATCTGCTGTATGATGCAGTTTTCCTTGAATAAGGTTCTTGCAATAAACAGTGAATACTGCAGATTCACCTGATCCTGTTCATAATTGCCGTGGTTTGTAAATTCGGCATACCCGGTCAGGGTAAGGTTCCTCGGACGCTGTGACTGGTTTGTTACAGACAGAGCCCATACCTCAAAGGATTCATGAAGCGGAACATAATAAGAAGCAAGGGAATGAATTTCGCTGTAGTCTGCAATCATGTGTGTATATCCCATGCCGTGGCGGCATTCACTCCGATATCTGTCCGGGTCCTTTCCTACCGGCTGCCAGGAGGCAGACCAGTAATCCTCTGAATCATTATCCCGGATGTAAAGATAGCGTCCGGGCTGGTCAAAGCTGTTAAAAATGTAGCGCAGGATGCGTCCGTTTGCCCCGGATTTTGCAAAGCTGTAGCCTCCTGCATTATTTGATATAATTGCCCCGTATTTTGGGGAGCCCAGATAATTTACCCAGGGAGCTGGGGTATCCGGGCGCTGAATCACATATTCCCGTTTTTTATCGTCAAAATATCCATATCTCATGTTATCATCTCTTTCCTTTCATCATTTATACCAACGGCTGGTGAAATCTGTCGTCGGTATTGCACCAGCCACAAAGCGGAATAATTCCTCATGCGATTTATCTGATGCTTAGTACAAATATACGGTTATGGTATGTACCTTGCCGGGCAATGCAAGGATGTCTTCGCGCGGGAGTACGGCAGAGCTTTCGTCCGCAGTAAGCGCGGTCTCATCGCAGCAGGCAGAACCAACTCGGTAAGAGCCAAAGTCCTTCCCATCCTCGTTTTTATAGATCACCCTGAATGTGTGACCTGCAAAGGGGACTGTAATGGCAGCAGTTTTGCTGTCATCAAACTGCTCTTTTAGAAGCTTTGGATACAAAACAAGATCTCCTTCCTCTCCCCGGACGCCGAAAACCTCTGTAATCATAGTAAGCATAAACCAGCTTGCCGCGCCGGTCAGATACTGATACATCCCCCTGCCGTCAGAACGGAAATATTCTGGAATGCCCGGGTAAATATGGCTTATGTCAAAGTTAAGGGCAGTATCGGCGAGCGTTTTCAGGGCCTTCCATCCTTCCTTTGCATATCCCCGGCGATACAGGGCATTTGCATACATAACCGTCATGTGGGAGAAGACGGCTCCGTTCTCCTTTTCCCCATAGGCAAATCCGAACATGCGTCCCATGTCAAACTTGAGTTCGCCAAAATCTGTATTCAGTCGGTAACCGCCTATATCCCTCTGATAGAGATAATGGTCAGCGCTTTTTATGATCTTCCTGGTCTGCGCATTATCTGCTGTTCTGCTCATAACTGCAAATACCTGGCCTGTCAGCATCATGCGGACATGATTCTGGAAGATTCCTTCCACAGCCCGTCCATGGTTGTCGTAATAGCTGTTGTACCAGCCTTCTTCATCGGATACAGAAATCCACTCCTGGGATCTTAAATGTGCCTTAAGCCATTCTGCCTTCTGGGTCAGGTTTTCGGCCAGAGACTCCAGGGAGCAGCAGATCCGGCTTCCGCTGATTGTATGGCAGCACTTCTCTGTATAGCTGTCCAGTATCTCCTGCTTTTTACTGATCTGACCGAAAACCGCTGAATCCTGATTAAGAAAAACTGCGATTTCCTTCAGAAGCTCTGTCGAGTGGGAGGAGGAATGACGGTCCAGGAGACGTATCATTGCAGCAAGGTCTGACAGATTGCCTGCATAGGCACAGGTAAAGGCTACACTTTCTCCCTGCTCAGATGCCATGTCAAGGGCATCGTTCCAGTCGGCTCCCCTGAGTCTGTAGATATTATGCCCGCCTACTTCATAGAAGGCGGCAAGCTGTTGGATGAGAATATGCTCCAGGAGGGTGCCTGTATACACATCTCCGCTGTCTGTGCGCTGTTCATTTCCGCATTCTGGCTTCCACAGTGCATCAATAGCTGTCCCCCGCATGATCTGCGCATCTTTAAAATACGAAACCTTTTGATTCAGAATATCCACATCCCCGGTCTGGTCAATATACAGCTTTGTTGTCATCAGCGGCCAGAGTGCGTGATCCATCCATACCCGTGCAATTCCGTTCCGGTCTGCAAGAAAATTACCGTCCCCTTCTCCGATAATGGTTGCATTAGTTCCGTCAATACGGACGCCTCCATAATTCATGACAATCATGCGCCGTACCTTCTCAGGTTCCATCAGAAGCAGAGAAAGGCAGTCCTGCCAAAGATCCCGCCATCCTCTTCCGCCTCTTCCGTAGTCATGGTGAGGCAGAAAGGAACATCCGAACAGACGGCGCAGGAATGGCTGAAAACAGATCCATTTCATCAGATGGTCAAAATCAGCATCCCGGGTATGGAAGTCCGTGCAGACCTGGGCTCTCCAGTAATCCATGGTGTCATTCAGCGCCTGTTTTACCTTGCCGGTACAGTTGAATCTCTCTGCAATCAGGGCAATGTCTTCTCTGCTGTTTTCTGCACCAAGGAGCAGGATATAATCTGCCGTCTCTTTCGGGGCGAGAAGTACAGGCTCGAACCGGAAGGCGCCCATCGCCTCCTTCCCGGCGGCGGATACGCCGGCCGGCGCTCCGGGCTTCTGCCCATAGACAGCGCCTGGATGGGTAAAAGTGCCTCCCTCGCCAATAAAATCTTCTACAGTAGGATAAAAGTCCGTGGGGGCGCTGCCGTCCCCTGTACAGCCCAGTACATAGTAAATCCGGTTATTTGGACGATGCCCTTTTTCATCAAAGGACATGGTGGGGCAGACAAAAACCCCGTTTTTATCTGTAGTAATCCGGTGGAGCATTGAGGTGACATTCCGGTGATCCCGTATGTTATCTGCGCTTCGTCCATAGATGGGGATTGCACCCCAGGCAGTCAGCCGCTGGTCCCGGTCAGAGCAGTTCTGTATAGTTACATGCATAATTTCTACATTTGCATCCTTTGGTATGAAGGAAGTAACTATAGAAGACAGTTTAAGAGCCTTTGAGCTTCGCCTTAAGCTCTGCCACATAAATCCGGCAGACAGCTCGCTCTCATCCTGCATAGATGAGAATCTGCATGCTTCCTGCTCTGCAGAGGCTCCTGCAGCCGAGTAAGCAGGGAGATCACCGCTTTTTGGGGACTGGCAGTCCGTTACTGTAACCCAGAAATTCCTGGTGGAACGATTATTGTGGAGATTTTCAGAGCTTACCGGTTCCAATAAGAAAGTTTCCTGATCAATTTTCGCGTCTCCGCCGAGACTGGGGGTAACAGAGCTCTTAAGTCCTGTCTCTGAAGCGAGCGGGAGATACAGAAAGCTTGTATTTTCTGGCTGCTTCAAAATAAAGCTGCCGTGTTCATCAATAAATTTAAGATGCTTCAATTTTTAGCTCCTTTCATAATAAAGATATATGAAAGCATCATATAGGAAATCAGATAAGAAAAAAATAAAATACATGCGAAAAGTATCAGAATCATGACATAAAATAGACAGAATAAGACTGCTGTGCTTACGTTTTTCAAACACGCTCTAAGCATATGGCTATATTTCGTGATAATTTAGGAAGGGAGCTGTTGATAAAAGAAAAGCAATATGTGTCATGAATTTGACATTTTGTTAAAAACTATAATATAAAACCAGTCTTTTTTTCGTTATAATTCCAATATACAAATTAAGAAGCACATGCTTCATAAATCATAAAAGGAGGAACTTTCAGATGAAAAAGAGAGTAGTTAGCGCATTATTGATTGCGGCAATGGCAGTAACTGCAATGGCAGGCTGCGGATCGAATTCCGGCGGATCGGGCGGAGGCAATGACGGAGGAAGCGCGTCAGGAGAGGAAGGCAAGGTGATTAATATCTACAGCTGGAATGATGAATTCCGTGAGCGTGTAGAGGCGGTTTACCCGGAGGTAAAGGAGACTTCTTCTGACGGGACAGTTACTACTTTGAATGACGGCACAGAGATCCATTGGATTATCAATCCGAATCAGGACGGCGTCTATCAGCAGAAGCTGGACGAGGCGCTGATGAAGCAGGCGGATGCAGCGGCAGACGATAAGATTGATATCTTCCTGTCAGAAACAGACTATGTAAACAAGTATACAGATAAGGATGCAGATGCCGCGATGCCGCTTAAGGATCTCGGCATTGATCCGGAAAAGGATCTTGCTGACCAGTATGAATTTACAAAAGTAACGGCTTCCGATACGGAAGGGGTTCAGAGAGGGTCTACCTGGCAGTGCTGTCCGGGACTGTTAGTATACCGCCGGGATATTGCCAAAGAGGTATTCGGAACAGACGATCCGGAAGAGATCGGCCAGAAGGTAAAGGACTGGGATGCCATGAAAGGAACAGCAGAAGAATTAAAAGCAAAAGGATACTTCACATTTTCTTCTTATGCAGACACATTCCGTCTCTATGGAAACAGTATTGCCGAGTCCTGGGTAAGTCCCGGTGAAACGGTCATTAAGGTTGATCAGAAAATCATGGACTGGGTAAAGAGTTCAAAAGAATGGCTGGATGCAGGATATCTTGACAAGAATGTAAAAGGGCAGTGGAATGATGACTGGAACAAGGCAATGGGCTCTGCATCCAAAGTATTCGCTTTCCTTTTCCCGGCATGGGGTATTGATTTTACTCTCAAGCCGAACTGGGACGGCGGAGACGGCGTATGGGGCGTTACCAATCCTCCGCAGGAATACAACTGGGGCGGTTCTTATGTACATGCATGTACCGGTACGGATAATGCAGAGCATGTAAAAGACATTATCCTTGCAGTAACGGTAAATAAAGACAACCTGCTGAAAATTTCCAAGGATTATTCAGACTTTACAAATACCGTAAGCGGTATGCAGGAAGCAGCAAAAGACGATTCTTTTAGTTCTGAATTCCTGGGAGGACAGAATGCGTTTACATATTTCGCGCCGGTTGCAGAAAATATTCAGATCGCGCCGCTTTCCGCTTATGACCAGGGATGCGTTGAGCTGATTCAGAATTCCTTCAGCGATTACTTACAGGGCAAGATTGACTATGATAAAGCAAAGACCAACTTTGAGACGGCAATTAAAGAACGTTATCCTGACATCACTGAAATTCAGTGGCCAGAATAGACAGTTGTTGCTGCGGGGCGGTTCCGCCGCTCCGCAGGATATCTGAGAAAGAGAGGAACGACAGTTTATGAAACAAAAAAATAAAAAAGTCGATTATTCAAAATGGGGGTATTTTTTTATCCTTCCGTTTTTTATAAGTTTTTTCATCTTTTCATTAATTCCTCTGATCGATACAATCCGGTATAGCTTTTTTGAATATTACCGTTCGGGAATTAAAGAAATAGGACCTAACTTTGTAGGAATGGCAAATTACGCGAGTCTTCTTGGGTCAGATATGCTGAAATATGCGGCAAATACCATGATTTTATGGGTGATCGGATTTATTCCCCAGATTGTCATCGCGCTAGTGCTTGCAGAGTGGTTTGTAGACGCCCGTCTAAAGATTCGCGGGACACAGTTTTTTAAAGTGGTTATCTATCTGCCGAACTTGATTATGGCTTCTGCATTTGCCATGTTGTTTTTCACCATGTTCTCTACCAACGGACCTGTGAATGGGATTCTTATGTCCATCGGGCTGACCAGTAAGCCTATTGATTTTCTCGGTTCCGTTATGGGAACCCGATCACTTGTAGGGTTTATGAACTTCCTGATGTGGTTTGGAAATTCAACGATTATGCTCATGGCGGCGATTATGGGCATCAGCCCGGATATCTTCGAGGCGTCCGAGCTTGACGGCTGCAACAGTTTCCAGAGATTCTTCTTTATCACGCTTCCGCAGATACGGCCGATTCTTGCCTACACACTGATTACGGCAATCATTGGTGGTCTGCAGATGTTTGATGTACCACAGATTCTGACAAATGGCCAGGGAAGCCCGGACCGGACGTCCATGACGCTGATCATGTTCCTGAACAGCCACTTAAAGAGCCGGAATTACGGTATGGCCGGCGCGTTGTCCGTATATCTGTTTATTGTCAGCGGCATCCTGTGCTTCTTTGTATACCGGATGACGAATAACGATGATCCTGACGGCTCAAAGGCAGCGGCAAAGAAGGCAAATAAGCTGGCAAAAAAACAAGGAAGGGGATAGAGGTATGAAATCAAAACAGCCAAATCATTTACGGAGTATAGTCGCACATGTTGTATTGATTATTCTGTCATTTATGTGCCTGTTTTTCTTCTACATTCTGATTGTCAACGCAACCAGGTCACATTCGGATCTGCAAAAAGGATTTTCAGCTTTACCTGGAGCCTATCTGCTTGATAATCTGAAAAATGTTGCCAATGATGGAACATTTCCGATGTTCAGGGGTATCTTAAACAGCCTGATCGTTTCTGGATGCTCGGCGGCAATCTGTACATACTTTTCGGCATTGACAGCCTATGGCCTGTATGCGTATAACTTTAAATTAAAAAAGATCGCCTTTACATTTATCATGGCAATCCTTGTTATGCCGACACAGGTAACTGCAATGGGTTTCCTGCGGCTGATTACAAATATGGGAATGTATGATTCCCTGCTGCCCCTGATCATCCCATCAATTGCGTCTCCGGCTGTCTTTTACTTTATGTACAGTTATCTGCAGTCCTCACTTCCGCTCTCCCTTGTTGAGGCGGCAAGAATTGACGGATCCGGAGAGTTCATGACATTTAACCGGATTGTGCTTCCGATTATGAAGCCGGCGATTGCGGTGCAGGCAATCTTCTCATTTGTCGGTTCCTGGAATAATTACTTCGTTCCTGCGCTGGTGATCCAGTCCAAGGAGAAGATGACCGTGCCGATTTTGATTGCAACACTTCGTGGGGCCGATTATATGAACTTTGATATGGGTAAGATTTACACTATGATACTTGTGGCGATTGTTCCAATTATTATCGTATATCTGCTACTTTCCAAATTCATTATCGCAGGCGTTACACTTGGCGGTGTGAAGGAGTAGAAGAAACTTTCTGTGGGAATAAAAGGCTGTTGGGGCAGCCTTTTTCCTGTGTGGGGATCTGTCAGGGCAGACATATGCTGCCTTTTTGTGAAAAGGAGGGAAAGGTTTATGGCGGGTCAGAGATACAGCGGCAGTTTAGAGGCGCAGCCTTCTGCAAGGGAGCAGGCGAACCGGAGGCTTGCAAGGAGGGCTGCGGCAGAGGGAATGGTTCTTATGAAAAATGATGGGCTGCTTCCTTTGGATCCAGGGATTCCGGTTGCTCTCTTTGGCTGCGGCGCAGTGAAAACGGTCAAAGGGGGAACTGGCTCCGGGGATGTGAATAACCGGGAGACAGTTTCCATCTGTCAGGGAATGAGGGACGCAGGGGCTGTGATTATCAGTGAAGCGTGGCTTAAGGATTATGAAAAATGCTATGATAATGCAAGAATGGCCTGGAAGGAAAAAGTCTTGGAGGCGGTAAAGAGCCTGGAGAACCCTTTTGACGCTTATGCCGCAAATCCGTTTTCCCTGCCGGAAGGGCGGAAAATAACGGCGGATGACGCGGAGGGGGCTGAGGCTGTCATCTATGTGATCAGCCGTATCTCCGGTGAAGGCATGGACAGGAGGAGAGAAGAAGGGGATTATTATGTAAGCAGGCGTGAGAGGGAGGATCTCCTCTGGCTGGATAAGACAGGACTTCCAATTGTGCTGGTTTTAAATACAGGCGCGCCGGTAGAACTGACGGATCTCCTTGATGAGGTCCGGAATATCAGGGCAGTGTTAAATATCTCCCTTCCCGGACAGGAGGGGGGACATGCGGCTGCAGATGTGCTGTTCGGATGGGAATCGCCGGGAGGGAGGCTGACAGCTACCTGGGCGCGGCGCTATGAGGATTATCCCTGTGGGGAGAGCTTTGGCCGTCTGAATGGGAACCTGGATATAGAAGAGTACCGGGAAGGGATCTATGTGGGATACCGGTATTTTGACAGCTTTGGCATTAAGCCTCTGTTTCCCTTTGGATATGGGCTGTCCTATACTTCATTTTCTATCAGTCCGGCAGGGATCAGGAGGACGGAGCAGGGGATTGAGATTACGGTTACTGTAAAAAATACCGGTGCAGTCTATTCCGGCAGGGAGGTGGTGCAGGTATATGCTGTATTGCCTCAGACGGAGTATAAAAAGGAGTTTAAAAGGCTGATTGGATTTGCAAAAACAGTGTCTTTAAAGCCCGGAAAGGAGCAGAGACTTGCCATCTGTACAGACCAGTCCGCCCTTGCCAGTTTTTCAGAAGAGCTGCAGGCGTGGTATATGGATGCAGGAACGTACAGTATATGGGTGGGGGCGCATGGAGAAGCCCTGCAGCCTGCGGCGTTGATTCGTGTACAGCAGAAAAGCATTTTGGAAGAAACGAAGAAAATCTGTCCTTTGGATGCACCTTTTGACGGATTGTATCCGGATGAAAATGTGAGAAGAAAAGCCGGGGAATGGTTCAAAACGGCAGAGGAACAGCAGGTGCCGGTTCTTTTGTATACACCCCGGAAAAAGGAAGAGGGAAATAGCGCCCAGGCGTCTTTGGCAGACGGACCATCAGCAGCAGCGGGGCTGTCTGTTGCGGAGCTGATACCGGCACTGTATGGGAATATTACACAGGGAACCAGTACCCTTGGCTCAGCGGGAACCCGGGTTCCTGGTTCTGCCGGGGAGACGACAGAGGCGTTGGAAGACAGCTATGGAATACGTTCTCTGATTATGGCAGACGGACCGGCAGGGCTCAGACTCCGGCAAAGTTATGAGGCAGACCGGGAAACAGGTTCTGTATATGGTGTCGGCGTACTGGGCTCCCTGGAAAATGGATTTTTAGAAAAAGCCGGGCATCATGAAAATACAGATACCTGTTATCAGTACTGTACGGCGTTTCCTGTCGGAACAGCCATGGCACAGTCCTGGGATCTGGAACTAATGCAAAAGTTCGGGGAGGCTGTTGCCGCAGAGATGGAAGAATTTGGTGTGGATCTGTGGCTTGCGCCGGGCATGAACATCCAAAGGAACCCGCTGTGCGGGCGGAATTTTGAATATTATTCGGAGGATCCTCTGCTGTCTGGAATGATGGCGGCCAGTGTAACAAAAGGAGTACAGAGCCATCATGGGCGCGGTGTAACGCTGAAGCACTTTGCCTGCAATAATCAGGAGGACAACCGGATGGGAGTCAATGTCCGTGTCGCTCAGCGGGCGCTCAGGGAGATTTATCTGCGCGGCTTTGAGATTGCGGTAAAGAAAAGCAGGCCGGTGGCCATGATGTCCGCCTATAACCGGATTAACGGGGTACATGCGGCAAACAGCCTTGATCTCTGTACAACGGCAGCCCGCGGGGAATGGGGATTTGAAGGAATCATCATGTCCGACTGGAATACAACAGTACCGGAGGACGGCAGTGTACCGTGGCAGTGTATTGCTGCTGGAAATGACATTATTATGCCAGGTAATCAGAAGGATGATGAAGAGATACGAAGGGCATATGAACAAGGAGAGCTTACGGAGGAGATGATCCGGCGCAGCGCCGGACGGCTGTTCGCGGCGATCCGGAGACTGACGGATAAAATCTAAACAGGCATGGAGGATGATGGCTTAAGCCCTGGCAGGAATGAAAGAGTCTGCCAAGACCCTTATCAGCAGCTTTCAGCGAAGGACCGAATGCCAAAAGCCACCACTTTACTGGCCCGGATGCCGTGCAGCGGGTGCACGGCATCTGAGAACAGCAGCCTGCGGGAACTACAGCCTGTGGATCCCGCTCTGGATCTCCTCTGCCCATTTCTGGAGATTATAGGTCTGTCCGCTAAAGAGCTTCAAGATCACCCCGCTCGGAGTGCTGTCACTGGCAAACGCATTTGCCTCATCCGTATCCACATGCATGGCAAGAGCAAATTTCGGACTCACACGGACCACCACATCAGCAAAGATGAGAGATCTCTCATAGCTTTCCGTAATTACAAACACATCATCATTATCCTTTACGTTTAGCTGCATTGCCTGCACAGGCGTCATATGTATATGCCTTTTGGCAACAATTACCCCGTGGTCAATCTTAAGTGAACCATTCGGCCCAATCAGGGTACACCCCGGCGTACCTTCCGTATCTCCAGATTGCCTGATAATTCCTGGAATTCCAAGCTTCCTTGAATCCGTCATAGAGATCTCAAGCTGCGTCTCAGGCCGGAAGGGTCCCAGGATCGCTACATTTTCAAAAGTTCCCTTAGGTCCCTGAACCGTAATCCGCTCCTCGCAGACATACTGCCCTGGCTGGCTTAATTCCGCCTTAAAAGTAAGAGAACGCCCCTCGCCAAATAAAATCTCAAAATCCTTCTCGCACATATGAATATGCCGTGCGCTTGTCTCAATAGGAATCGCAAGTCCCATGTTCAAAACCACCTTTATCATTGTTTTTTCAAATAGTAATACCAGACCAGTACTGCTGTTCATTCCGTGATCAGTAGCCTGCAGTTAACCTAAAAAGTAAGTTACTGTTCACACAGGTCTGTGCATTTACTGCACAGACCGTAAGAAAGTGA